>NZ_JBEZUS010000010.1:275405-369298 GCF_040636475.1 Streptomyces sp. NPDC037389
GTTGCCGTCGGGTGAGAGTCCGAAGAGGCTGTTGCCGGTGACGGCGAAGGTCTTGGCGGGTCCGCCGACTTTGCTCCAGTTGTTGGGCCCGTTCATCTTGAACAGGTCCCCGTTGTCGGGGTTGGTGGCGAACAGGCCCGCTCCGCCCGCGTACAGTGTCCCGGCCGCCCCGCCGACTTTGTTCCACGCGGTGCCGTTGCCGGACCACTGGAACACACCGGAACGGTCCGGAGACTGGGCGAACAGGCTGCTGCCAGTGGACACACCGCAGTTCGTGCTGGTCATAGTGATCGGGTTGTCAGGGTCCATGACCAACGGCCCCCGCCCCTGAAGGACGGGGTTGACGATGTGCTGGTTGTCGGCGTCCTGGTCGCTGTCGGGGTTGTACAGCTGCTCGTAGTGCAGGTGCGGCTTGCCTTCCGATCCGACATCCCCCATGTAGCCGACCACGTCGCCGCGCTTGACCCATGTGCCGGCCTTCGCGACGCCGGTCATGTGCATGTACGTGGTGAACCATCCGCCGCCGTGCCGGATCTCCAGCCCGCCCGGCGAGAAGTTCTCGTGCACGTAGCCGTCGGCTGAGGCCAGGACGGGGCTTCCTTCCCGCATGCCCTGCCGGTACATGTCGATCTTTTTGTCGTCCGGGTTGTGACCCCGGTAGGTCTTCAGCTCGATGACGCTGTCGCAGGGGAAGGGAAGCTGGAAGTCCGGCCGTTCGGCCGCCGCATTAGCTTGTGGAGCCGGGGCGGAGGCCGAGGCGGGCGTGGGCGCGATCGGCGCGAGCAGCAGCGCCGCCGCCGCTGCCAGGAGGCCGACCCGTGTGATTCTCATGCATCTCCTTGGAATGAGATGGATCCTAAAAGGCCGTGACGAACCGACCGAAAAGGGATGGAGGTTTGACTTGGATCGCAGAATGGCGTCAGTCGTGTGGTGATTCCTGGCCTCTGCGTTCTGGGTGAACTCGTCGGCCGGCGTGGCCGCTTTCGTATGGGTGCGCGTTGCGGGTTGTCTCTGACGCGTGCGGTTCGGAGCGGTTCACGATGGTGGTCATGAGCGTCGTTCCCGACGCCACCGGCGCCCCGGGGCCCGGTGCTTCGGCCGATTTCCCGGAGGAGTCGGTGGCCTTGCGCCGGTACCGGGTACCGGCTCCGTTGCACTGGATGGTGACCGGGCCGGTGCAGGCGTCGACGGACAGCGTGGGCGGCGAGGTGGAGAAGCTGAAGTTCCTGCCGGGAACGGCGCCTGCGTGAACTCGCCCGTCCCGACATCCTCATCCTGGACGACTCCGCCATGCGCGGGCTCATCCCACCCCAGGCCTACGACCTCTACGAGCTGATCACCGAACGCGCCGGGCGCTCGCTGATCCTGCCCCCCGACCGGGCCCCGCAAGACCGGTGTCCGCTCTTCCCCACCTCCGTGGTCGCCGAGTCCCTCCTCGACCGCCTCATCAGCAACAGCCACCAGCTCTTCATGAACGGAGCCGGCTATCGGCCGAACCAGCGCCCCAGAGCAGCCGCCGGGAACACCGGGAAGAAGGCCGGGTAGTCATCAGCACCATCAACACATGCCCACGCCCGGAGAATTACTTGCTCACAGGACTGGGGAACCGACTGACGATCGACAGTCTCGATGTTCAGCGTCTCGATGATCCTGGTGACCTCCAGATCACGCAGACGGACAGAGCATCTTCAACAGGCACGGGACGCTCACCCTTGTAGGTCACTGAAAACGTTCCCAAGGGCCGACCAACGCAGCACGGGGCCATCCCATATTGCCGTCCTGGTGCCGACCGTCACTCTGGCAGCGCGGACTGAAATTCCAGTGAAGTCGGGGCCCGGCCAGTACGGCCCGCGCTGCCGCACGACGAGTGCGCCTGGACCCGAGAATCGACAGCACCGGTACACGAGATCGAGAGGCGTCGACGGCGCGTCGTGTTCGACGTTCATGAGGAACGACATCGCCCCGGCGTGCCCCGCCGTCGCAGGGCCTCGCCACGAGAAGCCGTGATGAGGCCCCACAGTGATGAGGCCCCACCGTGATGAGGCCCCAAGGAGTTCTGCGTGGTGTTCCGACTCCTTGGCATCCAGCCACGGACCTTGCGCAAAAACCTGTTTGGCGGTGCATCGCGACCACTGCTACGTTCTTCGGAGGCCGTGCGAGAGAACGAGGAGGTGGTACCCGTGAACGCAGTATCGACATGGGTGCTCCCCTCCGGGGTCACGGTCGGGCGATAGGTCGTCCGGGAGCGCCGTTCCGGTGCACTCCCGAAAGGCACGACCATGACCATGCACTTCACTTCCGAACGGCGTCTCGACGACGGTGTCCTCGAGCGCGGGTTCACACTCGGCGAGATCCCCGGCATCCTGTGGACGCCCGCACCCGCACCCGCATCCGCACCGGCGCCGCTGATCCTGCTCGGCCACCCCGGCGGACTGCACAAGATGTACCCCCGGCTGGCGGGGCGAGCCCGTCACTCTGCGGCGGAGGGCTTCGCCGCAGCCACCATCGAGCTCCCCGGGAGCGGTGAACGGCCTCGTTGGGCCGCCGCCGAGCGGGCCCGCGCCGACCTGCGCCGGGCGCTGGAGGCCGGCGAGCCGGTCGGCGACGAGATCATCGACGCGCTCATTCTCCCGCTCGCCGAGAAGGCGGTCCCGGAATGGCAGGCCGCCCTGGACGCCCTCCTTTCGCTGCCCGGGATCGACGGCCCGGTCGGGTACTCGGGGGGAGTGATCTCCATCGGGACCCGGCTGGCGGTGGTCGAGCCGCGCATCTCGGCGGCCGTTCTGTTCGCCGGGAGTTTCGTACCTCGCGCCATGTTCGAGGAGGCCCGTCAGGTCACCATTCCGCTGCACGTCCTGTTGCAGTGGGACGACGAAGGGAACGACCGGCAGGCGGCCCTGGACTTGTTCGACGCCTTCGGCTCCAGGGAGAAAACCCTGCACGCCAATCTCGGCGGGCACACCGGCGTCCCGCAGTTCGCGGGGGACGCCGCGGCCCAGTTCCTCACCCGGCACCTGAAGTGAAGCCGGGCCGTCAGGCCACCAGCGGACAGTAAGCCGCGCTGACCAGGATGCCGCTCGTCGAGGGAAGGTCCCGGCACTCCTCTGCTGCTCGTGCCGTGGGCCCCTGCCAACTCTGCGGGGGCCCACGCTGTCGTCGTCCAGGACGAGCCGGCCGCAGTCGCAGCGGCCCAGGCGCTTGGCCAGGGCGAGGGCCTCCTCCTGCGGCAGGGCGTCGGCGATCGCGGCCACAGCCACGAAGCCGAAGTCGACAGCGACCTGGAACGCCTGACGGCACGTAGCCGGGTGGGCGGCGAACGCGCCGGTCAGCGGTGCGTGAGGACGGGTGACAACTGGCGGCCGCGGTGCCCGACCGGCGATGGCGCGAGGACGCCATACAGCGTTCCACAGGCCGCCGCACGACCGGTCACCGCTGTGTCCCCCCCCACTTGGCGCAGCCCGGGCGCGAGCCGAACGAGCCGGTCTTGCCGGGCCGACGGCGTCAGGAAGAGTTCGTCTGCTTGAGGGGCTGGGCCAGGGTTCGCCACTCGGTGAGCGGAAATCCGTATGTCGCGTCGGTGACGACCTGGACTGCTACGTGGTCGGCGCCCGTGTTCAGGTGTTCGGCGATCCGGGCGGTGATCCTGTCGAGGGTGCCCCAGGCGAAGAGGGCGTCGATGAGGCGGTCGCTGCCATGCTCCACGAGGTCGTCGGCGGTGAAGCCGGAGCGCAGCCAGTTGCCGGCGTAGTTGGGCTGGGCAAGGTAAGGGGCGAGCGCCGCACGGGCCGTCGCCCGGGCCGTGCTGGGGCTCGTCTCCAGCACCACCGACACCGAGGGGGCCAGCAGTGGGCCGTCGCCGAGCAGTTCACGGGTGCGCGCGGTGTGGTCGGTGGTGGTGAGGTGCGGCTGGACACCTGCGGCGCGGGTGGCGGCCAGCCGCGCCATCCTCGGGCCGTGGGCGCCCAGAATCCGCGCCGGCCGGGGAATCGGCGCGGGAGAGCCGTCAAGGCTGTCCAGCTCGTCGAGGTAGGCGCAAAGAGATGTGTACGGGCGGTGATAGTCCTGATCGGTCTTCGGGTGGCCCACGCCGAGGCCGAGGAGCAGGCGGTTGCGTATCCGCGCCGGTAGCGCCTGGTACGTGGTGGCGAGGGCGGGAGCGGACTGATGCCAGATGGACACGCAGGCGGGGGCGACCACGGTGCGGCTCGTCGCCGAGAGCAGCTCAGCCGTCGTGATGAGATCACCGCGGGGGTTGCCGCCCGGGTTGCCGCCGAGCCAGAGCGTGCCGTAGCCCAGCTCCTCCAGCTCGGCGGCCGCCTCGTACGCCGCGCCGCGGTCCCCGTGGGTGAAGGCCAGGCTCCAGATGCCGATGCGTCCCGGGTCCAGGTTCATGACGCCTGTCTACCCGCCAGGCACTGCGGCCAAGGAGGCGGGCGAGTTCCGGTGGCCGGAACAGCGGGACAATCGCCCGAGAGGCCGCTCTTGACCAGGTGCTTCCGTGGCCATTCGATCAGCACCGAGGATGAGGAACACGTACTGACGATCACCTGGGTGCGGGCCCCGACCTCATGCGTGATAGACGCGAACCAGCGCAGGGCGGCGATTCCGGCTCGCGCGGTGGACGGTTGATCAGCCGACGTGGACGCGGGGGCGGCGGTCGCGGTCCGGTTCGGCCTCGCGCAGGATCTCGCGGGTGACCGGAGCGACCTCGCCCTGGCCGAAGAGGAAGAAGCGGACGAAGTTGGTGAAGGGGTTGCCCTCGGTCCACTCGAAGAAGACGTGGGGGCGGGTGCCGGTGAGGTCGCGGGCGTGGAGGAGGAAGGCCGCGAGGGCGTTGGGGACGGAGGAGCTCTCCATCGTGAGGACGCGGTAGCGGCCGTGCATGATCTCGCCGCGTACCGTCAGGCCGGCCTCGAACTCGGAGGGGTCGGTGACCGTGACCTCGACGAAGACGAAGTCCTCGGTGGTGGGGATGTCGTTGTCGGCCCGGATCTGTTCGATCTTCTCGCGGTATTCGGTGGTGTCGCGCTCGTCGGGTTCGTTGGCTATGAAGCGCGGCGTGCGCTGGGAGATGTCGCGAATGAACCGTTCTGCCGTCTTGTCGAGTTCCACATGCGTGACACGGAGTTCGAAGGCGCGGCCGAGGCGGGAGAGGAGGGAGACGAGGAGGATGCCGGCGGTGAAGCAGGCACCGATCTTCACACCGTCCGGGCGCTCGATCACGTTGAGGACGGTGGTGTAGAGGAAGACGGCGGATATGACGCCGAAGGCGATGGTCCAGCCGCGCTGGCCGGCCTTGCGGGCGGCGATCGTGACGGCGATGGCGGCGGAGCAGATGAGGACCAGGACACCGGTGGCGTAGGCGCCGCCCTGGGCATCGACGTCGGCGTCGAAGATCCAGGTGACGACGAAGGCGACGAGCGTGAAGACGATCACCATGGGGCGCACGGCGCGGGCCCAGTGCGGGGCCATGCCGTACTTGGGCAGGTAGCGCGGCATCAGGTTGAGCAGACCGGCCATGGCGGAGGCACCCGCGAACCACAGGATGAGGATGGTCGAGACGTCGTAGACCGTGCCGAAGGCGTTGCCCAGGTACTCGTGCGCCAGGTAGGCGAGCGCGCGGCCGCTGGCAGCGCCGCCGGACTCGAACTCCTTGTGCGGGATGAGCACGGTGGTGATGAAGCTGGTCATGATCAGGAAGACGCTCATGATGACCGCGGCGGTCGTGAGCAGCTTCTTGGTGCCGCGAATCCGCCCGGCGGGCCTGTCCTCGGTGTCGTCCGGGGCGCCCTTGACGTGCGGCATCACGGCCACGCCGGTCTCGAAGCCGGACAGGCCGAGCGCCAGCTTCGGGAAGACGATCAGCGCGACGCCGATCATGACGAAGACGTTGCCGTGCTCGGTGGTGAGGGCGGCGGTCCAGTCCGTGACGACGTGGCCTTCTGTGAGGACGTGCCACAGGCCGGTGACCACGACCACCGCGTTGAGCGCGAGGTAGACCGTGACCAGGACGACGGCGACGCCGATCGCCTCCATGAAGCCCTTGAGGAACACCGCGCCGAGCAACGCGATGAGGATCATGGTGATCAGCACCTGCTTGTTGTGCAGGGCCCCTGCCAGATTGGGGTTCTCCACCAGGTGGGTGGAGGCGTCCGCGGCCGACAGCGTGATCGTGATCAGGAAGTCGGTCGCGGCGAAGCCCAGCAGCGTGAGGACGAACAGCTTGCCCTTCCAGAAGGACAGCAACCGCGACAGCATCGCGATCGAACCCTCGCCGTGCGGGCTCTCCTCGGCCACGCGCCGGTAGACGGGCAGCGCGCCGGCCAGGGTCACGATCACGAGCACGATCGTCGCGACGGGGGAGAGGAGACCGGCGGCCAGGGCGGCGATGCCCGGCTGGTAGCCGAGGGTCGAGAAATAGTCGACACCGGTCAGGCACATCACCCGGTACCAGGGCTGGCCCTTGTGCTCGGGCGCCGGCACGGCCTGCGAAGGACGGCCCTTGCCCATGTCGGAGAGCCCCTCCAGCATCCACCCCCGCAGACGACTCGGGTGCGTGTCGGTCGGGGTGGCCATGTGTGGTGCTCCTGGTGCTCTGCTGGGGTCTGAATTCGGCCATCGTGTGGACAGCCGAGCCAGCGTAAGCAATGGATTCCTGGCCCTGCCCGGGAGTGGCGTCAGGAAAACGTCAAGATCTGGCGTGCCGGGCGTGGCCGGGTTGGGCGCGGGCACAGGGCGCTCGGCGGCTGGACCCACTGGGGGGCGCCGGAGTGTCCGGCGATGTGTCCGGTGGGGCCCCGGAGCGCCGGGGAACCGGTCGGAGGCGGGCACGGCCGGGGGCTCCTTTACCCTCTTGCAGTCGGGGTCGTCCCACGCCTTACGGAGCACGATGCATTCTCGTACCACCTCGCCCGGTGGGGCTGCCGGCCTGCTGCTCGAGGACTTCTCCCTCGAAATGACCGGCAAGGACGTACCGGCCCTCGAAGAGGCCGGGCGGCTCCTCCCCGGGGGCACGCGTGTCAACGTGACCTACCTGGGCAGCGAAGGGCTGGCGATGCGGCTCACCGCTGCCCGTGCCGTGAAGGCCCTCGGCTTCGAGCCCGTTCCGCATGTGTCGGCCCGCCGGATGCCCTCTCGCGCGGCGTTCGAGGAGTTCCTCTCCCGGCTCCGGGCGGACGGGACGTCCGGGCAGGTCTTCGCGGTGGGCGGGGACCCGGCCGTGCCGGAGGGGCCGTACGAGGACGCCCTGGCGCTGATCCGGTCGGGGCTGCTGGAGCAGTACGGTGTCCGGCGGGTCGGTGTCTGCGGCTACCCGGAGGGGCACCCGGTCATCACCGGCCCGCGGCTGTGGTCGGCGCTGGAGCAGAAGGCTGCCGCGCTCGCCGAGCGTGGCATACCCGGTCACATCATCACGCAGTTCGGTTTCGATCCCGACCCGGTCCTCGGATGGATCGAGGAAGCGCGTGAGCGCGGTATCCACCTGCCCGTCAGGGTCGGTGTGCCCGGGCCCGCAGGGGTGCGCAAGCTTCTGGGATACGCGGGCCGGTTCGGTGTCGGGACCAGCGCGGCCATCGCCCGGAAGTACGGCCTTTCCCTCACCCACCTCATGGGGACGGCCGGCCCCGACCGGTTCCTCCGCGCCCTCGCCGATGGCTACGACCCGCAGCGGCACGGCACCGTCAAGCTGCACTTCTACACCTTCGGTGGCCTGCGGGCCACCGCGGAGTGGGTGGCGGGCTTCCGCGAGGCGAGCACGCCGGCTTCGTAGCGCGCGCAGCCTCGTGGCGTGTCGGAAGGCGGCCGATGCCACCCGCACGCCGGATCGCACGCGTGGGTACCCGCCGTGTCCCCGCCGCCGAGCCGCATGGCCTGGCGGACGCGGGCCGTGGACACCTTCCTGAGCGGAGGGTGGCACGGCCGAACGGAGAATCACGAGGCTCTGCTGTCCGCGCGGCGTTTCATCCGCCTGCCGCGCAGGCAGTCTCAGGCTGATGAGCCGTTGCGTTTCTCTCTCATCGGCGGACGAGTTCGTGGCCCGGCACACCTGGGGTCATCTGATCCGGTGCGTAAGCCTCCTGCTCCGCGGCAGCCCACCCGCTGCGGATGACCTGCGCAATCGAGTGGCGGCGAGGTGGGTCTGTCTGCCGTCGCCGCAGCTCGTGGCGGCTTTCGCCCGCGAAGTCGCCCGTCTCGCCGAGAGCGTCGCGGCGTGATGGCGGCAGGAGGCGCCGGCCGGAGCGGGGCTCCGCGGGTGCTGGTGATCTCGGGCAGCATGGGAGCGGGGCACGACGGCGCCGCGCGGGAGCTCGTCCGTGGGTTCGGTCTTTCCTCCGGCCACGCAGACGCTGGGCATGCTGCGGGGGGACGGTGGGCTGGGCATCCCTGTGGTGTGCTGCCTGACCGATCCGGCTCCGAACCGACTGTGGGTGCATCCGGGCGTCGATCTGTACCTGACGGCCTTCGAAGCGACGGCGGTGGAGGCCGCGGAACGCTACGGAGTGACGATGTCGGTGGGCGGGCCGTTGGTCGCTTCCGTGTTCCGCCGGCCAGTGGACGAGACTCCGCGCCGAGCGGTGCGCGATAGGTCGGGAGTGCCACCGGGGCGGCTGATGGTGGCGGGGGCCTTGGGCTCGGGTGATGTGATGGCGAGCGTCGCCGCGGTGCGGGAGGTGCCCGGCATCGTGGCTGTGGTGCTTGGTGCTGTGCGGCCGCAACGCCCGGCTAAGGCGGAAGGCGGCGGGTCTGCCGGGCGTGGTGGCGCTGGGCTGGCGTGACGACATGCCGCAGTTGATGGCCGCGGCAGAGGTCCTGGTACACAATGCCGGAGGCCTGTCACCGACCGAGGCGCTGGTCGCCGGGTTGCCTGCGGTCAGTTACCAGGTGCTGGCGGGTCACGGCAGGCAGAACGCGGCCACTCTCGCCCGCGCGGGACTCGTGCCTTGGCCCCGCACGCCCGGGGAGCTGGCCGAGACACTGCGTCAACAGGCGTCCCGCGGCCGGACGCCCCCTCTGCCCGCGGCGTCGCCCGGGACGGCGGAGGTCATCGAAACGTTGGCTCTGCGCGGTCGCACGGGGTGACCGGGCCGCACCGCATCGGCGTCGGTCGGCGCGGGACGGTCTGATGTGGCGACCGACGTGGACCCGGCGTCCCCGCCGCCCGCCCCGACCACTTCGATCGTCAGGACCGTCGCACCCCTGGGGACGGCGTAGCCATACGTGCCGGCCCGGACGATCGTCGGCCCAGCGTGCGCGGAAGTGTCAAGGCCCGCATGCGACCAGGCACATATGGGCCGGGGAGATTCAGAAGGGATGCCCCCGGCGGCTACGGCAAAGGGGCCGGTGGCAGGCCGTACGGCCCCGGTACCGGGTGGATCGCCCTCTTCCCGTCACCCTGATGTCCGATTTGATGGCCAAGGGTTGGACCAGCCGCATCCTGCCACACAGGGGCCATGGGGACACGGAGATCATTGGCCTGATGACTTCCGTCGGCAGTATCAGGTGTCACACTCGCGCGCCCCAGAGCCACTGAAGCACTCGTTGGCATCGGCACACATTTACATTCTTCAACTGCATGCCGAAATTCGCAGGCACCGCGTCACATGTGCCACCGGCCTGCATGCTCGGAGAGGAGAAGATCAACCAGCCCTGATCGTTCAGGGCCATTTCGAATGACAGTCCACAAGGTCAAGTTCCTGTGGTGGCCTTCCCGGAGGTCACAGAATGTTGCCGGACAAACCCTCTGGCCGATTCTGTGCCGCCTTCTGAGACGGCAGGTTCCCCGCTGACGCGTCGAAACATCCACGGGTAGCTTGGCGGGATCCGGAAATCGCGCAACGACCAACGGGAAAACTTCACCCTCAGGGCGACCACAGCCTCGCTCGTGGCAAGAAGCCCGGCGTCGGTTCGGCGGCGCCGCCAGAGGACCGAGCGGTAGGGGACTACCCGGATCGAGCCGAGGAGAAGCCGATGGGAAATCCGTCCAGGTGGCGCTACGTCGTGATGGAAGGTGAGGCGAAAGCGCGCGGCGTGGCACACGGCGAGGCGCTGGCCGACCGGACCGTGGAGTCGTTGGAGCGCGCCGATTTCATGTCCAGGCAGGACACCGGCCTGCCGTTCGAGTTCTTCGTCTCGAAGGTGCATGAGGCGTTCGACCTCAAGGATGTCCACGAAGAGGTCCGGCGTGAGCTGGAGGGCATCGTCGAGGGCTGTCACAACAAGGGGCGGACCGACGTCACGTTCGACCAACTGGTGGCGCTCAACGGCGCGGAGGAGTTGATCGACTCCTGGTGGCCGTGGTACCTGGAGAAGCACCACGGTCGTGGGGCGCGGAAGCGTCGGGAGGCCCGGCCGCGGTGCTCGGCGTTCATGGCGATCGGTTCGGCGACAACCGACGGCCGGATCGTGGCCGCGCACAACTCGTGGGACCGGTTCGCCAGCGGCGACGCCTACAACGTGGTCCTGGGCATCAGGCCACCCGTGGGCAAGGGGCACCGGGTGCTGAGCAGGCCGCGCCGGGCTGGGTGACCTCGAACACGGACTGGCTGCTCACCGACGCCGGCCTGATCGTGACGGAGAGCACGATCGGGTCGTTCGACGGCGACTACAACCCCCACGGCAAGCCCGAGTTCGTGCGGTCCCGCGTCGCCACCCAGTTCGCCGACTCCATCATGGACTGGACATCCCGGTTCGCCGAGAACAACAACGCGGGCTACGTGAACACCTGGTTGTTGGGCGGCCCGTCCGGGCGATCCGACGGCGAGATCGCGATCGCCTGCTACGAGCTGGGCAGCGACCCGAAGCTGGCGCACCTGGAGTTCAAGACCGACGGGTACTTCGCCGGCTGCAACGTCGCGCAGTCCCAGGAGATCCGGCTGCGTGAGTGCAAGGACCCGATGCAGCACTACGACATCCGGGGCAACGGAGCGCGGCGTATCACCCTCGACCGGCTCATCAAGCAGGAGAAGGTGGACCTGGACCGCGCCAAACAAATCATCTCCGACCACACCGATGTCTACACCGGTGACAAGGACACCGGCAGCTCCCGATCGGTGTGCGGGCACCTCGACCGCGACGACGGCAAGTACGGCAACCACGGCCAGCCGCCGTTCTTCCCGTGGGGCGCCAACGACGGCAAGGTCCACCATGCCGGTGCCGACCCCATGAACCTGACGTTCCAGGGGATCTGGGGCAACTCCTGCAGCCAGGAGTTCAACCCGGACGCCTTCTGTGACCAATACCCGCAGTACGAGGAATTCCGCAGCCGCATGAATCCCCGCCCGCCCGGCGCGACCTGGGAGACCTTCCCGCCCGGAACGTAGTCGGCACCATCGGACGAGGTACTGCGACGGACTCCGCGGGCGCGGCCACTGCGGCCGACGGAGGGCGGGAACCCCATCGACGACAGGAGCTTGACCATGACCATCACGTACGCCTCGATCAAGGTGATCGACGAACTCAGGAAAAAACTGGACGAGGACAAGGTCTTGCGCGACCTGCTGACGGATTCGCTCACGCAGGGGTACGAGAATGCAAAGGTGAACCTCAAAGGCGCGTTGTTCGACGCGCTGGAATGGCCGCGGAATGTCCCCGACTATCTCGGCTACCTGGGCAAATTCTCCAGGTGGGCGCCGAGGCAGGACCCCGGTGAGGCCTGGTCCTCCGGTGGGAACGGGCAGCAGGAAGTCTACGACCGGCTGTGTCACTTCTACTACCTCGTCGACCAGGAGGTCGGCGGCAAGATCGTGCAGAACGATACGTGGTTCAAGGACTGGCTGGTTCGATACGCCGACGCGTGGGGGAGCTTCCTCGACACGACGGCGTCGTTCAGCGAAGAGCAACTCGTGTCGTTCAAACTCGCGCCGCGCTACCGCGTTGAGGACTCGATGGTCGGCGACAAGCCCAACGAGCCGAGCGGCTGGCTCACCTTCAACCAGTTCTTCGCCCGCGAGCTCAACCCCGGCCTGCGGCCGATCACCGACCCGACGGACAACCGCACGGTGGCCATGCCCGCCGACTGCGTCTACAAGATGCGGTACCCCATCAAGGAAGACTCCAGCATCGACCCGACCGCCGGTCCGTTACGACTCAAGCTCACTCACGAAGTCACCTCGATCCCGCAACTCCTCAGTGATCGAAGCGCGTACGGCGAAAGCTTCGCGGGCGGCACGTTCGTGCACTACTTCCTCACTCCGTACTCGTACCACCGCTTCCACACCCCCGTGGCCGGGGAAGTGAAGGAGTGCTTCCCCATCCAGGGAAAGGTGTACCTGGACGTCACCATCGACGGCAACGGGCAGTTCGACGCCCCGGACAGCAGCGCCGACGGCTACGAATTCACCCAGGCACGTGGAGTCATCGTGATCGACACCGCCGACTCCCCGTACGGTGACGTCGGGCTGGTCGCGGTCGTCCCGGTGGGCATGGCACAGGTCTCTTCGGTCCACATGACGATGACCAAGCCTTCCCAGGCACCGAAGGATGCCCAGGTGCCGAAGGGCGAAGAGTTCGGCTACTTCCTCTTCGGCGGCTCCGACATCATCCTCCTGTTCCAGAAGGACAAGGCGCCGAACATCAACACGGACGACGGGTACCGCCACTACGGCACTTCGGTCGACGGACCCCCGTCCCTGACGGAGCTCTGACCCCGATCATCCATGAGGGTCCGTCAGCTTGTTGGCGGACCCTTCGTGGTGGGTGCTGACGGGGATTTCCCGATTCCGGGCAGATGGGCGCCCGGCTGACGCGTCGGGTATGTGCCGGGTTCCACGGTTCCGGTGGGCTGGTGCTGCTCGCCCCGGTCTCCGCTCCCGGCCAGAACATGACACCGCATGTCCAAGTCGGACTCGCAGGTCGGAGGCTTCCCCCGCGCGGAGCCCTCTCTGGGCAGCCCAGGGCCGTGCCCTTCGGCCAGTGCGTCGCAGACGCGGACCATCCGTAGGCCGTCACTCATTTGGAGCACATGCGCATCCCTGCCGCATGTCCGCTGCCCGCCATGTGAAGAGTTAGGGCATCCGCAGAAGGAGGCCTGCGGGGCACCTCGGACGAGCAGTAGCGTTCGCGGTCGGTAGCGAATGCGGTCGGCCGTCGATGCGTGAACCGAAGATGTACGACGAAGCGAATCCCCTTTTCCGGAAGGAGCATCCATGGGTGACACGCTGCACGTGGGCGATGAACTCGGTCTCGGTCAATCCCTGCAAGGCGGTGCCTACACCCTGACGCTGCAGAACGACGGCAATCTGGTGCTCTCCGAGCCGGGCGGCGTGGTGTGGGCGACCGACACCCACGAGAAGGGGGTCCAGCGGGCCGTACTCCAGGAGGACGGCAACTTCGTGCTCTACACCGGCGACGGCGCGGTGTGGGCCACCGACACCAACGGCATGGACGCCGACCGGCTGGTCGTGCAGGCCGACCGCAACGTGGTGCTGTACGGCAAGGACGACAGCCCGCTGTGGGCGTCGGACACCAACACCGACGACCCGCTCGCCGTCGAGGAACCGTTCGCGGCGGCCGCGGTTGACGACGAGGTCCCCTCGCCGCCACCACCCACCGTCCAGACCTACACTGTCGAAGCCGGCGACACCCTGTGGGCCATTGCCGAACGCTTCTACGGCGACGGCAACCGCTACGCCGAGATCGCCGCCGCCAGCGGCATCGACAACCCGGACGTGGTGGACGTCGGCCAGGTGCTGACGATTCCGTGATCTCGGCCGCAACGGCGAGAAGGGCTCCGATGCCGAGCGTCGGCGGATGGGCGGCGACGCGGTTTTCGGTCACCTCCTCCGCCGCCGTCAGGCCGTGGCATCGCCTCGGGCCCCGCCGCGCGCCTGACGTCGCCGTCCCCAGGCCCCCGGCAACCACCAGTTCGCCTTGCCCGCCAGCGTCATCAGGCCGGGAACCAGAGCCCCTCGCACCACCACGGCGTCCACCAGGACAGCCAGAGCCAGTCCCGACCCGGTCAGTTTGAGCGAGGTGACCTGAGAGGTCGCCGGTCCGGCCATGGCGGTCGCGAAGACGAGCGACGCCGCCGTGACGAGCCGGCCTGTCTTCCGCATCCCCGCGACGACGGCCGAGGTGTTGTCACCTGACGCGAGGTACTCCTCCTTGACGCGGGCGACGATGAAGACCTCGTAGTCCACCGACAGCGCGTAAGCGGTCGCCAGCAGGAAGACCGTCGTCGTGTCGGAGAGGTGCCCGGCGACGTGGAAGTCACCTACGACACCCCGCAGATGACCGTCCTGGAATACGTACACCAGAAAGCCGAGCGTTGCCGCCAGGCTCGCCACCGCCACGGCCACGGCCTTGAACGGCACCAGCAGGCTGCGTGTGAAGAGCGCCATGAGCACGAACGTCGCGGCCGCGACGAGCCCGCAGCACCACGGCAGAGCCCGCCGGATGGCGGACCGGGCGTCCACCGCCTCCGCCGCCTCCCCGGCGACAAGGACACGACCGTGGGCGGGAAGAGTACGCAGCCGCCGTACCAAGGCCGCCGATTCCGCCGTACCGGAAGGAGAACGTGACGTGACGATCAGCACCGGGCCGCCCGGTGAATCCGGGGGTGCGTCCGACGGTCCCGGCGCCTCGGTCTTCGTGCCGTCGCGGTACTGACCGGTGAAGGTGCGGACGGCGGCCGTCTGCGGCAGCGCCGACACGGCGCGGGCGTATCCCTCGACGTCCTCGCGCGGTGTGCCCTTCCGAAGTCCGACGATCAGTTCCCGTTCCGGTGCCGAGGCGAAACCCTGACGGATCATCACCGCTGTCGTACGGCCCCTGGCATGCGGCGGGAGATTGTCCACGTCGGTCGGCCCCAGGGCGACGTGCCATGCGGGCAGGGACATCGCGGCCAGTACGCAGGTGGCGGCGAGTACCGCCACGGCGGGCCGCCGGGTGACGGCCAGGGTCACCCGGCGCAGGGCCGGGCTTCCCTCGGGGCCGGAAGCGCTGGGCCCGCGGAGGCGGGCGAACAGGTCCAGCCGGTCGACGTTCCCTCCGAGCAGCGCCAGCAGAGCCGGTACCACGATCACGGAAGCCGCCGCCGAGAACACCACCACGGCGATGGCGGCCCAGGCGGCCGAGCGCAGGAACACGAAAGGAAAGAGCAGCAAGGCGGAGAGCGAGGACAGCACGATGCTCGCCGAGACGACGACCGCACGGCCCGCGGTGCGGACGCTGCGCCCGATGGCCTCCTGCGGGGTCGCGCCGGTCGCGGCTTCCTCACGGAAGCGAGCGACCACCAGGATGCCGTAGTCCACCGCCAGGCCGAGCCCCAGGGCGGTGGCGATGTTCGAGGAGTACACCGAGACCGCCATGGCGGAGCTCAGCAGCCGCATGAAGGCCAGGGTTCCCGCCGTGGCGACCAGGGCGCTGACGACCGGCAGCAGCGCCGCGACGAGGGAACGGAAGACGAACAGGAGAATGAGGGCGCAGGCCGGCGCGGAGATCAGCTCCGCCCTCAGCAGGTCGGCACGGTTGTCCTCAAGGGACTCGGCACGGATCCATGCCGGTCCGGTCGGCCTGATCGTCACCGGCCCGCGGTGTTCGCCGAGGGTGGCGACCAGTCGTTGGGCGGTCTTCGAGCCGAGCACTTCGTCACCGGTCAGGTCGGCGGTGACCAGCGCCGATCGCCCGTCGCGGGAGATCAGACCGGGACCGTGCGTGCTCCAGTACGAGGACACGGCCCCGACACCCGGTGTCCGCCGGACGTCCTCCTCCACCGCGCGGCCCGCCGCCGCGACCTCCGGGGAGCGTACGTCCGAGGTGGCGCTCAGCAGCAGTACCAGGTCGGGGGCGGAGACGCCGTAGCGCTTGCCGAGCACGGCGGCGTCCCGGACGGCGGGCGATCCGGACGGGACCGCCCCGGAGAGGCTGAGCCGGTCCAGACCGCCCGCGCCGAACACACCCATCGCCACGGTGGCGATGGCGCACGCGGCCAGGGTCGGACGAGCGCTGTGCCAGGGCCGCCACCGGACGACGGCTCGGAGGAGACGGAGGCCGCCCCGGGCCGCCGTGTTGCCGTGAACGCTGTACCGACGACGCACGGGCGCATCCTCCTCGTCACCTGCCCCAGCCGTGACCCGGTGGGCGACTCATCCATCGCAGCCAGCTGAGGTAGTCCCCGCACGCACGCACGGATGTGGGCCATGACGTACGGCACCGGCCCGTCACCAGCTGTTCGTGCAGCGCGTGACGGGCGACGTGCAGGACGGCGCCTGTCAGACAGAGGGGACCGAGTTCTTCCGCGCACAGCAGCCGCATCATGCGTTCGCGTTCGTCGCCGCTGGCGCGCAGGACCGCGTACATGCTGCGGCGCAGGTCCCCGGTGGGCCGGCCCGGGTCGCAGAAGAGGCGGTGCATGGCGGCGGCGAGGTGTTCGTGTGCCCGCACGGCCGCCCGGCGGCGCCGGCCGTGAGCGGCGACGTCCTCGGTACGGGCGAGACATTCGGCGTCGCGCAGGCCGATGGTCAGCCCGGAGGCGGTGAGCGGGTGACACGTGCCGACCGCGTCACCGACCAGGGCGTAGGGCCCACGACCGTGGAAGGCGCGCAGCCGGACCCGGTTGGCGGCCCACTGCACCGTCTTCCGCTCCACCGCCCTGCACAGGGGCCCGGCCAGGGCGGTGGGGAGGAACCGGGAGTAGCCGCGCCGTATGTAGGACGGCAGGTCCGCGGAGCGCGGGGAGGACAAGGGGACGTCGATGGTCACCCGGACGGTGTCGTCGTCCAGTCGGTAGGCCAGTACGGGGCCCGGGCCGCCCGCGAAGAGGTGACCGTATCCCTCCGTGGGGAGGGCGAGACCGCGCAGCAGTACGCCGGCCGTGCGCGAGACGGTCGTCGCCGGGGCGGCGTAGTGGATCGCGCGCCGCACCATGGAGGACTGCCCGTCGCCGCCGATGACGCGCCATACGCGGATGTGCCGTTCGGGGCCGCCGTCCCGGGTGTAGACGACCGTGGTGCGCCGGATGGAGGTGACGCGCGCTCCGAGTGCGAGGGTGATCGCGGGGTGGTCCGCCGCGACCGCCCGGAGGGCGGCGACCAGCTCGCGGTGGCGCACGGTGGCGGCCCGGCCGCCGCGCGGGCAGGCCAGCGTGATCGGTGGGCTGTCGTCCTCCGGGTGGAGGACGAAACCCAGGGCGGGGAGGGAGAGGGGTGCGGGCATGCCGACCCCGAGCCTGCGCAGCACCGCGACTCCACCGGGGTGGATCCACTCCCCGGCCAGCCGGACGGGCGGCCGGTGCGAGGACTCCAGGAGCAGGACGCGGTGGCCGGCACGGGCGTGGGCGAGCGCGGCGGCGCAGCCGGCCGGGCCCGCACCGATGACGGCGACGTCACACGGCGTGTTCATCGGTGGTCATCGATTCCGGCGGCGGTAGCGCACCGTGCACGGCTGCCGGGGCCGGTGCCGCATGGCGGTGCGGGCCTCGCGAACGTCGGGGTCGGCGAGTTCGAGGTCGAAGGCGCGCAGGAGGACACTCCAGATGACCTTCATCATTTGCTGGGCGAAGGTCATGCCCAGGCAGGGGTGCCGGCCTCCGCTGAAACCGATCAAGGCATAGGGCGTGTTGCCGTGTTCCATGCGACCCGGAAGGTACCGGTCGGGATCGAACGTCCCGGGGTCGCGGAACACGCCGGGCAGGCGGTGCGACGCTCCCGCCGAGACACACAGCATATGGCCGCGTGGTACCCGGTAGCCGTGGACGCACAAATCTCGTGCGGCCGTGCGTGCGAGCAGCCAGACCGCCGGGTGGAGGCGTTCGGCCTCCAGGAGACAGTGGTCCAGGCGCTCCAGTTCGTGCAGTGGTGAAAGAGTGGTCGGTGGGTAGTCCGTGAAGGCCGCTTCCTGTTCCGCGCGCAGGACGGGGAGCCACTGGGGGTGCTGGAGCAGGAGGACTCCCGCCCAGGCGGCGTGGACCGGGGTGGAGGCCGCGGCGAACAGCCAGCCGAGCATGAGGGCGGCCGCGGTGTCCTCGTCCAGGGAACGGCCGTCCGGCCCCACCGCACTCATGAGCTCCTCGAAATGGCTGCGTTCGGCGCCCTCGGGGCGGTCGCGGGGAGCGATCTCCTTGATGGCCCGGGTGAGGGTCTCTCGTGCGCGGTCGGCCCGGCGGTGGTGGGGCAGGAGGGCACGGGAGCCGATCACGAAGGACATGAAGAAGGCGGACTCCAGCTGGTTCATCAGTGCGGGGAGGGCCGGTCCGAGCGTACGGCCGAACCGTGGTCCGATCAGGCAGTGGGCGGTGATGTGTGTGGTCAGATCGTGCATCACCGCCATGAGTTCGAACGTGCCGCTCGCCCGCCACGGGGCGATGTACCGCTCGACCTGATCGAACATGACCGGGGCGTGCCGGGCCAGGGCGTCCCGTCGGAGATGGGGCAGCAGCAGGGAGTCGTGCCATGTCCTGACGTCCTCGGGGACGTTGAAGACCACCCCCGGGCCCAACAGGGGAGTCACGAGCGGTTCGTAGACGGGGCGACGGTCCGCTTCGGAGTCGTCCAGGCCCAGGACCGCGGCGTTGGCCCGTGGACCGCAGAACGACGCCACCCGCCGGCCCGGTAGCGAGAAGGTCACGGCTTCACCCTGCCTGCTGTGGGCGCGCAACAGAAAACCCACAGGGTCCCGGACGAAGGGGGCCGCGTGCCCGATCACCGGCAACCCGCCCTCGACAGCGGGGAGTTCCCGCCCTCCGGGCGAGGAGGTGGTCTGCGCTCGGGTGGTCATGTCGTCCCTCCGGGGCCTTCGGTCGCGATCCGGGCGGCGGGGGTGGCAGGAGCGGGCGGGGCGACGGCCCGCAGGTAGCGGCCCACGGCCATGGCCGGGAAGTACACCGGATAGAGGCGGTAGACGAGCATCATCGTGGTGAAGAAGACGCCGTTGACGTGGCCGCCGGCCCAGGAGCCGTCCGCCTGCTGGTGGGCGCACAGCCAGCGGACGCCGTCCTCGACGACGGGGTGCCGGGGCCCGAGCGTGTCGAGCCCGGCCAGGACCGCCCAGGCGGTCATCTCGGGCAGACCGCTGTCCAGTGGGAGGTAACGGCGGCCGAGGCAGCTCCGCCAGTCCTCGCCCCAACCGCCGTCCTTGAGCTGGGACTCCCGCAGCCAGCGGGCCAGCGAGACGAGCGCCGGGTCGTCGGACGGAACCCCCACGGCACGCAGCCCGCGGGCGGCGTGGAAGGCGGCGTAGGTGTAGTTGATGCCCCACGTTCCGCTGAAGGACCCGTCGTCGTTCTGGGACGCGCGGATGTAGGCGACGCCTCGCGCGATCGCCTTTCGGGCACGGCGGCGCGCGGCCGGTTCCAGCAGGGGCGCCATGTGGCCCAGGGCCGTGAGGACGGAGCCGGTGCATTCGACCGAGGAGGCGTCGACCATGCACCCGGCGAACATCTCCGTCGGGTTGAGCGCTTCCATCCAGCCGCCGGCACGTCGGCGGTCGAGGGTGCCGAACCCGCCGTCGCGGTTCTGCCGGTCCAGCATGACGTCCATCGCGCCGTGCAGAGCCCGCCGGTCGAGACGGGCGGTCGCGGGCATCCGGTGACCGCCGGGGCCGGTCGCGTCCTGCGCTCGCAACAGGGCGCTCACGGCTTCGGCCGTGCAGTCGCTGACGGGCCAGCGGCTGTGGCCGTCGGAGAACGCCCAGCCGTATCGGACGGTGCGCAGGGGCGGCACGCGTCCGGTGTACGTGGTGATCTGCGCCTCGCGCAGGAAGGCGTGCGCCCGGCCGATCGCCGGGCCCAGCCGGCGGTCCGCTCCGAGGCCTGTGCGGGCGTCCGCTCCGAGGTCCGTACGGGCGGCGCCTCCCGGCAGGAGCGCTTCCACGGCGTAGGAGGTGTCCCACACGACGGAACGGTCCCCGCAGACGCGCAGGCCGCGCTCGTCGTCCTGCCAGCACCAGTAGCGCAGGCGGGCGACGGCGCCGTCCAGCAAGGGGTGGCGCCGGTTCCGGGCGAACAGCACCAGGCACTCCACCAGGGCGTTCACCGAGGACAGGCCGTGGTGCGGCGAGGCGTGCTGCTCGTCGACGACGGCCCGGTGACAGCGCTCCAGCGCGGCGCGGCGCAGGCGGCGGCTGTGCACCCGCTCCCAGCCGCGCAAGCACCCCTGTAGCACCCGCAGGGCGCGGCCTCCGGTGACGTACACGTCCGTGCCGTGACCAGGGCGGACGCCGGCTCCCGGACCCGGACCCGGACCCGGGCTCGGGCTCGGGCTCGGGCCGAGGCCGGGGAACAGCTCGCCGCGGAGGTCGTCGGCCACGGGACCCAGGTCCGCGCGGAACTTCGCGCCGTACAGGTAGGCCATGGCCTGGTAGAGCATCCGGGTCCAGCCCAGCAGTCGTTCGGGGTGCAAGGGCGCCCACCTGGGGAGGAGCATCACCTCAGGGGGAACCGGCGCCACCTGCCGGTAGGGCACCAGGCCCAGCACCGCGAGCCAGAAGAACCCCCACTGCGGAACGGCGTGGACACCGCCCGGCTGTGCGTGGATCCACTTCCTGGCATCTGCGGCGAGGGGGTCACGGGGGTCGGTTCCGAGCAGGCGCAGGGCCACGTAGGCCAGCGTCGTGGCGTACGCCGACGGCGGCGCCTGCGGGTGCATGCCCCAACTTCCCTCAGGCGTACGGGTCGTGCGGAAGCACTGGAGGATCGCCTGCCGTGTGGGCTCGTCCGGACCGCGTTCCAGGATGTGCAGGACGATGACGTACTGGGAGAGGATCATGGTGCTCCACTCCATCTCGCCCTCCCACGCACCGCTTTCGTGCTGGAGGCCGAGCAGGCGCGCGCAAGCGGCGTGGTACGCGCGGTGCGCACCGGACACCGGTGTGAAGGCCGGGGATCCGCCGGTGGTGGTGTCGGGCGTCGCCATGTGTCGTCATCCTCCTTCGGGATTTCGGACTTTCGGGACTTCAGGCTTTCGGTCGGATCCTTCCTTCGGCCTCTGATCGATATGCTGCGCAAGCGAAGCAGAAGCGGAACACCTTATAAAACCGACGATTACATCTTCGGATGATCCGACTCGGGGCATGGACGGATTTCGTACGCCGCCTCCGAGTATCCCGTGCGACCCCTGGCGCGAGAATTTCGGCCGCCGGACGGGGAAGCCTTCCCGGGCTGACAACAGGCGACGGGACGCTCATTCCCCGTACGTACTGAAAACGGTGGGGGAGGAGGGCCGTGATTCTGGTGACTGGAGCAAGCGGGCATCTCGGCGCCAACCTTGTGCGACGCCTACTCGCCAATGGCCATGAAGTCCGGGCCTTGGTGGCACCCCCTGGACCGGACGTCGAGGCGCTGGCCGGACTCCCCGTCCGCCGGACGGTCGGCGATCTACGGGATCCGGCGGCGGTCGCGGCCGCCGTAAAAGGCTGCGAGAGCGTCTACCACTGCGCGGCGCGCATCTCGACAACGGCACGCGGGCATCGCGCGATTCACGCGGTCAATGTGCTGGGCACGCGCAACGTACTGGAAGCGGCGCGGCGGCACGGCGTGCGCCGGGTCGTGGTGACCGGGTCGTTCAGCGCCACGGGCTCGTCCCCGGGGCGGGCCAGCACGGAGCGCGACCTGCACTACCCGTTCGGCGCCCACACCCCGTACACACGCAGCAAGGTGCTGGTGGAGCACGAATGCTGTAAAGCCGCGGCCCAGGGCCTCCATGTGGTGGTCGCGGTATCGACGGCGATCATCGGCCCGCACGACTACGGCCCGTCCCGGATGGGGCGCGTGCTCCTCGACTTCGCGCACGGACGGCTGCACGCCTACATCCCCGGCGGCTTCGAGTTCGTCTCCGTCCAGGACCTCGTACAGGGCCACTTGCTGGCCATGGAACGCGGCCTGTCGGGACACAAGTACCTGCTGTCCACCGAGTTCCGCACGGTCGACCAGATGATGGACCTCTACGCACGGGCCACCGGACGTCCCAAGCCGCGCCTGCGGATGCCCGCGCCGGCCATGGGGGCGCTGGCCCGGCTCGCCGAGGGACCGCGGTCGGTACTCACACCGCACCGGGAGGCGCGCTTCACTCCGGCGGCCGTCCGCTTCCTGCGCTCCGAGCGGCGGGCGGACTGTTCCCTCAGCCGCGACGTCCTGGGCTACCGCCCCACGGACATCGCCACCGCCGTCGACCAGGCCTACCGCTGCTTCGCGGACCGCGGGCTGGTGGAACGGCGCGGGGCGGCGATGCCCGCGCCCCGTCCCAACGGGCGGCGCGGGCGTGTCGTGGAGCCGTCGTGACCGGCGACCCCAGGCGGGCCCGGACGGGGCGCCCTCTCCCTCCCGGCCCCGCGACGTTCGCCGAGGCGCGCGGCAAGCGGGCCAGGGTGCGGGCCGCCGGCATGGATCCCGACTACTGGTACGCCGTCGCCCACGAGAGCGAACTGCCCCGCGGAAAGACCCTGGCCACCCGTTTCTGGGGCCACCCCATCGTGGTCTACCGCGGTGCGGACGGCAGCCTCCACGCCCTGGAGGACCGCTGCGCGCACCGGCAGCTGAGGCTCTCCGGCGGAGAGGTCAACGGCTGCCATCTGACCTGCACCTACCACGGCTGGACCTACGACGGCGAGGGCAACGTCGTGCACTACGCCCATGACCTCTTCGGCCGCGCCCGGCCCGAGGTCAGGGTGCCCGCCTACCCGGTGACCACCCGGCACGGCCTGATCTGGATCTTCCCCGGCGACCCGGCCCTGGCCGGCGCGCGGACGATCCCGGCCATCCCGGAACTGTCGGGAAGCAGGCCGTGGGCCCGGCTGGACGCCGTGTACACCTGGCAGGCCCACCACTCGATGATCATCGACAACGTCAGCGACTTCACCCACAGCTATCTCCACCGCCGCTACCGTCCGTTCTGGGACGCCAAGCTCACCCGCCACGAGCTGATCGAGGACCGGGTGGAGCTGTCGTACGAGACCCGCGTGGGCGGCGGCCGCCTCACCTCAGGTTTCGTGGACCGGAGCCGGGTGGACACCACGTCCATCGAGCTCGCCTTCGACTATCCCTACCAGCGCTCCGACACAGGGGGGTCGATCAAGCACTGGTGCTTCGTGCTGCCGATGGACCGGCGCACCAGCCGGGTCTTCTTCGTCTTCTACTTCGACGCCGTGACGATCCCCGGCACCCGGTGGACGCTGCCCCGCCGACTGCTGCCGCATTTCATGCGCGTGGCCGGCGCGCTCGTGGTCAAACCGCTGCTGTGCGAGGACGGCGCGGCCGTCGAGGCGGAACAGCTCGGCTACGAGACCCATTACGCCGCCCCGATCGTCGAACTCAACCCCGCGGTCGGCCTCTTCCAGGACCTGACCATCCGCAAATGGGAGGAGTTCCTCGACCGTGACCGAGCACGCCCCCACCCCTCCGGCATCGCCACCGCCGACGGGCGCGTCATCCCTCCACCCCGCGGTGGCTGACGCCCGCGCCCGCAACGGCCCGCCGCGGATCCTCCACCGCACCGCCGAACCGTGCGCCTCCCCACCACAGGAAGCCCGCCCATGAACCAGACGCCCGTCCCCCGCTCCGTCCAGTGGCTGGCCGACCACCGCTGGCTGTACGTGGTCCCGGTCCTGCTGCCCCTGTCCAAGGCTTACGCGCTGGCCGAGGCGCTGTCCTCCCGGCTGCTCGGCCGCCGGGCGGGCGCGCTGCGGCGCCACCGGCGGCGCGTGGCCCGGATGCAGGCCCGTGTGCGTGAGCGCGAACGGCAGGGCGGGGACGGACCTCTTTGCACCGCCCGCCCGCAGTGGCGGTCGGTGTCGCACTCCCGGACCACGTCCTACAAGGACGGGGCGTTCCTGGTGCCGGTGAAGCTGGACGGCATCCTCCACGTGGACACCGAGCGCCGAACCGTGACGGTCGGGCCGGCGGTCACCATGGGACGACTGACCGCCGCACTGCCGCGCGGCTGGACCCTGCCGGTCGTGCCGGAGCTGGAGGACCTCACCGTCGGCGGTCTCGTCATGGGCTACGGCATCGAGACGTCCTCCCACCGCCACGGCCTGTTCGCGGACAACGTCGAATCCTGTGGAGTGCTCCTGGCCGACGGCGAGGTGGTCGTGGCGGACCGTACCCACCACACGGACCTCTTCCACGCCCTGCCCTGGAGCCGCGGCACCCTGGGACTGCTGACCTCCGTGCAACTGCGGATCGTCCCGGCCGCCCCATGGGTGCGCCTCACCTACCACCGGCTCGGCAGCGCGTCCGCACTCGCCGAGTGCGTCGAGTCGTACTCCACCGGCCCCGACGCGCCCGACTTCGTGGAGGGTTTCCACTTCTCACCGACGGAAGGCGTCGTGGTCACCGGAACACTCGTCGACCACCCGCGCGCCCGCGACGGCACGGTCAACCGGATGGGACGGTGGTACAAGCCCTGGTTCCACGAGCACGCCCGGGCACGGTGCCGGCAGCGGCGCAACGTCGAGTACGTTCCGCTGCGGGACTTCTACTTCCGGCACAGCCGCAGCATCTACTGGGCGGCCGAGATGCTGGTGCCGAGCGGCAACCATCCACTGTTCCGGTACACCCTGGGCTGGCTCATGCCACCCAAGATCGCCTTCCTCAAGCGCACCGAGACGCCGGGGATCCGCCGCATGTACCTGCGGAACACGGCGACGCAGGAGGCCCTCGTACCCGTGCGCGCGCTGCCGGAGGCGATCGAGAAGTGCCGCGAGGTGTTCCACGTGGACCGCATGTGGCTGTGTCCGGTCACACTGCGCCGCACGGAGCCGGAAGGCATGGTGAGCCCCGGCACCGCGGACGGCCTCTACGTCGACATCGCCGTCGTCTTCGAGACGCCGGAACCCGTCCGGCTCGGCCGGCCCTGGGACGCCCGTCGGGCCACCAGGGAATTCGAGGCCTGGCTGCTGGACAACGGCGGGTTCCAAGTCCCCTACGTCGCTTCACATATGACGCGCGAGGAGTTCTGGTCCATGTTCGACAGCCGGCTCCACCTCGACGCGCGCAGGAAGTACGGGGCGGAAGGCGCCTTCCTCGACATCTACGACAAGGTCTCCTGCGACTGAGGTCGCCCGCAACTGACGGGGGACGTCCCCGGCAGCCGAACAGCCCAAGAGAACAGGAGAGTCCAGGATGGCGGAAACCACCGAGGTGTCGCTCGAGCGCTACCGGCAACTGGCCGCGGGAGACGACTCCGCCCGCAGCGGACACTACCGCGACCTCGTGACGTCCTACTACGACCTGGTCACGGATCTGTACCTGGAAGGCTGGGGCGCGTCCCACCACTTCGCCCCCCTCAAGCCCGGCGACTCCCACGTCGACGCCCTCGCCGCGCGCCAGAGGTTCCTCGCCGAACGTGCGGGACTGTGCCCCGGCATGACCGCTCTCGACGTGGGCAGCGGGGTGGGCGGTCCCGCACTCAACATCGCGGGCATCTCCGGCGCCCATGTGACGGGACTGGACCTCACCCCGGGGCGTGTCGAGCGCGCCCGCGGCCGAGCCCGCGAGCTCGGGTTGGAGGAGCGGACCACGTTCGTCCACGGCGACGCGATGTACATGCCTTTCGAGGACGCATCGTTCGACGTCGTCTACGCCTTCGAGGCCATCTGCCACACGGCCGACAAGGACCGTACCCATGCCGAGATCGCCCGGGTCCTCAAACCCGGCGGACTCTCGATCGGCTACGAGTGGCTCGCCGGCGACGGACTGACCGACGGAGAACGCCGGCGCCTCGTCGAGCCGGTCTGCCGCTACTACGCCCTGCCGCACCTCACCACGCCGGGTGGGCTCGCCGAACAACTGCGGCGCGCCGGCTTCACCGGCGTCGTCGTGGGCGACGCCGAAGCGACGGGCGACCTCACGGCCACCTGGGACTACCTGGACCAGCTGGCCGATCTCGGCGAGCAGTTCGACGACTCCCCGGTCAGGAAGTTCATGGTCCAAGGCGCCCGCGCACTGACACGGGCCGCCCGCGAGGGAGCCTTCCTCATCGAGTTCTGGGAGGCCCGCAAGCCGGGAACCCTCCCGGGGCGCGACAGCTGACCCGCCTTTCGGCCCTCAGGAGGGACGCGGCGGTGCCGGGCGCGTCGGTGCGCTCCCGCGCCGCCCGGGGACACCGTGCTGCTGCTCGTCGCCAGCTTCCGCGCCGTGTGCCGGACGTGCTTCGGGCCGGGACGAAAGGATGCTGCCGTCGGTACGCGGTGGCGTTGCGGGAGGGGTTGGGCAGACATGGGCGGACGGTTTTCATGGGGCAGGCGGCTCGGGTGCGTGGTGGCGGCGTCGCTGGCGGCGCTGGCGCATATGGCGCCTGACGCGTCGGCACACCCTTCGGCACACGCATCGCGTGCTGCCGTGAACTGCGCGGGGAGCAATACCATCTCGTTCTCGCCCGGCCTGTCGCTGGCGGCGCGACGGACCCGGATCGGCGGCAGTGGTGCGTACAGCTGTCTTTCCACGGATCCGGCACTGCGGTCGGGGGAGTCCTCGATCAGCGGTGGCGGGTGGAACGGCTGCTTCTTCTCCGATGCGACCACTGCCGAGCGGATCACCTGGAACACAGGGGAGCGGACGACGGTCGTCTACCACCTGGGGAACGTACAGCAGGTGGCCGGGCACGCGGTCGTCCTGGTCGTGGGCCGAGTGGTGAAGGGGAAGTTCAAGGGCCGGACGGTGGCCTCCCCGGGGCTTCAGGTCACGGTCGATCCGCTGAAGTGCGCGTCGAAGGGAGGGGTGGAGCTGATCACCGGGCCGTCGACGCTGGTGATCGTCTGACCGGGCGGCAACTCAGGGGCTGATGTCGTCGCGGCCGTAGCGGGTGACCAGGTCCAGTACGTACGCGACATCGGCACGGGTGCTGGCGGGGTTGATGGTGCACATCCGCAGCACGGTGGCTCCTCGCACCGTGGTGGTGAGGAGGACCGCCCCGCCGTCGGCGCACACCCTGCGGCTGATGTGTGCCTGTGCCGCGTCGGCGTCCCATGTCGCGGACGCGTCCCGGGGCCGGTAGCGGAAGGTGAGGATGGCGAGCCCGGGTGGCGTGACCAGCTCCAGCTCGGGGTGGGCCTCGACGAGTCCGGCGGCGTACTCGGCGAGGTCCGCGCCCTGCTCGATGGCCTGACGGAAGGCCGCGGCGCCGAAGGTCTTCAGGGAGAGCCAGAGCTTCAGGGCGCGCAGACCGCGGCTCTGCTGCGGGCCGTAGTCGGAGAGGTTGACCTCCTCGCATTCCGGTTCCGGGGTGGCGGGGTGGGCCGGCCGGAGATACCCCTGGTCCAGGGCGTGGCGCGCCACGCCGAAGGTCTCCGGGAGCAGTTCGGGACGCCGTAGCAGGACACAGCCGATCTCATAGGGCTGGAACAGCCATTTGTGTGGATCGACGGTGAGGGAGTCGGCCCGGCCGAGGGCGTTCCGCAGATGGTGACCGCGTGGGGTGCCGGCGACGGCCGCGCCGTGGGCGCCGTCGACATGCAGCCACAGGCCTTCCTCCTGGCACAGACCGGCCAGGCGGTCGAGTGGGTCGACGGCCCCGGTGCCGGTCGTGCCGAGCGTGGCGACGACGGCGAAGGGGCGCAGTCCCGCGCGTCGGTCGCGGCCGACGCGCTCGGCCAGGACGTCGGCGTCCAGGCGCAGGCCGTCGTCCGGAGGCAGGATGGTGAGCTGTTCGCGGGCGAGGCCCAGGAGGTGCGTCGCCTGTGCGACGGAAGGGTGGGCCTGGGAGGAACAGTACAGCCGGGCGTGCGGCTGCGGCCCGCCGTCGAGCCGGTGGTCGCGGGCGACGGCCAGGCAGGTCAGGTTGGCCACGGACCCGCCGCTGACGAACAGGCCACCGTGGCCGTCCGGGAGGCCCAGGAACGTCTTCAGCCAGCGCAGGGTGGTCAGTTCGATCCGGGTGGGGCCCGCCCCGACGAGCCAGGCGCCGGGGACGGAGAGGTACGCGGAGGCCAGCGCGTCGGCGAGCACGGCCGGGAAGTTGCCGGTGGAGGGCACGAAGGCGAAGCAGCGCGGGTGGTCCAGCCGGGTCGCCTCGGCGAGTGCCCGCTCGGTGACGTGGTCGAGGAGGCCGGGCAGGTCGTGGGTGCCGTGCTCGGGGAGGGGCTCGTCGAGGGCGGCCCGGAGCGCGCCGGGTGAGGGGACGTGGCAGGGCGGCCGGGAGCCGGGGGCGGTCATCCGGTCGATGACGAGTTCGACGGCGTGGCGTCCGGCCTCGCGCATCCGCCGCTTGTCCAGCCGCAGTGGGGGAGGCTCGGCCTCGGTGTGCGAGCCCTCCTGCCCCGTGTCAGGGGCGAGGGCCGCGAGCCAGGCCGAGGCGCCGGGCCGCAGCCGCGGACGGGGCCGCAGCCCGGCGACCGGCCCCGGGAGCTGGACGAGCGCCAGCTCCTGGCCCGCGGTGACCGGCCCGGAGTCGGCGACGGCCCACCACAGGGCCTCGTCGTCGGTCAGCCCGGACACCACGGGCGGCCCGTGAAGCGGTCCCGTCACCACGTGTCCGTCCCTGCGGTAGCGGCCCGTCGGGGGCGGGCGGCGCACCACGGCGTCCGTACGGGCGTGCACCACGAGCTGACTGTGGCGCGGGCCGGGCGGCAGTCGTCCGGCCGCCGGAGGGGGCAGGGCGGGAAGGAGGAAGGACAGGACGTGCAGGCCCAGGGACGGCAGAAGGCCCGCCGCGCCCTCGGCGGCCTGGACCAGGGACACCACCGTCTGGAAGCGCGGATTGACCTCGACGGCCAGCAGCCGGCCGCCCTCCTCCACCAGGTCCAGGCCGAAGACACCGCGGAAACCACGTCCCCGCAGGACCTCGCCCACCTGGTACGCGGCAGCTCGGGCCTGCCCGTACAGCCCCTCGGGCAGGTCGTCCGGGCCGACGAGCTGGTTGCCGCAGTGCGCGCCCCAGGAAGCGGCCAGCTCGGGCAGCCCGACGAGCTGGTGGGAGACCGCCGAGACGACGGTCCGGTCCGGCCCGGCGCACGCGGTGACGGTCAGGGAGATCCCGGGAGCGAAGCGGCTGAGCTTGACGGGCTCGTCCGGCCAGGCGTCCAGGCGGGCCCGCAAGCCCGACGGCCCGTCGACGAGGACGGTCCCGCGGCCGATGAGATTGTTCTCCGCCCGCTGGGCGACGGCCCGCCGCCACCGGCCGCTCCAGTACGCCTCCGCCGGCTCGCGGCCTGTCGCGGGGATCACCAGGAAGGGCGGGACGGGGACCCCGGCCTCGGCGAACAGCCGGGTGGCACTGATCTTGTCGGCGGCCCACGCCGTGACACCGGCGTCCGGGGCCAGCAGCCGGTAGCCGTGGGTACGGGCCCAGCTACGGGCGTTGTCCCCGTGCTCGGGGGCGAAGGACACGCAGACACGGCGTGGACCGGGCGGGCATGGCCGTCGGTCGGCCGGGGGTTCCGGCAAGGGCTGCCAGGCGGAGACCGGTTCGTGCCGGAGCCAGGCGGGCGCCGGCTGGAACGAGGCGCTCACGGCGGGGCAGTGGTCGAGCCACACGACCTCGTCGACCAGGCCGGCCAGCAGCCGCAGACCGGTCCTCGCGGCCACGCCCTCGATGTCCCCCACGGCCCGCGAAGCGGGACTCACGCGCTCACTCGCATGTCGCACGGTCGCTCCTCGGCGGGGTGGTGTGCCGCAGCAGCAGCGAGGCGCCGTCCGGCACACTGCGTTCGCAGATCGCCGCGTGCGCCTTCCGGTTCCTTCGCTGTGCCGCCCGCAGCAGAGTCTCCTCGTGACGGATCACGGCGAGGGAAGGCGCCGGCGCCGACAGGTTTCCGAGCGCGGTCCTGAGGGCGTGCGTCCGCTCGGTCATGACGCGGTGCTCCTGATTGAGCATTCCGGAGAAGCCCGGTGCGGCGAACGGCGGCTCCATCGTGGGCCGTACGTCGTTCGCGTAGACGGATGCGGGGAAGTCCGAGGCGTAGGCCATGGCGGCGGTGGCCGCGTCGTACAGCGTCCGCAACCGCTCCAGGCCGTGACGGACGGATGCCCACCGGGCCGCGCCCACGGCGGCCAAGGTGCTGTCGAGGGTGCTGTTCATGGTGGTGAGGAGGAGGTGGAAGAGCTGATGGCCGAGTTTCCAGCGGCGCAATGCGTCGCACGGGCCGTCGGCGGGCCCGTCCGGTACGGATCCCGGCGCGGGCCGCAGCCACGCGGTCAACGTGGCGTGGGAGGCGTGCAACAGGCCGGTCAGGACGGCGGCACGCTGGGAGTCGTCCAGACCGGTGTGCGGAAGGTCGGCCAGGACGGCTCTCTGGAGCCGGAGCACGTCGCATGTCCAGGACGTCAGGTCCGGCGCTTGACGCGCGATGTGGAAGTAGCGGTCGTAATCGGCGGTCGTGGCAACGGCCGCCGCCCGCACGGGGATGCGCGAGTCGGTGGCCAAGGTCAGAGGCGTCAGCGGCGTCTCGCTGTTCATCGGCCGCACCTCCGAGGAGTGGGCCACGATGCCTTGGCCAGCTGCTCCACCCGCTGGTGCAGGCGCTCCAGATACAGCTCGCTCTCCGGTTTCATCAGCACGCTGCGCAATACGTGGGTGTTGTCGCTGTCCGCGACAGCATCGGCGTGGCGGGCGGTGAACGCGCCGGCGGTGACACGGGCGACGCTGAGGAAGACGGGGTCCTCCTTGGTGTTCATCCCCCGGTGCAGCACGTCCTCGCTCGCCGCGCCGACACGGGACATGCGAGGTGGCGAACTCCCCGGAGCGGCCGGGTAGTACGTGACGATGTCGAGTTCGGGAGGCTGGTACGGATCCAGGTGCGGAGAGGCGCTGATCAGCTCGGCCCAGCGGACGGCGGCCCGCCGCCCGGCGGCGAGCACCGCCCCGAGCCCGTCAGGGGTGAGCGGCAGCAGCTTCAGCGTCAGCCACAGAGCGGCGGCGGCCGCGCCGGAGCGGGAGCATTCGAGGCTGATCTCCCCCAGATGAGGCCGGCGGGACGTGAAGTAGGTGTAGGGCGAGTCGTGCCGGAAGAACCGGGCGACGTCCGGGTCCCCGAACAGCACCGCTCCACAACCGTACGGCTGCAGACCGTGCTTGTGCGGATCGATCGCCACCGAGTCGCACTGCGCGATCGCCCGCAGAGCGTCCCCGGTCTCCGGCGCGACGAGTGCCTGTTCCCCGTCGTTTTTCCCATCGGTCAGCAGCCGGAAGAAGCCGCCGTAAGCGGCGTCGGCATGGACGCGCACCCCGTACCGGCGTGCCAGCGGGACGATGCGGTGCAGCGGGTCGACGGCACCCAGCGCCGTCGTGCCCGTGGTGGCGACGACTGTGCCGGCGACCCCGGTGGACAGCAGCCTCTCCAGCTCGGCCATGTCCATGCGCCCGCGATCGTCCACCGGCACCGTGTATACGGGGACGCCCAGCAGATGGCACATCCGGGCGTGGGTGTAGTGCGCCTCGGCGCTGACGGCAACCCCCGTGCCGGGGCGGGCTTCTCGGGCGACGAACAGGGCTTCAAGGTTCGCCTGGGTGCCGCTGCTGGTGAGGTGCCCCAGGTGGGCCGCGAAACCTACCATCTCCGCGAGCTGCTCCACCACCTCTTCCTCCATGACGGAGGTGGCCGGACCGCCGTCCAGGGCGTGGTTGTTGGAGTTGACCAGCATGGCGGCCGCATAGCCGGCGACCGCCACCGGGTGCGGCGGCTTGAGCATCTGTCCCGCGTAGCAGGGGTGGAAGAAGGGGTAACTGCCGCGCAGCCGGGCGGTCAGCTCCTCGAACGCCACCTCACAGGCCGCTTCGTCGACCGCCATCGCGGTGTGCGTCGCGAACCCGCCGTACGTTCGCGCCCACTCCCGGAAGGCTTCGACTCCCCGCCCGAGCCAGTACTCCAGCTCCATACCCACCCCACCCCTGACCCCCGGCCCCCATCGACCCGATCACCGTAGCGGCAGAAAATCACCCCATCACGACAATCGGCGGCAATCACCTGAAAGAGGCGATGGGGCCTCCGCGGGCCGGTCGTTCACCGGTCCGTCAATCGCGTGTTGAACACATCCACCTACGGTCCGGGCACCACCACCCGCACTCGTAGATGGATGGAGCATCCGTTGCGCAGACATGCCGTCACCCTGGCGCTCGCCACAGCCGGTCTGGCCGCCGCTCTCCCCATGGCTCAGGTGTATGCCACCACCCCGCCCACAGGTCCCGCCGAGTCCGTCGCGTCCGCGCCGCGCGCGGTGGACGGGGGCGTCCAGAGCCGGGCCACGGCCACCGATGCCCAGCAGCGCGCCTTCTGGGCCGAGAACGAGAAGAGCGGCACCTTCCGGCAGTTCACGGGGAAGCTGCCGGACTGGAAGCCGGAGGCCGGGCCGACGCGGGCTACAGAGCCGGGCGCCGGGCGGATCGTGAAGGCGCCCGCCGTCGCGCCACAGCAGAAGGGCAAGAGCGCGTTCACGGCCGGCTCGGCGGGCGAGAGCAGGCTGCGCGCCACCACCGGCCGCATCCGGATCGCCTGGCCCGACGAGAAGAACCCCAGCACCTGGTGGGTCAGCGCGTGCACGGGCAATGTGATCACCAGCGACAGCAAGGACGTCATCGCCACGGCGCGGCACTGCATACCCCACGACGACCAGGGCCGGGTGAACCCCAAGGCGCAGTACGAGTTCACCCCGGGCTACTCCAAGGACGCAGGCGGCACCGAGCACGCTCCCTACGGCAAGTGGACCTTCCGCTCCGTCGGTGTGGTCAACGACAGCGCCGGCCGGCAGAGCAGCGACTCCGCGTTTCTCGCGCTCAACACCCAGAACGGCACCCACGTCCAGGACAAGGTCGGCTCCTCCGGCTACCGGTTCGGGACCGTCACGCTGCCGAACCGGGTGGTGATCGCGGGTATACCCGCCAAGTCCGACCAGTTCCACACCTGCGTGAAGGAGCCCTACTGGGGTCCGGACAACCCGCCGCAGATCCTGGGCCGCGGCGGGCCCTGCACCGGTGACAGCGATCTGTCCGGCGGCGCGAGCGGCGGTCCCCTCGTCGACGGCGACACCTTCGACAGCGGTGGCCCCGTCCAGATCGGCAACTTCTCCGGCAGCCTCGGGGAGGACGCGGCGGCCGCGGTCTGGCGCGACGAGGCCTTCGCCGTCTTCCGCTCCGTGCAGTAGCGGGGGAAGCCTCAATAGCGGAGCTCGACGCGCGTGGTTCACAGGAGCGGGTCCGGCGTCAGCCGGACCCGCTTTCGGGCACACCCGGCAATCACCGTAAACGGCGATGAAATTCTCGTGAGTGACTCCTGCTCAATCCTGTGAGCCAACCTCCACCGGCCTTTCTGAAATTGGCTGGTTATGATCGGCACTCACTCCGAAATGGTCGGCTGTGTTTGACGAGGACTGATGACTCCCACAGGATCCGAAGGCCAGGGCGAGCCGGCGCGAAGAAGTCGACGAAGCCGACGACGGACCGTGCGCCTGCGTACCCTGCTCGTCTGGCTCGCGGTGGTGCCCACCGTGGCGATGGGCGTCCAGGTCCTCATCAGCACCGACCGGTCGGTTCAGGAGTCCGGGCACCTGCGCAAGGACGTGTTGGCCGGCCGGCAGACCGGCGTACCCCTGTACCAGCTCATGACCAGGCTTCAGGCGGAGCGCGCGACCACCGCCGCCTGGTGGTCCGGTACCCCCGTGTCCGCGGCCGATCTGCGTGACCGCCGGGCCGGGACCGACCGGGCCGTGGCCGCGTTCCTGAAGTCGTCGGATCCAGGCCAGCTCCACTCCGACCGGGCCAAGGACCGCCTCCGCGACGTCACGGGGCGACTGGCCGACCTGGGCGCCCAGCGCGCACACGCCGACGCGCGCCACGGCGGCCCGGACGACACCGTCGACTACTACACCGACGTGATCAGCGGAACGATCCGTTGCTACGGAGACTTCAACCACGTCGACGACGGCGCGCTCACACAGGAGACGACATCGCTCGTGGCCCTGCTCTCGGCGGCGGAGGTGGTGGCCCGCGAGGACGCCATCCTCGCGCTGGCGGGCCCCTCCGGAAAGCTGACGTCCGCGAGGTTCGGCGAATTCGTCGAAGCCGTCGGCACGAGCGACTACCTGTACGACACGGTCGCCCTCGACCTGCCCCTCGACGACCAGGACGCCCTCCAGCGGATCCTCACCTCGAACGCCTGGCAGACCAAGGCCCGCATCGAGAAGGCGGTCGTCTCCGATCACAAGGACGTCCCGTCCGGCGTCGTGCTGCCGCCGGACGTCAGCGACTGGCGGGCGGCCTACGGCACCTTCTCCGGCCGGCTGAACACCCTCGACGAGAGCGAGCTGCGGGAGCTGCTCGCCCACGCCGACGACCGGGCGGCGCAGCTGGAGAATCAGGTCGTCCTGCTGGTGGCCGCCAGCGGTGCCGCCCTCCTGCTGGTCGTCGCCGTCGTGGTCTTCACCACGCGTTCGGTCCTGCGCCGCCTGCGCTCCCTCCACGACCGCACGGTCGCGGTCGCCGAGAAGACCCTGCCGGACGTCGTGGACCGCCTCCAGCGCGGAGAGGCCGTCGGCGCCGACGCACTGCCGCGGCCGCGGGGCGACCAGGACGAGGTCGGACGGATCAGCGACGCCTTCGCCCACGTCGTCGCCGTCTCCGTCGAGGGACACCGCAAGCTCGCCGACGAGCGCCACGGCTTCAGCGTGTTCGCCTCCGGCATCGCCGCACGGACCGGGAACCTGGTCAGCCGGCAGCTCGCCCTCACCGAGCACATCCAGGACGCCTTCGGCCAGGACGAGGCGCTCCTCGCCGAGCTCATGAGGTCCGATCAGCTCACGGTGGGCATGCGGCGGCAGATCGAGAACCTGCTCATCCTGGCGGGCGGCGAGATCCCCGACCCGCACATGGAGCCCATGCGCATCGCCGACCTGCTGCGGGAGGCGGCCGCCGAGGTCGAGGACTTCCGTCGCATCGACCGGCACGCCATGGACGAGACCAGTGTCGAGGCCGGTGTGATCAGCCAGCTCAGCCACCTCCTGGCGGAACTGCTGGACAACGCCACGCGCTTCTCCCCGCCGACGGCGAGGGTCGCCATCCGGGCCGAACTCGTCGGCGACGGCCTCTGCGTCGAGATCGAGGACCGCGGCCCACGGGTGACCACCGAGCGGTACGAGGAGATGAACGGCCGGCTGCACGAGGCTCCGCCGTACTCCGTGCTGGCCAGCAACGCCCACCGGCTCGGCCTGTTCGTGGTCGGCCACCTCGCCGACCAGCTCGGGGCGACGGTCACGCTGCGCCGGTCGGCGTTCGGCGGGACGTCCGCCGTGGTGATCGTCCCGGGTGAGCACCTCGTGCCGGCCCGGGAGGCCCGGGAGGCCCGGGAGGGCACCGCGGCGCCCGAGCCGGTCAAGGAGCCGGCGCCCGTGCCCCGGCCCGCCGAGGAGCGGCGGCCGAAGCTCGTCACGCGGCAGCGGGCCGGTGATCCGGCGGACGACCCCGCTCCCGGCGCTCCGGGACTGCCGCGCCGCCCGCGGAAGGAGCAGGTGCGGCAGGCCGGGAACACGGCGCCGGAAGCACCGCCCCGGTCCGGCTCCGGGGACGCCCCCGGCCGGCCGGCTCTCCCCGAGCGCGTCCCCCAGACCCATATGACCCAGCGGCTCCGCGAGCCGCGTGCGGCCGAACCGGTGGGCCGGGACGCCGCCACGCCCGAAGAGGTGGCCGACGCCTGGGCGGACTACGAAGACAGCACCAGGCAAGTGGAACTCGAGCTCCGACAGGACCAGCCATGACGACGACACAGAACGATGCGATCTACAGCATCCTGGACAACAACCTGAGCAGGATCGCGGGGATCCAGGGAGCCGTACTCCTCTCCAACGACGGGATCAAGCTCAGCGCCTACATGCTGGAGCGGGACCAGGCCGAACGGGTGGCCGCGGCGGCCTCCGGCATCGCGTCCACCATGAAGGCCATCTCGCGGGAGATCGACGGCGGCGGAGTGATCCGCCAACTCGTCGAGATGGACGAGCGGTACCTGTGCATCGTCGGGTGCGGAGCGGGCAGCACCCTGATCGTGGTGGCCTCCCGCAAGGCCCGGCTCGGGGAACTGGGTGGCGAGACGGTCCGCGCCGCGCAGGCGCTCGGCGAATGGCTGGGCACCCCCGAACGCTCACAGGCGCCCACCGCGTAATGCCCGCCGCCCCCCAGCCCGGACGGCGCCGCCGGACGCGGCTGTACGCCCTCACCGACGGGCGTACAGCCGCGTCCCGCCACGGCCTGACGATGGACACCGTGATCACGGCGACCGCCGACGCCGGCCACGGCCATGGCGGCCTGCCCACGGAGTGGCAGGAGATCCTCACCATGTGCCCGCCGCCGAGCGGACGGGCCGTCGCCGAGATCGCCGCCCGGATGCGGATGCGGCTGACTCCCATGGTGGTCCTGCTCGGCGAGCTGCTGGAACGCGGCCTGATCCGCCACCGGCCGCCGCTGGACGCCTCCGAGACCTCCAATGTCCACCTGCTCATGAAAATCAGGGACAACCTTGCCCGCCTATGACACCGCCGCACCGGAGGCGTCCCCCGTCAAGATCCTCGTCGCCGGGGGCTTCGGAGTCGGCAAGACGACTCTGGTCGAAGCGATCTCCGAGATCGATCCGCTGCGCACCGAGGAGCGGCTGACGTCCGCGGGCGTCGGGGTCGACGACCTCGACGGCATCGAGGGCAAGACGGCGACCACGGTCGCCATGGACTTCGGCCGCATCACCCTCAACGACGCCGGAGTGGTCCTGTACCTCTTCGGCACACCGGGCCAGGAACGCTTCTGGTTCATGTGGGACGACCTGCTGAACGGGGCGCTCGGGGCGATCGTCCTGGTCGACACCCGGAGGCTGGACCGCGGCTTCCCCGCCATCGACTTCTTCGAGAACCGCGGACTGCCGTTCGTCGTCGGTGCGAACTGCTTCGACGGCGAGCAGCCGTACACCACCGAGGAGATCGGGGCGGCCCTCCACCTGAGGGACCCGGACACCCCCGTCCTCCTGCTCGACGCCCGCTCCGGTGAGGACGTCCGCGGCTGCCTGCTCTCGCTGCTGGACCGGCTCATCACCCAGGCGCGCGTCTCCGAGCCCGTCTGACCGCTCACGCCTGACCATGGGCGGCGGACCCGGGCTACCAGGTGACCGGGAGCCGGCGCACCCCGTAGATGTTCGAGGTGGTGCGCAGCGGTACGTCCTCGGGCGCGACGGCCAGGCACAGCCCGGGAAAGCGGGCGAGGAGGGCGGGGAAGGCGACGCGCATCTCCACACGGGCGAGTTGCTGGCCCAGGCACTGGTGGGGGCCGTGGCCGAAGCCGAGGTGGCCGGTGGCCCTGCGACGGATGTCGAGGGTGTCGGGGTCGGGGAAGCGTACGGGGTCGCGGTTGGCGGCCTGGAGGGAGAGGGTGACGGTCTCGCCGGCGTTGATGAGGTGACCGTCGACTTCGGCGTCCTCCAGGGCGGCGCGGATGCCGGTGTCGGTGATGGTGAGGTAGCGCATCAGCTCCTCGACGGCCTGGTCGGCCAGGCCGGGGTCGGCACGGAGGGCGGCGAGCTGGCCGGGGTTGCTCAGCAGGGCGAAGGTGCCGTGGGCGAGCATGTTGGCAGTGGTGTCGAGGCCGGCGCCGAGGAGGAAGGTGCCGATGCCCGCGAGCTCGGTTTCGGTGAGGTCGCTGTGGCGTGCGAGGTCGCTGAGCAGGTCGTCGGCAGGCGTGGCGCGCTTGGCCAGGGCGAGCTCGTGGATGATGTCCTGGATGGCGGTGTAGGCGGCCGCCTGCTCCTCCAGGGAGCGGCTCTTGTCGGTGACCGTGGCCGTGTGGCGCTGGAACACGTCGCGGTCGGCGGCGGGCACGCCCAGCAGTTCGCAGATCACCAGGGCGGGGACGGGCTGGGCGAACGCCTCGACCAGATCGGTCGGCGGCCCTTGCCGTTCCATGGCGTCGAGGCAGTCGGTGGTGAACTGCTCGACGCGTTCGGTGAGCGCGCGCATCCGGCGGACGGTGAACTTGCCCATGAGCAGCCGCCGGTAGCGGGTGTGCCCGGGGGCGTCGATGCCGCTCATGTCACCCGGCGGGGCGGGCGGCAGCGGTTCGGCGGGGCTGCCGGGGTGGGGCAGGTGCATCAGTTCGTAACGGGAGCTGAAGCGGGGGTCGGCCAGGATCGCGCGGACGGTGGCGTGGCCGGTGGCCAGCCAGCCGACGTGGCCGTCGGGGTAGCGCATCCGGCGCAGCGGCTGCTCCTCGCGCAAGGGTGCCAGTTCGGCCGGCGGGTCGAAGGGACAGCCCGCGGGGCGGGTCACCGGCAGGGCCGCGAGGGGGTTGGAGTGCGTCGACGGGCGCTGGGGCATGGGCTCCATAACGCCATCATGGCGCCAATGTGGCGCCATGCGCAAGCAGTTGTGATGCACTTCTGGCGCCGCGCCCTGAGTGGGTGTCATGGGAATGGGAACACGGTGCCCGAGGGGCGCCCCCGCCCGGCGTCGCGTCAGCCCAGTCCGTCCGCTCCCACCCGGGCGGACGACTCCTCCAGTGGCCCGCCCGACACCGGGCGGACCGCTCCCCCCAGGTCGTGCACCGGGGATGCCTCCTTGTACCAGGACTCGATGACCGCGTTGCCCCAGAAGTCACGGCGGCGGTCGTCGTGGACGTTCCAGCGGTACGTCCCATGGCCGGGGTCGCCGGTGCAGCAGTCGGAGGTGTAGATCTCGACGCGGCCGCCGACGACAAGGCGGGCCTCCTCGCGGCCGGTCCGTGTGTACTCCAGGACGCGCCGGTAGTGGTCGGCGTGGACGAGCGGGCCGACCTCGGTCGCGGGGTCGGAAGAGGGGCCGACGCGTATGCGCGCGGCGCGATCGGCGAGGCGGCGAGTGAACTCCTCGTACAGCGGGCTCTCGACGAGCACCCGGGAACCTGCCGTGCAGCGCTCGCCGTTGAGAGAGAACGCGCCGAATACGACAGTGTCGAGCGCTGCCTCCACATCGGCGTCGGCGAAGACGACGACGGGGGACTTGCCGCCCAGCTCCATGGAGGCGGCCTTCAGTCGCTCGGCACAGGAACGCAGGATGCGGCGGCCGGTGGCGGTCGAGCCGGTGAAGGAGACCAGCGGGGCGCCGGGGTGGTCGACGAGCGACTGGCCCGCCTCCGGACCGGTGCCGTGCACGATGTTCACGACCCCGGCCGGTACACCGGACGAGGTGAGGATCTCCGGCCACAGCGAGGCCGACAGCGGGGTCCACTCGGAGGGTTTGAGGACGGCGGCGCAGCCCGCCGCGAGCGCCGGGGCGAGCTTCCAGCTCTGGAGCATGAAGGGGGTGTTCCACGGGGTGATGAGGCCCGCGACCCCGGCGGGGCGGCGGATGACGTAGCTGAGCTGCTCCTCGCCCGCTCCGCCCTGGCGGAAGGCGTCCTCGCCGAACGCGGTGATCACGCCGGCGAAGTGGCGGAAGTTCTCGGCGGCGCGCCGGGCCTGGCCGATGGGCAGCCCGGAGCCGTACGACTCGTAGGCGGCCAGCCGGTCGTGCCGGTCCTCGACGGCGTCGGCGACCTCGCGGACGGAGGCACCGGGCCGACTGACCCGGAAACGGCATCGGGCGGCCCACCCGCCAGAGGCAGGCGGGTGCCCGTCAGAGGCCGTACGCTGCGCTGATGCGTACAACAGACGACGTGCTCTCTTCGCTGACGTTCGAGCCGTGGCCGGATGAGGAGGGGGAGGCGAGTGCGGTGCTGGCCGCGCTGGGGCCCGCGGGGGACATGACGATGAGCCAGGGCCGCATACTCCTGCGCGGCGATCAGGGCGGCGACGATCCGTGCCGTGCACGAGTGATCCGCGACAGCGCGACGGGGGAACTGGCGGGAGTCGTGGGCTTCCGCCAGTTCCCCAGCCTCCTCGATGAACGCCTGGTGTGGACATACGTCGAGATCGTCCCACGGCTGCGGGGGCGCGGCCGGGGGTCGGCCGCTCTGGCCTACATGACGAGGATGATGAGCGGAATGGGGCTGCGTCCGTGGGGCAAGGCCGTCACAGGCTCCCCGGCGCACCGCTGGATGGCCGATCGCGGTTTCCGCCACCAGCACCGCACTCGAACGTTCCGGGTCCGCCCCCAGGCGATCGGCCCCGTGGAGCACGGCTACGCGATCGAGTGGCACGAGGGGCCCACCTGGTCACCGGACGACGTCATGCAGGCGTGGTGGGACTTCCTCGACGCCCGGGTCTGGCCGCACCCCACCCCGCCGACGCCGATGAGCCGGGAGCGGCGGGCCTACTACTGCGAGAGCTGGGCGCCTCTCGTCGCGGCCCGCCGCCTCGACGGCACCATCGCCGGCATCGGTTTCCTCGACGAATTCCCCGGTGACGACGGTGATCTCTCCGGTGGGCCCGTGGACCCCTCCGCCCCCGAAGGGCGCTCCATCGTCGCGGCCCTGCTGGCGGCGTGCGCGGAGCATCTGCCGGGGGTGCGGACCCTCCTGCTCGAACTCAGTGACAGCGACGGCGAGGACGTCGTCTCCTTCATCGCGGACCACGCCGTGGACGTCCTGGATGACACCGTCGCGTGCACGAGGGACTGACCGACCGGTCCACTCGCCCGTGTCCCGCCGCACCATTGGTGTTCGACGCGATCCGTGCGATCCGTTCCCCCACGCGGTCATGAGCGCAACGCTTCGGTGGGACTCCGGATCGTGGCGTGGTCAGGGCAGCCGCTTCGCGCGGCCGATCACGTCGCGCGCCGATGCCGTGGCCCATGCCGTAGCGGAGGGTGCGCACTGCTCCTTCCCAGGCCCTCACCCTCACGACGGCGAGGCCGCCTCCCGGAGGAGGGTCCCACGCGCAGGGGCACGGAGGCGGCCCGCGCCCGCCGAGGCGAGCGCCTCCTCACTCCGCGGCAGGCGGGTGCGGGACGGCGATGACAGGACACCGCGCGTGGTGCAGTACGCCCTGGCTGACGGAGCCGAGGAGCATGCCGGTGAAGCCGCCATGGCCCCGGGTGCCCACCACCAGGCCCAGGGCCTGGGCGGACGCCTTGGTCAGCGCCTCGACGGGGTGTGCGACCAGGAGTTCCTGCCGGAGCTCCACCCCGGGGTGCGCCGCGGTGCGGCCGGCCACCGTCTCCGAGAGCAGGCGCTCGCACTCCCGCCGCGAGGCCTCCTCGTCCAGCGACTCGAAGCGCCCCGGCCACCACGCGTACACCGCCCGCAGCGCGGCGCCGTGGAGGGCGGCCTCCTCGAAGGCGAAGTCGAGGGCCGCGGCGGAGTGGGCACTGCCGTCCACGCCGACGACGAAGTACGGCGGCTGCCGTGTGCTGTGTTCCGGCTCGGGGACGACCACCACCGGGCAGGACGCGTGAGCCATCAGGGGCAGGGCGACCGAAGCGGTGCCGAACACCTCCTCCACCCGGCTCAGGTGCTGCGAGCCCACCACCACGACGGCGGCATCCCGCGACTGCTCGCGCAGCACCCACACCGGGTCCCCCTCGGCCAGCAGCCCGGACACCTCCACCTGCGGCTGCCGGGTCTCGCCGAACGTCGCCGCCTCCTGGAGGACGTGCTCCCCGGCCGCATGGAGTGCCTCGTTCCACTCCTCCCAGGACGGCCGGACCTCGCGCTTGCGATAGCCGCGCGTAGGCGTTCCTTCGGCGTGGACCAGGCGGAGCGGTACCCGGCGCCGTGCCGCCTCGTCGGCCGCCCAGGCGAGTGCCATGCGCTTGGTGGGGTCGGGGTCGACGCCGACGACGACCGGTCGGCGGTCCGCGGACGAGACCATGGGCATCTCCCAGCCGATCGTGCTTTCCGGGTCTGTCACCCATACTGGTGCAGCGGCGCGACCCCTGCATGCCGGGTGGAAGAGGCCAGGTCGGAGGCCGACCGCCGTGGAAGTACCTCTCGCAGGGGAGGAGCAGGCGGTGATCACTCGAATACGGCTGCCGCACCGGCACCGGGCGCCTCCGGCACGGCCCCGGCCGCCGGGGGAGCCACCCGAGCCGCGACCCCGGCCGCGCCCCCAGCCCCCGACGCCCCCAGCGCCTCCATGGCGGCGCTGGATGGTGCCCCTGATCCTGCTGAACCTCTTCCTGGTGGTCCTGCTGGCCCGAGGGCTCTCCGGACCCGCCGCCGCACAGCTCTCGTACAGCGACTTCGTCGGCAAGGTGGACGCCGGCCAGGTGCGGACGGTGGACGTCGGGGACAAGGGAACCGTCGACGGCACGCTCAAGAACGGGAAGAAGTTCACCACGCAACTTCCCACGGCCCTGGGCAACGGCGGCCTCGAACAGCGACTCCAGGCCCAGCACGTGACGATCACGGCCACCCGCGGCGGCGGCAGCGTCTGGACATCTCTGCTGGTGGGGCTGCTGCCCTTCCTCGTCCTGATCGGCATCCTCCTGTGGAGCATCCGCAGGACGGCGGGCTCCCTCACCGGCGGCATCAGCGCCATCGGCCGCTCCCGGGCGAAGATCATCGAGGCCGAGCGGCCGACCACGGGCTTCGACGACGTCGCCGGGTACGACGGCGTGAAACAGGAGATCGGCGAGGTCGTGGACTTCCTGCGCAACCCCGGCCGCTACGCCGCCGCCGGGGCCAAAGGGCCGCGCGGCGTCATCATGGTCGGGCCCCCGGGCACCGGCAAGACACTGTTCGCCCGTGCCGTGGCGGGCGAGGCGGACGTGCCGTTCCTCTCGGTGACCGGCTCGGGCTTCGTCGAGATGTTCGTGGGAGTCGGCGCCTCACGCGTACGCGACCTCTTCGACGAAGCCCGCAAACGAGCGCCGTCGATCATCTTCATCGACGAGATCGACGCCGTGGGCGGACGCCGCGGCGGAGGCACCCGGCTCGGCGGCAACGACGAAAGGGAACAGACCCTCAACCAGCTCCTCGCCGAGATGGACGGCTTCGACCAGAGCAGCGGCATCGTCGTCCTGGCCGCCACCAACCGCCCCGACGCCCTCGACCCCGCCCTGCTGCGCCCCGGCCGCTTCGACCGGCAGGTCACCGTCCCCCTGCCCAACCAGAACGAACGGGCCGCGATCCTCGCGGTCCACGCCCGCGGCAAGACGCTCGCCCAGGACGTCGACCTCGACACCGTCGCCCGCGCCACACCGGGATTCTCCGGAGCGGACCTCGCCAACCTCGTCAACGAAGCGGCCATCAACGCCGTACGCGCGGACCGCGCCGTCATCACGGCCGACGACGTCGACACCGCCCGGGACCGGGTGCTGCTGGGCCGCCGCGAGACGTCCAACGCGCTCCTCCCCGAGGAGCGGCACTCGGTCGCGGTCCACGAATCCGGGCACGCCCTCGTCGCCGCCCTGTGCGAATACGCCGACCCCGTCGCCAAGGTGACCATCCTGCCCGCCGGCGTGACGCTCGGCGTCACCGAGCAACTCCCCGAGGCCGAGCGGCACCTCTACAGCGAGAGCTACCTCACCGACCTCCTGGCCGTCCGGCTCGGCGGCCGGGCCGCGGAACTGGTCGTCTTCGGCGAGGGCTCCACGGGCGCGGCGAACGATCTGGCGGGCGCCACCCAGATCGCCACCCGCATGGTCAGGGAGTTCGGCCTCTCCCCGGCCCTCGGCCCGGTCGGCTACGCCTCGGGCACGCCGCAGTTCCTCGGCGAGACCCCGCCGGAGGACCTGCTGCGCCGGCCCTACTCCGAGCAGACCCAGCGGATCGTCGACGAGGAGGTGGCCCGGTTGATCCGGCGCTCCGAGGACCGGGCCCTGACCCTGCTGCGCGACCACCGGACCGCCCTGGACCGGCTGGCCTCACTGCTCGTCAGCCATGAGACGGTCGACGGGTCCGTGGTGCTGGACGTCCTCCGGGAGGAGAACTCCCCACCGGACGACGGGTGAGCCGGGGCGGCCCGGCCCGCACCACGTTCAACTTGCGTGTCGCCCTCGCCGTGGCCGGTTTCCACTCGACGCCCTCACGCGTCGGAGGGCGTGCCCGACGTCCCCGCCGGGAGCAGGACGCGGAACCGTGGATGCCCCGGGGCGCTGTCGAGCGTGACCCGGCCGCCGTGCGCGCCGGTGACGGCGTCGACGATGGCCACGGTCTCACCGATGCGGTACCACCGCGACGGGGCAGGCCGCCCGGTGCAGGGCGGTGTGGTTGACCCGCCCGAGTTGCAGGCCGAACCGGCCCTGCCGCCTGGTGGCGCCGAGTACGAGCAGGTCGGCGTCGGCCGCCGGATCGAGCAGCATCCGGTGCGCGGGCCCTTCCAGCACGGTGCGGGTGACGGACACCGCCGGATGCTCGGCCATGGCCTCCTCCAGCGCCTCGTCCAGGACGGCGGCGGCCTGTTCCTCGTAGGCCACGGCGGCGGAATCGAGCACGATCAAGGGGTCCACCGACGGCTGGGGGGCGCGCCAGGTCCGTACGGCCTGAAGCTCGCACCCCCGGGCCTCGGCCTCGCGCAGGGCGAACCGCACCGCGGCGGCGGCCTCGTCCGCCTCGCCCACGCCGACGACGACCCGGTCGCCCATGCCCTTGATGTTGCGCTCCTCGCCGCGAACGACGACGACCGGGCAGTCGGCACGTCCCGCCACCGCGAGGCTCACGGAGCCCAGCAGGAATCCCTTGACAGCGCCCCGCCCGGACGAACCCGTCACCAGAACCGCCGCGCCGCGCGACTCCTTCACCAGCGTCGCCACCGCTTCGTCCGGCAAGGTCACGGCATCCACCCGCAACTCCGGGGAGAGCCGCCGGGCCCGCCGCTCGGACGAGGCGATGATGTGCTGTTCCGCCAGCTCCTCCTCCGGTCGTTGACCGGTGGACGAAGGCATCGACCCCTCGTAGCGCTCCCACAGCGACGCGTGGACCACGCGCAGGGAGAGCCGGAGGCGGGCCGCCTCCTCCACGGCCCAGTCCAGGGCGGCGAGGCCGCCGTCCGACCCGTCGACGCCCACGACCACAGGACGCTCCATCGTGCTCACCGCCTCATGCTCATGCCGTCGTCCCTCGCTACCACCATCTCCCGTCGGCGCCCGCGCGGCACGTCCGTGTGGGCCGGCCTCCTCACCCCACGGGCGTCCACACATATGAACCACTGGTTACCATGGCGCCCAGCTTTATCTGGCTTGTGCCGGTGGTGGGGGGACTGTGGAATTTTCTGTGCTCGGAGCCGTGGGCATCCGCGATGGTGAGTCCGTCGTGCCGTGTGGGCCGCCGCAGCAGCAGGCGACCTTCGTGATGCTGGCGCTCCGCCGCGGTCATGCCGTGCCGCTGCACGAAGTGGTGAGCGGGGTGTGGGGCGATACGGCGCCGGACTCGGCGGTGATGATCGTGCGCACCTATGTGTGGCGGCTGCGCAAACTGCTGACGTCGGCCGGCTGCGATCCGCAGGTGCTGGCCAGGGTGGGCGACGGCTACCGGCTCGCGGAGGAACCGCTGTCGGTGGACGCCTTCGAGGCCGAGCACCTGGCGGCGGACGCGGCGCGGGCGCGCGGGGCCGAGAAGTACGACGAGTGCGCCATGCTGCTGAAGGAGGCCGTGTCCCTGTGGCGGGGCGAGCCCCTGGCTGGGGTGCCCGGGCCCTTCGCCGACCGGCAGCGCTCCCGGCTGTCCGAGCTGCGGCTGACCCTGCTGGAGGAACGTTTCGACCTGGACCTGCTGCTGGGCCGGCACGCCCAGTCGGTCCCGGAGCTGACCGCGTTCATCCAGGAACAGCCGTTGCGGGAGCGGCCGTACGGATTCCTGATGCGGGCGCTCTACGCCGCCGGACGACAGGCCGACGCCCTGGCCGTGTTCGGCAAGGCCCGCGAGGTGCTGGCGCACGAGCTGGGCCTGGATCCCGGGCCCGAACTGCGCGCCCTCCACGAACGGATCCTGGCCTGCGCCCCGGACCTCGTCCCCGCGGCGGCCCCGGTGACGGCCGTCGCGCCGGCGGCGCACCCCCAGGAGGCCGGTACGGCCGCCGGACAGGCAGGGGCGGCGGACTACGCCCGTCCCGCCCAGCTCCCGGCCGACATCTCCGACTTCAGCGGCCGGAACGAGGCGGTCGCCGAGCTGTGCCGGGCCCTCACCGACCCGGACCGTACCGCCCTCGCGGTCGCCTCCGTCAGCGGGATGGGCGGCATCGGCAAGAGCACCCTGGCCCTGAAGGTGGCACACCAGGTCAAGGGGGAGTTCCCGGACGGGCAGCTCTACGCCGACCTGCGCGGCTCGGGGACGGACGCGGCCGACCCCGGCACCATTCTGGTGAGCTTCCTGACCGCGCTCGGGGTTTCCCGGCGGAAGGTCCCCGGCTCGCTGGAGGACCGGTCCCGGATGTTCCGCACCCTTCTCGACGACCGCAGGGTGCTGTTGCTGCTCGACAACGCCCGCGACGCCGCCCAGGTCAGACCGTTGCTGCCGGGAGCGGCCCACTGCGCGGTGGTGGTGACCAGCCGGGCGCGCCTGGTGGGTGTGCCGTCCGGCGCCCATGTCCGGCTGGCGGAGTTCAGCACCGGGGAGGCGCTCTCCCTGGTGCGGCGCATCGTGGGCGAGTCCCGTATCGCCCCGGAGGAGGAGGCCGCGCTGGCGCTGGTCGTCGCCTGCGCGTGCCTGCCCCTGGCGGTGCGGATCGTGGCCACCCGGCTGTCGTCCCGGCCGGGCTGGACGGTGGCGCACCTGGTGGCCCGGCTCGCCGACGAGCGGCGACGGCTGGCCGAACTGCGCGCCGACGACCTCGCGGTGGCCGCCGCCTTCGAGCTCGGATACCACCAGCTGACCGACCGGCAGGCGATGGTTTTCCGGTCGCTGGCGTCGGTCGCCTGGCCGCACATCGGGCTGGGCGCGGCCTCCGCCGCGCTGGGCCTGGACGAGACGGAGGCGGAGGACCTCCTGGAGCCGTTGGTGGACGCCGCGCTGCTGGAGTCACCGGCACCGGGCCGGTACCGCTACCACGATCTGGTACGGGACTTCGCCCGGCAGCTGCCCCCGGACGGCGAGGGCTCCGCCGCGGCTGTGGAGCGGCGACTGCTCGACCACCTGCTGGAGATGGCGGGGGAGGCGTTCAGGTGGATGGTGCCCGGTGATCCGGTGCACAGCACCATCGCCGCCGGTGCCGTGCGGCCGGACGGCCCGCGCTTCACGGACCTGGCCGAGGCCCGCGAATGGGTGATCACCGAATTCGACTGCGCCCTCCACACCGTCCAGTTGCTCGTCAGACGGTGGGAGGCCGCCGAGCCCGGGCTGCTCACGCAGGCCGCCGACGTCCTGGTGGCCTTGAGCTCGTTCGGCCAGGACGTCCCTTACGCGCAGATGGCCATTGCCGCCGAGGCGCTGGCGGAGACCGCCGCCCTGGCGGGCAACCACCGCGCGGCCGGCCGCGCCCACTTCATCTGCGGCAACGCGGCGATCCAGGAGACCCGGCTGACACGGGCCCGTACCCATGCCCAGCGGGCCGCCGAGTTCTGCCGCCGGGCCGGCGACCGGGCCATCCTCCAGCAGGCGTACAACGACCTCGGGGTGATAGCCCAGTTCGAGCAGCGCTACGACGACGCGGCCGGCTTCTTCGACGAGGCGCTCGTGCTGGCCCGGGAGTGGGGGCAGCGGTCGGGCGAGCTGATCACCACGCTCAACGCGGCGCTGGCCCGGATCCGCGGCCGCCGGGCCGAGGAGGCGCTGCCCGCCTGCGAGGAGGCGCTGGGCGCCTTGCGCGAAATGGCGGACCAGCACGGCGTGGCCCACGCGCTGTGTGTGCGCGGCCAGGCCCTGCACGAACTGGGCCGGTACCAGGAGGCGCTGGACGGCTACCGGGAGTGCCTGGACGTCTGCGCGACGGCGGGAATCCCCGGCCAGCAGGCGCAGGCGTGGTACCGGTGCGCCGAGACCCTGCGCGTCATGGGCGACGTCGACCAGGCGCTGGAGGCGGCGGACCGGGCCGTGGCCTACTACCGGACCGTACCCGGTCGCGATCGTGACCGGGGCTACGCGCTGTGGACCCAGGCCCGCGTCTCGCTCGGCGCCGGACACCACGAACGGGCCCTGGCCCAGGCCGGCGAGGCGCTGGAGGTCTTCACCCGCACCGCGCTGCCCGAGGCCGCGCAGGTGCGCGCGCTCATCGACGGCATACGGCCCGCGCCGGTGTAGCGCGGACCGCGGCCGTCGGGCCCTCACGCCTTGGTGTTGTACTCGGTCTGGCCCTGGTTGTCGCCGTGGCGCACGCCGTTGTCCCCGTCGTTGAAGGTGAAGTGGGTGACGGGGGTTTCGGCGGTGGCCCGTGCGGCGCCGGTGGAGCCGGTGGCGGACGACAGGGGCCCGGCGAGGGCCAGCAGGGCGACCAGGGCGGCCGGGGCGAGAAGGGCTGCACGGCGCTTGCGGGACACGGTGGTGCGCGACATGGGGGGTCCTGTCTCTCGGTGGAGGGCTTCGATGTGCTGATTCTGCGCGCTGCCCATCTACGTTCGATATACGGAGGCTTGTCACCGAGAGGGAGGAAGCCGGAGGAAGCCGGTGGAAGTCAGCCCTTCTCCTCGGAGCCTTCCCAGGGGGCCTCGGGATCCAGAGCACCGGCGAGCCGGATCCTCGTGGCTTCGACCATCCCCAGCGCCCCCCAGCTGGTGGTGCCGGAGTACATGTAGCGCAGGGCCAGACCGTTCTCGGTGAGGCACTCGACGACCACGACCGCGCGCAGCGCATAGTGGTCCGAGGGCAGTGGGGGCAGACCGAGCCCGTACACCTCGTTCACGGGTTTCCCCCCTCCCGCACCACCGCGGTCGCGGGGGAGTCCTGCGGGGTGCCGAGGCGCGCGGCCAGTGCGGCGATGCCCGGATCGGAGCCGAGTCCGGGGACCGTGCCCTCGGCGAGTTGCGCGCGGCGCGCGTGCTCCACCACGGCCGCGGCGGTCAGCTCCGGCAGCCGGGTACGGAACCGGTCGAGCAGCGATTCGGCGGCCGCGTGCAGCTCGTCGTCGCCCAGTGGACGGCCGGGCACCGGCAGCGAGCCGAGCAGCAGTCGTTGCAGGGAGGCGAACAGCTGCTGGGTGCCGACCTCACGGATCGTGAGCGAGAGGTGGGAGGAGAGCCCCTCGCCGCCCACCGCCTCGTGGGCGAAGCCGCGGGGGATGTAGAGGACCTCCCCGGGGCCGAGGGTGCCGGTCAGCAGGGCCGGGCCGCCGTCGGCGACCTCGCCCGGCGCCCAGTCGGGGCCGGTGGGGCCGCCGCGCACGGTCCAGTGCTTGCTTCCGGTGTGCTGGAGCAGCAGGACGTCGGCGTCGTCGCGGTGGAGGTCGAGCCCCTGTGCCCCGGGCGGGGTGACGAAGAAGAACGCCTCGACCCGGCGGCCGATCTCGGCCTCCAGTCCGCGGGTCAGCGCGCGCGTTCCGGGGTGCCAGTGCTCCACGTTGCGCAGCACGAGGGTGGCACCTTCGGCGAGCAACTCGCGTACGCGGTCCGGGTCGATGTAACCGGGGGTGGTGATCCCCGAGACGGTGCGGGCCCGGGTGTAGCGGGAGGAGTGCACCGGGTCGCCCGCCCGGGCGAGTTCGAGGTGGGGAACGCGCAGGAGTCCGCCCGCGATGGCGGTGTCGATCTCCTCCAGGGTGAGCGGGGCGGTCGGTCCGGTGCCGGGCGCGGGCCGGAAGACGGCCGGCGTGGTGCGCCAGTGCCGGTTCAGGAAGGCGTCCGTGTCGCCCACCCAGCGGGTGAGTTCCTCCCGGTGCATGGCTCTCTTCTCTCTGTCGGGCGGTCAGGTTCCTGTCGGGCTGTCAGGTTCCGTCTGGGGAATCAGGCCAGCAGGAGCGCGCGGTCCCAGCGGGTGGCGGGGGCGGTGTCCGTGGCGAAGGTGTGCAGGGCGAGCGCCGCACCGGCCGCACCGGTGAGGAAGCCGCCCGGGTGCTCCTCGGGCGGGCGTTCGCCCGGGGCGTCGGCGAAGCCGAACGGCCGGTCCTCGTCGACGAGGTCCAGCAGACGGGCGGCCAGCCCCGGGAGGTGCCCGGCGAGTTCCGGATCGCCGCTGTCGCGGGCGACGCGCCAGGTGACCTGGAGCAGCCCGGCCAGCCCGTGGCAGAGCCCGGCCTCGGCCGGCGGCTCCGCCCCCACCGGCGCGGCGCGGGCCAGCGCGGCACGCAACGCGCCCACGCCGGCCTCCTGCCAGCGGGGGACGCCCAGGGCGAGGCCCGCGAGCTGGAGGGCACGGGCGATGCCCGGGGTGCCGTAGCACCAGGACGGCCGTCCGGGCCGCGACTGCGCGGGACCCGCGGTCAGCTGGCCGGGCCACCAGGGGCCCGCGGCGTCCGTACGGCGCCGCGCGAGCAGCCAATCGGCGAAACCGGTGATCGCGGCCCGCTGCCCCGGCACCCGTACCCCCTGCCGCCACGCGAGGGCCAGCAGGGCGAGGGGGCCGGGGAGCCCATGGGCCATGCCCAGGTTGGCGTGTCCTCGCGCCGGGTCCACCGGCCGGTACGAGTCCCCGTCGAGCGCCACCCACCAGCCGGGCAGCAGCAGGCCGTCCGCGCGCACCGGCCGGGCGAGCGACGTCAGCGCCCGTACCGGGCGCGCGACGGCGGCTTCGGCCGGGCCGCCGAGCTCCAGCAGGTGCGCGCCGAGCCCGGCCTGCCCGCTGATCACGTCGTACGCGGTGAAGGCGGTGCAGCCGAGGCGCTCACGCAGGCGTCGTTCCTCGCGCTCGGCCCGGGTACGCGCGATCTCGGCGACCCGCTCCCCGAGCCGGGTCCGGGCCGTGCTCCGCGCGCCCGGCCCCTCCGCCGCCCGGTGCAGCGCGAACGACAGCGCGGCCACGGGCCCGTACAGCCCCTGCGGCCCGGGGGACGCCGCCCGTCCGGCGAGCGCGGCGCCATGACGCAGCCACCGGTGGGCGGCGGCCCGGTGCGCCGGATCGGTGTGCGCCAGCTCGGCGTGGAGCAGGGCGACACCCGGCGCGCCGTCGCTGAGGCTCGCCGCGCGGAAGGCGGACACGTCCCGGGCCGCGAGGGCACCGGGATCGGCCAGCCGCAGCGCGACGGTCGCCACGACGTCGGCGGCCCGCCGGCGCAGCGCGTTCACCGACGCGTTCGCGGGCTCGCTCACAGGCACGTCCCTCCGCTCGTTCACCGGACCGCCCGTACGCGATCGCGATCCAGGCGACTGCGCAGAGCCGCGGCGGCCAGCGCGAAGGAGCGCTCCTCGGCGGAGCGGTCGATGCCGGTGAGCCGGTTGTGGTGCATGTGCAGGAGGGATCCCAACGGTCCCGTACCGGCGTCGAGTTCCCGTAGGAGCGTTCCGTACGCGGTGAGGGCGGGGGCGCGGCGCTCCCAGCACGCGAGCAGCGCCGGGCCACCCGGCAGGGCGCGCAGCCGCTGCCAGCCGCTGAACGGGTCGGTCAGCTCCCGCGCCAGGTCCTTGGCGGCGCGCGAGGGCTCGGCCGCCCTCGCGGGCACCGGGCGGTCGAGCAGGTACCGGACGCCCTCCGTGGTGCCCGCGACGCGGCAGGCCAGGTCGACGTGGCCGAGCGCGCTCAGCACCGTCCTGTCCAGGGCCAGCTCACGGCTGTCGAGCAGCTCGACCTGTTCCCGGCAGGCGAGGCTGTCGGCGTGGAAGGCGCGTTCGGCGGCGGCCGCGGCGGCGGGTCCTCCATAACGTTCGAGTTCGGGCTCATAGGTGTCCAGGACCAGCCTGTCCCCGAGCCCCTCGGCGGCGAGCCCGTCGCACCAGGCCCGCAGCCGGGGCAGCAGAGAGCCCGTGAGGACGGCCGGGTCGCCGTGGAAACGCAGCCTCAGATGGGGGTCCGGGTCGCGGTAACGGAGGTAGAACCAGCGATCGACCTCACCGGGCAGCCCCTCCAGCAGCCGGGGCAGCCGCCGGGCGAGGATCTCGTCCTGGCGCTCGGCCGAGCAGTACACCTTGGCGTACAGCCACCGCGAGCCGGGGGCGTGGGCGACGCGGACGCGGCGGGGTTCGGGGACGGGCACGGGCCGGAGCGAGGACGCGGACGGGCCGTCGGGCGGCAGGGCCGCCCGGATCAGCGGGAACGCGATCTCGTTGACCCGGCCGGACCGTTCGGTGCCGTCGGCCAGCCAGCCGAAACCGTGGCCACAGTCCGTCGGCAGTTCCTGAAGGACGCAGCCCGGGCGGCGCAGCCATTCGTCGCGCAGCAGGGCGCGGTGGAAGGGACGGCGCAGGTCGAGGGCGATGCGGTTGTCCCCGCTGACGCTCTCCACCCGGTCGGGCACCCGCCAGCGGGACCGCCACGCGTCGAAGAGCCGCTCCCAGTCGCCGGGCGCGGTGGCCCGGTCGAACAGCGCGGGGTCCGTCGGCCGCCAGCGGGCCAGGGCGAGTACGGTGCGCCCGCGCCGGATCCTGGGCAGGTACGGCAGATCGTCGGCGGCCCCCCAGCGCCAGCGTGGCCAGGCCGGTAGGCCGTTCTGGGTCACCTCGTGGAGGAAACGGGCCGCGTTCGGCGCGTGCCACACCGTCGCGAGCATGCTGGGGACGACGGGCACGACCTCCTTGCCGAGCCGGGGCGCGACCACGGCGAGCCGGTGGACGTCGGCGACGACGGCCAGGTCGGACACGCCGAGGTCCGTCCCGTCGGTGCGGTCGGCGAACGCACCGAGCGTGATGGTGTGCGTCAGACGGCGGGGAACCAGCGCCACGTTGGCGGTCGCGCCGCGCGGCGGCGGGAACCTCAGCTGCGCTGCGACGGCGCCGGGCGCGGCCCCGGGCACCTGCCGCACCAGCTCGGTGACCCGGTCGTCGTCGGCGCCCAGCACGAACCCGAAGCGCCCCGCGTGCGCTCCGGCGGTACGCGCCCCACCGGTGACCACCAGCCGGAAGTCCCCGTCGGCCAGCGCCTCGGGCGTGTCGGCGAGCAGTTGCGCCAGGATCTCGAAGGACGGCGGAGGCGGTGGCGCGTCCCGGTCGCCGGCGGTCAGCCGCTCCAGAAGCGCGTCGTCCAGGACGATCTCCCGCTCGCCGTTGACGGACGCCTCCTGGGCGAGCCCGGTCAGCAGCCGGTCCTGTTCCCGCTCCCGCTCTGCCAGGGGGCCCGCCGGCCCCGTGTGCGGGGTCCGCGCGCTGGCGGGCAGCCGGTACCCGGCGGGGCCGCCGAGGCCGATGTCCGGATCGAGGACCTCCTTGAGCGGTACGGCGCGCCCGGCCCCGTACCGCTCAAGGAAGTCGAGGTGGTGCTGACGCAGATGGGCCGGGCCCGGCCGGGCCGCGGCCAGTCGCCACAGGGTCTCGGCCGCCCGTTCCGCCTCGGCGCGCACGGCGGACGGCAGCCGGATCTCCACGTCGAGTCCCAGGTCGACCTGGAGGAGGTGGTCCGAAGGGTGGAGGGCGGCCATCCGGCGGACGGCGGCGTCGCGGGCCTCACGGCCGCTGCCGAGCGGAGCCGCGGCGTAGGCGGCCAGCTCCTCGTGGACCGCCGACAGTTCGGTGGCGAACCGGGCCACGGGGCCGGGGAGCGGCTCGGCCGTGCGATCCGGCGCGACCAGCAGGCCCAGTACGTGGCCGAGCGGATCCGGGCCGTCCAGCGGCGGGCGGAGCTCCGTCAGCAGTACTTCCGACCCGATGAGGTCGACGAGGTGCCGCTCCACGGTGGCGGCCGGCGCTCCGGGGTAGGCGGCGAGGAGGTCGGCGACCAGATCCTCGAACGGCACGGGCAGAGCGGCACGCCGCAGGACGTGGCGCACCACCGCGCCGGCCCTTACCGACACCTCCTGGGCGGCCGGGCGGGTGCCCGCCCCGGGGGCAGGGACGTAGGGGACGACCAAACGGTCGCCCCGTACGAAGCACAGGTCGTTGACGGTGACGCGCAGCGGTCGCAGCACGGCCGGCTCACGCTCCAGCCGCGCCACCACCTCGGTCAGCCAGCCCATGTCGGGCCGCACCACCTTGCGGTGACGCCCGCCCCAGCCGGCCTCGACCGCCCCGGGCTCCTCGGCGAAGCCGATCGCGGCGACTCCCGCCATGGTGCCGAAGGGCGTGGCCCGGCCGGACATCCGCAGCCGGTAGCGCGCCGACGCCCGTACCGCGCGACGCAGTTGCTTGAGGCGGACCGGTTCCCCGGCGAGCACGGCGTCGAGGGTCCGGCCCAGGGAAGGACTCGCCAGCGAGACCGCCTCCCCGAACCGGGAATCGGCCGCGGCGGTGCGCAGCAGGTCCCGCAGCTCCGCCTCGCCGGCACCGTCGCCGGGCTCCTCGGGGCTGCCGGACGGCTCCGGCGGCCGGATCGCGGCGCGGAACAGCAGGGTGTCCGCGCAACGGAAGGTCGACGGACCGGGGATGTCACTGCCCGGTTGGGCCGTGGGTGCCGCCACGGGGAGCCTCCAGAAGTAGTGCGGGGGAACGAGCGAGGCGGCCCTTGGGGGTCGGGCCGCCTCACTTGTGAATTTGTTCAGGCTGCAGGACCGACCGTCAGATGGTGGTCTTGCAGGAGAACGGCCAGGAGCCGGTCGCGGCCTGGGCCGCCGCGGCCTGCTCGTCCTCGCCGGTGGCGGCGATCTCGATGACGTCCAGCTCGAAAAGCTCGTCGAAGTTGTTCATGACGACTCCTTCATTTCCATGTGCGATGCGCCCCCGTTTCCGGCGGCGGCCCCGGGCTTCTTCCCGGCGACTGACATCAACGTACGGAGCGCCTTTCTACGGCGGATATACGCCGGATCGACGCGCGAACCACTCCGGATCCGTCGTTCCCGCCCGGCCTCCGATGGCGGTCGCGCCGGGGCGGTCGCAGCATGGAGACGAACCGGTTTGCTACTCCGTAATCGCCTCGCGAGGCATGGTCTGTCCCGGCGTCGGTGGGAGTCGCCATGTCCATGCTGTTGATCAAGGGAAATTTCCATCTGTCGGGTCACACCCGGCCCGACGGGGACACCATCCCGTTCATTCCGGACTATGTGGGCGAATGGAAGCTCGTCCGGGGGTGTCACACGCCGGCGCCGGGGCCGGACGGGCACGTCGATGTGCGACTCGAGGGCATCGACGCGCTGGAGACCCACTACAGCGGGAACTACGGAACGGAAGAACGGCAGCCGAGGAAGTTCGCCGACGCCGCCACGGACGCCCTGCTGACGTGGCTCGGTTTCAGCGACATCCGGCGCACCCCCGACCCCGACACCGGTCGCGAGACCATTTCCGCGACTCCCAACAGCGTCCCCGGCTACATCCTCACCCGCGGCAGCGACGTCTTCGGCCGGTGCGTGGCACTGGTCGTCCCCGGCGTCCCGCCGGGAGCCAGCGGCTACGAGATCGAGGTCAAGCCGAAACTCCTGGAGAAGACCGCCAACCAGCACCTGCTCGCCGAAGGGCTGGCCTACCCCACCTTCTACTCGGGCTTCCCCGACGAACTGCGTCGTGCGCTGACCGCCGCCGCCCTGGCGGCGAAGGCCGACCCCGGCAAGGGCGTGTGGAACGTGACGGCCGGGGCGCTCGGCGACGTGACCCTCACCGGAGCGAAGGTCACCGGGATGTCCTCGATCACCGAGGACGTGGTCATCCTCCCGAAGCTGTTCCGCCGGCTGAAGGAGTACCTGTCGCTCGGCAATACGTCGCTGGCCTGCTTCCCCGCGTACCTGGGCGGCGCCGCGGACAAGTTCCGCACCCTGTCGGGCGACCATGTGTCCACCCTCGTCACCGGCCTCCACAACATCGTCGAGATCACCAACGGCGAGACCGTGAAGATGACCCACCCCTCCGAAGAGCTCCTCTTCGACGAGAAGTGACCGGTGGTGCGGGCGGAGGGCGTAGGGGCGGCGCCCGTGCCCCTACGGCGCGCCTGATCGTGACACGGCCCGCGCTCCAGTCACTCCCGCGCGCCTGTGTCGCGGGTGTCCGGGCGGGGGATGCCACGCACCATGACTGTTGAGAGATCACGCCTGCGTTCACGTACCCGTGCCCTGGCGGCGATCGCCACCCTCGGCCTGGCGGTGGCGACGCCCCTGACGTCCGCCTCGGCGCAGGGCCACGACCAGCGGTCGGCGCTCCTGCAGTGCCAGGGCACCGAGTCCGTCTCTTACAGCCCTGGAGTCACCTTCCAGCAGCGGCACTTGGAAGTCGCCACCGACGGACGGTTCATGTCGTGCGTCGACGTGGGAGGGAAGGTGAAGAGTGGGTCGTACCAGGAGAAGTTCCCCCTGTTCGCCGGCTGCGACGACCTTCTCGAGGGCTTCACGGCACGGCGGACCTTCCGCTGGAGCACCGGCGACACGAGCGTCGCCGAGATCAGCGGCAGCAGTACGGCGGTGGCGGGGCAGGTCGTCACCACGATCACCGGCGAGGTCGTCAAGGGCCGGTTCAAGGGCCGGACCGCGGTCGAGGTCATCACCCTCCCGCAACCGGGCGCGCTTCAGTGCCTCACCACCGGCTTCACGGGCGCGACGGGAGTGACGACGCTCACGATCGCCTGAATGGCGTTGGCCCCCCTTCATTGGGCGAAGATCCTGGCCACCACGGGGGCGACGGGCTCACCTCCGAGAACGTCCCGCAACTCCCGTACGCCGTGCCGCCGCCGCGCCGACGTGAGCGAGAGGTACTGCTCGACGCGTTCGTTGAAGGAGCGCCGGAACGCGGCATAGAGGTCCTCGTCCGTCCGTATCCGGCCCGCGATCCTCACCAGGGCCGCGGTGCCGGCGAAGTCCTCCTCCGGTACGTCGTCGTACGGCACGACGTCCGAGAACCGGTTGGCGGTCCGCCCGAAGAGCGTGCCGCCGAGGCGCCGTACGGTGAAGACGTGGGCGTAGTGCTGCTCGTGCAGTGCCAGCGGCAGCCGGTCCAGGGCCAGCGCCTCGTGGAGCGCGGTCAGCCCGGGTGCCATCAGGTACGCGGGGGTGTGCGCCACCTGCCGCAGCAGCTCGCGTCGGGGCGGGCAGCGGTAGGTGGCCTCCCGCCCGGCGGACGACACGGTCCGCTCCCGCCGCCCGGCGAAGGGGCCACCGCAGACCAGTACGCGCCGGAACCGCGGCCAGTCGCGTGGCAGGTCCTGGAGCCGGCGCTCCAGCAGCAACAGATAGTCGTTGTTCGACTCGAAATCCAGCAGGAAGTTCCTGAACCCGCCGACATTGACCAGCAGGTCGTACTCCGGGGGCGCCGCACCCGACGCGCCCGGCAGGCCGGTGTGATCGATGATCGCGCCGGTCAGGTGCACGGCGGGCCCGGATCCGAGCGCGGCGAACTCGGCGAGGCGCGTGCCGACACCCGGGAAGTTCTGTATCACGCTGTCGGTGGCGAGCAGATGCGCCGCCACGACGCGCTCGTGCGGGGAGAGTTCACGGAGGTGAGCGTCAGCGGCCGCGAAACCGGAGCGTGGCAGGCTCTCGCACAGGTCACGGATCCGGGCCGGTGGTCGTCCGAGCTGCCAGAAGCCGAACAGGCTGTCCACCATGACCAACGGCCGGCGCGCCACCACGGCCCGCAGGGCCAGGTCGGCGTCCATCGCCGACACCACGTGATCGCTGGACTCCAGGAGCGCGTCGACGGCCCCGGACACCGGCCGGATGTCGTCGAAGGCGTCCGGGTTGGCACGGGCGAAGGACGCCGCCACACCGTCACCCACGAACACCCGCTCGTGGCCGGCGAGCAGCCGGGAGACCGCGGCGAGTTCGGCGACCGGGCCGAAGCCGCAGTTCTGCGCCCCCATCACGATACGCATGCCCGCGCCCCCGGACCTCCGGTCCCGCCCCGGCCCGCGGCGCCGCCCGAGCCGTCGTCCACCGGCCGGGCGGCGAAGACCTCGACGAGGCGCTCCGCGAACGCCCCGGGCCGTCCGGCGTATCCGGCGTGGCCGCCCGGGAACAGCGCGAGCCGGTGCCCCAGCCGGTGCGCCAGGGCCACCGCCGGGCGGTGGATGACATACGTACGCGAATCGTGGCCGCCCGCCATCGTGACCCGGTCCGCCACCGCCGCGAGCGCGGCGGGGTCGGGCACGAACCGCGTGGAGGGACGCATGACATGGGCCAGGAAGAACGCGGTGTTGTCGCGCTCCTCGGGCAGCGCCGGCGCGGGACGGCCGCCGTAGAGCGCGCTGAGCCTGTGCAGCGCCGGTGCCACGCCTTCGCGACGGAACGTCCGGAGGACGTCGTCGACGAGCGCGAGGTGCTCCCCGGCGTCCGGCAGCAGGCCCAGGGCGGGCGGCTCGTGCGCCACCACCGCCCGCACCCGGCCCGGATGACGTGACGTGAGCTCCAGCCCCACGAGCGCGCCCAGGCAACTGCCGAACACGCGGACCGGCTCGCCCGCCGGGAGCAGATGCGCCAGCAGACGGGACGCGTCGTCCGCGTGTACCTCGATCCGCTGCTCCACCGGCGGCCCTTCGAGCGTGCTGCGGGAGTTGCCGCGGGCGTCGTAACTGACGACGCGGAAGCGCGCGGCCAGCACGACGGCCAAGCCCTCGAACACGGCCGCGTCGCTGTTGCCACCGGCGATGAGCAACAGGGGCGGCCCCGCACCCCGTACCTCGTAGTACAGCCGTGCGCCCGGCACCGCGAGCGTCCCGGTCGTGAGCGTGTCCATCGCACTCCAGGTGAGCACCGACAGCGATACCGGACCCCGGCATGAGCCCGCCGTGACAAGGCCAGGGCGTCGCCATAGGCATGCCCGGACACACCGTTCCCATACCGTCCCGTGGCGTGGCGCCGGTGGAGGCCGCACGCTGGAACGGAGAGAGCAGGCCAGGACGGACCGGAGGGAGTCTCCGGATGGATGGAAGCCGGCAGGCCGTTCTCGTGGAGGTCTCCGACCGGCCCCTCGGCGAGCACGCCGTGCGCTGGGCGGCGGACGAGGCAGCCCTCCGGAGCCTCCCCCTGCGGCTGCTGCACGTCCAGGTGGGGGTGGCGAGCACCCTGCCGTACAGGGAGCCCGGAAGCCGGGCCCACTCCTGGGCGACGCACCTCCACGCGCGGGGAGAAACGCTGCTGCGCGAAGCACGCGACCAGGCGCTGCGCCACCACCGCGAGCTGGAGATCGACACCGAGCTGGCCTCCGGCCGGCCCGCCCGGGTCCTGCGAGAAGCCGCCCGGTCCGCGAGCCTCGTCGTGCTGCCCACACCACGCCAAGCCGTGGCGGACTCGCTCTTCGCGCCCCGCGACGAGGCCGACGCCCTGACCGGGCACCCGGCCTGTCCGGTCGTGCTCGTGCGGGAGCCGCTCTCCGGCGTGCCGGACGACGCGCCCGTGGCGGTCGGGGCGGACGGCACGCCCTCGGCGGAGGTTGCCGTCGGCCTGGCCTTCGAGGAGGCGTTCCTGCGCGGGGTCGGCCTGGTCGCGATCCTGGTCCGCAAGCCCCGGGACGCGGTGAGGGCCGATGCCCTGGAGGAGGCCCGGGCGCGCCTCTCGGAGTCGCTGGCGGGGCACCGGGAGCGGTACCCGGGCGTCGAGGTCCGGCAGGACGTCCTCGTCGGCGACCCTGCGGCGCTGCTCGCCTCGGCGTCCCGCCGCGCGCGCTGCCTCGTGGTCGGCACGCGCAGAAGAAGCGGGCTCAAGGAAGCGCTGCTCGCCTCGACCAGCCGTACCCTCATCCACGGCACCGACTGCCCATTGATCATCGCGCCGGCCCCGTCGGCCCGTTGACGGGACGTGGCCCGGACGCGGCGACCAACAGGAGGGCCGTGCCGGCGGACGCGAGCACCACCGCGGACAGGCACCAGGCGACGGCCAGGCGCGTCGCGCGGCCCTTGAGGCCGTGTCCCGGTGGTACGACGGGCGCGGGGACGGCCAGTTCGGTCCAGGCGCGGGCGGCGGTCCTCAGTTCGCGCCGTCGCGGCGCGCCGGCCACCGCGTGCAGGCAGCCGGCGGCCGTCACGCCCGCTGCCACGGCGGCGACCGTGACGGGTCCCGGAACCCCGGTCAGGAGCAGTGGGACGGCGCCCGCGCAGGCGGTCCATCCGGTGAGGCACGCGGCCGCCGAGACGCGCCGGAATAACGGCCGGTCGGCGCCGGCGCGCAGCTCCGCCGCGGCCGGCAGGTGCGATTTCAGGACAATGACGGGATCATGGTCGGCCTTCCCGTCGGCCTGCCGACAGGGCCGTGGGCCCCGACGTACGCGGCCCCACCGGCTCCCAGGACAGGGACCTTCAGTCCCTCCGCCGCGCGCCGCAGGTGACCGCAGGTGCCCGCCGGCGTGCTCCGGCCACAGAGCGGCCGGCCCCAAGGGGCCCGTCCGGGACCGTTGCAGTACTAGGTCGCACGGCCGTCGGACGGGGGTGCGACATGTTGTCATCAACTCCTCGCCGCACACGACATCGACGGCGCCGACCGGGTCGTGGGACGGATCGCTCTGCTGCCCCGTCAGCGCGGCTCCTGCGCGAGCGGCAGGTGGCGCGGGCCGCGCAGGACGGGGCTGCTGCGGTACTCCGGCGGGTCCTCCAGCAGCCGCGGGTTCTCCAGGCGATTGATCAGCGTGGTGAGGGCGATCTGTGTCTCCAGGCGGGCCAGGGGCGCGCCGAAGCAGTTGTGGATGCCGCTGCCGAAGCCGAAGTGGACATTGTCCTCGCGGTCGGGGACGAAACGGTCGGCGTCCGGGAAGCGCAGTGGGTCACGGCTGCCGGAGGCGAGGACGAGGACCAGCGGCACGCCCTTGGGGATGGTGACTCCCGCGACCTCGATGTCGGCCAGAGGGGTGCGCTGCGGCAGGAACTGCACGGGAGGTTCGAAGCGCAGCAGCTCCTCCACGGCCCTGGGCATCAGCTCGGGCTCGGCGCGCAGCCGTTTGAGGGCCTCGGGGTTGCGGAGAAGGGTGAGCATGCCGTTGGTGATGAGGTTGACGGTGGTCTCGTGCCCGGCGATCAGGAGCAGGACGGTGGTGACCATCAGCTCTTCCTGGGTGAGCAGCCCGTCGGGGCCGCTCTCGTTGGCCAGGGCGGAGAGCATGTCGCCGGTGGGGTGGCTACGCCGCTGCTCGGCGAGCCCGCCGAGGTACAGGCCCATCGCCGTCCGCGCCTCCTGCGCGGCGCGCCGGCGCGGCCCGGGGTCCTCCCCGGGCGTGAAGTCGAGTCCGGAGACGACCGTGTCGGCCCAGGTGTGGACCTGGGGGATGTCCTCGGACGGCACGCCGAGCAGGTCGCAGATGACGGTGACGGGCAGTGGGAAGGCGAAGTCCTCGACGAGGTCGAGGCGCTCCTTGTCCCGGAGCCCGTCCGCCAGTTCCCCGGCGATGCGGGTGATGTCGCCGCGCAGCGCGTCGACCCGGCCGGGGGTGTGGGGCGGGCCGAAGGGCCGCATGGCCAGGCGGCGGAGGCGGTCGTGCTCGGGGTCGTCGCGCCCGATGAAGGCGGGCGGCAGTCCCCCCTGCGGCAGGAGGTCCGGGTCGGGCTCGGTGCGGTTGCGCACGTCGGAGCTGATCCGCGGGTCGTGGAGGAGCGCGGTGATCTCGTGGTAGGTGCCCACCAGGTACTTGCCGTCCTCCTGCTGTGCCACCTTGTGCTCGCGGAGCTCGGCGTAGAGGGGGTAGGGGTCGTGACGGTTGGCATAGTCGGTGATCCGGCTGAAGAGAGTCTCGGAGGACATGGACGGGCTCCTGGTGTCAGCCGGCGGGCCGGATCAGGGTCAGGCGGCGGTCCGGCAGGTGCCCGGTGAGGGCGACGGTCGGGCCGTGGGTGAGCACGCGGGGGTCGGGTACGTCGGAGGGGACGGGCTCGCCGTCCGCGAATCGGTCGGCGGCGCCGGGGCCGGGCGGGAACGGGGCGCCAGCCTCGATCAGACGCTGGTAGTGCTCCAGCCACTTGGCCCGGTTGATGGTCACGGCGGCGGTGACGCGCCCGCGATAGCCGTAGACGGCCACCAGACGGCGTTCGTCCGTCGAGCCCTGGGCGAGGACGACCTGGTCGGAGAAGGTCGGCACGCCCACCGACTTGATGTTGAGGCCGAACTGGCTGGACCAGAAGGCCGGTACGGCCAGATGGGGCCGGCGCAGCGGACCGGGGCTGATCATGTTGTGGGCGGCCACCTCGGCCTGCGCCACGGCGTTGCCCCAGTGTTCCAGAGCGATCAGCTGGTACTCGAACAGCGGGTGGGGGAAGCGGGCCACGTCACCGGCGACGAAGACATCGTCCGTGACGATGCCGTACATATTGAAGACGCGGCAGCCCGCGTCGCAGGCCACCCCCCGGGGGCCGGCCGCCAGGCCGGAGTCGGACAGCCACTCGGTGTTGCGGACCGCGCCCAGGCAGACCACGGCGACGTCGGCCTCGATCCGGCCGCCGTCGGAGAACTCCGCACCGGTGAGCCGCCCGCCGGAGCTCGTCAGGGCGGTGACCGTGACGCCGCAGCGCAGGTCGACGCCGTGCGCCCGCTGGAGCTTCGTGGCCCAGTCGCCGACCGTACCGCCCAGCGCGCCGATCAGGGGCGCCCGGCCGCGCTCGGCGACGGTCACCTCAAGACCGCGTTCCCGGCAGGCGGAGGCGACCTCCGAGCCGGTGAACCCGGCGCCGATGACCAGGACCCGGCGGGGACCGGCGTCCAGAGCCGCGGCCAGACGGGCGGAGTCGTCGCTGGTACGGACCGTGAAGACGCCCTCCAGCGCGGCCTCGTCGGGGTTCGGCCAGGGCCGGGCGCGGGTGCCGGTGGCGATCAGCAGCCGGTCGAAGGGCAGCCGCTCCCCGTCGGCGAGCAGCACGTTCTTGCCGACGGGGTCGAGGCCGGTGGCGGCCACGCCGAGCTTCCACCGCGCGTCCAGCTCACGGCGGGCCGGCAGCCCGCACTCCTGGGCGCCCGCCTTGCCGAGCAGGACCTGCTTGGACAGGGGCGGCCGGTCGTAGGGCCGCCGCGGCTCGTCCCCGACCAGGGTCAGCTCGCCCTCGAACCCCCCGTCACGGAGCGCCTCGGCCGCGCGCAGCCCGGCCAGCGAAGCCCCGACGACAACGATCCGCCCGTCCCTCATCTCACCGGACACCGGCGTCGCCACCCGCCTGCTCCCCGACCACGATGGCCTGCACCGGGCAGGCCGCCGCGGCCCGCCGCACGTGCTCGCCCTGACCCTCCGGCACCGTGGGCACGTAGAGCAGGCCCTCCTCACCGTGCAGCTCGAACACCCGCGGAGCGAGGAACACGCACTGGGCGTACCCCTGGCACCGATTGAGATCGACCACGATCTGCATCCCGGACAGCTCCTCCTGGCACGCACGCCGTTCACCCGGCTCCTCCTTGCCTACGCCCGTCCGGGGCGCGGCGCCAAGCGGGTTGCTCCGTCCGGGGCACGCGCGGGCGCTGCGCGACGCCCTCGCGGACGACCGGCGGCGCCGCGGCCACCTCTTCGGCGAGTACGCCGCGGATCCCGACCCCGAGCCCGGTCGGCGGTGGATCGCGATCGACTGGGACGCCGGCAGCCCGGAACTGCGCCGGCAGGCACCCGAGCTCGTGGCCCACCCGCAGTGCCCGGCGGAGCCGCGGGCCCTGGTGGCCATCCGGGCGGCACCGGCTTCGTGAACGAACTGCTCAAGAGGGCGGGAGCGAGAAGGCCCCTGCCCGGCGCAGCTCATCGTGCAGATGACCGGCCAGCTCCCGGGCGCTGGGCCGGTCGAAGGTGACGGTCGCGGCCAGGGTCAGATCCGTGCACGCGCTCAGACGGTTGCGCAGCAGGACCCCCGTGAGGGAGTCGAAGCCCAGTTCGAGGAAGGGCTGGTCGGGTGCCACGGCCGACGCGTGCGGATGGGCGAGCACCTCGGCGATCTCCTCACGGACCAGCTCCAGCAGCGCCGGCTCCCGCTCGGCGTCCGGCAGCACGCCGAGCCGATACCGCCATGTCGTGGCTGTCGTGGCTGTCATGGCCGTCGCGTCGGAGCCGTCGCCTTCGGACGTCGAGTGGGCCGTGGGGCGAGCCGGGCGCCGCAGCTCCCGCAGGAGTGGTGGGACGCTGCCAGGGGTGGCGCCGGCGCTCGGTGGGGCGATCAGGAGCGGCGCGAGCACCGGTTCGTCCGTGGCCAGTGCGGCGTCGAACAGGGCCAGCGCGCGGGCGGGCGGCATCGGTCGCAGTAATCCGTCCACCGCCGCTCCGCCGGGGCGGTCGGGTCGCGCGGCCGCCATGCCGTCCTGTCCGCCCCACGGCCCCCAGGCGAGGGACAGCGCCGGAAGACCGAGGGCGGCGCGGTGGCGGGCGAGGGCGTCGAGGAAGGCGTTGGCGGCGGCGTAGTTGGCCTGTCCCGGGTTTCCCAGCAGGCCGGCGGCGGAGGAGAACAGGACGAAACGCGACAACGGCAGGTCCCCGGTGGCCTCGTGGAGGGCCCAGGCCGCGTCCGCCTTCGGCCGCAGCACCGCCTCCAGCCGTTCCGGAGTGAGGGACTCCAGGATGCCGTCGTCCAGCACACCGGCCGCGTGCACGACGGCCGTGAGAGTGGCGGCGTACCGTGCGACGACGTCCGTCAGTCGAGCGCGATCGGCGACATCGCAGGCGAGTACGTCCACGCGCGCCCCGCTCCGCTCCAGCGCGGCCCGTAGCGCGGCCACTCCTGCCGCCCGTGGACCACGGCGGCTGACAAGGACGAGATGCCGGACCCGGTGGCGGTCGGCCAAGTGCCGGGCGAGGAGCGCGCCGAGCCCTCCGGTGCCTCCCGTGATCAGCACGGTGCCGCCGCCCATGAGGCCGTTGAGGGGTGGCCTTTCCAGGGGGACGGAAGGCGTGGCGAGTGCCAGGCGGGGGACACGGACAGCGCCTTCGTGGAGGGCCAGTTGCGGTTCGCCGGTGGCGATGGCGGCGGGCAGCAGAGCGGCGGACGCGGGATGCCCGTCCAGGTCGACGACCACCAGCCGGTCCGGGTACTCCGACTGCGCGGAACGCACGAGACCCCATACCGTCGCCGCCGGCAGATCCGAAGGGTCCGGACCGGGGCGGCAGGCCCCGCGCGTGACCACGACCAGTCGCTCACCGCGCACCGCCGGACGGGACAGGTGCTCGCGCAGCACCCGAAGGGCCCGCGCGGCCGGCGCATGCGTGTCCGCGACCGACTCGCCCGCCGATGAGCCGGCCAGCGAGACGACCGTTGCCCTCGGTCCCGTGTCGCCCTCAGCGGTAATGGTGCCGGGGAAGAGGGCGCCCAGCCCCAGGTCGTCGGGTGCCCCCACAGCCGGCGCCTGCCCGCCCCCGCCGACCGGAAGGCCGACCCAGTGGGGGCGGTACAGCGTTCCCTCCCCCTCATCGACACCGTCCACGGCGCCGGGCGGGGACGGCGGCAGCGGGCGCGTGGTCAAGGACTCCACCCGGGCCACCGGCGCGCCCGACGGATCGGTGAGGCGCACGGTGAACGTGTCCGTTCCCGTGGTGCGGATGTGGACGCGCAGTGCCGTGGCCCCGACGGCGTGGACGGCCGTGCCGCGCCAGGCGAAGGGGACACGGGCGGGACCGGCCTTCGGCGCGGTGGCGAGCAGGCGGGCGTGCAGTGCCGCGTCCAGGAGCGCGGGATGGATGCCGTAGCGGCGCGCTTCGGGGTGCAGCGCCCGGGGCAGCCGCACCTCGGCGAACAACTCTTCCGACGCGGCCCGGTCCCCCGGCCCGTCGTCGTCCGCGCGCCTTCGCCACAGGGCCGTCACGCCCCGGAAGGCCGTGCCGTAGGCGTGCCCCGCGTCGGCCAGTCGCTCGTAGGCGCCGGTGAGGTCCACGGGCGTGGCCCCTGCCGGCGGCCACGCCTCGTCATGGCCCTCCGGGCTGTCCTGCCGGGCTGCCGTGACGGCCGTGACGGGGCCGAGCCGTCCCGTCGCGTGGTGGGTCCAGGCACCGAGCGCGCCCGACGCGCGGGGGCGGGAGTGGACGTCCACCGCGCGGCGGCCGTCGGGGTCCGGCTCGCCGAGCACGATCTGGAGCTGGATCGGGCTGTCCGTGCCGGGCAGGTCCAGGGGAGCCAGCTGGACGAAGTCCTCCAGTACGTCGAGCCCGCAGGCGTCACCGGCGTGGAGGGCCATTTCGGCGAACACCGTCGCGGGTGCGAGCACGCGTCCGGCGACGGCGTGGTCGCACAGCCACGGCTGGTCCGTGGCGGAGAGCCGGCCGGTGCACAGCAGGCGTCGCGTTCCGGCCAGAGTGACGGTCTCGGTGAGCAACGGATGGCCGGTATCGTCCCCAGCGGGCGTCGGCGGGGTGGCGTTGTCGGGCAACCAATAGCGCTGCCGCCGGAACGGGTAGGTGGGCAGCTCGACGCGCCGGGCGCCGCTGCCTTCGTACACCCGGTGCCAGCCGACGGTGACGCCCTCCACGTGGAGCCGCGCCACGGCGGACAGGAGCGTGACGGGCTCCGGGGCCCCGGGGCGCACGGTGGCGGTGAACACCGGCTCCCTCGCGGGCGGACGGTCGTTCTCCTCCGCCTCCTCCACCTCCTCCGCCCATGCGGCCGTCGCCGCCGCGGTGAGGGGTGCGCCGGGGCCGAGTTCGGCGAGCACGGTCACGTGTTCGTCGTGCGTGATCCGGCCCACCGTGTCGGCGAAGCGTACGGTTTCGCGGGCCTGACGTACCCAGTAGGCGGCCGAGCGCAGGTCGTCCCCTTCGGCCGGGCGGCCGGTCAGGGACGACAGCACCGGGATGCGGGGCTCGTGGTAGGTGAGGCCCGAGGCGATCCGTCCGAAGCCGGTGAGCGCCGGTTCCATCAGCGGGGAGTGGAAGGCGTGGGCGACCCGCAGCCGGGTGGCACGTCGCCCACGGGCGGTGAAACGGTCCGCGACGGCGAGCACCGCCGCCTCCGCACCGGAGACGACGACCGAGCGCGGTGCGTTCACCGCGGCGACGGCCATGCGATCCGCCACCTCGGACAGTTCGGCGAGTTCGGCCAGTTCGGCCAGGGCTTCGTCCTCGGAGGCTTCCAGGGACACCATGGCCCCGCCCGTGGGGAGCCGCTGCATGAGCCGTCCGCGCGCGGCCACAAGGGCCACGGCGTCGTGCTCCGTCAGGATGCCCGCCACATGGGCCGCGACCAGCTCCCCCAAGGAGTGCCCGGCGAGGATGTCGGCGTGTACACCCCAGGACTCCAGCAGCCGGAACAGCGCTGTTTCGAAGGCGAACAGGCCCGCTTGGGCGATGTCCGTCCGGTCGAGGACCGCCCGGCCCTCCCGGGTGTCCTCCTCCGCCCACAGGACATCCCGGAGGGGCAGCGGCTTCCAGCCACTCCGGTCGGCCTTGAACGCCTCGTCGAAACGCTCGCAGAGGGAGTCGAAGGCGGTGGCGAAGGCGGGGAACGCGTCGTGCAAGGTGCGGCCCATGCCCGGGTGTTGCGTCCCCTGGCCGGGAAAGAGCACGGCGAGCCGGGCCGAGGGCGCGGCGGTCGCCTGGACGACGTTTCCGCGGATCGTGCCCGCCGCCAGGCTGTCCAAGGCGTCGAGCAGCGCGGTACGGTCGCCGGCCGGTACGGCGGCGCGGTGGGGGAGCGCGGCGCGGGTGGTGGCCAGGGAGAAGCCGACGTCCAGCGGGGACAGTTCGGGGTCCTGCCGCAGCAGGCCGGCGATCCGCCGGCTCTGGGCACGGACGGCGTCCACGCTCCCTCCTGACAGCAACAGCGCGGGTACGGGTTTCCGCGCCGTGGGCCGGGAGGTGGCTGCTGCCACAGGGGCGGCCTCCTCCAGGATGACGTGGGCGTTGGTCCCGCCGATCCCGAACGCGGACACTCCGGCACGCCGGGGACGGCCCGGCACCGGCAGCCAGGGCCGGTCCTCCGTCAGCGGCAGCACCCGTCCCGAGGACCAGTCCACGTGAGGGGAGCGCTGTGAGCAGTGCAGGATGCGCGGCAGCGTTCCGTGACGCATGGCCATGACGGTCTTGATGACCCCGCCGACGCCCGCCGCGGCCTGCGTGTGCCCGATGACGGACTTGAGCGCGCCCAGCCACAGTGGCCTCTCCCGGGGGCGTTCGCGCCCATGGACGGCCAGCAGCGCCTGGGCCTCCACGGGGTCGCCCAGCGCGGTGCCCGTCCCGTGCGTCTCGACGGTGTCGATGTCGGCCGGCGACAGACCCGCGTCGGCCAGCGCCCGGAGGACGACCTGCTGCTGGGCGGGGCCACTGGGGGCGGTGAGCCCGTTGGAGGCGCCGTCGGAGGCGACGGCCGAACCGCGAAGGACGGCCAGCACGGTGTGACCGTTGCGCCGGGCGTCGGACAGCCGCTCCAGCAGGACCAGGCCCACCCCCTCGGACCAGCCGGTACCGTCGGCCGCCGCGGAGAACGGCTTGCACCGGCCGTCCGGTGCCAGACCGCGCAACCTGCTGAAGGCCACGAACGGCGCCGGCGTGGCCATCACGGTCGCTCCTCCGGCGACGGCCAGCGAGCACTCGCCCGACCGCAGTGCCCGGGCCGCCCAGTGCAGCGCCACCAACGACGACGAACAGGCGGTGTCCACGGTCACGGCGGGCCCACGCAGCCCCAGCTGATAGGCGATACGCCCGGACGCCACGCTGCCCGCCGACCCCAGCGCGAGATGCGCCTCCAGCTCGTGCGGCCCCCGGTGCAGCAGACGGCCCGCGTAGTCGTCGTGCATCACGCCGACGAACACGCCGGTGTCACTGCCGCGCACGGCGGCCGGGTCGATGCCCGCCCGCTCCAGCAGCTCCCACGAGACCTCCAGCAACAGCCGCTGCTGCGGGTCGGTGGCCAGGGCCTCCCTGGGGGACATACCGAAGAGGGCCGCGTCGAAGTCCGCCGCCCCGCGCAGGAATCCTCCCCGGCGGGTGACGGACGTACCGAGCCGGTCGGGGTCGGGGTCGAAGATCCCGGCCAGGTCCCAGCCGCGGTCGGACGGGAAGCCGGACGTCGCGTCGGTCCCGTCCGCGACCAGCCGCCACAGGTCCTCCGGGGAGGTGACGTCGCGCGTGGCTCCCGGGTAGCGGCAGGCCATCGCGACGATGGCCACCGGCTCGCGGTCGTCCCTGCTCTGATGGGGCGTCATGGCGGTGCGGGCACTGGTATCGATCGCGGGCTCGGGCTCGGGCTCGGTCTCGGGCTCGTCGAGGAGGGCGGCGTACAGGCTTCGGGCGACGGCGGCGGGCGTCGGATGGTCGAACACCAGCGTCGCGGGTAACGCCAGACCGGTCGCCGTACCGAGCCGGTCGCGCAGCCGTACGCCCCCGAGAGAGTCGAGCGCGAGAGTGGTGAAGGGCAGATCCGGTGCCACTTCTCCGGATACGCCGCCGGTGGCGGCCAGGGCGTCCAGGACCAGCCGCAGGAGGGCCTCGTACCGCGCGGGTGCGGGCAGCGGCCGCAGACGCGCGAGGAGCGCAGCGGTGGCGGTCGCGCGTGCCTCCGGCGCGTGCTCGGCCAATCGCCGGGCCAGCAGCCGCCGTTCGGTCTTTCCGGAGACGGTACGGGGCAGCGCGGTGCTCTCGTGGATCTCGACGGGAACCTTGAAGGCCGACAGTTGGTCGCGGCACGCGCGACGGACGGCCTCGTGGTCCACCCCCTGCGGGCCGGGCACCACGAACGCCACGGGCACCTGGCCCAGTACGTCGTGCGGTCCGCCGACGACCGCCGCGTCGGTGACGCCGGGGCAGCGCAGCAGTACGTTCTCGACCTCGGAGGGGTTGATGTTCTCGCCGCCGCTGATGATCAGTTCCTTCACCCGGCCGGTGACGAGCAGACCGCCGTGCCGGGTGCGGCGCCCGAGGTCCCCCGTGCGGTACCAGCCGTCGCCGAGGGCCCGAGCGGTCTCGTCCGGGCGATCGTGGTAGCCGATCATCAGAAGCGGGCCGCGGACGCGGATCTCCCCTTCGTCCCCGCCGGTGACGTCCTCGCCGGTCGTCGGCTCGGTCAGCCGTACGTCGACGCCGGGCAGCGGCACCGGCGGTGTCGATGCGCCGGCCGGGGCGGCCGTGAGCGGGGTGATCGCTATCTTTCCGCACGTCTCGGTACTGCCGTAGCCGTCGAGCAGCGGGGCGCCCAGGCGTTCCTCGACCTCCGCGCGCAGCTCCTCGGGGCAGGGCGCGCCCCCGGTCACGCACAGGCGCAGGCCGGGCAGCGGCGGCCGGGACGCCCGGCGCGTCTCGTCCATCAGCAGCCGGTATGTGGCGGGCACGCCGGCGAGGAGGGTGAACGGCCGCCCGGCCGGGGCCTGTGCCGGGCTCGCGCCGCGGTCGAGGAGGCAGGCGCTCGCCCCCACCGAGACCACACCCGTCAGGCACAGCGAGTGCGCGTAGGCGTGGGTCATCGGCAACGGCCACAGCAGACGGTCCCGCGGACCCAGCCCCCACAGCGGAACGTATCCCGCCGCCACCGACCACAACGCGGCACGCTGGCTGGACACCACGCCCTTGGTCCGCCCGGTCGTGCCCGAGGTGTAGTGGATCCAGGCGGGTTCGTCGAGGCCGAGGTCGTCGCGGGGCGGGATCCCGGGGTCGGTTGTCGCGAGGTCCTCGAAAGCGAGCGAGGCGAGGGCGGTGGCGGGGCCGTTCCCCGTGGTCGCCGCGGCGCCCACGGCCACCGTACGGAGAGCCGGGCCGGCGTGCCCGGTCACCGGTGGTGGCGCGGCCTCCGTGAAGGCCAGCACGGGCTCGCAGTCCCGGAGCTGGTGGGCCAGTTCGGCGTCCGTCGCGCCGGGGTCCAGCAGCACGCCCACGGCCCCCGCGCGTACGACGGCGAGGCAACTCTCCACCAGTTCCACCCGGTTGCCCAGGCAGAGCGCCACCCGGTCGCCGGGTCGTACGCCCAGCCGCTGGAGGTGGCCCGCCAGCCGGGCGGTGCGCCGCTCCAGCTCCCGGTAGGTCACGCTCCGCCGTGCGTCCTCGTAGGCGGTGTTCCCTCCCCGGCGCGCGGCGTGCTCCTTCAGCGCCATGGGCAGCGCGCGGAGTAACTCGCTGTGGACCCTTGCCATCGTTCCCCCTCCGGCCGCCCTCACTCTACGGCGGGCGCGTCCCGTAGGGGTGGGATCAGGGTTCCCCCAGGGGCTTCCCGGGGGCGGCCGGACAGGTGGCGTCCCTAGGCTCGTACCCATGACAGCAGGGTTCCCGGAAGCCGCCCCCTGGGGCGAACAGCGCGCGTCCCACACCGACCGCGAGACGGTCGTCCAGCGCCTTCAGCAGGCCGCGGTCGAGGGCCGCATCGACTTCCACGAGCTGGACGAACGGCTCGAACAGGCGCTCAACGCGAAGACCCACGGCGAACTGGCCGTACTGACGGTCGATCTCCAAGGCGCGGGTCTCCGGGGCGCGGGTCTCCAGGGCATAGCGGGTGCGGGGCGGGAGCTCGTGGAGGACCGCCCGCTGGTCCTCAAGGGCGGTCTGCACGGTGCCGTCCGTAAGGGCGGCTGGAAGGTCCCGTCGCACGTGACCGCCCACGGTGGCATGGGCGGCGTCGTCCTCGACTTCACCCGGGCCGAGTGCCCGCCCCGAGCCATTGACCTCGAAGTCCACGGCCAGATGGCGGGCGTCGTCGTCGTCATACCCGACGACTGGGCCGCCGAGACCAGTGGCATCGAGCCCGGTCTCGGCGGCGTCAAGGACAGGACCACCCCCGACCACGCCCCGGACACCCCGCTCCTCCGTATCACCGGCACGGGCGGCATGGCCGGCGTCGTCGTCCGCCATCCGAAGGGGAGGGAGCGGCGTCAGCTGGAGCGCGAGTCGAAGGTGCTCACCTCCCGGTAGGCGGTAGGCGGCAGGTGACAGGCGCGGGGGCCGGGCCGGACGCGCCGCCACCGCTTACGCAGGTGTGAACTCAGGGCAAACAGGACGTGTACGGATCGGCCGGACAGGGGACTATGGCCCCGGGGCCGGGTCCGCCGCCGCCCGGCGGACGGATGACGGCGTCCGTAGGAGGTCCTGAAGGATGGACGAAAAGCCGCTCGCGCCGCCCGAGGTGGACGGGGCGAGCAATGGCGCGATCACCGCACGCGACGGCGTGGCACGGCTCGTGGTGCGCGTCGGCCCGTACGCGGGCATGTCGGCCGGGGATGAGGTGCGGTTGCGCTGGGACACCGGGATCCTGCGCACCTCACTGATCGACACCCGGCTCGTCGCCGCCTCGGCGGTGGGGGCGAGCACCGTCTTCCACCTCCCCTGGCCCGCACCCGGCATGGTCCGGGTCAGCTACGCCGTGGGTCGCGCCGACGGCCGGTGGAGCGTTTCCGAGAACATGACCGTCAACGTCACCGTCACGGGATGACGGGGCCTCACCCCCTCGTATGGCCTCCACGGCCGCCCGCAGGACGAACGTCCCGGGAGGCCGTGGGGACAGGCGACCACCCCCGTACCACCACCCCCACAGCCGCTTGAGCGGCGGCACACCCCGGCCCCGGTGTCTGTCCCAACAGACGCCGGGGCCGCACCCGTACGCGCTACACGGAGTCATCCGAATCGCCCGAATCGCCTGAAGCGGCCGAGCCGCCCGGCCCGCCCGGCCCTCCCCGCCCGTGGTGCGCGCTCTCGCTGGCGAGAGCGCGGCCGGCGCGGCGGGCGGCGGCGATGATGTCGGCCGGGTCGGCGTCCGTGCCCGTCACCGTGAGGAGCGCGGCGCCGGCCGTGTCGAAGGACATGCGCAGCAGGATGCGGTCCTGCGGGCTCGCGTCCTCGTCGGCGAGCAGGTCGATGACGCGGTCGAAACCCGTGCGGACGTCCCCGCAGTCCGCCGCGAGCCGCCGGATGAGCGGCTGGTTGGCGTGCGCGAGGCGCATGGCCTGGAGATGCTCCGGGGTGGTGGAGTCGAGCCAGCGCTGTGCCGCCCGCCGCGGCAGGTCGGGCGTTCTCGGCTGGGCGGCGATCCATTCGACGAGGTCGTCGAGGTCGTGGCGGCGCGCGGTCAGGAGGCTCGACACGATCTCCTCCTTGTTGCGGAAGTGGTAGTAGAGCGACGACTTCGTCAGCCCGAGTGCCTCGGTGAGGTCCCTGGTCGACGTCGCCTCGTAGCCCTTCTCCGTGAACAGCCTCAGCGCGACGCGGAGGATCTCGGCGCGCGTCTCCGCGCCCGAGCGCCGGTCGCTTCCCTTGGTGGACTTGGCGGACGTCATGCCTGTTCCTCACTCCCTTTTGTCGGAGCCATCCTACCCACCCCCTTACCGACCGCTCGTTCAGCTATTGCTTACCGACCGCCCGTTCAGCTAGCGTGGAGCTTACCGACCGCCCGTTCAGTAACTCTGAGTAGGGAAGAGCTCCTCATGAAGACCACGACCACGACCAAGACCACCCCACGCATCGCCGTCGTCGGCGCCGGGCCCGCCGGCCTGATGTGTGCCCGCGTCCTCCAGCGGCACGGCATCGACGTCACCGTGTACGACGCCGACGCGTCCGCCGACGCCCGTGACGGCGGCGGCACCCTCGACCTGCATGCCGACTCCGGGCAGATCGCGCTCGAGGACGCCGGCCTGATGGACGCGTTCACCGCGCTCGCCCGTCCCGAGGGGCAGGCCAAGCTCCGGCTCGACCAGCACGGTGCCGTGCTCGCCTCCTTCGTCCCCGGCCCGGACGACGACGCGGCGCCCGAGATCGACCGCGGTCAGCTGCGCGCGATGCTCGCCGCGCACGTGGCGCCCGGGACCGTCCGGTGGGGGCACAAGGTGCTCGCCGCCGAGCCGCTGGGCGAAGGCGTGCACCGCCTCGCCTTCGCGGACGGCGGTCACACCGAGGCCGACCTGGTGGTCGGGGCCGACGGCGCCTGGTCGCGGGTGCGGCCGCTCGTCAGCGACGCCGTCCCCCGCTACAGCGGCGTCTCGCTGCTGGAGGTCCGCTTCGACGACGTCGAGCGCCGCCACCCGGGGATCGCCCGACTCGTCGGCGACGGCCATGTGTTCGCCAACAACGGCGACGGCCAGGCGATCATCGCCCAGCGCAACAGCAGCGGCCACATCCGCGCCTACATCGGCATGCGCACCGCACACGACTGGCACACCGCCGCGGGCGTCGCCCTCGACGACGGCGCCGCCGTACGGGACTTCCTGCTCGCGGAGTTCGGCGGCTGGGACGCGCGACTGCTGCCCTTCCTCACCGACGCCGACCACGGCTACGTCAACCGGCCGTTGTACGCCCTGCCCGCCCCGCTCGTCTGGGAGCGCACTCCCGGGGTGACGCTGGTGGGCGACGCGGCCCACCTCATGTCGCCCTTCGGCGGCAATGGCGCGAACCTCGCCCTGCTCGACGCGGCCGAACTCGCCCGGGCAGTGGCCGAGGAGCCCACCCTGGACGCCGCCCTCACCCGCTACGAGGAGGTGATGTTCGCCCGCTCCGGTCCGCTCGCGGTCGGTGCCGGCCAGGGCCTGGAACGCTTCTTCACCACCGGCTCCCACGCCCCCGACCACGCGGCCGAGCACCGGCAGTACAAGGAGGCGGCAGCGGCATACCGCCGCGACCGGGGCGCCTCGGTCACGGAAGCGGCATGAGCCGGTAGAAGACGGTGGCGACCAGCTCGCGGGCGTAGCCCGCGTCGAGCGGTCCCGGGCGGAAGAGGACGCGGTACATCATCGGGGCGACGACGTGGTCCATCACCGTCTCGGCGTCCGGCACGTGTTCGCCGCGCCGCGCGGCGCGGGACAGGACCGCCTCGACCTGTTCGCGCGCGAACGCCGAGCACTGCCCGGCGTTGGGCCCGTCCGGGTCGCCCGCGAGGGCGTCCCGGACGTAGGACCGGCCCGGCGGGGACGACATCTCCTCCAGGAACGCCGCGGCCCAGTGCTCCAGGTCCGCGCGCAGGTTCCCGTGGTCCGCCGGGGGAGCCTCGGGGCGCAGCCGCTCGACCGCCACGTCCGAGAGCAGCTCCTGAAGATCGCCCCAGCGGCGGTAGACGGTCGAGGGGGTCACTCCCGCCCGCGCCGCCACGAGCGGCACGGTGAGAGCGGCCCCTTCGGCCTGGAGCTCGCGTACGGCCCGGTGCACCGACTCCTGGACGCGGGCGCTGCGTCCTCCGGGTCGGACTGCTGGTCTGGGGCTCATGCCCCTCACCTTAACGCACAATCATTGCGTGTGGCCCGGTCCGGCCGCGGGCCGGGGGAGTGGTCAGGCCGCGAGCGGGGCGGGTGGCGCGAGACTCGCGCAGGCCTCCTCGACGGCGCGGCCGACGCGCAGGAGCGTCGCTTCGCCGAACGGCCGCCCGATGAGCTGCATCCCGATGGGCAGCCCGGCACCGTCGACGCCGACCGGCAGGGACAGCGCGGGCGCGCCGGTGATGTTCGCCGGGGCGGACAGCCGCACATAGGCGTCGGACACGGGCTCGATGGTGCCGTCCGGCCACGCCACGGCCGGCTGGTCGGCGCGGGCCGCGACCATGGGCACGGTCGGCGCCGCGACCACGTCCACCTCGGCGAACAGCCGCGCCCACTCCTGCCGCATGAGGGCGCGGGCGCGCTGGGCCCGCAGGTAGTCGCCGGCCGGGACGTGTTCGCCGGCCTCCAGCAGGAGGCGGACGTCCGGTGTGTACAGCTCCGGGGACGTGCGCAGGGTCTCCTCGTGCACGGCGGACGCCTCGGGCACCATCAGCCCCCACTGCGTGCCCTGGACGTGGTCGGCCATGGGGATCTCCACGTCCACGAGCCGCGCCCCGAGGTCCGCCAGACGGGCCGTCGCCGCCCGTACCGCTTCCGCCACCTCGGGCGCGACCCGCTCGAAGTAGTGGTTGCGCGGGACGCCCACGCGCACCCCGGCCGCACCACCCGCCGCGGGCGTGTCGCGCCCGGTCAGCGCGGCGAGCACGAGCCCGGCGTCGCCCACGGTGCGGGTGAGGGGGCCGACGTGGTCCAGGGACCAGGAGAGCGGGACCACCCCGTCGACGGGGACGAGCCCGTACGTCGGCTTCAGCCCCACCACTCCGTTCAGCGCCGCCGGGACCCGGATGGAGCCGCCGGTGTCCGTGCCCAGGGCGAACGTGGCCGTCCCGGCGGCGACCGCCACCGCCGAGCCCCCGCTGGAACCGCCCGCCACCCGGTCGGCGGACCGGGCGTTCCGGGTCTGAGGGGTCGTCAGCCCGTAGGCGAACTCGTGCGTGTGGGTCTTGCCCAGCAGGACCGCGCCGGCCTCCGCGAGGCGGGCGGCGACGGTGCTGTCCCGCTCCGCCACGTGGTGCTCCCGCACCCGGGAGCTGGCCGTGGTCGGCAGCCCGGCCACGTCGATCAGGTCCTTGAGGGCCATCGGGACTCCGTGCAACGGGCCCCGGCGCCGCCCCGCGGCGATCTCCCGCTCCGCCGCGGCCGCGGCGCGCCGCGCGTCGTCCGCGAGGACCTCGACGTAGGCGTTCAGGCGCGGCTCCACCGCCTCGATCCGGTCGAGGACGGAGCCGGTCAGCTCGGTCGGCGAGAGCCCGCCGGCGGCGATCGCCCCGGCCGCGTCGGCGAGGGTCAGCTCATACGGTTCCATCGGTCCGCTCCTCTCCCGGGTGGTACGCCGCCGCGGGCGCGGTCGTGCCGAGGTCCAGCTCCCGCAGGGTGCCGATCACGTTCCGGATGTGCCGCGCCGTGGCGGCCACGGCGGCTTCGTGTTCCTCTGAGGTGATCATGGTGCGTCCGGCCTTCCGGTCAAAAGCAGATTCTTTGCGTTAGTGGAGAGTAAGGGCTACGATCAGTTAACGCAAAAGATGAGCTTTTGAGTCAACGGAGGGGCTTTCCCATGGACCGGACCGAGCAGACCTGGACGGTGGGCGACGTCGTCGTGCACCGCGTCGACGAGATCGCCCTCCTGCCGGAGACCGGCGCCTGGCTGCTGCCCGCAGCCACCCCCGCGGTCGTGACCGAAGAGCCCTGGCTCCGGCCCGATTTCGCCGCCCCCGACGGCACCCTCCGGCTGGCCAGCCACAGCTTCGCCTTCGAGGCGGGCGGCCTGAAGGTCGTCGTCGACACCGGCATCGGCAACGGCAAGACCCGCGCCAACCCCGCCTGGAACCAACTGGACACCGGCTACCTCCAGCGGCTCACCGCCGCCGGCTTCCCGCCCGAGAGCGTCGACCTGGTCGTCCTCACCCACCTCCACACCGACCACGTCGGCTGGAACACCCGCGCCGCCGACGACGGAACGTGGATCCCCACCTTCCCCAACGCCCGCTACGTCGCCTCCCGCACCGAATGGGACCACTGGGCGGGCCAGGCCGACAGCATGGACGAGAACCGCCGCCAGATGTTCCGCGACTCCGTCGACCCGATCCACGACGCCGGGCTCATCGACCTGGCCGACACCGGCGACGGCCCCACCGACATCGCCCCCGGCGTCCGGCTGCTCCCCACCCCCGGGCACACGCCGGGCCAGGTCGCCGTGGAACTCCACAGCACCGGACGGACGGCGGTCATCACCGGCGACTGCGTCCACCACCCCGTACAGCTGGCACACCCCGCGATCACCAGCTGCGTCGACATCGACCCCGAACAGGCCGTCCGCACGCGCCGCGAACTCCTCGCCGCGCTCGCCGGCACGGACACCCTCCTGCTGGGCACCCACTTCCCGCCCCCGACCGCCGGACACGTCACCGCCGACGGCGAGGGCTACCGGCTCGTCCCCGCGACCTGAGCGACGAGTCGTCACCGGCCGGTCGGACGCCCGGCCGGCCGCGGCCGGACATCGGTTGGATGACCGATGTGCGCGCACGCCTCCCTGACGCACAGTGCTCTCGGCTCCCCGGCCGATCGTGCGGGAGCTCCCGTCAGCGACCCCTGTCAGTTAGGACATCACTGTGCCCGCCGCTCCGGCAGATCTCGTCTTCGTCAACGGTTCGGTCCTCACCGTCGACTCCCGCTTCACCGTCGCCTCCGCCCTCGCCGTCACCGGCGGCCACATCAGCGCGGTCGGCGACCGGGCCGAGGTCATGGCGCACGCCGGCCCCGCCACCCGGATCATCGACCTCGGCGGCGGGACCCTCCTGCCCGGCATCAACGACACCCACCTGCACGGCTGCGCCTTCGGGCTCACCAGGCCCCCGCTGTCCGTCGACGTCTCCCACCCCGCCGTACGGTCGCTGACCGATGTGGCCGAGGCCGTGCGGAAGGCCGCCGAGTCGACCCCCGCGGGGGAGTGGATCACAGGGCACGGGTGGGACGCGGGCTACCTCGCCGAGTGCGTCGCCGACCCCTCCCGGCTGCCCGGCAGACACGACCTGGACGCCGTCAGCCCGCATCACCCCGTCCTGCTGTACTCCGCCACCGGCCACGCCACCTGGGTCAACTCCGCGGCGCTCGCACGGGCCGGAGTGGACCGCGACACCCCCGTCCCGCCCGGAGGCGTCATCGCCACCGACGCGGCGGGCGAGCCCACCGGCCTCCTCCAGGAGGGCGCCCAGGACCTCGTCCACGAGGCGCTGCCCGTGCTCTCCCCGGAGGTTCGCGCCGACGCGATCCGCGCCACGCTGCGCACCCTGGCCCGGCTCGGCATCACCAGCTACACCGAGCCCGGCCTCGGCCCGGGCGGCGACGCCCTGATGCGCGGCGCCCTCGCCCACAGCACCCTCGACGTCTACCGGCGCCTGCTCGCCGACGGCGAACTGACCGCGCGCGTCGGCGTACTGCTCCTGCCGACCGGAATGACCAGCACGGCCGAGGACTTCGTCAGGACTCTGTCGGCCATGGACGAACTGCCGTCCACCGACCCCCGCCGGCTCGCCGTCCTCGGCGTCAAGCTGTTCGCCGACGGCATCCCGGTCAACAAGACGGCCTGGATGCACGAGCCGTACATCGGCGGCGGCTGCGGCTCGCTGTGCGTCGGCGGGGACACCGACGTGGAACGCGTCGGGCAGATCGCGGAGATGATCCGGTACACCCACGCCGCCGGATACCAGGCCGGTGTCCACGTCACCGGCGACCGGGCCATCGACACCGTCGTCGACGCCTTCGCCGCGGCCGCCGCCGAGCGGCCCCGGCCCGACGCCCGGCACTACGTCATCCACGGCGACTTCCTCACCGCCCGGAGCATGCGGACGCTGGCGCGCCACGGCTTCGGCGTCAATATGAACCCCACCATCAAGTGGACCGTCGCCGACCTCGAGGAGGAGTTCGTCGGCCCGCAGCGGGCGGGGTACGAATGGCCCTACCGGGACGCGATCGACGCCGGCGTGACCGTCACCAGCGGCTCCGACGCCCCCGTCACCCTCCCCGACTGGCGGCAGGGCGTCTCCACGATGATGCTGCGCGAGTCCAGGGCCAGCGGCCGCGTCAGCGGCCCCGACCAGCGCATCCGGCTCGCCGAGGCCCTGCGCACCTACACCTCCGACGCGGCCTGGCAGGACTTCGCCGAGGACTGGAAGGGCACCCTGGAGGTGGGCAAGGTCGCCGACCTGTGCGTGCTCGCGGACGATCTGCTGGCCACCGACCCGCACGACATCCCCGCCGTACCGGTGGTGTTCACCGCCGTCGGCGGCGACATCGTCCATGACGAACTCACCGTTTGACCTCCGGACACCCGGTGATCATTCTGAGCGGATGACAGCCGAGCCGCCGACGACCGTGACAGCGCAGCCGAGCACGACGGACATCCTCGGCGCCGCCCTCGGCGTACGCGAGGCCGCGCGCCACGCGGTGCGGGAGAAGGGTGGTGCCGAAGCCGTCCTGACGGCGCTCTCGGCGCTGATCGATCACGACCACGCGGCACTGTCCCGGTGGGACCCCTTGCTCCGCCGCCATGTGACGCTGGCCGGCAGCTACCCGACGCGCACCACCCGCTACATCGAGACCCGTCTGCACGATGATCCGGCCTTCGCGCTCATCCGGCACGCGCCGGGCACGACGAGCTGGTGGCACGACGTGCCCGAGCCGGTGCGAGGGGTCTCCACCGGGTTCCAGGAGGTCCTCGAACCCCTGGGCATCCAGGACGGCGTGGCGCAGTGCCTGTTCACCGCGGACGGCCGGTACGTGGGCATCCTCAATGTCAGCACCAAGCGGGCCCGGTGTGACCAGCCGGCCGTCCGGGCCGTGATGACCCTGCTCGGCGAGTGCCTCGCGGCCGTCGCCGACCCGCTCGCCGGGCACCGCTCCCAGGGGCCCGGCGGCACCGGCGACACCTGCGCCGTCCTCCTGCCGGACACCGACGGCGCCGGAGGCGCGGAAGGCGCGGAAGAAGCGGCTCCGGTGCTGTTGAGCGGGGAGCCGCTGCCCGGTCTCACCGAGGCCGGCTCCCCGCTCGTGGCCCTGCTGCGGCGGACGGCCGCCCGACGCACCCTGCCGGCCACGGTGCTGGTGCCGTACCGGCAGCGGATGCTCGAACTCCACCTGACCCGCCAGGGAGGCCGCACGGTCGTCGTGTGCCGCACGGTCGCCCGCCCCGCGGCGCTCTCCCCGCGCGAACTGGAAGTACTGGCGGAACTCACCCAGGGACGCACCAACCGCGAGATCGCCGACCGCCTGTACGTCAGCCCGCGCACCGTCGCCACCCACATCGAGCACATCCTCGCCAAACTCGACGTCCCCAACCGCGTGGCAGCGGCAGGCCGGGCCGTCGCCTGGGGCCTCGAACCGGCCCCCTGACCGGACCGTGAAGGAAAGGCCGTGGCCTCCACCCGTGTGTACGGGCGGAGGCCACGGCCGCTCGGGCTCTGCCGGATCAGGCCAGCGGGGCCGGGTAGGTGGGGTACTCCACCCCGGAGACGTGCTGGACGACGCGGATGACCTGGCAGGAGTAGCCGAACTCGTTGTCGTACCAGAGGTAGAGGATCGCGTTGTCGCCGTCGACCTTGGTGGCACCGGCGTCGACGATCGACGCGTGGCGCGAGCCGATGAAGTCGCTGGAGACCGAGTCCGGCGCGGTGGTGAAGTCGATCTGGCGCTTGAGCGGCGAGGTCAGCGAGACGTTGCGGAGGTAGTCGAGGACCTCCTCGCGGGTGGTCTCGCGGCCCAGGCGCAGGCTGAGGATCGCGATCGAGACGTCCGGCACCGGGACGCGGATCGAGGAGCCGGTGATCGGGGCCTTGAGGTCGGGCAGGGCCTTGGCGACGGCGGAGGCGGCGCCGGTCTCCGTGATGACCATGTTGAGCGGCGCCGAGCGGCCGCGACGGTCGGCCTTGTGGTAGTTGTCCAGCAGGTTCTGGTCGTTGGTGAACGAGTGGACGGTCTCCACGTGGCCGCGCAGCACACCGTACTCGTCGTCCATCGCCTTCAGCGGCGGGACGATCGCGTTGGTGGTGCAGGACGCGCAGGACAGGATCTGCTCGTCGGGCTTGATCGTGTCGTGGTTGACCCCGTGGACGATGTTCGGGACGTCGCCCTTGCCCGGCGCGGTGAGGACGACCTTGTCGATACCGGGGCGCAGGTGCTCCGACAGGCCCGCGCGGTCGCGCCACTTGCCGGTGTTGTCGATGAGGATGGCGTTCTTGATGCCGTACGCCGTGTAGTCGATCTCCGACGGGTCGTTGGCGTAGATCACCTTGATCTCGTTGCCGTTGGCGAGGATCGTGTCGGTCGCCTCGTCGACGGTGATCGTGCCCTGGAACTGGCCGTGGATCGAGTCGCGGCGCAGCAGCGAGGCACGCTTGACGATGTCCTGATCGCCGCCACCGCGCACCACGATGGCGCGCAGCCGCAGACCGTTGCCGGAGCCCGACTTCTCGATGAGCAGCCGGGCGACGAGGCGGCCGATGCGGCCGAAGCCGTAGAGGACGACGTCGCGCCCCTCGCGGCACTCGATCTTGTTGGCGCCCGTGGCGCCGGCGACGGCCTCGGCGGTGAACGCCTCCACCGACAGGCCGCGGTCGTCGCACTTGTACGTCGCGGCGAGCATGCCGATGTCGATCTGGGAGGGGCCGAGATCGAGCGTGGTGAGAGCCTGGAGGAAGGGCAGCGTCTCGGTGACCGAGAGCTCCTCACCGGCGATCTGCCGGGCGAATCGGTGGGTCTTGAGGATGCTGACCACCGACTTGTTCACCAGGGAGCGGCTGTGCACCAGAACGGTGACGTCGCGCTCGCGGTGCAGCTTTCCGATGATCGGGATCATCGACTCCGCGATCTCCTCGCGGTTCTTCCAGTTTGTGAACGAGTCGTCGTTGACAGTCACAGGCTTCTCTTTCGAGCTAGGAGGCGCTCACATGCTAACCCGACGCTCTTTCGATCCTTCAAGGGGTGTCCACTAGGAGATGTGCCACTCTTCACCGCCGATTTCCCTTCGATTCGGTGGCGTCAGCGGCCCCAGATCCTCCGGTATGCCTCCCGGTATCCCGGTGGGTCCCAGGATGTGGCCCCGTCGCTGTTCGCGGCCGTGGCGATGTGGACGGGCGCGACATAGCCGCTGGCGGGGGCGCCGGAGAAGGCCCGGTTGAACTCGTCGACGGCCTGCCAGCCCTGCTGGGAGAGCGGCTCGGGGACGGTGGCCGCCTGGAACTGCCGGCTCTCGACGCGCTGGAAGGCGGAGGGGTCGCCGTCGCCCGCGCCGATGTTGTACGGGGCGCCGGCGCCCTTCTTGCGGGCCGCGCGGAGGGCCGGGGCGGCGTCGGCGAAGTAGACGTCGTTGATGGCGACGGAGTGGGTCCAGTCGTCCCCGAAGCGGGCGAGGAGCGAGGAGACCTCCTGGGGGGTGCGGCTGCTCGTGTCCGGCAGGGGGATGTTCTCCTCCGCCAGCAGCCGCACTCCGGGGCAGGTGGCGAGCTGCTCCTCGACGAGGTCGGACTTGTGCCGGGCGAACGGGATCGAGGCGTCCGTGAACACGACGACCCCGGCGTCGCCCCCCGAGTGGTCGACGACCCAGTCCGCGCTGATCCTGGCGACGTCCTCGACCTTGGTGGTGATGTTGGTGAAGAGCCGGGGGCGTTCGCTCGGGCCGGGGGTGGCGACCGCGTGCCAGCCGACGAGCGGGATGCGCGCGGCGTCGGCCCGGGCCACCTGGCGGGAGGTCAGCCGGGGGTCGAAGCCGCCGACGACGATGCCCGAGGGGCGCAGGGTGACGGCCTGGCTGAACGCGGCCTGGATGCCGGACGGGGTGCCCTGGCCGTCGATCACCCGTACGTTCCAGCCGATGACGCGCGCGGCGTCCCGTACGCCCGCGACGGTGCCCGCGACGCCGGGGTTGGTCATGGACTGCGCGACGTAGACGAGGGTCTTGCCGGGGACCGCCCGGGGGCCGGTGGCCGGGCCGTTCCAGACGGGGGCGGCCGACTCGGCCCGCCGGACGGCCGCGCCGGCCCGGCCCAGGGTGCCTGGACAGCCGACGGTCGCCGTCCTCGGGGGCGGCGGGGGCGCGGGCCGGGTGGAGGAGCCCCGCTCGCAGCCGGTGAGCGCGGCGAGCAGCAGTACGAGCGCCACGGCCGTCCCTGCCGGCCGGCCGGGCACGCCTCTCACGGAGTGACCCCGGAGGGCTCGGCCCGGCGGCGGCGCAGCTGTCGGCGCGCGGCGTAGCCGGCCAGGCCGACGGCGACGAGCAGGGTGCCGCCGTTGAACAGGGGGGTGACCCAGAAGCGGGCGCCGAGCTGGCCGATGCCCGCGAGGCCGACGGCGAGGACGGTGACGGCGACGAGGGTGCCCAGGGCGTTGGCCCGGCCGGGTCTGATGGCGGTGGAGCCGAGCAGCGCGCCGACGAAGGCGGGCAGCAGGTAGTCCATGCCGACGCTGGGGTTGCCGATCTGCTGCTGCGCGGCCAGGAGGACGCCGGCGCCGCCGACGACCAGGCCCGAGACGGTGAAGGCGTGGATGACGAAGCGCCGGGAGGGGATGCCCACGAGCTCGGCCGCGCGGGGGTTGGAGCCGATGACGTACAGGTACCGGCCCAGGGGGAGCCGTTCCAGGAACAGCCACAGGACGGCGGTGAGCGCGAGGACGTAGAAGGCGGGGACGGGGAGGCCGAGGAACCGGGAGTCGTAGAGGTCGGTGAAGGCGGCCGGAAGGCCGTGCGGGCCGGGGACGACCCGGGCGCCGTCGGTGATCCAGCCGGTGACGGCGTACATGACGCTGCCGGTGCCGAGGGTGGCGATGAACGAGTCGATCCGCGCGTATTCGACGACGACGCCGTTGACGGCGCCGACGGCCGCGCCGCCGAGGGCCACCACGAGGCAGGCGAGCGGCCAGGGCCACCCCTGCGTGACGATGAGCCGCATCGTCATGACGTGCGCGAGGCCGAGGCCGTAGCCGATGGACAGGTCGAACCGGCCGGCGGCGATGGGGATCGTCGCGCCGAGCGCGAGGGCGGCGGGGATGGACTGGTTGGACAGGACGGCGGAGATGTTGTCGAGCGTGGGGAAGGTGTCCGGCAGGGCGAGGGAGAAGACGACGAACAGCAGGACGGTGAGGGTCAGGAGGCCGTAGGCGCCGAGGAGGTGCCCGAGGCGGCCGGCCAGGAGCCGCCGGCCCGGGCCCGGCGGGGTCATCCCGGCGCCCCGGTGGCGTGGTTCCCGCCGGGACCGTCCCCGCCGGGTCCGTCCCCGGTGAGCGGTGTCATGGCCGAGGCGGCGCGGGTGAGCGCGCCGGCGGTCAGGGCCGCCCCGTCCAGCTCCGCCGTCACGGCGCCGCGGACGAGGACGAGCGCCCGGTGGCACACGTCGGCGACCTCCTCGAAGTCGCTGGAGACGAGCAGCACGGCCAGGCCGTCGGCCAGCGCGTCCCGGAGCAGCCGGTGGACCGCCGCCTTGGCGCCGACGTCCACGCCGGCCGTCGGCTCCTCCAGGACCAGCAGGGTCCGGGGCAGCCGCAGCCACCGGCCGAGCATGACCTTCTGCTGGTTCCCGCCGGACAGGGTGGCGATCGGCCGCTCGCTGCCGCGGGGCCGTACCGAGAAGCGTTCGATCAGCGCGGCGGCCTCGGCGCGCTCGGGCCCGGGGCTGATCCAGTGGGCGCTGTCCGTCCCGCCCGCCCGGGGGTTGGCCAGGAAGTTCTCCCGTACGGTCAGGTCGGGGGCGCAGCCCTCCCCCTGCCGGTCGCTGCTGACGAAGCCGACACCGGCGGCGACGGCGTGGGCGACGGAGTCCGGGCGGTACGGTCGGCCCGCCAGCCGGATCCGGCCGCCGAGGACCGGCCGCGCCCCGGCGAGGGCGCGGCCCAGGGTCGTGTGCCCGGCGCCGGTGAGCCCCACGAGGCCGAGGGCCTCGCCGGCGCGCAGCCGCAGGGTCACGGGCGCGGTGTGCTCGGTGCGGACGTCGTCGAGGCCGAGGACGACCGGCCCGGTGGCGGGCGCGGGGACGTGGTGGCGTCCGGGGTCGTGGCCGACGACGTCACGCACCAGCCGGGTGGTGGGGTAGCCGGTGACCGGGCCGTGGCGGACGACCCGGCCGTCGCGCAGGACGGCGAAGGTGTCGGCGACCTCCCCCACCTCGTCCAGCCGGTGGGTGACGAAGACGACGGCGTGACCGCGGTCGCTCAGGGTGCGCAGGACGGCGAAGAGCCGCGCGCAGTCCGCCGCCGGGAGGCTGGCGGTCGGCTCGTCCAGGACGATCAGCGCGGCCCGGACGCACAGGGCGCGGGCGATGGCCACCAGGGAGCGTTCGGCCCGGGTGAGGTCGGCGACGACGGCGTCGGGGTCGAGGTGCGCGGCGACGACGCCGAGGGCCTCGGCGCCCTGCCGGCGGACGCGCCGCCAGGAGATCAGTCCGGCGCGGCGTGGATGGCCGGCGCCCAGGGCGATGTTCTCGGCGACCGTCATCCACTCGACCAGGCCCAGGTCCTGGTGGATGAAGGACATGGCGCGGCGGGCCGCCTCGGTGCCCAGCGGATGCCCGGCGACGGTCACTTCGCCCGCGTCCGGGTGGTGGACGCCCGCGAGCACCTTGATCAGGGTGGACTTCCCGGCGCCGTTGGGGCCCAGCAGCGCCAGGACGCCGCCGGCCGGGATGTCGAGGTCGACCGCGTCCAGGGCGATGGTGCCGCCGAACCGCTTGCTGAGACCGCGGATGCGGACGAGATACCGCATGTCCGACATGCTACGTCCCTCGTCGGCCCCGGCGCCGGATGGACCGTCAGATCGCGGGGATGTCGTCGAACGAGCCGAGGGACCCGAAGGAGTCCAGGGCGGGCCCGGGGGATTCACCGGCCGCCCCCGCGGGCATCTCCAGCGCGCACTCGGCCCAGATGACCTTGCCCTCGACGGTGTAGCGGGTGCCCCAGGCCTGGGAGAGCCGCGCCACGAGGAACAGGCCGCGGCCGCCCTCGTCGGTGGTCGCGGCGTGGCGCAGATGCGGGGCGGTGCTGCTGGTGTCGGAGACCTCGCAGGTCAGGGTGCGGTCGTAGAGCAGGCGCACCTGGATGGGGCCGCCGCCGTACCGGACGGCGTTGGTGACCAGCTCGCTGAGCAGCAGTTCGATGTCGAAGGAGATCTCGTCCAGCCCCCACGCGACCAGTTGGCGGGCGACCGCGGCGCGCACGGTGGCGACGAGCGCCGGGTCGGCGGGCAGGTCCCAGGTGGCGACGCGGTGCGGGTCGAGGGTGTGGGTACGGGCGACGAGCAGGGCGATGTCGTCGGCGGGGTGCTCGGGGACGACGGCCTCCACGACCGCCTGACAGGTCTCCTCGGGCGGCCGGTTCGGGTGGGCCAGGGCCCGGCGCAGCTGCTCCAGGGCGGCGTCGAAGTCGCGGTCGCGGTCCTCGATGAGCCCGTCGGTGTAGAGGACCAGCTGGCTGCCCTCGGGCAGGTGGAACTCGGCGGTCTCGAAGGGGAGGCCGCCCAGCCCCAGCGGCGGTCCGGCGGGCAGGTCGGGGAAGGTGACGGTGCCGTCGGGGCGGACCAGCGCGGGCGGGCAGTGACCGGCCCGGGCCATGGTGCACCGCTGCGAGGTCGGGTCGTAGATGACGTACAGGCAGGTCGCCCCGATGATGCCGGTGATGCCGGAGAAGGGGTCGTCCCCGCACTCCTCCCGGTCGAGGCGGCCCACGAGGTTGTCGAGGTGGATGAGGACCTCGTCCGGGGGCAGGTCCAGCTCGGCGAAGTTGCGCGCGGCGGTGCGCAGCCGCCCCATGGTCGCGGCGGCGTGCAGCCCGTGGCCGACGACGTCCCCGACGACGAGGGCGACGCGGGTGCTGGAGAGCGGGATGACGTCGAACCAGTCGCCGCCGACGCCGGATTCGGCGGGCATGTAGCGGTGCGCGACCTCGACGGCGTTCTGCTCGGGGAAGCCCTGCGGCAGCAGGCTGTGCTGGAGGGCCAGCACCATGGCGTGCTCGCGGGTGTAGCGGCGCGCGTTGTCGATGCAGATGGCGGCGCGGGTGGCGAGCTCCTGTGCGAGCGAACGGTCGTCGTCCCCGAAGGGGGCGGGGTCGCGGGCTCGGTAGAAGCTCGCGATGCCCAGGGCGATCCCGCGGGCCAGGAGCGGGACGGCGATGAGGGAGTGGACGTTGTGGGCGAGGATGCGCTGGGCGTTGGCGCGGCTCTGGGAGATCCAGCCGGCGGCGGACCTGAGATCGGGTTCCAGCACGGTCCGCCCGCTGGTCAGGCAGCGCAGCTGGGGCGTGGTCGGCTGGAGGTGGACCCGCTCGCCGGCGGGGTAGAACGGGCAGTCGTCCCGGATGCCGTGCACCACGGTCCGGTGGAGGTCCCGGGTGGGGTCGGTGGGCTCGTCCCCGCGCAGCACGGCCTCGGGGAGGTCGATGGTGACGAAGTCGGCCAGGCGCGGTACGGCCATCTCGGCGAGCTCCCGGGCGGTGCGGGCCACGTCCAGGGTGGTGCCGATGCGGGTGCTGGCCTCGGACAGCAGCTCCAGGCGGCGCCGGGCCGCCACGGCGTACTTGCCCACCCCCGGCTCGCCCACGAGCACGAGCCCGCCGGCCCCCGTGGCGTCGCCCGTCGCTCCGCCGGGCGTCCGCGTCGTGGCGCCCGGTGGGTGGGCCGTGGCGACGGCACGGGCGAGCGGGTTGGTATCGGCGGCGGTCGGCGAGGGGGCGGTGATCTCGGCGGAGGTGGCGATTCCGGTGAGGGCGGTGATCTCGGTGGGGACGGCGAGGCGCATGTCCGATGTGGGCACGACCGCCTCGACGGCGACGCCCTCCACCCCGGAGGAGCTCGTCACCGGGCGGCTCACCAGGGTGACCCGCCGGCCGCTGGGCAGGGCCACCTCGACGGCGGCCCGCTGGGCGGCGGAGATCAGCTCGGTGGCCCGCTCCTCCAGGATCATCCGGTCGCGCCAGTCCAGCTCGCTCATGACCGCCGGGCCCGGCCGGCCGTCGGCGGCCGGCAGCCGGCGCCGGATGTCGAGGTACGCCTGGAGCAGGGCGCGTTCGCGCGCCGAGCTCTGATCCAGCAGCCGCTGCTCTATGACCCCCGCCGCCTTGCCGATGACGATGTCCAGGGACACGTCCACGTCGGTGTGCGGATAGCCCAGGCACAGCACCCCCTCGATGCGCCCGCTGAGCAGGTCCCGCACGGGTATCGCCGAGCACGCGTTGGCCTGGGAGCGTTCGGCGAAGTGCTCGGCGCCGTAGACGTGGATCAGCCGTCGCTCGGCCAGTGCCAGGCCGATGCCGTTGGTCCCCGCGAACTTCTCGTTGAACACGAAGCCCGGCACGGTCTGGATCGCGGGCAGCCGGCCGGCCATCGAGTCCTCGCCGAAGCGGCGTTGCAGCACGGCCCCGCGCCCGTCGGCGAGGGACACGTTCACACTCCGTCCCGCGAACCGCTCCCGCAGCCGGTCCATGACGGGCCCGGCCGCGCGGGCGAGCCGGCCGTCGAGGTCGAGGTCCTGGAGGAAGGGCAGCTCGCAGCCGTCCGGGGAGAGCCCCAGGGACACCGAACGCTGCCAGGAGTTGAGGATCGGGCCGCGCACGGCCGCCTCGACCGACTCGCCACGGAGGAACTGGTCCCGGGCGAGCACGGGGCCGATGTCGTCCGCAACGAGCCCCATCCGGATCACCGCCCTCATTGGTGCACCGATGTTCCATTTTAGAACTTCGTCCAGATGGTAGGGCCGGGTACGCAGGGGTGGGCGACCGCCACGGTCCGTGGCCGACGGCCCCCGGGCGGGACGTCAGAGCACCGCGACCGGGCTGACGGGCGAGCCCGTACCCCCGGGGATGTTCAGCGGCGCCACGACCAGCAGGAACGTATACCGCCCCGCCGCCGCGCAGGCCGCCGAGAGCTCCTCCAGATCGAGGTTGTCCAGCAGCGGCACCCCCATCGCGGCGACGGCGAGGGCGTGCACGGGGGAGTGGACGCCCTCCACCGGCGACGGCCGTACGTCGCTGTCGCCGTCGCCGCCGAGCAGCGCGATGCCGCGCTCGGCCAGCAGGGGCACGGCGTCCACGTGGAGGCCCGCGCAGGCCGCGTCGGCGTCCCAGGGGCCCAGCTCCGCGCGACGGCGGTACCGGCCGACGCGTACCAGCACCGCGTCGCCCTCGCCGATCCGCGCGCCGAGCGCCGCCTCGGCGGCGGCGAGCCCCGCCGCGTCCACGGCCTCCCCGGGCTCCAGCCAGGCACGCCCCCGGACGGTGGGCAGATCCAGCAGGACGCCCCTCGTCACCAGGGGGCCGAGCGCCGAGACGGCGCCGAAACGGGCGCCCGCCGCGCCGACGAGCTGCCGGGCGACACCGCCGTCGTAGAGCCGCCCCCGGTAGGCGACGTGGGACAGCGCGTCCAGATGGCTCACGGCCTTGCCGTGGTAGTCGGCGCCGAGGAAGTCCTTGTGGGTGGCGGGCTCGGAGGCCTCGACGTCGCCGAGGTCGGACATGTAGTGCAGCGCGGGCCTGGCGTTGTCCGGCCCGGACACGGTGTCCCACGGCCGCCCCATCGGCACCACGGTCCCGGACCGCACCAGGGACGCGGCCCGCCGCACATGTTCGTCCGTCACCCGGTTCCAGGCCCCCCGGTCGGGCGCCGCTTCCCAGCGCCCCCACGAGCGAACGGCGTCGAAGAGCGTGTCGAACTCCTGGCGGGAGACTGCCCGAGGGGGGACTGCCGGTCCAGGGCCGGGCCCGTCGGGCGGGGGAGCCGGGCCGTCGGCGGGGTGGGTGCTCATCTGCTGCTCGGCGCTCCGATCGGTACAGGTCGCCGCCACCGTACGGAGACGGTGACCGGGTTGCGCGCGGTCGGTCGCGTGGTTCGAAAGAAGTGTGTGGGGAACCGACCGGTTGGCGTACACGCAACGCCCCCACGGCGAGCCCGCATCTGCGACGGGCAGCGGCCCGCGCCCGATGGGCCGCTCTCTTTCCGGTTCTGCCCCTACCCGCCCCGGAGGACCCGGCCCCGAGCTGAGCGCGATCAGGGGCTCGCCGCGTCGTCTCCGGTCGTATGCGTGCCGGGGGACAGGACAGCGCTCGTGGTCAGGCCCGGGCGGTCTCGCGCCGCGGGGCCGGGGCCGGGGCGCCGACGGGCGGCGCCCCCCGGGTCAGGAGCAGGCTGAGCAGGGACAGCGCCGCGCAGAGCGTCATGCTGAGGAACATCGGGACGGCGGTGTCCTCGCCACCGAGCCCGACGAGCGGTGCCGTCACGGCGCTGAGCGCGCACTGAAGCGTGCCCAGGACGGCCGAGCCCGACCCGGAGGCGTGCGGGACCCGGGCCATGGCCAGGGCTCCGGCGTTCGCGGTCACCAGGCGCATGCCGATGAAGACCAGGCACAGCAGCGCCATGGTGAGCGGCAGGGTCAGCACACCGGCGAGGGAGACGGCGCACAGCGCCGCGGCGCAGACGGCCATCGCCCAGAGCCCGGTGCGCAGCAGCCCGCCGGGGCTGAAGCGGCCGACGAGACGGGTGCCGGCCAGGCTCGCGAAGGTGCCGACGACGCCGGCGCCCGCGAAGGCGAGGGAGGCATGGCCGATGCTCAGGCCGAGCACCTTCTGGAAGAGGAAGGCGGAACCGGCGATGTAGGAGAAGAGCATGGCGAAGGCCAGGCCGAAGGAGAGCGTGCAGCCGAGGTAGGCCCGGTCGGCGAGCACACCGCGCATGGCCCGCAGGGTGGCGCGCGGACCTCCGGAGTGCCGCTTGCCGGCCGGCAGGGTCTCGGGGACGAAGACGACCGCGCCCAGCAGGGCGAGAGCGGACACGCCGGTCAGGACCCAGAAGACGCCGCGCCAGCCGGTGGACTCGGTCAGCGCACCGCCCACGACGGGGGCGACGACCGGCCCCAGGCCGGTGAGGGTCATCAGGGTGCCGAAGAGCTTGGCCGCCCGGTCGCCCGAGGCGGCATCGGTGATCACGGCGCGGCCGATGACCACGCCGGCGGAGCCGCTGAAGCCCTGGACGAAGCGCAGGACGACGAGCACGCCGAGCGAGGGCGCGAGCGCGCACAGGGCCGAGGCCACCACCATCACCAGGGCGCCGGTCAGCAGGGGCACCCGACGGCCGAACCGGTCCGAGAGCGGGCCTATGACCAGCTGCCCCAGGCCCATGCCCAGGAGGAAGGCGGTCAGCGTCAGCTGGATACCGGAGGCGCTGCTGGGCAGTTCCTCCGTCAGGTGGGGAAAAGCGGGCAGGTACATGTCCGTGGCCAGAGGGGTCACGAAGGCGAGGAGCCCGAGGGCGGCCTCGCCGGGCGTGGCCTGCTCGTCCGGGATCCGGACCCCGCCGATCGCCGCGCGGTACGGCTGAAGCCCATGGCTCGGGCCCGCGCCGACCTGCGCCGTGTCGAGGAGAACTGGGCGAGGGCCTTCGCCGCCACGCTGGCGTCGCTCCCCGAGGAACAGCGCACGGCCCTCATGGCGGCCCTGCCCGCCCTGGAGGCGCTCGGGGCGGCGCTCCAGAGGGCTCCGCAATCCGGATGACGGGACCCCGGGGCGGCCCCGGGCGATCATGCCGCCGGGGAGCTCGTGGAGGCCGTGCCGTCGGTCGTCAGTCGCTGGACGGCGACCAGAGCGGCGTCGTCGCCGAGGGAGCCCCCGGAGTGGGCGAGCAGGTCCTCGCACACATACCGCAGGAGCGCCTCGGGCTTGCCGCCCGGCCAGGACGCCAGACGCTCGGCCAGCGGATAGAACCGGCCGGCGGCGTCGCGCGCCTCGACCACGCCGTCCGTGTACAGCAGGACGAGATCGCCGGGCCCGAAGGCGAAGGACTCCACGGCGAACCCGGTGCGGGAGAACTCGGCGAGCCCCAGCGGCAGCCCGGGCTGCTCCACCTCCAGCGCGGTCACCCGGCCCTCGCGGAGCAGCAGAGGAGGGGGATGCCCGCAGCTGATCATGCGCAGGGCCGGCTCGGTGTCGGGCACGTCCAGCACGGCCGCGGTGACGAACGCCTCCTCCCGGTGCGGCCGCCCCTCCCGCCCCGCGCCCGGGTCGTCCAGCCCGGAGGAGAGGGCTCCTTCGAGGTCGGCGACCAGCACCGGCAGCTCGGCCTGCCGGTGCGCGGCGGCCCGGAAGGCGCCGAGCACGAGCGCGGCGTCACCGATGGCCTCCAGGCCCTTGCCACGCACGTCCCCGATGACGAGCCGGGTGCCCAGGGCCGTACGGGCCGCGGCGTACAGATCGCCGCCGATCCGGGCCTCCGCCTCGGCCGCGAGATACACGGACCCGATGCGCAGCGGGCCGACCCGCCGGGGCAGCGGCCGCATCACCACACCCTGGGTCGCCTCCGCGACCGATCTGAGCTGGGTCATCTCCTTCTCGCGCCGCTCGCGGCGGTGGGCGAAGAAGGTGACGATCACCGAGATCAGGATCAGGGCGCTGATCTGGAGGGTGTGGTTGAGGTCGGTGAGGCTGGTGCGGATCACGGCGACGACCGACTGGGCCACGACGGCGATCACGCCGATGGCCCCGGTCAGGCGTGGGCCGGCGAAGGACGCCGTGATGGCGGGAGCGGCGACGAGGAAGGGGCCGAGGTGCACCTGGGGCGGGGCGAGGACGTCGACGACGGTGACGGCCACGATGATCAGGAGCGGTACGGTGACCAGCGCCCGGCTCGGCCGCCCCGGCGATCGGGGCGTCCCGGGTGGTCGCCGAAGGTGCATGGCTCCTGCTTACACCACCCGGGATCACCGCCCCCGCCGCCATGCCCGCCACCGGCGGAACCGGGTGTGCGAACGGGCGACCGGACGGCCGGCGACCGCGCCTGACCGTGCCGGGTGGCGCGGTCAGGCGCGGTCGATGCGGGGAAAGACCGAGTCGTCGAGCACGATGCCGATGCCCACGGCGACGGGGATGGCGATGAGCGCCCCGACGATGCCCAGCAGTGCTCCGCCGACCACGACGGCGACGACCGTGACGATGGGGTGCACATTGACGGCGAAGCTCATCGCCTTGGGCATGATCAGGTAGTCCTCGGCCAGCCGGAAGGCGACATAGAAACCCGCGGTGCCGAGGGCGACGGGAAAGGACACCGCCAGGGCGACGAGGCTGACGACCAACCCGCCGATGGTCGACCCCACGATCGGGATCATGTCCATCAGGGCGACGAAGAAACCGAGCGCGGCCGGGTAGGGCACGTCCAGCCCGGCGCACCAGGCGAAGGTGGCGAGCCCCGCGATGACGGACGTGACGACGTTGCCGAGCATGTACCGGCCGACCCGCAGCAGGATCTCCTCGGTCAGCTCCACCGCGGCCGCTCTGCGGCTGAGCGGGACGAACCGGTAGGCGAACCGCTTCAGCTGCTCCATCCCGACCATGAAGTAGACGGTCAGGACGACGACCAGCCCCGCGCCCGTCACCGCGCTGACGACGATGTGCCCCGCGCCCAGCAGCCCGCCCACCACCGTCGTGCCGGCGTGCGGCCCGAATTCCCGGCGGGCCCGGTCAAGCAGGTGGTAGCGCGCCTCCAGGCGCCCGGGGAAGGAGTTGCGGTCGTGGAGCCGCTCCAGCCACTTGGGCACCGCGTCGACGAGCGCCGAGACCTCGTCGGACACGGGCGGGATCACCAGCGCGAGGAACCCCGCCAGCAGCCCCAGCAGCCCCACGACCGCGAGAGTGACCGCCCAGCCCCGGCGGATGCGCCGTCTGGTCATCCAGGCGACCACGGGTTCCAGGCTGATCGCCGAGAAGAGGGAGAGAAGGAGGAGGGTGAGGATGCCGCTGATGCGCAGGACGGTCTGGAGGGCCGTATAGGCCAGCGTCAGCCCCAGCCCCACGCTGAAGCCGGTCGTGAACCAGGACGACGTCGGCCGCACCCGCAGACCGCGCCCCGGACTGTCGCTCGGCACATCCCGTCCTCTCTTCAGGGAGTCGCGGCTCTACGTACCCCTTTGCGTGAGGGTGCGATCACGTCGGGTGGGTGAATCGGGTGCGGGATGTGAGCCCGCCCATGAGAGCTGGATCACCTACGAAGCGGGGTAGTGGAGTGGCGACGTGCCCATGGGTGCAATTCGGGCATTTGATGTCTGGTCTGGACCTCGCTCCTGGGGGTGCGGGGTAGTAGGTCACACCTTTGCCAGCGGGTTTCGTCGCCGCTAACAATTGCGGAGTCGCAGGGCGCCGTCGATCGAGACGCGGCGCTTTCTTCGCGCCAATGACGGCCACTGCGACTCACGCGATTGGAA
>NZ_JBEZUS010000011.1:0-252059 GCF_040636475.1 Streptomyces sp. NPDC037389
TCGACCGTCTGTGCGCCGCCAGGGACTCGAACCCCGGACCCGCTGATTAAGAGTCAGCTGCTCTAACCAACTGAGCTAGCGGCGCCTGCTGACGTGGAAGACTTTAGCACCCCGATCCGGTGTAAAGAAAATCCGTATGTTTCAGCCCCCGGTGGAGGTGGGTAAGACGCCTGCCCGGGCGGCCCGGACACAGGCCCACAGCAGGGCGTCGGCGCCGGGCAGCCGGGGGTGGCGCACCTCGGGGGCGATCAGCCAGCGGGCGACGACCGGCGTGGGCTCGCTCCCCTCCAGCGGGGGGTAGAGCGGGGGGACGGTCACGGCGTCGCCCGTGCCGTAGCAGAGCAGCGGGGGCGCCGTACGGTCCCGGCGGCCCCACTCCTCCCAGGCCAGCAGCGCGGGGAGCCGCTGGGCCGTGCCGGGCGCCGCGAACAGCAGCAGCCTGCCGCGCTGGGCCGCCACCGGCCCGGAACCGGGACCGCCGGGCGACCACAGCCGGGCCAGTATCCGGCGGCCGAAGAGCGCCGGGGCGTCGATCACGTCGAACACCTTGCCGCAGGGGAGTGCGACCGGGGCCATGGGGTCGTCGGCCCACAGGGCGTGCACCTCGTGCGGCGCTCTGCCGGCGGACGCGAGCCAGTCGGCCCCGGCCAGGGTGACGAAGGCGGGGGCGGGCGGCGCCCAGGAGGGGGAGGGTGCGGGCGCGGGTGAGGGGACGGGCGTGGGCCGGTGGCGGACGGGGCGCGGGTCGTACGGCCGGGAGCTCATGGCCCCATGCTCCTGGCAGGACGGGGGGCCGTCCGGGGTAGTTCCGGGAAACCGGGACAGGGGAGGAGGCGGTGCGCTACCTTGTGCGCCGCATATGCCAACGGCCCATGATCGAGGACCATGGGCCGTCCGGTCGTGGGCCGGGTCAGTCGGCCTGGGTGCTGCCGCGCAGCAGGTCACGGCCGAACTCGACCATCTTCTTCGTGTAGTCCTCGCTCCACTCCGCCCGCTCGGCGATCACCGCCGTCGGCAGTCTGTCGAAGCGCCGGGGATCGGCGAGCTGAGCCGCCGCCACCGCCTGGAACTCCGTCGCCCGGTCCGCTGCCGCGCGGAAGGCCAGGGCCAGCTCGGTGGAGCGGGCCAGCAGCTCGCGCGGGTCCTCGATCGATTCGAGGTCGAAGAAGTGCTCGGGGTCGGCGACGGCCTCGGGTGGCTCGAAGAGCAGCTGCGCGGGCTTCAGGCGGCGCGGGCCCTCACCGTCCCGTGCACCGGGAGCCTGCTTCGGCTCGCACATGTACATACCTCCAGAATCGTCTGCACCGTCATCCATTGTCCTGCCGCGCGCAAGTGCGCCCCCGCCCCGCCCCGGCCGCACGCCCCGCCCCGCACCACCCGGCGGCGCCGGTGGGCACGCCCGCGGCACGCCCGGCGGCATCGGCTCACGGCCTCCAGGAGATACGGTGCTCGGCCAGATGCGCCCACACCGCGTGATTCGCCTCCCAGCCATCGGGGAACTTCATCGTCACCCCCAGCCGTACCGGCTCCGTCGACGGGTGCTCGTCCAGCAGGCGGTCGACGCCGGCGCGGCTCACCACGACGCACGCGTGCCGGTGCCGTGAGGCCAGCACGCACAGGCGGCCCGTCTCCAGATGGAACGCCGTCGCGTCCGGGCGCCCCGACAGCGGGTGGAGCACGACCGTGACGTCGAACTCACGGCCCTGGAGCCGGTTCGCCGTATCCACTGTCACCCCGGTCACCCCCTGTTCCGCAAGGGCCGCCCGCACCGCCGCGGCCTGGTCGCGGTGGGCCGTGCCCACCGCGATCCGGTCGGCGGTCAGCGGCGCCGGATCCGGCGAACGCTCGCTGGTCACGGCCCCGCCCCGGTCCAGCATCCGGCGGACGACCAGCGCCACCGCGCCCACCGCCTCCGGGTCCGTACGCGGCGTGTGTCGCGCGGGCAGTTCCAGCAGGCCCCAGCCCGATTCGGCCGCCTCGTCCAGCACCCGGTCCGGGCCCGAGCCGTCGGAGGGCACGCCGAAGGACAGCAGCCGGTCGCCGTGGTCCGTGCCGCTGCGGAACGGGGTGTACGGATAGAAGGCCGCCGACACCAGCGGCGCCGCCGACGCAGGCAGCCGCCACGACACCGGCAGCCGGTGCTGCGGCAGCCCCGGGTTGTGGGCGAGCAGCGTGCTCACGGCGCTCGCCGACGGGTCGTACGACAGCCCCGCCCACTGCTCCGCCCCCACCACGCTGAACGGGTCCAGCTGGCCCGGGTCGCCCACGAACAGAGCCCGCTCGAACAGCCCCGCCACCGCCAGGAGCGCGTCCGAGCGCATCTGGTACGCCTCGTCGACGATCGCGTGGCCCCAGGGCTCGGTCACCTTGGTGTGCGCCCACTTCGCCGCCGTGGAGACCACCACGTCCAGCCCGGCCAGGTCCGCCGCCTTCGCGGCGGTCACGACCGAGTCGAGCGTGTCGAGCGCCGGGTCGTAGGGGTGGCGCTCATTGCTGTGCAGCCGGCCCACCGGCAGCCCGGGATCCTGCTCGGCCAGCCGCAGCACCAGGTCGTCGACCTGGGCGTTGGTCTGCGCGACGATCATCAGCGGGCGGCCGGCGGCGGCCAGCTCCCGGGCCGCCCGCACCACCAGCGTCGACTTGCCCGCGCCGGGCGGCGAGTCCACCACGACACCGCGGTGCGGGCCGTGCAGCGTGTCGCGCAGGATCGCGTCCGTGGCCGCCGTGGCCGCCGCGGCGGGGTCGAAGGCGCGCTCGCGCGCCAGGGGAACGGTCACAGCAGGTCCTCCGCGGTCACCGGGTCGGGAGCCTCGGCCGGGCCCTCGGCGGGCGGGCCGCCATGGGTCCAGGGCGTCCGCTCGGGGTCGGGCAGCTCGGGGCCGCCCCGGGGCGCGTGCTCGAACAGCGTCCAGCACACCCGGTCGCCCACCTCGGGCACGGAACCCGCGTCGGGCACCTTGCCGCGCCCCATGCCACCGGTCAGCCGCACGGTGAGGGCGCCGGGGCCGTCCACGCCGGGCGGCGGTCCGTACGCCACGAACTCGGCGGACTGCGCCTTGCCGTCCGGCAGGGCGCGGTGGAGCGCGACGCCCTCCGCGAGATGCGGGGCGTCGGCCGTACGGACGGTCACCAGCGGGCGCGGACGCGGGACCTTCGCTTCCGTGTACTCCATCACCACCTCGGCGACCTCCCCCGCGAACGCCTCCCCGGCCAGCCGCCGGCCCGCCATCACCAGCGGATCGTCCAGCGCCTCCTGGGCGTCGAGCTGCGCTTGCGCGCTCTCGCGGGAGGCGAGCTTGCGCGCGGCCGTGACCGCGTCGTCCCGCCGCGGCTGCGGCGGCTCCCCGGCACGTACGCGGTCGCGGTGCGCGGTGTACGACCAGCGGTCGCGCTTCCAGCGCTCGGCGACCCGAGCGCCTTCCGGGAGCGTCCGCAGCAGGTCGACGCCGTGCCAGACGGCGTCCCAGGTGGGGCGCAGCTGCGTCGCCAGCAGCTCGCCGATCCCGCTCTCGGCGGCGGCCAGCTCGGCCCGGGCCGACGCGAACCGGTGCGCCGACGCCTCCAGGACGGCCGCGCGGGCCCGGTCGTAGCGGGCGACGGCGGGGGCCAGCCGCTTGTTGTCGAAGACCGGGTCCGTGGCGGGGCCGGCGGGCGGGTGGACCAGGAGCCCCTCCGGCCCGCGCTCCAGCTCCACGCGCAGCGCCGCCTCCGGGCCCGGCACGTCGTGCGGCGGGTCGATCCAGGCCAGGAGGGAGCCGAGGTGCTGGTCCTCCAGCACGCTCTGGCCCGTCGCCCAGTGCCGGCCCAGCGCCTGGGTCATCGCCAGCAGCAGCGACGCCCCGGGCACCCGGGCGCGCTCCCCGAAGTGCGTCAGCCAGCGCCCCAGCATCGGCACGCGCGGCGGCGCGGGGTGGGGAGCGTCGGGGTCCTGGTCGGCGGTGCGCCGGAAGCGCATGGACCGGCCGAGCAGCCGGACGTACTCCACGCCCGCCGCGCCCGGCACCAGCAGCTGCGGGGCGTCGGCGCACAGCTCGACCTCGACGGGCACCTTCTTCCCGGTGCCGGGGTCGGTCTCCTTGCGCTGCTCCAGCTCGACGGCGTCGCCGAACTCCTCGAAGTACGGCAGGAGCACGTCGGCGAGCTCGGCGAGGAACGCGGACCGCAGATCCCTGTCGCGCGGCTGCGCCACGAACAACAGCCGGGGCGCGTCCCGGTCCGTCCCCACCATCGCGCCGAGCGGCGCACCGGCCTCACCGGCGGTCGTCAACGGCACGAAGACACATGGCCGCTCGGCCAGATGCCGATGCCGCACGGTGACGACAGGCCGCGCCCGCCCGTCCCGGACGGCTTCCATCCGCGCGAGGGTACTGATCAGCGACATGCGGTGGGCTCCTTCCGGCGGCCCGCACCCGCGCCCTCGTCGGCTGAGGTCAGTGCCGGCGTCAGCGCCTCCGAACGGAGCGCGGCGGCGCGGCGGAGGGCCGCGACCGCCGGGTCGTCGGGGGAGCCGGCCTCACCCGACGCGGCGGCGAGGACCGACGCGACGGTGGTCAGGCCACCCAGCTCCGCGCGGACGCCGCGCCCCAGGGTCTGGACGGAGTCCGCCGCACGGGCCCGGGCCCGGCAGTGGAAGGCCAGCTCGCACGCCGCGAGGCACTCCGGCGCGTACGCCGCCGCGACCGCGTCCAGCGCCTCGGCCAGCTCGCCGGCGGGCCGGGTCGGGGTGCGGCCGTCGTCGGACGGGCACAGATCGAAGGTCGTGCCCTCCGGGAGCCCGGCGGCGATCTCCGCCACGCCGGTCAGCCGCTCCAGCTGACGGCGCGTGGTGGCCAGCGGCTTGCGGAGGTCGACGAGGGCGGCGTCCGGCAGGTTGGAGAAGTCCTTCGGGCAGACCAGCAGGGCCTGGTCGCGCACCGCCGCCCTGCCCTCCGCGACCCGCTCGGCCACGGCCTCGAGCGCCAGCGCGTACACCGCCGCCTGCCGGGCGGCCGCGCCGACCTTCGTCGCGTCGGCGGAGCCGTCGATCATCGCGAAGGACTTGATCTCGACGACCGTCCAGCCGCCGTCGGGATGGACGACGATCGCGTCCGGCTCCAGATAGGCCGGTGTCCCGGCGACGGTCAGCGCCAGCAAGGGATGGTCCAGCACGGCCCACCGCCCGGCGGCGGTCGCTTCGCGCAGGGCGAGGGACGTACGCGCCGTACGGCCCTCGAGGCCGGTGGCGGAGAGGTCGGGGGTGTCCACGGAGCCCGGCACGGGCTCGGGGGAGCCGTCGGCCAACCGCTCGTGGAGCAGGCGGACGAGCTCCGTGCCGCCGTCGGCCTTGGCGCGGGCCTCGAAGGAATGGCCGCGCACGAACGCGAACTGCGACTGCCCGAACGTCACCGGCGCGCCCACCGCCCGTGCCAGCGCCGCCTTGTCGACCCCCGCCCCGTCGAGCAGGGCGCGGCGGTGACAGCCGGGGTTGGCGGCGAGCGCCGCGAGTGCGCGGGCGTCGAGCGGGACGGGCGCGACGGAGGGGCCGCGCAGCTCAGCGAGCCGCTGTCGCAGCGCCGTCGGTGCGGCTCTCCCCGGCCCCGTCCCGGGCCGGCTGTCGGGGGATCTGATCACTGGCGTCCGCCTCGCGAAGTCTCTCCGGCGCCCCCGGGCGAACCCGGGACGGCGCAGTACCCGCTGTACCCGCCGAAGTCTCGCACCCGGCACTGACATTCGCCGTTGCCACGGCCGTTTCCGCAGGTACGGAAGGCGCCGCCGGGGCGAGGCGGGCGCGGATCCGTTCGGCGAGCCGCAGCGCCGGGCGGGTGAGCAGGAAGCCCGCGCCCATCACGGCGGCGCCGGCGACGGCGTCGAGGAGGTAGTGGTTGGCGGTGCCCATCACCACGAGGGTGATCGCCAGCGGATAGGCGACGCCCGCGACCTTGGTCCAGGTCTTACGGCCCTGCGCCCAGAGCACGACCCCGCACCACAGGGCCCAGCCCACGTGGAGGCTCGGCATGGCCGCGTACTGGTTGGTCAGCCCGCCCAGGCCGCGGGGGGCGCTGGCGTCGCCGCCCCACCAGCCGTACTCGGAGTACTGCCGCATCGTGTCGACGAAACCGAAGGACGGGTCGAGGAGGCGGGGCGGGCAGGTGGGCAGGAGGGTGAAACCGATGAGGCCGATGAGGGTGGAGATCATCAGCCAGGTGCGCATCCGGCGGTAGTGGTCGGGGCGACGCCTGAAGAGCCAGACCAGAAGCGCAGGGGTGAGGAGGTAGTGGAGGGCCGCGTAGGCGAAATCGGCGGGTATGCCTATCGCCGAATGATCGGTGAACAGCCGGTTGAGCGAGGGCTCGATGTCTATTCGGAACGTTTTTTCAAGATCGAGTATCGCCACGCCGTGATCGACGGCCGACTGCACATCGCCCCTGACCAGCAGCCGCCCGGCCGAGTAGAGCCCGTACACCACGGCTATGAGTGGCAGTTCGGTCCACCAGCGCGGCCGCTTCCCCAGTGGTGCGGTGTACATCCGGACGCTCTCCATGTGTTCAGGCGGCCAATAAGCGCAATATGCAACCGTACGGCGTACGCCACATCTCTCGCACACCGCCCCGTGAGTCCACCCGAACCCCCAGGTGTGGGGGTGGAGACGCCGGTAGTGGCCGGAGGGTTGCCCGTTGGTGAAGTGAGTGATGATGGGGAGCGAAACTCACCCGTGGCCGAGGTGACCGACTTCACGCCTTTCACCCGGGTACACGATCATCACCGCACGCACCTCGTAAGGACTCTCGCCATGGCACCGCGCATCCTGCTGGCCCGGCACGGACAGACGGAGTGGTCGCTGTCCGGCAAGCACACCGGCCGCACGGACATCCCCCTCCTCGACGAGGGGCGGCGCGGCGCCAAGCTGCTGGGCGAGCGGCTGCACCGCGCCCCGTGGCAGGGCCTGCCGGACGTGGAGATCCGGACGAGCCCCCTCGTCCGCGCCAAGGAGACCTGCGAGCTGGCCGGCTTCGGCGACCGGGCCACCGAGTGGGACACGCTGATGGAGTGGGACTACGGCGCCTACGAGGGCATGACCCCCGCCGAGATCAAGGCGGGTCGCCCCGACTGGCTCATCTGGCGCGACGGCGTCCCGGAGGGCGAGACCCGGGCGGAGGTCGCCGCCCGCGCGGACGAGGTCGTGGAGTGGGCCCGCTCGGCCGACCGCGACGTGCTCGTCTTCGCCCACGGCCACATCCTGCGGACCATCGCCGCGCGGTGGATGGGCGAGGACATCTTCTTCGGCTCCCGCATCCGCCTCGACCCGACCTCCCTGTCCATCCTGGGCTGGGCGTACGGGGCGCCGGCGATCGAGCGCTGGAACGACACGGGTCACCTCGCCTGACGGCTCGGTGGGCTCACCGGGGGGCCGGCCCTGAGGCCGGTGCGGCACCGCCGGTCACCGCCGTGGGGCGTCCCGCCGTCGCGGCGGGGAAGGGGCGGGACCGGGGCACCCCACCACCGAAAAGACCCCCGCCCCGGGCCCACCCTCAAGCGGGCCGCACGGCCTCATGGCGGGCCAGGAAACCCGACACCACCGGGTTTGACACGTGACGGCGCAACATACGGGCGGTCGACGACAGCATCGTCCTGATGCGGGCCGACTGGACCTGGTCCAGCAGCCCCAGCACCTTCTCCCCGGACGCGGCCGCCGCGTCCGGGGTCCCGCCCCGGGCCAGGTCGCCCGCCAGCTGCGCGGTGTAGAGCGCGATGTTCCGGGCGAAGTGCGGGTCCTGGAGCGCGACCGCCCGCTCCGCGTGGTCCGCCGCGCGGCGCCAGTCGCCCAGGGCGGACCAGCACTGGGCCTCCAGGCCCTCCAGCTCGGCCTCGCCGAAGAAGGTCATCCACTCCGGGTCGGCCTCCGCCGCGCCACGGTCGAAGAGCGTCCGGGCCCGTACCAGCGCCTCCTCGGCCGCCGGCCGGTCGCCCAGCCGTGCCCAGCCGCCCGCCTCCCGCAGAGTGAGCAGGGACATCAGCCGCGCCGACCCCAGCTGCCGGCCCGCCCGCTGCGCGGCCTGCGCGGCGCGGATCGCCTCGCGGGGGCGGGCCGCGTCCCGGGCGAGGAAGGCCATGTTGCAGAAGGCATGGGTCTCCAGCGCCGGGTCCCCGGCCACGCGCGCGGTGGCCAGGGCCTCCGCGTAGTGGGATCGGGCGTCGGCGAAGCGGCCGGAGTCGTGTGCCAGCCAGCCCACGGAGATCGCCAGTTCGCCCGCGCCGGAGTGCAGCCGGTCGGCCACCGACCGCCGTCTGGTCTCCGCGTCCAGCAGCTCGTACGCCGCCTTCAGGGGGCGCGCGGCGCGCCGGTAGAGACCGTCCGCGCCGTGCCGGTCGTCGAGCAGCCGGATGTGCCGCACGGCCTGTTCGACGGCGGCGGCCTCGGTCTCTCCCGCGTGGCGCCGGTGGGCCCCGCGCGGGCCGGCGCCCAGGGAGGCGGCGGCCACGGCGGCCGTACCGGAGGTCATGAACGCGCGACGCAACACGTCGCTCTCCTCGCTGCTCTCGGTGGAGCTCTCCGCCGCACCGGAGGAGGTACGGCTTTCGGCGGGGCTCTCGGATGGACCGGGCGGCGCGGAGCCCTTCTTGCGCGCCCCCCTGCCACGCACGGTCTCGCGGGGTGCGAAGCCCATGTCCGCCGGCTCACGACCGGGGAACATGTGCCGGAACACTCGCTCGTAGGCGTAGTTGGGGCAGCGGATCTCCCCGGACTCCACACGCCCGATGTAGCGCGCGTCGCACGAGACGTGTTCGCCGATCTCCCGGGCCGCACGACGTACGGCAGCCGCGAATTCCCCTGGTGAACGCGGACCGCGCAACTGCCGGAACGCGAGGTTCGGACGGGGTGACGAGGACGCGTGGGGCGACGCCATGGCCGGACCCTCTCCTGGCGAGCCGCCCCGATGGGCAACCCGCGGGGCGGGCGGCTGTGCTTGCCGTGTGGCGTGACGACCGTACCGACTGTGGCGATTCCGCTACCTGCTGTTTGACTACAAAACGGATATCCCACCTGTCATCCGCCATGAACTGCCATCCTTTGCGGCGGCATGGCGCCGTAGCCGTTGACGCGTTCACGCGTTGGACCCGAAGAGCGCGAGCGCGCTCGGCGTGGATCCCGACCTGGACACAGGCGCGGCGTGAGGAGGGGTTTCCCGTGGTGGAGGCCGGAGTGGACATCGGCGGCTCGCGGACGACGGCTCTGCACCAGCCGCTCCAGGACCACAGCACGTCCCCGTATCCGCCGCGGACCGGTGCGGACGGCGCCGAGGGACGGCCCTGCGACCTGGTCACGGTCCCCGCGCGCCAGGGCCTGGAGGCCGTCGACATCCTGCGGCTGCGCGACGGAGTGGGCCCCGTCCTCCACGACGGCGACTGCGACACCCTCGGCTTCCTCGTCCCGCCCGGCACGGCCGACGGCTGGGACCTGCCCGGCAGCGCCTGCACCCAGACCTACGGCCGCGGCCTGCGGACGAGCGCCGCCGAGCCCCCCGTCAACGGCACGGGCTGGCTGGTCGCCCCCGACGCCGCCTACGGCTCCGCCACCGACCCCGCCGTGCTGCGCGCCGCCCTCGGCGAGGCCGCCCGCACCATCGAGGCCGTCGACCGCTGCCGCTAGCGGCCCGGCCGGGCCCACCCGCCCGCACCGGCGATACTGGAGGGGTGGCGAAGGGCAAGCAGAAGCAAGGGCGCGGACGCGCCGCGGAATCGATATCCGCGCAGGTGGCGGGCGGTCTCGCGGAGCTCGTCCCCGACCGCGACCGGCCCCGCGGCAGCACCCTGCTGATCGACGGGGCCCCGCAGTCCCATGTCGACCTGGACGACCCCGCGTATCTGGACTTCTCCTACCAGCGGCGGCTCGGCCACATCGCCGACCTCGTCGCACCGCCCGGCAAGCCCATCCAGGCCGTCCACCTGGGCGGCGGCGCCTTCACCCTCGCCCGGTACATAGCCGCCACCCGGCCCCGCTCCACCCAGCAGATCGTCGAGATAGACGCGCCCCTGGTCCAGTTCATACGGGCCGAGCTGCCGCTGGAGACGAGCTGGCGCATCCGGGTGCGCGGCACCGACGCCCGGGAAGGGCTCGCCAGGATCCCGGACGGCTGGGCGGACCTGATCATCGCCGACGTCTTCAGCGGCGCCCGCACCCCCGCCCACCTCACCAGCACGGAATTCGTCACCGACGTACGGCGCGCCCTGCGCCCCGGCGGCCACTACGCCGCGAACCTCGCCGACGGCCCGCCCCTCGCCCACCTCAAGGCCCAGATAGCGACCGTCCGCACCGTCTTCCCCGAGCTGTGCCTCACCGCCGACCCGGCCGTGCTGCGCGGCCGGCGCTTCGGCAACGCCGTGCTGCTGGCCTCCGACCGCGAACTGCCCGTTGCCGAGCTCACCCGCCGGGCGGCCACCGACCCCCACCAGGGCCGGGTCGAACACGGCCGCGCGCTCCTCGACTTCACCGGTGGCGCCGTGCCCGTCACCGATGCCGGCGCCCGGCCCTCGCCCGCCCCGCCGCCCTCCGTCTTCAACTGAAGGCTCTTCAGCTGAAAGCCCTTTAGTTGAAGGCCCTTTAGTTGAAGGGCAGCCGTCCCGTCCGCGCCAGCCGCGCGTACCACCGCGCGCTGGACTTGGGCGTACGGGCCAGCGTGGCGTAGTCCACGTACACCGCGCCGAAGCGCTTGCTGTAGCCGTACGCCCACTCGAAGTTGTCCAGCAGCGACCAGAGGAAGTAGCCCCGGACGTCCGCGCCGTCGCCGAGGGCCCGCAGCACGGCCTCGAGATGGGCGTGCAGATAGGCGATCCGCTCGGGGTCGTCGACCGTGCCGTCGGCGCCCGGCTTGTCGTCGTAGGCGGCGCCGTTCTCGGTGACGATCAGCGGCAGCCCGGGGGACTCCCGGGCGAACCGCGTCAGCAGGTCGTACAGGCCTGTGGGATCGACGGCCCAGTCCATCGCGGTGCGCTTGCCCGGCGGCCGGTGGAAGGCCACACTCCCGGCACCCGGCCAGGGGGAGGCCTCCCCTCCGCCGTGGCCGTCGGCACGCGGCGGGGGATTGTCAGTGGCGGCTGATACGACTGTGGGCGCGTAGTAGTTGATGCCCAGCGCGTCGAGGGGGTGCCGGATGACGTCCGTGTCGTCGCCGCGTACGAACGACCAGTCCGTGATGGCCGCCGTGTCCGCGAGGAGGTCCTCGGGGTACGCCCCGTGCAGCATGGGCCCGGTGAAGATACGGGTGGCCAGGGCGTCCACCCGCCGCGCCGCGTCCTGATCCCCGGGCGAGGGCGTACGGGCCCGTACGGCGGCGGGGTTGAGCGCCACGGACAGCCGGGCCCCCGGGGGCAGCACGGCGCGCAGCGCCCGGGCGCCGAGGCCGTGCGCCAGATTGAGATGGTGCGCGGCCCGCAGCGCGGCCTCGTCGTCCGTACGGCCCGGGGCGTGCACCCCGGCCGCGTAGCCCAGGAAGGCGCTGCACCAGGGCTCGTTGAGGGTGGTCCACAGCTCGACGCGGTCGCCCAGCGCCTCGCCGACGAGCCGGGCGTAGTCGGCGAAGCGCTGGGCGGTGTCGCGCTCGGGCCAGCCGCCCGCGTCCTCCAGCTCCTGTGGCAGGTCCCAGTGATAGAGCGTCAGCACAGGGCGGATGTCATGGGCGAGGAGGTCGTCGACGAGCGCCCGGTAGAAGTCGAGCCCGCGCCGCGAGGCCGGGCCCCGGCCGGTGGGCTGGACCCGGGGCCAGGAGACTGAGAAGCGGTACGCGCCCAGTCCCAGCTCCGCCATGAGATGGACGTCCTCGGCGCGGCGGTGGTAGTGGTCCGTCGCCGTGTCCCCGGTGTCGCCGCCGAGCACCCGTCCCGGCGCCCGGGCGAAGGTGTCCCAGATGGAGGGGGTGCGGCCGTCCTCGGCGGCCGCGCCCTCGACCTGGTAGGCGGCGGTCGCGGCGCCGAAGAGGAAGCCGGGCGGGAAGTCCACGGTCATGTCGCACACTCCGGAAGGAGAGGGGAGAACGGTGGGGGAGTCAGCCCTTGAGCGCGCCGCGCATGATGCCGCCGACGATCTGCCGGCCGAAGAGCGTGAAGGCCAGCAGCAGCGGCAGCGTGCCCAGCAGCGCCCCGGCCATCACCACGGCCTGGTCGGGGACATAGCCGCGGCCGAGCCCGGTGAGGGCCACCTGCACGGTCGGGTTCTCCTGCGTCAGCGCGATGACGGGCCAGAAGAAGTCGTTCCACGCCTGGACGAAGGAGAGCATCCCCAGTACGGCCATCGCGGGCCGGGCGACGGGGAAGACCACGTGCCACACCACGCGCACGCTGCTCGCCCCGTCCACGCGGGCCGCCTCGATCAGCTCGTCGGGCAGCGCCTCGACGAGGTACTGCCGCATGAAGAACACACCGAAGGCGCTCACCAGCGCCGGCAGGACGACGGCCCGCAACTGGTCCGTCCACCCCAGCCGTGCCACGATCATGAAGAGGGGGACGACGCTCAGCTGCGGCGGCACCATCATCGTGCCGACCGTCAGCAGGAGCAGCGCCCGCCGGAAGCGGAACCGCAGCTTGGCGAAGGCGAAGCCGGCGATGGTGCAGAAGAGCACCGTGCCCAGCGCCACCGTCCCGGCGACCAGCGCGGTGTTGGCGAGGGCGAGTCCCATCCGGGCGTCGGTCCACGCCGTGCCGAGATTGGTGAGCAGCCTGCCGCCGAACCACAGCGGCGGCGGGGTGTGCGCCAGCCGGGCGCTGTCGCCGGAGGCGGCCACCGCCGTCCACACGAGCGGAAAGAGCGAGCCGGCGGTGAAGAGCGTCAGGACGGCGTAGGCCATGGGCCCCGCGCGCAACTGCCGCCCGGCCCGCCGTGCCGCCGCGGTCCGCGGTCCGCCGATGCCGGTACCGATGTCGGTGGTCACGTCGCCCCCTCACCGGTCCTTCCCCAGCCACCGCGCGAGCAGCGCGTTCACGGCGGCGATCAGCAGCAGGAGCAGGAACATCGTCCAGGCGACGGCCGAGGCGCGCCCCAGGTGGTAGTCGAACCAGCCCTGCTCGTAGAGATAGAGCCCCAGGGTCTGGAACTGGTGCGAGGCGCCGCCCTTCTGGCCGCCCGCCCCGCCGAACAGCAGGGGCTCGCCGAAGAGCTGGGTCGCTCCGATGGTGGAGACGACGACCGTGAAAAGGATCGTCGGCCGTAGCGCCGGCACGGTGATGTGGAGGAACTGCCGCGCGCGCGAGGCGCCGTCGAGCGCCGCCGACTCGTAGAGCTCGTCGGGCACGGCCTGCATGGCGGCCAGATAGATCAGCGCGTTGTAACCCGTCCACCGCCAGATCACGATCGAGGAGACCGCGCACCGAGAGCTCCAGGTGCCGTTCTGCCAGTCGACCGGCCCGACGCCTGCCGCCTCCAGCGCCCAGTTCACCATCCCGTAGTCCCGCCCGTAGAGGACGACGAAGACGAGCGTGGCGGCGGCGACGGACGTGGCGTACGGGGTCAGCAGGGCGACCCGCCAGAAGATGGCGGCGCGCAGCCGGTAGTGGAGGAGGTGCGCCAGGCCCAGCGCCATCAGCAGCTGGGGCACGGTCGACAGCACACCGATGGTGAAGGTGTTGCGCAGCGCGTTCCAGAAGAAGTCGTTGCCGAGCAGCCGGGCGTAGTTGGTCAGGCCCGCCCACTCCATGCGCTCGGGGGACGTCAGCTCCACGCGGTGCAGTGAGGTCCACCCGGTGTAGAGGAGGGGGAAGAGCCCGAACGCGGTGAAGAAGAGGAAGAACGGGGCGACGAATGCGTAGGGGCTGTAGCGGAGGTCCCAGCGGTGGAGGCGGCCGCGCGGGTCGTCCCTGCCGCGCCGCCGGTCCCCGGGAGCGCTGGCCGCGCCCTCCACGACCGTGGTCGTGGCGGTCATTCGTCCACCGCGTTGTCGATCTCCCGCTGTGCCGCCCGCCAGCCGTCCCGGGGCGATCTGCCCTGCTGCTCGACCTGGGGGATGCCGACCTCGGTGAACGCGAGGCCGATCTGCTGTTCGCGCGGCCCGAAGAACAGCGTCGGGACGTGCCGGGCCGCCTCGGTGAAGATCTGCCCGATGGGCGCGTCGCCGAAGTAGGGGTTGCGCGCGTCCCTGACCTCCGGCATGGCGTACGAGGCCGGGGTGGAGGGGATGCCCGCCTGTCGTTCGAACAGCTTGGCCTGCTGGGCGGGGGCCGTCAGCCAGACCGCGAGGTCGATCGCGGCGGCCCGGTGCCGGGCGGCTCGGGGCACGCCGATGAAGGAGCCGCCCCAGTTGGCCGGCCGGGGCGCGGCGGCCACGTCCCACTGGCCCCGGCCCGCCGTGCCCGACTTCTCCTTGATGTAGCCGAGCATCCAGGGCGGGCAGGCGACGGTGGCGAAGCGGCCGTTGGCGTACGCCTGGTCCCAGGGCTTCTCGAACTGTTTGAGCCGGGCCGTCAGCCCGTCCCGGGCGGCCCGCGTCGCCAGGTCCCAGGAGGACCGGACGGCGGGGCCGTTCCGGTAGCGGGGGCGGCCCCCGCGGTCGTAGTAACGCTCGGGGTAGCCGTGCACGGCGGCGTTGTAGAGCCCGGCCGCCGAGTCGGTGAAGACCGTGCCCGCCGGGGCCCGGCGGCGGTAGGCCCGGCCGGCCTCCAGATAGCGCCGCCAGTCCCCGGCCCACAGCCTGCCGACCGCCTCCCGGTCCGTGGGGAGCCCGGCACTCCGGAAGAGATCCTTCCGGTAGCAGACGGCGATCGGCCCGATGTCCGTGCCGAGGCCGATGGTCCGGCCGTCGGGGGTGGTGGCCTGCGCCCACTTCCAGGAGAGCCAGTCGCCCCGGTGGACGCCCTTCGCGCGGGACAGGTCCTCGAAGAGGTCGCCCCGCGCGATGGCGAGCTCATGGACGTTGGCGACCTCCATGGCCTGGATGTCGGCGAGACCGCTGCCCGCCGCGAGGTGGGTGAGCAGCTGGGGGTAGTAGGCCTCGTTCCGGTCGATCACGGTTTCCTTGATCGTGACGCCCGGGTGGAGCCGCTCGTACTCCATATAGAGGCCGGCCTGCTTGTAGCCGAAGACACCGAAGGTGCCGATGGTGATCGTGGTCCGCCGGGCACTCCGGGCGTCCCCGTCCTCGCCGTCCCGGGCACAGCCATCGAGCAGGCTCACCCCGAGGACGAGGACGGCGGCGACGACGAACAGCAGGATCCGTCGGCGGTAGGGGCCGTTCGACCAGGCGGTCACGACCGGAGGACGTTGACGTTCTCCGCCTGCGGCCCCTTCTGTCCCGGGGTGACGTCGTACTCGACCCTGTCGTTCTCGTGCAGCTCCTTGAACCCGGTGCCCTGGACGGCGGAGAAGTGGACGAACACGTCCGGGCCTCCGTCGTCCTGGGTGATGAAGCCGAATCCCTTTTCGGCGTTGAACCACTTCACTGTGCCTTGTGCCATCGGTCATGACCCTTCGTCCGGTACCGGCACATCAGCTTTGCCCGGACAGAGGGCCGACGTCTCCTGACCGCCCCCTGTGTCACTCCTGAGGACTACAAAACGAAAAGGTCCCGGTCCGCTTGAGCGGACCGGGACCTTCCCGATCAGGGTGAGTAACGGGACTCGAACCCGCGACATCCTGGACCACAACCAGGTGCTCTACCAGCTGAGCTATACCCACCACGTCCGGCGTTTGTTTCCGTGTTTCCCACCGGCCGAGAAGAAGTCTACAGGGTCTTCAGGGGTGCTCGCTCCCAGCTTTCGCTTCGCCGGGAGCGAGCTGCGTCACTATGCCTGGCTGCGGCTTTCCGCCTCGACGGGCAGGACGTGCTTGGCCGCGATGGCCTTCGCCGTGTCGGAGTCCGGGCCGGGCTGGGGGACGAAGATCGCCTCGCGGTAGTAGCGGAGCTCGGCGATCGACTCGCGGATGTCCGAGAGCGCCCGGTGGTTGCCGTTCTTCTTGGGGCTGCTGAAGTAGGCGCGGGGGAACCAGCGGCGGGCCAGCTCCTTCACCGAGGACACATCCACGATCCGGTAGTGGAGGTGGCCTTCGAGCGCGGGCATGTCCCGCAGCAGGAAACCGCGGTCGGTGCCGACCGAGTTTCCGCACAGCGGGGCCTTGCCCGGCTCCGGGACGTGCTCGCGGATGTACTCCAGGACCTGCCGTTCGGCGTCCTCGAGGGTGGTCCCGCCGTCCAGCTCCGCGAGCAGCCCGGAGGCCGTGTGCATCTCGCGCACGACCTCGGGCATGGTGGCGAGCGCCTCGGCGGGCGGGCGGACGACGATGTCCACGCCGTCCCCGAGGATGTTCAGCTCAGAGTCGGTGACCAGCGCGGCCACCTCGATGAGCGCGTCGGACGACAGCGAGAGCCCGGTCATCTCGCAGTCGATCCACACCATGCGATCGTTCATACGTCTCACCCTACGGGGCGTTCCCGCTGTCCGGGCAGGCGCGGAGCGTAGAGGTCCGTTTCCGGCTTCCCCGGATCCCCCGGCCCCACCCCGTGCCCGCCGCCATGTCCCGGCGAGTGAGAGATATGTCCGCTATGTCCACCCGGTGGCGGGGGAGCGCCCAGAGGCGCGCCCGTCATCGCGTGGGCGGGCATCGCCGCACGGCGCATCGCCATCAGCGACGGCTCCCCAGGCCGGGGCTCCAGTGGATCCGGCCGGTCGAACCGGTCGCCGCGCTCCGCGCGCTCCGGTCGCTCGCCCCGCTCCGGCCGGTCCACCGGACCGCCCTGCGGCCGGCGCGCCCGGTAGGCGGCCCGATAGGCGGCGGGGGAGGACCCCAGCTGCCGGCGGAAGTGGCCGCGCAGGGCCACGGGCGAGCGGAAGCCGCAGCGTCCGGCGACCTCGTCCACGGAGTAGTCCGAGGTCTCCAGGAGCCGCTGCGCCTGGAGCACCCGCTGAGTGATCAGCCACTGGAGCGGGGCGCTCCCGGTGAGCGAGCGGAACCGCCGGTCGAAGGTGCGACGGCTCATATACGCGCGGGCGGCCAGGGTCTCCACGTCGAACTGCTCGTGGAGGTGCTCCAGCGCCCAGGCGACGACCTCGGCCAGCGGGTCGGCGCCGATCTCCTCGGGTAAAGACCTGTCGAGGTAGCGCTCCTGCCCGCCGGCGCGGCGGGGCGGTACGACGAGCCGGCGGGCCAGGGCCCCCGCGGCGTCGGCGCCGTGGTCGGTGCGGACGATGTGCAGGCACAGGTCGATGCCTGCCGCGGTGCCCGCGGACGTCAGTACGTCGCCGTCGTCCACGAAGAGCTCCCGGGGGTCCACATGGACCGACGGATAGCGCTTCGCGAGCGTGGGCGCGTACATCCAGTGGGTGGTGGCGGGCCTGCCGTCGAGCAGGCCCGCGGCGGCCAGTACAAAGGCACCGGTGCACAGCCCGACGATGCGGGCGCCCTCCTCATGGGCCCGGCGCAGTGCGTCGAGCGCGGCGGCGGGTGGCGGCTGGGTGATCGACCGCCAGGCCGGTACGACGACGGTCCCGGCCCTGGAGAGCGCCTCCAGGCCGTACGGTGCGGTCAATTCCAGGCCGCCGGTCGTTCGCAATGGCACATCTTCGCCCGCGCACACCAGCAATCGGTAGCGGGGGACTCCCGCGTCCTGCCGGTCGATGCCGAACACGGAGAGCGGGATGGAGCTTTCGAAGATGGGGCCGCCGCTGAAAAGCAGTACGGCGACGATCTCCCGGCGGCGGCGTCCGGAGAGCTTGCGCGCGGTCTCCGGTACGGTCGTGGAGTCCTGGCTCATGGCGCTAAGCCCCCCTCGGCGGTCGAGTCCTCTCGGTCCTGCACGTTTCCCCTCGGTCCTGAACGGTTCCCCCGCCGGTCATGGCCAAGATCGAATCTACTGCGTCGCTTGGAGACGCGGTGACCAGTTCACCACCCGCCTCTAAATCGACATGACAACTTGGCGTGAAGCGTTCGATCACGAAGCGTTGCACTTGCAGGCTCCGGTGAAAAGTACGCCTCTCGCCCCTGCCCACACTCCTCAGTCGGCAACCGCCCTCAGCGGTTGTTTCCTTGCTGGTCGACCGGCTGATGAGAGGGGTTCCGGCCGAGGTATGAAGTTCGGGCCGAAGTTGGCTGAAAACATATGGGTGCAGGCGTGCGAGGGGGTCAGTCGGCGGGGCTACCGGGCCCCTGCCGACGGGCTCCGCGATGGCTTCCGCCGCCCGTCCGGCCGTGCCGGCCCCGGTGCGGCGACGCCTGTTCCGCGGACACCTTTGCGGCGGTGCGCTCGGACTGACGCAGGAGTCCGTGGCAGACGCAGGTGAGTGCCACCAGACCGGCGGCCGTGCCGGCCGCGCCGCCGAAGGACTGACCGCACATCAGCAGGACGACCGGGACCAGGGCACAGCTGAAGGCCGCCCAGCGGACCACGTCGCTCACCGGATCGGGGGACGGCCCCTCGGGCTTCTCCTCGTGGGCGAAATCATGGGTTCCGGGCACGGAAGGGCTCCCTGCTGGCGGCTGATGGCGGTACTAACAACGGCCAGTCGGGGGCGTGGGTCACTGGGGAGTGGGTAGCAGGGGGTGTGAGCCCGGGCCATTGCGCTACGCGCCGCGCTCGTGCATGCTCCGGGGAACCGCCCACGGGGCCGCCGGCCCGGCGGGCGGCCTCTGGGCAGGCAGCGACTGTCGCCGTACCCTGGGGGGTAAGCACTTGAAAAGATGAATCCCGGACGGATTTGGCCGTCCAAGATCCATCAGCGGGTGCCCCTCGACAACTCCAACCAGTCCACCGCCGATCCCCTCGACCAGAGGCTTCCTTCGCCGAGACACCGATGGCCGGTCACGAATTCTCCGAACCCGCGGACCGCAAGCGGATCGCCGATCAGGCAGCGAATCCCGAAGCGGCGGAAGAAACACGTCATTCCTGCGATCCGGCGTTCCGGCACGGCGTCGTGGTGGGCTTCGACGGTTCCATGTCGAGTGAGCGGGCGCTTGCGTATGCAATCGGTATGGCCCGGCGCTCGGGCTCGGGGCTGATCATCGTCCATGTGGCCAACCGGCTGCCGACGACCGTCTGGGCGGGCTGTGAGCCGCCGGTCTTCGTGGACGTCCCCGATCACCGCACGGAGGTCCTGGGCCTGGAACTGGCCTGCGCCGACCACCTTTCCGAGGTGCCCTGGATCCTGGTGGAGCGCGGCGGGGACATCTGCCACGAACTTGAAGAAGTCGGGCGCGAATACGCCGCCGACGCCATCGTGGTGGGCTCCACCCACGGTCTGGTCGGCCGGATCTTCGGTTCCGTGGCGGGCCGGCTGGCGCGCCGGGCGCAGCGGCCTGTGGTCGTCATCCCGTAAGGGCCGGGCACGGTCCGCCGGCGGTTTCCCGCGGGTGCCATGGGGCTTCGGCCATTCCCCCTGCGACGTATGCAGCCGTGCGATGCCGTTGGTGCGAGGGGTGCGACAGAAACTGGCGGAACGTCAACTGTCGTGCGCCACAGGGGAATGGCCCCACCGGTCCCTTGACTTCCCCCGGAATCTACTCGCGCGTAGGGGTGCCGGGAGCGTCCCGGACGGGTACAACTCCGGCAGCACGTCCCCCAGGGCGTGCCGCCGGACGGGAGGTGACGGTTCCCGGGGCCGGTGGCATCACCGCCGGTGTGAGGGCGACGCCGGCGCGAAAGGAGGCGGCCCTCCCCGCGCGCGTGGTGGCACGCGTGGGGAGGGCCGTTCTCTCGTACCTGTCGCGGACAGGTGCGGACAGGTCCGAGAGGGCTTGCGGGGCCCGCGGCCGGTCGGCCGGGCGGGCCCGGGGGCGGACTACTCGACGGTGACGGACTTCGCCAGGTTGCGCGGCTTGTCGATGTCGCGGCCCATGGCCTTCGCCGTGTAGTACGCGAAGAGCTGGAGCGGGATGCCCATGAGGATGGCGTCCAGTTCGTCCTCGTTCTTCGGCACCACGATCGTGTGGTCGGCCTTCTCCTGCTCCTGGTGGGCGACGGCGAGGATGCGGCCGCTGCGGGCCTTGATCTCCTCGAGCGCGGCGCGGTTCTTCTCCAGCAGCTCGTCGTCCGGCACGATCGCGACGGTCGGCATCGCGGGCTCGATCAGGGCCAGCGGACCGTGCTTCAGCTCGGAGGCCGGGTAGGCCTCGGCGTGGATGTACGAGACCTCCTTGAGCTTCAGCGAGGCCTCACGGGCCACCGGGTAGCCCCGCACTCGGCCGATGAACATCATCGACTTGGCCTCGGCGTACTCCTTGGCCAGCTCCTCGATCTGCGCCTCGTTCGCCAGGATCTCCTCGATCTGGCCGGGCAGCTTGCGCAGGCCCTCGATGATCCGCTTGCCGTCGGCGACGGACAGGTCGCGGGTGCGGCCCAGGTGGAGGGCGAGCAGACCGAAGGAGACCACCATGTTGGTGAAGCACTTGGTGGAGACGACGCAGACCTCGGGGCCGGCGTGGACGTAGATGCCACCGTCGGTCTCGCGGGCGATCGCCGAGCCGACCACGTTCACCAGGCCCAGGACGCGGGCGCCCTTGCGCTTGAGCTCCTGGACGGCGGCGAGCACGTCGTAGGTCTCACCGGACTGGGACACCGCGATGTAGAGGGTGTCGGGGTCGACGACCGGGTTGCGGTAGCGGAACTCGGAGGCCGGCTCGGCGTCCGCGGGTATACGGGCGAGCTCCTCGATCATCTGGGCGCCGATCTGGCCGGCGTGGTACGAGGTGCCACAGCCGAGGATCTTCACCCGGCGCACGGCGCGGGCGTCACGGGCGTCCAGGTTGAGGCCGCCGAGGCGCACGGTGGAGAAGCGGTCGTCGATGCGGCCGCGCAGGGCGCGGTCCACGGCGTCGGCCTGCTCGTGGATCTCCTTGTGCATGTACGTGTCGTGGCCGCCCATGTCGTAGGACTCGGCCTCCCACTCGACGGTGGTCGGCTGGGCGGAGGTGGAGGAGCCCTCGGTGGTGTACGTGCGGTAGTCGTCGGCGCGCAGGGTGGCCATCTCGCCGTCGTCGAGGGTGACGACCTGGCGGGTGTGGGAGACCAGGGCCGCGACGTCGGAGGAGACGAACATCTCCTTCTCGCCTATGCCCAGGACCACGGGGGAGCCGTTGCGGGCGACGACGATGCGGTCCGGGAAGTCGGCGTGGAGGACGGCGATGCCGTACGTGCCCTCGATGTGCTTGACGGCCTCGCGGACCTTCTCCTCCAGCGTGCCGGCCTCGGAGCGGGCGATGAGGTGGGCGAGCACCTCGGTGTCGGTGTCGGAGACGAAGACGAAGCCCTCGGCCGTCAGCTTGGCGCGCAGGTCGGAGGCGTTGTCGATGATGCCGTTGTGGACGACGGCCACCTTCTCCTCGGCGTCGAGGTGGGGGTGGGCGTTGACGTCGTTCGGCGCGCCGTGGGTGGCCCAGCGGGTGTGGGCGATGCCGGTGGTGCCGTTGAAGCGCTTGGGCAGCCGGGACTCCAGCTCGCGGACGCGGCCCTTGGCCTTGGCGGACTTCAGGCCGCCGGTCTTGCCGGCCGCGTGCAGGGCGATGCCGGCGGAGTCGTAGCCGCGGTACTCCAGGCGCTGGAGACCCTCCAGCAGCAGCGGTGCGACATCACGCTTGCCGATGTATCCGACGATTCCACACATAGATGACCCTCCCAGGTAAAGCGTTCGTGGTGCCCGGCACTACGGCGGCACTCGGTGGCGGTTGCGAGGACGGAACGGGGCGGCCGTGCGGAGCCGGCCCCGGCCCGTCGACGTCCCGGCGGCTCAGCCGTAGACGATGCGGCGCAGTTGCCGCAGTGAGAGCTCGGGTGGCGCCACCGCGCGGTGCGGCAGCTCCGTCGCGATGCGCTCGAAGATCTCCGCGTTGTTCAGTCCACCGGACTGAAGCTCGCGATGGCGGCGGCGCACGAATTCCTCGGCCGTCTCGTCGAAGTACGCCAGCACGTCCAGCACCACCCGGGCGGCCTCGCCGCGCTGTAGCGGCGTGCTGCGCACCAGGTGGTCGACCAGGTCGTCATGGGACATGCGGCGTTCGAGCACCCGTCGATAGTGAGGGGAAGACGAGCCTTTCGCAAGAATCCTGCCCGATATCGGGCAGGAGTGCGGGGGAATGTGAGAGGAAAAGGTTAGAAACGGCGCAGGACGGCCTGTTTCGCCGCGGCGAACTCCTCGTCCGTGAGGATCCCGGCGTGACGCAGCTCACCCAGCTCCCGCAGTCGGCGCAGCAGCGCGTCGTGACCGTCGGCGGCGGGGTCGCCCTGATCCGGGGCGGCGGGACCGGCCGGGGGCGCGCCCTCCAGGGCCTTCGGGACGCCGGGGGCCGGGGCGCCGGGCGGGACGGCGGCGGACCGCGCGGCGCCGGCGGCGGAGGGGTGCGGCAGCCGGGCGGTCACGGCGGCGGCCACCAGCGCCATCAGCGGGTCCTTCTTGAAGCCGTAGAGCTCGACGGCGTGCGGGTCGTGCTTGGGTGGCGCGTTCGTGGGGGCCTGGGGGACGGTGAAGCGGAGGTAGCCGTTCTCCAGGCCCGCGGAGGGTTGCCACTCCACCGAGGCGATGTCGGCGACGGGCAGGACGCGCGTCCCCGCGGACTTCTTCCCCTCGGCGGTGACCCAGTTCCATTCGAGGCGGACGCGCTCGCCGTCGAAGGAGGCGGTGCCGTCCCCGGCGCTCACCGACAGCGGTACGGCCGGTCCCGGCAGCAGATAGCGGTCGGTGGGGCCGTCCGGCAGCTGCTCCAGCAGCAGGGCGTGGCGCACCTCGTCCACGAAGTACTCCGCGACGCCCGTACGGTCCTGCTCAACCGCGAGCTGATACGGATCCGCCGTCTCCGGAAGCCGGCCGCGGGCGGCCTGGGTCAGCGGGTCGGACCCGTCGCGCAGCCGCAGCCGGAGCCGTCCGCCCCGGCGGGCCGGCTCGAAGGCGACGCCCGCCACCGCGCTCAGCGGAACGGCGAGCTCACCCAGGGTCTGGCGCAGCGGATGCACTCCCCGCTCCCGGCCCGGCACGATGCGTATCGTGTCGCCGTCGAAGGTCCATGTCCCGTCCTTCTGGAGGATCTCTGCCATGGACGGAATTCTCGCAGCCGGGCCGGGGGCGCGGGGCGGGGAGCGGGGGTGTACCGGGGACGTCAGGCGCCGGGCAGCCCCAGCTCGCGGGCGATCAGCATCCGCTGCACCTCGCTGGTGCCCTCGCCGATCTCCAGGATCTTGGAGTCCCGCCACATCCGGGCCACGGGGTACTCGTTCATAAAGCCGTAGCCGCCGTGGATCTGGGTGGCCTCACGGGCGTTGGTGACGGCGATCTCGGAGGAGTAGAGCTTGGCCAGCGCCGCCTCCTTCTTGAACGGCTCGCCGTGCACCAGCCGGGACGCGGCGTCGCGCCAGGCGATCCGGGCCGTGTGCGCCCGCATCTCCATGTCGGCGATCTTGAACTGGATGGCCTGGTTGGCGCCGATCGGCCGGCCGAAGGCCTCCCGGGTCCGGGCGTAGGTGATGGACTCGTCGACACAGCCCTGGGCGAGCCCGGTGGCCAGCGCGGAGATCGCGATCCGGCCCTCGTCCAGTATCCGCAGGAACTGGGCGTAGCCGCGGCCCTGTTCGCCCAGCAGATTGGCGGCCGGCACCCGGACGTCGGAGAAGGACAGCTCCCGGGTGTCCGAGGCGTTCCAGCCGACCTTGGAGTAGGGGGCGGCGACCGTGAAGCCCGGGGTGCCGGACGGCACGATGATCGAGGAGATCAGCGGCTTGCCGTTCTCGGCGTGGCCGGTGACGGCGGTGACGGTGACCAGGCCGGTGATGTCGGTGCCGGAGTTGGTGATGAAGCACTTGGTGCCGTTGATCACCCATTCGTTCGTCGTCTCGTCGAGACGGGCCGTGGTGCGGGTGGCCCCGGCATCGGAACCGCCGTCGGGCTCCGTCAGGCCGAACGCGCCCAGCATCTCGCCGGAACAGAGCTTCGGCAGCCACTCGCGCTTCTGCTCCTCGGTGCCGAAGCGGAAGATGGGCATCGCGCCCAGCGAGACCCCGGCCTCCAGGGTGATCGCCACGGAGGAGTCCACCCGGGCGAGCTCCTCAAGGACCAGCCCGAGGGCCAGATAGTCCCCGCCCATGCCGCCGTACTCCTCGGGGAACGGCAGCCCGAACAGTCCCATGCGGCCCATCTCCCGCACGATCTCGTACGGGAACTCATGGCGCTCGTAGAAGTCGCCGATCTTCGGGGCGACGACCTCGTGGGCGAACTCCTCCACGGTGCGGCGGAGTTCCTCGTGCTCGGGGGAGAGGCGGTGGTCCAGCGACATGGCTCAGGACTCCTGGTGGGAGAGGGCACGGACGGTTCGGGAGGGGCTGGGTCGGCCCAGGTGGCCGGCCATCCAGACGCTGGTGGCGGTGAGACGGCCGAGATCGACCCCGGTGGCGATGCCGAGGCCGTCGAGCATCCAGACGAGGTCTTCGGTGGCGAGATTGCCGGTGGCGCTCTTGGCGTACGGGCAGCCGCCGAGACCGCCGGCGGAGGCGTCGACCGTGGTCACGCCGTGGCGCAGGGCGGCGAGGGTGTTGGCGAGCGCCTGCCCGTAGGTGTCGTGGAAGTGCACGGCGAGCCGGTCAGTGGGCACCCCGGCCTCGTTGAGCGCGGTGAGCAGCGCCGTGACGTGGCCGGGTGTGGCGACGCCGATGGTGTCGCCGAGGCTCAGCTCGTCACAGCCCAGGTCGAGGAGGCGGCGGCTGACGCGGACGGTCCGCTCCAGGGGGACGGCCCCCTCCCAGGGGTCGCCGAAGCACATGGAGAGATAGCCGCGCACCCGCAGCCCCGCCTCCCGGGCCGTCGCCACGACGGGGGCGAACATCTCCAGCGACTCGTCGACGGAGCGGTTGAGATTGGCCCGGGCGAAGGACTCGGTGGCGCTGCCGAAGACGGCGATCTCCCGGGCACCGAGGGCGAGGGCGCGGTCGAGCCCGCGCCGGTTGGGCACGAGCACGGGGAGCCGGGCGGGGACGCCCTTGAGTAGCGGCAGCAGCTCCTCGGCGTCGGCCAGCTGGGGCACCCACTTGGGGTGGACGAAGCTCGTCGCCTCCACCGTGTCCAGGCCGGCGGCGGCCAGCCGGCGGACGAACTCCGCCTTGACCTCGGTCGGGACGATCGTCTTCTCGTTCTGGAGGCCGTCGCGGGGGCCCACCTCGTGGATCCGCACCCGGGTGGGGAGGGCGGGGTCCGGGACGGCCATGGGCAGTCCGCTGATCATGACTCCTCCAGGGGTGCGGCCGGGGTGACGACGGGTGTGACGACGGCCAGGACCTGGTCCATCGCCACCGTGCTGCCGGGCGTCACGTCGAGCTCGGTGACGGTGCCGGCGTGGGGGGCGGCGATGACGTGCTCCATCTTCATCGCCTCCACGACGAGGAGGCTCTGACCGGCCTCGACCTCGTCCCCGACGGCGGCCTTGACGACGGTGACCGTGCCGGGCATGGGGGCGGTGAGGGTGCCGGCGTGGGCACCGGCGCCACCGCCACCGACATCGACGGGGTCGTGCGTCAGCAGATGCCAGGTGTCGCCTCGGCGGGAGAGCCAGATGCCCTGCGGGGTGGTGGTGACGGCGAAGGGGTGGGTGAGGCCATCGAGCTGGAGGGTGGTCTGCTCCCCGGCCCCCCGGGAGGGCAGCAGCTTCGCGCTGCCGGGGACGGCGGGCACGGTCTCGTCCGACGGCGCCAGCAGGAACTCCGCCCCGTCGGCGTCACCGCGCACGCGGACCGTGACCGGGACGTGGCCCGGGGCGCGGAGGTGGTGGGGCGTCCAGGCGGCTTCGCCGCCGAGGCGCCAGCCGTTCGGCACCGAGAAGGGGTCCACCCACTCGGCCGGGGGCCGGGGGGCCTGCCCCCCGCTCAGCCCCTGCTGGCGCAGCAACCCACCCGCCACGTACACCTCTTCCGGCACCTCCGCCGGAACGAGCGTCGCCGCGTCGCGGTCGACGAGCCCCGTGTCGAGCGTGCCCGACACCACGTCGGGGTGGGCCAGCAACCGCCGCAGGAAGCCCACGTTCGTGTCCACGCCCAGGACGACCGTCTCCGCGAGGGCGGCCCGCAGGCGGCGGAGGGCCGTGGCCCGGTCCGGGCCGTGGGCGACGATCTTCGCGAGCATGGGGTCGTACGACGTGCCGACCTCCGCGCCCGCCATGAGCCCGGAGTCCACCCGGACGCCCTCGCCCGCCGGCTCGCGCAGGGCCAGGACCGTGCCCGCCGAGGGCAGGAAGTCGACGCGGTCGCCGCTCACCCGGGCGGTCTCGGCGCAGACGCGCGCCTCCACCGCGTGGCCCGTGAGCGTCACGTCCTCCTGGGCGAAGCCCAGCAGCTCGCCGGCCGCGACCCGGATCTGCCACTCGACCAGGTCCAGCCCGGTGATCAGCTCCGTGACCGGGTGCTCGACCTGGAGACGGGTGTTCATCTCCATGAAGTAGTACGCGGACGGGTCGCCGCCCGGGACGATGAACTCCACCGTCCCCGCGCCCGTGTAGCCGCAGGAGCGGGCGGCCTGCACGGCGGCCTCGCCCATCGCGGCGCGCGTGGCCTCGTCCAGCAGGACGCTGGGGGCCTCCTCGATGATCTTCTGGTGGCGCCGCTGGAGCGAGCACTCGCGCTCGCCGAGGTGGACGACGCCGCCGTGGCCGTCGGCCAGCACCTGGATCTCGATGTGCCGGGGGCGGTCGATCCAGCGCTCGACGAGCAGGGTGTCGTCGCCGAAGGACCCGCGGGCCTCGCGCCGCGCGGCGGCGATCTCCTCGCCGAGCAGCGCCGCGTCGCGCACCAGCCGCATGCCCTTGCCGCCGCCGCCCGCGGAGGGCTTCAGCAGGACCGGCATCCCGATCGCGTGCGCCGCGTCGGCCAGTTCGGCGTCGGTCAGGCCGCTGCCCGACGAGCCCGGCACGACGGGCACGCCCGCCGCCTGGACCGTCTCCTTCGCCCGGATCTTGTCGCCCATCAGCTCGATCGCCCCGGCGGGCGGGCCGATGAAGACGAGCCCCGCGTCCGCGCAGGCGCGGGCGAAGGCGGCGTTCTCCGCGAGGAAGCCGTAGCCGGGGTGGACGGCCTGCGCGCCGGTGCGGGCGGCGGCGTCCAGCAGGCGCTCCACGGACAGATAGCTCTCCGTGGCGGCCGGGGGGCCGATGCGTACGGCGGCGTCGGCCTCGCGGACGTGCCGGGCGTCGGCGTCCGCGTCGCTGAACACGGCGACGGACCGGATGCCGAGCGCGCGCAGCGTACGGATGACGCGTACGGCGATCTCGCCCCGGTTGGCGACAAGGACTGTCTCGAACATGCTCCGCCTCACATCCGGAAGACGCCGTAGCCGGGCGCCGCGCCGTCCCTGGCGGGAAGCGGGGCGTTGGCACAGGCGGTCAGGGCCAGGCCCAGCACCTGCCGGGTCTCCAGGGGGTCGATGACTCCGTCGTCCCACAGCCGGGCGGTCGCGTAGTAGGCGTTGCCCTGGGTCTCGTACTGCTCGCGGATCGGCGCCCGGAAGGACTCCTCGTCCTCCGCGCCCCACTCCTCGCCGCGCGCCTCCAGCTGGTCGCGCTTGACGGTGGCGAGGACGGAGGCCGCCTGCTCGCCGCCCATCACCGAGATCTTCGCGTTGGGCCACATCCACAGGAAGCGGGGGGAGTAGGCCCGGCCGCACATGGAGTAGTTGCCCGCGCCGTACGAGCCGCCGATGACGACCGTCAGCTTGGGGACACGGGTGCAGGCGACGGCGGTGACCATCTTGGCGCCGTGCTTGGCGATGCCGCCCGCCTCGTACTGCCGGCCGACCATGAAGCCGGAGATGTTCTGGAGGAAGAGCAGCGGGATGCCGCGCTGGTCGCACAGCTCGATGAAGTGGGCGCCCTTCTGGGCGGATTCGGAGAAGAGGATGCCGTTGTTGGCGACGATGCCCACCGGGTGGCCGTGGATCCGGGCGAAGCCGGTCACCAGCGTCTGCCCGAACTCCGCCTTGAACTCGGCGAACCGCGAGCCGTCGACGATCCGGGCGATGACCTCGCGCACGTCGTACGGGGTGCGGGAGTCCGCCGGGACCGCGCCGTAGAGCCCCGCCGGGTCGGCCTTGGGCTCCTCGGCCGGCTCCACCGACCACGGCAGGGAGCCGCGCTCGGGGAGGGTCGAGACGATGGTCCGCACGATGCGCAGGGCGTGCTCGTCGTTCTCGGCGAGGTGGTCGGTGACGCCCGACACCTTCGAGTGGACCTCGCCGCCGCCCAGCTCCTCGGCGGTGACGACCTCGCCCGTCGCGGCCTTCACCAGCGGCGGGCCGCCCAGGAAGATCGTGCCCTGGCCGCGCACGATCACGGCCTCGTCGCTCATCGCCGGGACGTAGGCGCCGCCGGCCGTGCAGGAGCCGAGGACGGCCGCGATCTGCGGGATGCCGGCGCCGGACATCCGGGCCTGGTTGTAGAAGATCCGGCCGAAGTGGTCGCGGTCGGGGAAGACCTCGTCCTGCATGGGAAGGAAGGCGCCGCCGGAGTCGACCAGATACAGGCACGGGAGCCTGTTCTCCAGGGCGATCTCCTGGGCGCGCAGATGCTTCTTGACGGTCATCGGGTAGTACGTGCCGCCCTTGACCGTGGCGTCATTGGCGACGATCACCGTCTCGCGGCCGGAGACCCGGCCGATGCCCGCGATCACGCCCGCGGCCGGGGCGGACCCGCCGTACATCCCCTCGGCGGCCAGCGGGGCGATCTCCAGGAAGGGCGAGCCGGGATCGAGCAGGGCGTCGACGCGATCGCGCGGCAGCAGCTTCCCGCGCGCGGTGTGCCGCGCGCGGGCCTTCTCGCCGCCGCCCAGCCGGGCGGCGGCGAGCCTGCCGCGCAGCTCCGCCGTCAGCTCGCGATGGGCGGCCTCGTTGGCCCGCCAGGCCTCGGACGCCGGATCCGCGGCGCTCCCCAGCACCGGTGCCTGCTGCATGGACTCGAGCTCCCTTGCTCGGTTAATGAGCGTTAACACAGTGCCTTCAGGTTAACGACCACTAACGCCCGCTGTCTAGAATTACCTTTGTGGAAGACGTTGTGAGCACCGCCCGAACGGCCCCGGCCGCCCTCTCCCGCCGGGAGCAGATCCTGCGGGAGGCCGCGCGGCTCTTCGCCGAGCGCGGCTTCCACGGCGTGGGCGTGGACGAGATAGGGGCGGCGGTCGGCATCAGCGGCCCAGGGCTCTACCGCCACTTCGCCGGCAAGGACGCGATGCTCGCCGAGCTGCTGGTGGGCATCAGCGGGCGGCTCCTCACGGGCGGCCGGCAGCGCGTCGCCGAGGCGGCGGAGGCGGACGCGGCCCCGGCCGAGGTGCTGGACTCGCTGATCGACGGGCACATCGACTTCGCCCTGGACGACCGGGCGCTGATCATCCTCCACGACCGGGAGCTCGGCCAGCTCCGCGACAGCGACCGCAAACTGGTGCGCTCGCTCCAGCGCCAGTACGTGGAGCTGTGGGTCGACGTCGTTCGCAGGCTGTACCCCGGCACCTACGAGGTGGAGGTCCGGGCCGCCGTCCACGCCGTCTTCGGCCTGCTCAACTCCACCCCCCACCTGGGCCGCCCCGGCGCCCTCCCCGCCCGGACGGCCATGGCCGCGCTGCTGCGCCGCCTGGCCCTGGGCGCGCTCGGTTCCCTGGCGGCCTGACGGGCCGGGCCGACGGGCCCCGGAGCGGGCCGGCGAGATCACGCCGAACGGATCTGGACAGCCCTGGTGACCGGCCGGTAGCTTCCGCTGAGCAAGCGCTTATACAGCAGCGCTGATACAGCGAGCGCCGACGCGAGCGAGCGCTGACACAGCCGAGCGGGGAGGCCGCTGTGCGACGCACTGTCTTCACCGAGGACCACGAGGCTTTCCGGCGGACGATCCGCGACGTCATCGCCGCCGAGGTGGTGCCGTACTTCGACGAGTGGCGCGCGGCGGGGGCCGTCCCCCGCGAGTTCTACAGGAGGCTCGGCGAGCTCGGCGTCTTCGGCATCGAGGTCCCCGAGGAGTACGGCGGCGCGGGGCAGCGCTCGTTCAAGTTCCAGGCCGTCGTCACCGAGGAGTGCGCGCGTGCGGGCGTCGGCTTCGGCGCCGCCGGCGCGCACACCGCCCTCTGTCTCCCCTACCTCCTCGAGTACGGCACCGAGGAGCAGAAGCGGCGCTGGCTGCCCGGCTTCGTCTCCGGCGAGCTGATGACCGCCATCGCCATGACCGAGCCCGGCACCGGCTCCGACCTGGCCGGCATGCGGACCACCGCCCGGCTCTCCGAGGACGGCGCCCACTACGTCCTCAACGGCGCGAAGACCTTCATCACCGGCGGCGTCCAGGCCGACCGGGTGCTCGTCTGCGCCCGTACCGCCCCCGCCACCGCCGAGGACCGGCGCGGCGGCATCTCCATCCTCGTCGTGGACACCTCCTCGGAGGGCTACGCGGTCGGCCGCACGCTGGAGAAGCTCGGCCTGAAGGCCTCCGACACCGCCGAACTCTCCTTCACCGACGTCAAGGTGCCGGTCGCGGACCTGCTCGGCGAGGAGGGGAAGGCCTTCGGCCATCTCACCCACAACCTCCCGCAGGAGCGGCTCGGCATCGCCGTCGGCGCGTACGCCCAGGCGGCGGCCGCCGTCGGGTTCGCCACGGAGTACGTCCGCGACCGCACGGTCTTCGGACGGTCGGTGGCCTCGTTCCAGAACACCAAGTTCGTCCTGGCCGACTGCCGTTCCGAGGTGGACGCGATGCAGGCGGTCGTCGACCGGGCCCTGGAGGCGCACGACGCGGGCGAGCTCACCGCCGCCGACGCCGCCTCCGCCAAACTCTTCACCACCGAGCGGGCGGCCGTCGTCGTCGACAAGTGCCTCCAGCTCCACGGCGGTTACGGCTACATGATGGAGTACCCCATCGCCCGCCTCTACGCGGACACCCGCGTCACCCGCATCTACGGCGGCACGAGCGAGGTCATGCGCTCGATCATCGCCAAGTCGATGGGCCTGTAGGGCTCGCCGCGACGGCAGGACACTTTCCTTAAGGACCACCGGCACCATGAACGAACCCCTCACCTCCGAACCCCCCACCCCCCTCGACGAACTCCTCGGCCTGCTCGACCTGGAGCGCATCGAGGAGGACATCTTCCGCGGCACCACCTCACAGCCCGTCCTCGTGCCGCGCGTCTTCGGCGGCCAGGTCGCCGCCCAGGCGCTGGTCGCCGCGGGGCGCACGGTCCCGGCCGACCGGCACGCCCACTCCCTGCACTCCTACTTCCTGCGCCCCGGCGATCCGGCGGTGCCCATCGTCTACACCGTCGACCGCATCCGCGACGGCTACTCCTTCACCACCCGCCGCGTCGTCGCCGTCCAGCACGGGCAGCCGATCTTCCACCTCTCCGCGTCCTTCCAGACGCACGAGGAGGGGCTGGAGCACCAGGAGCCGATGCCGCCGGCGCCGGACCCCTCGGCCCTGCCCACGGCTGCCGAGACGCTGTCGCGGTACGCCCCTCACCTGGGCGGCCAGGACGTCGTCGAGCGCATCCTGGAGGCGCGTGGCGCGGTCGACCTGCGCTACGCGGAGGAGCCCACGTTCGCCCGCGTGGGCGAGCCACGCGAACCCAAGTCGCAGGTTTGGTTCCGGACGAACGGCAAACTGGCGGACGACCCGCTGCTGCACATCTGCCTGGCCACGTACGTCTCCGACATGACGCTCCTGGACTCCGTGCTGCTCGCCCACGGGCGCGGCGGCTGGGCCGTCGGGGACGTCGTCGGCGCGAGCCTGGACCACGCGATGTGGTTCCACCGCCCCTTCCGAGCCGACGAATGGCTGCTCTACGACCAGGAGAGCCCCACCTCCCAGGGCGGCCGGGGCCTGGCGAGGGGACGGATCTTCACCCAGGACGGGCGGCTGGCGGTGTCGGTGATCCAGGAGGGGCTGATACGCGTACCCCGGAGATGACCCGCCCTTTACCCTCATGAGGCTGATCGAAGAGCGATCCACCGGGAGGGGACCCCATGCCACGTACGAACACGCCCATGCCCAATGCCGTACGGGCGCTCCTGATGGCCGGGGGCGTCCTCGTCATCGGCCTCGGCGCGGTGCTGCTGTTCGTCTGGCACTCCCACGTCGTCGACCGCACCGGCTCGTACCGGCTGGTGATGGGGCTCGCCATGCGGGCCGCCGAAGCCGCCGCCCTCTACGGCGGCTCCTGGCTGGTCGTCCGCGGCTGGAACGGCGGGCCCCGGCCCCGGTCCTAGACCGGCAGCCCCGCCGTCGCCAGCAGGTACGCCGTCATCGGCTCGTAGAAGCGCGGGTCGGCGACGTGGTCGTCCAGCGGTACCGCCACCTGGAGCGTGCCCTCCGCCTCGGCGAGGAAGAGCGCCGGGTCGTTGCAGTCCGCGAAGCCCACGGCGTCGATCCCCCACTGCGCCGCGCAGCCCGCCCAGCCGTGGTCGGCGACGACCAGGTCCGGCAGCGGGCGGCCGGTCTGCCGCAGTCCGTCGAGGATGGCGGCCATGGGCGCGGGGGAGTGGGTGTGCCAGAGCGTCGCCCCGCGTTCGAAGACGGCCACGTCCGCGACCTGGTACACCGAGCCCTCGTCGGCGCGCAGCCCGCCGGGGATGGCGACGATCTCGCAGCCCGCCGCCCGCAGCGCGGCCGCCGTCGCGCGGTGGACGTCCAGCAGCCCGCCCGGGTGCCCGGTGGCGAACAGCACTCGCTGCCGGCCCTCCGCCGCCTTCCGCAGGTACGCCGCCATCCGCTCCAGCGCGGCCACGGTCAGCCGGGGGTCGATCGTGTCCTGGCCCATCCGGTGCTCAAGGTCGTCGTTGACGCCGCAACGCTCCGCCATGACCGCCAGGACGTCCTGCTCGTCCGTCCAGCGGTCGCCGAACTCCAGCCCGAACCAGTAGTGCCGGTCGCCCTGGGCGAGCTTGCGGTAGTGATCGAGGTTGTTCTCGCGGGGGGTGGCGACATTCCCCGCGATACGCGTACGGACGAGGTGATCGATCAGTTCGGCGGGGCTGGGTGGTATCGGCATGGGCTCATTCTCCCCCGGGATGCGCGATGGACGCCGTGTCCATATGGAGAAGCCGGACCTTCAGTTCCGTACATGTGCGGAATCCGCCTCCCTGCCTACCCTCGGGTACGTCCAGACCGTCCGCGCAGGCGTTGACGCGACCGTGACCCGTCGGCGCTCCGTCCGTGATCCGAGAGGCCCCCAGCATGAGCACCCCCGCCCCCCGTGAGCCGCGCGGACCCGTCGACTCCTCCCGCATCCCGCGCTACGCCGGCCCCGCCACCTTCGCCCGGCTGCCCCGCCTGGACGAGGTCGGCACCGCCGACGTCGCCGTCGTCGGCGTGCCCTTCGACACCGGTGTCTCCTACCGTCCGGGCGCCCGCTTCGGCGGCAACGCCATCCGTGAGGCCTCGCGCCTGCTGCGCCCGTACAACCCGGCCCAGGACGCCTCGCCCTTCGCCCTCGCGCAGGTCGCGGACGCCGGTGACATCGCCGCGAACCCGTTCAACATCGACGAGGCCGTCGAGACCATCGAGGCCGCGGCCGACGACCTCCTGGGCACCGGCGCCCGCATGATGACCCTCGGCGGCGACCACACCATCGCGCTGCCGCTGCTGCGCTCGGTGGCCAAGAAGCACGGCCCCGTCGCCCTGCTGCACTTCGACGCCCACCTGGACACCTGGGACACCTACTTCGGCGCCGAGTACACCCACGGCACGCCGTTCCGCCGGGCCGTCGAGGAGGGCATCCTCGACACCTCCGCGCTCTCCCACGTCGGCACGCGCGGCCCGCTGTACGGCAAGAAGGACCTCACCGACGACGAGAAGATGGGCTTCGGCATCGTCACCTCGGCGGACGTCATGCGCCGCGGCGTCGACGAGATCGCCGACCAGCTGCGCCAGCGCGTCGGCGACCGCCCGCTGTACATCTCCATCGACATCGACGTCCTGGACCCGGCCCACGCGCCCGGCACCGGCACGCCGGAGGCGGGCGGCCTGACCTCCCGCGAGCTGCTGGAGATCATCCGCGGGCTGTCCTCCTGCAACCTGGTCTCCGCCGACCTGGTGGAGGTCGCCCCGGCGTACGACCACGCCGAGATCACCTCGGTCGCGGCGTCGCACGCGGCGTACGAGCTGACGACGATCATGTCGCGGCAGATCGCCGCCTCCCGCGGCTGATCCACCCTGTCCTTGAACGCCGGGCGGGCCGACTTCGTCGGGCCGCCCGGCGTTCAAGGCGTAAAGAGCGCGTAAGTCCGGGCCGCGGCCGCGACAAAGGCGCGTAAGGGCGCGGCCACGGTGCGTACCCGGACGGTTGGGTGAAGTGATCGTTCACCTCCCCCGAAACCGTCGAAGGCCGCCCCCAGATGCTGTACCGCGCCCCCGGACGAGCCACCCGCCACCGCCGCGTCGGCGGCGGTCTCGTCGATCCCAAGCAGCTCGTCGCCTGTCTCCCGGACGCCGTCCGCAAGCTGCACCCCCGGGTGATGGTCCGGCACCCCGTGCTGTTCGTCGTCGAGGCCGGCTCCGTCCTCACCACGCTCTCCGCCGTCCTCGACCCGTCCGTCTTCACCTGGCTGATCAGCGTCTGGCTCTGGCTCACCGTCGTCTTCGCCAATCTCGCCGAGGCCGTCGCCGAGGGCCGGGGCAAGGCCCAGGCCGAGTCGCTGCGGCGCACCCGGGGCACCACCGTGGCCCGGCGGCTGCGCACCTGGCGGGTGAGCATGGACCGCCGCGACTGGGAGGAGGAGCGGGTCCCGGCCGCGGAACTGCGGCCCTACGACTTCGTGGTCGTCGAGGCCGGCGAGCTCGTGCCCGGCGACGGCGAGGTCGTCGACGGCGTCGCGGCCGTGGACGAATCGGCGATCACCGGCGAGTCCGCGCCGGTGATCCGCGCGGCCGGCGGCGACCGCGGCGGTGTCACCGGCGGCACCACGGTGCTCTCCGACCGGATCGTCGTGCGGATCACCTCCCGCGCCGGCCACACCTTCCTCGACCGCATGATCGCCCTGGTCGAGGGCACCAGCCGCCAGAAGACCCCCAACGAGCTGGCGCTCAACATCCTGCTCGCCTCGCTCACCGTGATCTTCATCCTGGCGGTGGTCTCGCTCCAGCCCATGGCGAGCTGGTCGGGCGCCCCGCAGAGCATCACCGTGCTCGTCGCCCTGCTGGTCACCCTGATCCCCACGACCATCGGCGCGCTGCTCTCCGCCATCGGCATCGCCGGCATGGACCGGCTCGTCCAGCGCAACGTCATCGCGCTGTCGGGCCGCGCCGTCGAGGCGGCGGGCGACGTCAGCACCCTGCTGCTGGACAAGACCGGCACCATCACCCACGGCAACCGGCAGGCCGCCGCCTTCGTCCCCGTCCAGGGCATCGCGCACGAGCTCCTCGCCGACGCCGCCCAGCTCTCCTCGCTCGCCGACGAGACCCCCGAGGGCCGCTCCATCGTCGAGCTCGCCAAGCAGTACGGGATCCAGCACCACAGCGGCGACTTCACCCACGGCCGGTTCGCGCCCTTCTCCGCGCAGACCCGGATGAGCGGGGTGGACTTCTCCTTCGAGGGCGACTTCTGCCGCATCCGCAAGGGCGCCGGGAGCGCGGTCGCCGAGTGGGTCGCCCGGCGCGGCGGCCAGGTGCCCGAGGAGGCCCACTGGATCGCCGACCACATCGCGGCGGAAGGCGGCACTCCGCTGCTGGTCGCGATCGAGGACCCGGACGGCATCAGGGTCCTGGGCGCCGTTCATTTGAAGGACGTCGTCAAACCCGGAATCGCCCGGCGATTCGCCGAACTCCGCGACATGGGGATCAAGACCGTCATGGTCACCGGCGACAACCCGCGCACCGCCAAGGCCATCGCCACCGAGGCCGGCGTCGACGACTTCATCGCCGAGGCCACTCCCGAGGACAAGCTGGCCCGCATCCGGGCCGAGCAGGCGGGCGGCAGCCTCGTCGCCATGACCGGCGACGGCACCAACGACGCCCCCGCCCTCGCCCAGGCCGACGTCGGCGTGGCCATGAACAGCGGCACCTCCGCCGCCAAGGAAGCCGGGAACATGGTCGACCTGGACTCCAACCCCACCAAGCTCATCGAGATCGTCGAGGTGGGCAAACAGCTGCTGATCACCCGAGGGGCGCTGACCACCTTCTCCATCTGCAACGACGTCGCCAAGTACTTCGCGATCGTCCCCGCCATGTTCGGCGGCGTGGCCGGCTACGAGGGCCTGGAGAAGCTCAACGTCATGGGCCTCCACAGCCCGACCTCCGCCATCGCCTCCGCGATCGTCTTCAACGCGCTCGTGATCGTCGCCCTCATCCCGCTCGCCCTGCGCGGCGTGCGCTACGCCCCCTCGTCCGCCCACGCGCTGCTGCGCCGCAACCTCGGCGTCTACGGCCTGGGCGGGCTGATCGCCCCGTTCCTCGGCATCAAGCTCATCGATCTGCTGCTCCAGTTCGTCCCCGGCATGTGACGGGCATACGCCGTACCCGGGTGGGGGGCGCGCGACACAGGACGCCGCGCGCCCCCTCCGGGCGCCCGAAAACATCGCCGTTTCATTGCAGCGGGATGAAATCCGCAGCCCAGAGCGTTGGGGGCTTCCGTCAGAACAGGTAGCGGGAGACAGCGGAGGTCTCGGGTGGCCGCGACGGAATCGACCGGGCAGGGCTGGGCCAGGCGGCTCGCAGGGTACTGCTGGCGCTACCGCGACGCGGTGCTGCTGGCGCTCGGCTCCTCCCTCGCCGGGATGGCCGTCATGGCGCTCGTCCCCCTCATACCCAAGCTCATCATCGACGACGTCATAGGCAGCCACCAGCGCCCCCTCACCCCCTGGGCGATCCTCCTGATCGTCGCGGCGCTGGTGGTCTACGGCCTCACCTACGTCCGCCGCTACTACGGCGGCCGGCTCGCCCTCGACGTCCAGCACGACCTGCGGACCGAGATGCACGCGGCCATCGCCCGCCTCGACGGCAAACGGCAGGACGAGCTCTCCACCGGCCAGGTCGTCGGCCGGGCCACCAGCGACCTCCAGCTCGTGCAGAGCCTGCTGTTCATGCTGCCGATGATGATCGGCAACATCCTCCTCTTCGTCATCTCGCTCGTCGTGATGGTCGTGCTCTCCCCGCTGCTGACCGTCGTCGCGCTCGCCGTGGCACCCGCCCTGTGGTTCCTCGCCCAGCGCAGCCGCGTCAAGGTCTTCCCCGCCACCTGGTACGCCCAGGGCCAGGCCGCCGCCGTCGCGGGCGTCGTGGACGGCGCCGTCACGGGCGTACGCGTCGTCAAGGGCTTCGGCCAGGAGGCCCAGGAGGCCGGCAAGCTCCGCGAGGTCGGCCACCGGCTCTTCGCCGGGCGGATGCGCGCCGTCCGGCTGAACTCCCGCTACTCCCCGGCCCTTCAGGCCGTGCCCGCCCTCGGCCAGGTCGCCATGCTCGCCCTCGGCGGCTGGATGGCCACCCGCGGCCAGGTCACCCTCGGCACCTTCGTCGCCTTCTCCACCTACCTCGCCCAGCTCGTCGGCCCCGTACGGATGCTCACCATGGTCCTCACGGTCGGCCAGCAGGCCCGCGCCGGCGTGGAGCGCGTCCTGGAGCTCATCGACACCGAACCGGCGGTCCAGGAGCGCCCGGACGCGCGCGAACTGCCCGCGGACGCCCCCGCCACCGTCGAGTTCGACGACGTCACCTTCGGCTACGACCCCCGTCGCCCGGTCCTCGACGGCGTCTCCCTGCGCATCGAGCCCGGCGAGACCGTCGCCGTCGTCGGCGCCTCCGGCAGCGGCAAGTCCACCCTCGCGCTGCTCCTGCCGCGCTTCTACGACGTCACCGGCGGCGCGGTACGCGTCGGCGGCCAGGACGTCCGCGAACTGACGCTGCCCTCGCTGCGCGCCGCCATCGGGCTCGTACCGGAGGACAGCTTCCTGTTCTCCGACAGCATCCGCGACAACATCGCCTACGGCGTTCCCGACGCCACGGACGAGCAGATCCGGGCCGCCGCCCGGGCCGCCCAGGCCGACGGCTTCATCTCCGCGCTGCCCGACGGATACGCCACCGAGGTCGGCGAGCAGGGCCTCACCCTCTCCGGCGGCCAGCGCCAGCGCGTCGCGCTCGCCCGGGCCATCCTCACCGACCCCCGGCTGCTGCTCCTCGACGACGCGACCTCGGCCGTCGACGCCCGGGTGGAGCACGAGATCCACGAGGCGCTGCGCGGGGTCATGGCGGGCCGTACGACCCTGCTGATCGCCCACCGCGCCTCGACCCTCGCCCTGGCCGACCGCATCGCCGTCCTGGACGGCGGACGCCTCGTCGACGTGGGCACGGCGGAGGAGCTGGAGGCGCGCTGCGCGCGCTACCGCGAGCTGCTGACCGACCCCGACGAGCTCGCGGGCGTCCGACGCGACCCGGCGGGCGCGGCCTTCGGCGGCGAGGCGCTCGCCACCGGGCTCGTCGAGCCCGTCGCCCCGCTCGTTACGGACGCCGAGGCGGAGCGTCGTCCCGTCGACGGCGTCACTCCGCACCTGTGGGTCCGCAAGAACGCCGACGACCCCGCGGGGGAGCACGGCGGGCTCGCCGGGACGACCGCGACGCCGGAGCTGCTCGCCAAGGTGGCGGCACTGCCCCCGGCCGACGACACCCCGGACGTCGACGAGGAGCGCGCCGCCCGGGCCGAGGAGTCGTACGGGCTGCGGAAGCTGCTGAGCGGCTTCGGGGCGCCGCTGGCGGTGAGCCTGCTGCTGGTGGCCGTCGACGCGCTCGCGGGCCTGCTGCTGCCCGTGCTGATCCGGCACGGCATCGACCAGGGCGTCCAGCGCCTGGCGCTCGGTGCCGTCTGGGTGGCCTCGGGGCTCGCGCTGCTCGTCGTCCTCGGACAGTGGGCGGCACAGGTCGGCGAGACCCGGCTGACGGGGCGCACGGGCGAGCGCGTCCTCTACGCCCTGCGTGTGAAGATCTTCGCCCAGCTCCAGCGGCTCGGGCTCGACTACTACGAGCGCGAGCTCACCGGCAAGATCATGACGCGGATGACGACGGACATCGACGCCCTGTCGTCGTTCCTCCAGACCGGTCTGGTCACCGCCGTCGTCTCCGTCCTCACCTTCTTCGGCATCCTCGTCGCGCTCGTCGTCATCGACGTCCAGCTGGCCCTGGTCGTCTTCGCCACGCTGCCGCCGCTGGTCCTCGGCACGGTCTTCTTCCGCCGGCAGAGCGTCAAGGCGTACGAGCTGGCCCGTGAGCGCGTCGGCGCCGTCAACGCCGACCTCCAGGAGGGCGTCGCCGGGCTGCGCGTCGTGCAGGCGTTCCGCCGCGAGGAGTCCGGCGCCCGCCGGTTCGCCGCCCGTAGCGCCGAGTACCGGCAGGCACGGGTGCGCGGCCAGTGGCTGATATCGGTGTACTTCCCGTTCGTCCAGCTGCTGTCGTCCGTCGCGGCGGCCGCTGTGCTGATCGTGGGCGCGGGCCGGGTGGGCGACGGGACGCTGACGACGGGCGCCCTGGTGGCGTACCTGCTCTACATCGACCTGTTCTTCGCGCCCGTCCAGCAGCTCTCCCAGGTCTTCGACGGCTACCAGCAGGCGACCGTGTCCCTGGGCCGGGTGCAGGGGCTGCTGCGCGAGCCGACGACGACGCCGGTGGCCGAGCGGCCGCGCGAGGTGCGGGAGCTCAAGGGAGAGGTCGTCTTCGACGACGTCGCCTTCCGGTACGGGGGCGAGAAGGGCGAGGCGCTGGCCGGGATACGGCTGACGATCCCCGCCGGGCAGACGGTGGCCTTCGTGGGCGAGACGGGCGCGGGCAAGTCCACGCTCGTGAAGCTGGTCGCGCGGTTCTACGACCCGGTCTCCGGCGCCGTCCTCGTCGACGGCCACGACCTGCGCGAGCTGGACCCGGTCTCCTACCGGCACCGCCTGGGCGTCGTCCCCCAGGAGTCGTACCTCTTCCCGGGCACCGTGCGCGACGCGATCGCCTACGGGCGGCCGGGCGCGAGCGACGCCGAGGTGGAGGCGGCCGCGCGGGCGGTCGGGGCGCACGAGATGATCGCCACGCTGACCGACGGTTATCTCCACGAGGTCGCCGAGCGCGGCCGCAATCTCTCCGCCGGACAGCGGCAGTTGATCGCCCTGGCCCGCGCCGAGCTGGTGGACCCGGACGTCCTGCTGCTGGACGAGGCCACCGCCGCCCTGGACCTGGCCACCGAGGCGCTGGTCAACCAGGCCACCGACCGGCTGGCCGGGCGCCGTACGACGCTGGTGGTGGCGCACCGCCTGACGACCGCCGCGCGCGCGGACCGCGTGGTGGTCCTGGACCGCGGCCGGGTCGTCGAGGACGGCACGCACGCCCAACTGCTGGCGCTGGACGGACGGTACGCGGAGCTGTGGCGGACGTTCACCGGCGAGACCGTCGCGGCCTGACGTATCGCCCGGCGCGGGAGGGGAGCCCGGAGAGAGGGAGCAAGGTCACCCTGGGTTGACTCTGGCGTGGCGGATGTTGCCCCCGGTAGGTTCACGGCGACTTTCGCGAACCAGGGGAGGGTGTATGCGCAAGGCCGTCAGATTCCTGCTGGCGCTGACCATGTCCATCGGCACGGTCGGCGCCGGCAGCGCGGCGGCGGGGGCGGCGGGGACCGCCACCGAGCCGGACATCAAGGAACGCGTCCTGAAGATCCCGGGGATGAGCCTCGTCGAGGAGAAGCCCTACGAGGGCTACCGCTACCTCGTGATGACCTATCAGCAGCCGGTGGACCACCGGAACCCGTCGAAGGGCACCTTCGCGCAGCGCTTCACACTGCTGCACAAGAACACCGACCGGCCGACGGTCTTCTACACCTCCGGCTACAACGTCAACACCAATCCGTCGCGCAGCGAGCCGACCCGGATCGTCGACGGCAACCAGGTGTCGATGGAGTACCGCTTCTTCACCCCGTCCCGGCCGCAGCCCGCCGACTGGTCCAAGCTCGACATCTGGCAGGCCGCCAGCGACCAGCACCGCCTCTTCGCGGCCCTCAAGCCGGTCTACGACAAGAACTGGCTGGCCACCGGCGGCAGCAAGGGCGGGATGACGGCGACGTACTACCGCCGCTTCTTCCCCAAGGACATGAACGGCACCGTCGCCTATGTCGCGCCCAACGACGTGGTCAACGACGAGGACTCCGCCTACGACCGGTTCTTCGCGACCGTCGGCGACCAGGCCTGCCGCACCCAGCTGAACTCGGTGCAGCGCGAGGCCCTCGTCCGCCGCGACGAGATCGTCGCCCGCTACCAGAAGTGGGCCGGCGAGAACGGCAAGACCTTCAAGACCGTGGGCAGCGCCGACAAGGCCTACGAGAACGTCGTCATGGACCTGGTGTGGGCGTTCTGGCAGTACCACCTCCAGAGCGACTGCAAGACCGTGCCCGCCACCAAGGCGTCGACGGACGAGCTGTACAAGTTCATCGACGACATCTCCGGCTTCGACGGCTACACCGACCAGGGTCTGGAGAGGTTCACGCCGTACTACTACCAGGCGGGCACCGAACTGGGCTCCCCGAGCCCCAAGTTCGCCAACCTCAAGGGCCTGCTGCGGTACCCCGACAGCTACAAGCCGCGCACCTATGTGCCGCGTGACATCCCGATGAAGTTCCGGCCGGGCGCCATGGCGGACGTCGACCGCTGGGTGCGCGAGGAGAGCAGGAACATGCTGTTCGTCTACGGGCAGAACGACCCGTGGAGCTCGGAGCCGTTCCGCCTCGGCAGGAACGCCGCGGCCCGCCACGACTACCGCTTCTACGCCCCGGGCGGCAACCACGGCTCCAACATCTCCCAGCTCGTCGCCGACGAGCGGGCGGTGGCCACGGCCGAGGTGCTGCGCTGGGCCGGTGTCGCGCCCGCGGCCGTCCAGAAGGACGACAAGCAGGCCAAGCCGCTGGCGCCCTTCAACGCCAAGCTCGACCAGCAGAACGTGGAGCGGCAGTCCGCACTGCGGCCGTAGTCGCCTGCCGGTCTAGAGGCGGCGGGCGCACCCCACGGGGCGCCCGCCGCCCACCTGTACGTACAGGTCCGTCGAGGACGGACAGTCCTCCCGCGTGCGCACCGTGGAGTCCACCCGGAACTCCGGCGCGTGGCCCCGCGATCCGTCGCAGGCCGTCTCCTTCACGACCCCGTGCCGCTCGGTGTACACGCAGTCGCCCGCCACCGTCAGCGGGCCGCCGCCCATGCCCGGGTCACCCGGGTGCGGCGGACGCAGATTCCGCATGCAGGCGTAGCCCTCGGGGGCGCTCTCCGACTCCGACGTCCCGGTGTTCACCGCCGTGATGTGCAGCACGAAATCGGTGCTGTCGGGGCAGCGCGGACCGTCCCCCTGCGGGCCGTAGTAGCGGGCGAGGACACTGGCGGTGGCGCGCTCGTCCGCGCAGTCCAGCTCGGTGAAGGCCGTCGTCCTGCCCCGGCCCGCGCACGACCCCTGGCCCAGGAAGGCGGCGCTCCGGCCCGGCTCGGCCCGCTCGAGCGCGCCCTGCCCGCCTTGTCCACCCTGCCCGACCTGCCCGCCCTGGGTGACGATCTCCGCTCCTGGGTGTCCCTCCTGGAGCTGACAGCCGGCGAGCGCCCCGGGCCCGCACAGCATGGCGAGCGTGACCAGCGCCTTCGGTAGCGCGCGATGGCGCATGATCTCCCCCAACCCACCGAGCGAGCGTCCAGAGTTACCCGACGGCCACCGGCGCACGCCAGGCGTGCGGGAGGGTTTGCGGAGGGTGACCGCGCGCCCCGCTCCCGCCCGCCGGCGTCCGCCACCGGCGCGGTAGAGGGGGTGTCACCGGCGACGGCGCGCTACCGGCCACAGGCGGCGGAGAGGGAGTGGCCCGCGCCGTCGGTACGGCGGGGCCGGTACCGCTCTGCGGGGACCGGCGGCAGCACGCCCCTTGGACGGGCCGCGCGCCGGAGCGGTTCCGCGCCGCGGCGCACCGGGCCGGCGGGCCCGGCGCCTAGCGGGCCCGGCGCCGCGCCCTGCCGAAGCCACGCGCCCTGCCGAACCGCACGGGGACGCGCCGGGCCAGCAGCCCCGCACGGGGCGCGAGCCGGCGGACCATCGAGAAGACCGATTCCGTGCGGGTGCGGTCGGCGTCCAGCACCGTGAAGAGGTTCACGCCGAGGTAGAAGACGACGGCGGCGTTGGCCAGGTCGCGCGGCGGGGTGAGCCGGGCGAGGGGGGTGCCGCCGATGACCCGCTCCAGGGTCTCCTCCATGAACGCCATCCACGGCTCGACCCGGACCCTGATCTCCTCGCGCAGCTCCGGCTTGGCCACGGCCGCCGCGACCAGCTCGGAGAGCAGGGTGATGTGGCCGCCGTCCAAGTCGTCGCGGTAGATGCGGGTGGCCCGTTCGGCGAGTTCCTCCAGGGTGCGCGCGTCCGCGACGGTGGCGGTGTGGCGCGCCATCCGCTCGGCGGAGGAGCGGTCGAGAGCGGCGAACAGCAGGGGGTCGACGCCGCCGAAGTGGTAGAAGACCAACGCCGAGTTGACCCCGGCCTCCTTGGCGATCGTGCGCGCGCTGGCCTTGCCGTAGCCCTGGGTGCGCAGGACCGTGCTCGCCGCGGTGATCAGCCGTTCCTTGGTCTCCACTGACATCCGCCGCCCCCTCGAAGAGGATTCATCATACGTTTTGAGCGGTTGCTCAAAACGATCGGTCCGGCCATTGCTCCCGCAGCATGCGCAGCGTTTCGCGGATCGCGGGACGCCGGGCCGCGCCCTTGCGCCAGTAGGCGAACAGGTGGCGTACGGGCACGGGCTCCAGGGGGAGCGCCACGACCTCCGGCGGCAGCGGGCCGCGCCCGAGCCGGGGGGCCACGGCGATGCCCAGGCCCGCCGCGACGAGCGCGACGTGGGTGTGGTTCTCGGCTGCCTGATAGGCGAGGTCCGGCTCGTCCCCGGACGCGCGCAGGGTCCGTACGAGCCAGTCGTGGCAGACCGTGCCGGGCGGCTGGCCGACCCAGCGCTGCCCCTCCAGGTCCGCGTGGCACAGCCGGGCGTACCCGGCCAGCGCGTGGCCCCGGGGCACCAGGACGTCGCAGAGGTCGGCGCCGATCCGTACCCGTTCCAGGCCGTCCGGCGCGGGCAGCGGCGAGATGTCCCACTCGAACGTGACGGTCAGGTCGAGCACCCCCTGCTCCACGAGCCCCACGGACAGGTGCGGGTCGACCTCGGTCAGCCGGGTGTCCAGGGAGGGGTGGGCCCGGGCCAGCGCGGCCAGGACGCCGGGGAGCAGCCCGCGCGCGGCCGACGCGAACGCCCCGATCGTCAGCCGGCCCGTCGGCAGTCCGCGCCGCTCCTCCAGCTCGGTCTCCGCCCGTTCGACCAGTGACAGCAGCTCGTGCGCCGTCTCCGCCAGCCGGACCGCGGCGTCGGTCAGCGCGACCCCGCGCCCCTTGCGCTCCAGCAGGGTGGTGCGGGTCTCCCGCTCCAGCTTGGTTATCGACTGCGACACGGCCGAGGGCGTGTAGCCCAGGGCGATGGCGGCCGCGCTGACGGAGCCGTGCACGGAGACGGCGTGCAGCGCGCGCAGCCGGGACAGATCCAGCATGGTCTTCCGATCCCCCTCATTGTTGAGTGCCCCTCATTGTTGAGCGTCGCTGAATCCCATCATGAAGAAACGTGTGCTGGTGCTACATGGTCGTCGCATCGGATTCTCGTCACATGCGTCCTCAGCACCTCGCCCTGGCCGTCTCGGTCGCCGCCCTCTGGGGCGTCAACTTCGTCGTCATCCACGTCGGCCTCGACCACTTCCCGCCCCTGCTCTTCTGTGCGTTGCGCTTCCTCGCGGCGGCGGTCCCCGCCGTCTTCTTCGCCGGGCGCCCTCAGGTGAAGTGGCGGTACATCATCGGGGTGGGACTGGCACTCGGGGTGGGCAAGTTCGGGCTGTTGTTCGTCGGCATGCACGCCGGGATGCCCACCGGGCTGTCCTCGCTGGTGCTCCAGGCCCAGGCGGTCTTCACCGCCCTCTTCGCCGTGCTCGCCCTGGCCGAACGCCCCGGCCGCGTCAGGCTGCTGGGCATGGCCGTGGCCCTGGCTGGCATCGCGGTCGCCGCCGTGGACGAAGGGGCCTCCGGCCCGCTGACCGGCTTCGCGCTGGTCGTGGGCGCGGCGGCCTTCTGGGGCGTGTCCAACGTCCTGACCCGCAAGGCGGCGCCCGCCGACGCCCTGCGCTTCACCGTGTGGATCAGCACCGTCCCGGTGCTGCCGCTGCTCGCGCTGTCCCTCGTGTTCGAGGGGCCGGCCGCCGACGCCGAGGCGCTGCGCTCGCTCGACTGGACCGGCGTCGGCGCCCTGCTGTTCGTCGCCTGGGTGAGCACGTTGCTCGGATTCGGCGCGTGGGGATACCTGCTGCGCACCTACGACGCGTCGGTCGTCGCGCCCTTCTCGCTGCTGGTCCCGGTGTTCGGCATGTCCTCGGCGGCCCTGCTGCTGGGCGAGGGCGTGAGCCCGCTGCGCTGGTGCGCGGCGGTGCTGCTCGTGGGCGGCGTCGCCCTCACCTCGCTCGCGGGGCGGTCCTTCACGTCGCTCGCGGGGCGGCGGCGACCAGCCCCCGCAGATACTCCGCTCCCGCCCCCGCGAGCTGAGGGAAGTCGGCCGACCGCGGGTGCCAGTGCTTCTCGTACTCCCAGCTCAGCCAGCCGTCCCAGCCCGCGCGGCTGAGGGCGCGGACGCAGGCGCCCAGGGGCAGCACCCCCGCCCCGAGCGGCAGCGGGGCGGTGTCCTCCGCCGAGGCGACGTCCTTCACCTGCACATAGCCCAGATGGGGGGCCAGTGCCGGGAGGCTGACGGCCGGTTCCTCGCCGCCCAGCCAGGTGTGCAGCAGGTCCCAGAGGGCGCCCACGCTGCGGTGCCCCACGGGCCCCAGCACGCGCACGGCGTCCTGGGCCCGCCGGTGCGAGTCATGGGTCTCCAGCAGCACGCGGACGCCCGTGTCGGCGGCGAGCGGGGCGATCGAGCCGAGCCTGCGGGCGGCCGCCGCGTCGGCCTCCGCCACGGGCTGCTCGCCACCGCCGGGGAACACCCGTACGTACGGCGCCCCGAGGTCCCCCGCCAGCCGGACCAGCTCGGCGAGCTCGGCCAGCACCGGCTCGTCGGGCCCGGGGGCGGCCACCCGGGTGTACCCGGCCACGGCCAGGACCGTCAGGCCCGCGTCCGCGAACTCCATGGCCACCGAGGCCCGCTGCGCGGCGGAGACGCCCGGGTGCACGGGCTCCTCGGGGTGGGCGCGCAGCTCCACGCCGTCGTAACCGCAGGTGGCGGCGAGCCGCACCACGTCGCGGGGCGGCATCCCGGGTACACCGAGGGTCGAAAAGGCCAGCTTCATGCCTCTTGGGCTTCCCCGTGAGGGCGTGGGAAATGCCTCGGCGTCGTCAGGGAGACGGGTGTGCGGCAAACAGGGGTTCCCTACGGTAAGTAACGGATGAATAACAGCTTGAAATCGGTGCAACCCTGCGGGGCCTCCGAGGGTCGTATTGGACATCGGGCTTCCCGGGGAGGGATCCGGGGGGATTCGGAGGAAGCCCGTTCAGGGGGGAGCGCGAGGGGCCCGGTCGTCGGACCGGGCCCCTCGAATCACATGCGCCCCGGTTCGAATCACACGTGCGATCACATACGCTCCGGCAGAAGCGGAATGACGGATATCCACAGGCTCGAACGCCTGTCGGTCCTCGGCGGTACCGTCGGGGCATGGTGCAACTGGCTGTGGTCGAAGGTGTCCTGGAGCGGATCACCTACGCCAACGAGGACAGCGGATACACGGTCGCGCGCGTCGACACCGGGCGCGGCGGCGGCGACCTCCTCACGGTGGTCGGCTCCCTGCTCGGCGCGCAGCCGGGCGAGTCGCTGCGCATGGAGGGCCGCTGGGGCTCCCACCCGCAGTACGGCAGGCAGTTCACCGTGGAGAACTACACCACCCTCCTGCCCGCCACGATCCAGGGCATCCGCCGCTATCTGGGATCCGGTCTGATCAAGGGCGTCGGGCCGCGCATCGCCGACCGCATCGTCAGCCACTTCGGCACGGACACCCTCGACGTCATCGAGAAGGAGCCCGCGCGCCTGATCGAGGTGCCCGGCCTCGGCCCCAAGCGGACCAAGTCGATCGGGGCCGCATGGGAGGAGCAGAAGGCCATCAAGGAGGTCATGGTCTTCCTCCAGGGCGTCGGCGTCTCCACCTCCATCGCCGTGCGCATCTACAAGCAGTACGGCGACGCCTCCATCTCCGTCGTCCGCGAGCAGCCCTACCGGCTGGCGGCCGACGTGTGGGGCATCGGCTTCCTCACCGCCGACCGCATCGCCCAGTCGGTCGGCATCCCGCACGACAGCCCCGAGCGGGCCAAGGCCGGGCTGCGCCACGCCCTGTCCCAGTCCACCGACCAGGGGCACTGCTTCCTCCCCGAGGAACAACTGATCGCCGACGCGGTGAAGTTGCTCCAGGTCGACACCGGGCTGGTCATCGACTGCCTGGCCGAGCTGGCGGAGGATGGTCCGGACGGCGCGGGAGTGGTCCGCGAGACCGTGCCGGGCCCCGACGGCGGGGAGCCGGTCACCGCCGTCTACCTGGTCCCCTTCCATCGCGCGGAGCTCTCCCTCGCCGCCCAGCTGGTGCGGCTGCTGAAGGCCCCGGACGACCGTCTGGCGGCCTTCCGGGACGTCCAGTGGGACAAGGCCCTGGCCTGGCTCGCGGGGCGCACGGGGGCCGAGCTGGCGCCCGAGCAGCAGGAGGCGGTCCGGCTCGCGCTCACCAGCAAGGTCGCCGTCCTCACCGGTGGCCCGGGCTGCGGCAAGTCCTTCACCGTCCGGTCCGTGGTGGAGCTGGCCCGGGCCAGGAAGGCCAAGGTGGTGCTGGCCGCGCCCACCGGCCGGGCCGCCAAGCGGCTCTCCGAGCTCACCGGCGCCGAAGCCTCCACCGTCCACCGGCTGCTGGAGCTCAAGCCCGGCGGCGACGCCGCCTACGACCGGGACCGGCCGCTGGACGCCGATCTGGTGGTCGTCGACGAGGCGTCGATGCTGGACCTCCTGCTGGCCAACAAGCTGGTGAAGGCCGTCGCTCCGGGTGCGCATCTGCTGCTGGTCGGCGATGTGGACCAGCTGCCGTCGGTGGGCGCCGGGGAGGTGCTGCGCGACCTCCTGGCCCCCGGCAGTCCCGTCCCGGCGGTCCGGCTCACCCGGATCTTCCGGCAGGCCCAGCAGTCCGGTGTGGTCACCAACGCCCACCGCATCAACTCCGGTGTGCAGCCCATCACTCAGGGCATGACGGACTTCTTCCTCTTCGTCGAGGAGGACACCGAGGAGGCGGGCCGGCTGACGGTGGACGTGGCGGCCCGGCGCATCCCCGCGAGATTCGGTCTCGACCCGCGCCGCGACATCCAGGTGCTGGCCCCCATGCACCGCGGCCCGGCCGGCGCCGGCACCCTCAACGGGCTGCTCCAGCAGGCCATCACGCCCGCCCGCCCCGACCTGCCCGAGCGCCGCTTCGGCGGCCGGGTCTTCCGCGTCGGCGACAAGGTCACCCAGATCCGCAACAACTACGAGAAGGGCGAGAACGGCGTCTTCAACGGCACGGTCGGGGTGGTCACGGCACTGGACGACGTCGAGCAGCGGCTGACCGTCCGCACCGACGAGGACGAGGAGGTCGGCTACGACTTCGACGAGCTCGACGAGCTCGCCCACGCCTACGCGGTGACCATCCACCGCTCCCAGGGCAGCGAGTACCCCGCGGTGGTGATCCCGGTCACCACGAGTGCCTGGATGATGCTTCAGCGCAATCTCCTCTACACCGCTGTCACCAGGGCGAAAAAGCTCGTGGTGCTAGTGGGGTCACGGCGTGCCCTGGGGCAGGCGGTGCGCACGGTTTCGGCGGGGCGGCGCTGTACGGCGCTGGACTTCCGGCTCGCGGAAGGTGGTGTTCGTCTCTGAGCGGTTTACCAATCAGGGCGAAGGGGGCAGGATGGGCAGGCTGGGCGGCACTGAGTGCCGTCCTTGGGCCCTATGGCCGACCCCGAGTGCACGTACATCGTCCAAATGGGGGAAGGTAGGGGTAGTCAGGGCACCTCGAAGAAGAGGCACAACGTCGGTGAGGGATGACGTGAGCGACAACTCTGTAGTAGTGCGGTACGGGGACGGCGAGTACAGCTACCCGGTGGTCGACAGCACTGTCGGCGACAAGGGCTTCGACATCGGCAAGCTGCGTGCCCAGACCGGTCTGGTGACCCTGGACTCCGGCTATGGCAACACGGCCGCCTATAAATCCGCGATCACCTACCTCGACGGCGAGCAGGGCATCCTGCGGTACCGCGGTTACCCGATCGAGCAGCTGGCCGAGCGGAGCTCGTTCCTCGAGACCGCCTTCCTGCTGATCAACGGCGAGCTGCCCACCGTCGACGAGCTGGCGACCTTCAAGGGCGAGATCACCCAGCACACGCTGCTGCACGAGGACGTCAAGCGGTTCTTCGACGGCTTCCCGCGTGACGCCCACCCGATGGCCATGCTGTCCTCCGTGGTCAGCGCGCTGTCGACCTTCTACCAGGACAGCCACAACCCGTTCGACGAGAAGCAGCGTCACCTGTCGACGATCCGGCTGCTGGCCAAGCTGCCGACGATCGCGGCCTACGCGTTCAAGAAGTCGATCGGTCACCCGATCGTCTACCCGCGCAACGACCTCGGCTACGTCGAGAACTTCCTGCGCATGACCTTCTCGGTGCCCGCCGCCGAGTTCGAGCTGGACCCGGTTGTCGTCAGCGCCCTGGACAAGCTGCTGATCCTCCACGCCGACCACGAGCAGAACTGCTCCACCTCGACCGTGCGCCTGGTCGGCTCCTCGCAGGCCAACCTCTTCGCGTCGATCTCCGCGGGCATCAACGCCCTGTGGGGCCCGCTGCACGGCGGCGCCAACCAGGCCGTCCTGGAGATGCTGGAGTCCATCCAGGCCTCCGGTGGCGACGTCGACGCCTTCATCCGCAAGGTGAAGAACAAGGAAGACGGCGTCCGCCTGATGGGCTTCGGCCACCGGGTGTACAAGAGCTTCGACCCGCGCGCGAAGATCATCAAGGCCGCCGCCCACGACGTCCTCTCCGCGCTGGGCAAGAGCGACGAGCTGCTCGACATCGCGCTCAAGCTTGAGGAGCACGCGCTCAACGACGACTACTTCGTCTCGCGCAACCTCTACCCGAACGTGGACTTCTACACCGGTCTGATCTACCGGGCCATGGGCTTCCCGTCCGAGATGTTCACCGTGCTCTTCGCGCTCGGCCGGCTGCCCGGCTGGATCGCCCAGTGGCACGAGATGATCAAGGAGCCGGGTTCCCGTATCGGCCGCCCGCGCCAGATCTACACGGGCGTCGTCGAGCGCGACTTCGTCCCCGTCGAGCGCCGCTAGCCGGAAGGCTCCCCGGAAGGCTCCACGGGCGTACGAAAAGGCGCCCCGCACCGGATGGTGCGGGGCGCCTTTTCGCATAGGCGATGCCGCATAGGCGATGCCATGAAGATGAAAAGCGCCCCGACTCCGATCCCCCCACGGGTCGGAGCGAGGCGCTTTCCTGCCCCGGCACGGATTCCCCCCACGGGATCCGGCCGGGAGCCGGCGGACGCGATCTGCCGGGACGCGTACGTACGGGAGGGCCGCTCAAAGCTCCCCGGGTACGTGCCCCGGCCACGCGTGGCCGGTTCGTCCCCCAAGACGATCCAGCACTGCCTGGTTAGACCAATGACCCCCCACGATGGTTACCTCCCAATCGCTGTGATCTAGGTCTCCTGGCATAAGGGACGTAAAAGGGCAAGAGGCTCCTTGTGGTGATTCTGTGAAGGTGCCCCGTGCCGAGAGCGGCTCAGGCGCGGCCGGACAGTTCGTATCCGGCCTCGTCCACGGCGGCGCGGACGGCCTCGTCGTCCAGCGGGCCGGCGGCGGTGATCGTCACCAGGCCGGTGGCGGCCGCGGCCTCCACCGAGGTCACGCCGGCGATCGTCGAGACCTCCTCGCGCACCGCGGACTCGCAGTGGCCGCAGGTCATGCCGGTCACCTTGTAGACGGTGGTGGTGCTCATGGGCGTACTCCTCGGGAGTCAGGTGCGCAGGGCTTCTGCCGATGCCGGGAACACCTTACCCCCGGGGGGTATTCCGAGGGATGGGAATCGGCGGAATCAACGATTCTTCGGACGGTGGTCGCGGTAGCCGGGGCGCCGGGTCACCCAGTCGCGGATGGTGTCCGCGAACCAGTAGGGCCTGCCGCTCTCGTGGAGGTCGGGAACGGGCAGCAGGCCGTGCTTCCGGTACGAGCGCACGGTGTCGGTCCGCACGCCGATGTGCGCCGCGATCTCCCGGTAGGACCAGAGCCGACGGTCGGTCATCTCTCGCCTCTCCGCCGCGGCGCAGCCACGGAGGAGGGGTCCGTCGGGGAGCTGCGGCGCGGCCGTTCTCGGTCGATCGAGCCTCGCCCCGGGGGCGACGGAGAGTGATCACGCGCGAGGGCCTGTCGGCCTTCTGTGACGGAAGGCTCGCGCCGGTGTGACGCTCGTAACAGGAGGGTGACTTGGTAACAGCGGGCGGGCCCGGCGGTCGGCCGGTCCCGCCCGGCCGGTGTCAGCCGACGTCGGCCAGGCGGACCGGCCGGGCCTCCCGCCGGGAGACCTCGCACGCCTCGGCGATGTGGAGGGCCCGCAGCCCCTCCGCCCCCGGGCAGGGGTTGCCCCCGAGCCCCCGCGCGGCCCGGACGAACGCCGCCAGTTCGGCCCGGAAGGCGTCCTCGAAGCGCTCCTGGAAGTCCGTCCAGGGCCGCCGAGGGGCGGCGGGGCCGCCGGGCTCGGCGGAGGTCAGCGGCGCCCGGTCGTCCAGCCCGGCGACCCACTGGTCGCGCTCCCCGGACAGTTCCACGCGCACGTCGTAGCCCGCGCCGTTGTACCGGGTCGAGGTGGCCGTGACGAGCGTGCCGTCGTCGAGGGTGAGCAGGGCCGCGGCGGTGTCCACGTCGCCGGCCTCGCGGAAGAAGGCCGCGCCGCCGTTCGCGCCCCGCGCGTACACCTCCGTCACCTCACGCCCGGTCAGCCAACGGACGGCGTCGAAGTCGTGGACCATGCAGTCGCGGAACAGCCCGCCGGACAGCGGCAGGAAGTCCGCGGGCGGCGGCGCCGCGTCGGAGGTCACGCACCGGATGGTGTGCACCCGTCCGAGCGCCCCCGAGCGCAGCGCCTCGCGCGCGGCCAGGAACCCGGCGTCGAAGCGCCGCTGGAAACCGATCTGGAGCAGCGTGCCCGCCGCCTCCACCTCGCGCAGCGCGGCGATCGTGCCGGCCAGGTCCAGTGCGACGGGCTTCTCGCAGAACGCGGGGAGTCCGGCGCGCGCCGCACGGGTGATCAGGCCCGCGTGGGAGGCGGTCGCGGTGGCGATGACCACGGCGTCCACGCCCGCCGAGGTGAAGACCTCGCCCACCGTGCGGGCGGGGCGGGCCCCCACGGCCTCCGCGAGGCCCGCCGCGCGCCCGGGCTCGGCGTCGGCGACGACCAGCTCGGCGACGCCCTCGGTCCCCGCCAGCCGGGCCGCGTGCCGGGAGCCGATCCGCCCGGCGCCGAGCAGCGCGACCCGCAGACCACCGGTCATCGGCCCACCGGTCATCGCGGCGGGGCGGCGTAGAGGGCGGGGCGCTCGGGGAGGACGACCGGCACGCGTTCGCCGGTCGCCTGGGCCCGTACCGCCGCCTCGCAGACCACGGCGGCCGCGTAGCCGTCCCAGACGCTCGGGCCTGTCGTCCCGCCGCGCCGGACGGCGTCCACCCAGGCCTGGACCTCGCGGTCGTAGGCGTCCTGGAAGCGGGTGACGAAGTCCTGTGCGATCTCCCCGCCCCACCGTCCGGCGGTGTGGACGGTCAGCCCGTGCGCGTCGCCGATCCGGGCGGTGCCGCGCTCGCCGACGGCCTCGCAGCGCACCTGGTAGCCGAAGCCGCAGTTGACGAAGATCTCGACGTCGACGACCGCACCGCCCTCGGTCTCGAACAGTACGAGCTGGGGGTCGCTCAGCCCTTCCGGGGCGCCGGAGGAGGGGGTGGGGCGCAGCACGGTGACGGCGGTGATCTCCTCGCCCAGCAGCCAGCGGGTGGCGTCGATCTCGTGGACGACCGAGTCGTTGATCGTCATTTGGCTGGTGTAGCCGGGCGGTGTCGAGACGTTGCGGTGGGTGCAGTGGAGCATCAGCGCGCGCCCGAGGTCTCCGGCGTCCAGGAGTGCCTTCAGACGCTGGTATTCGCTGTCGTAGCGGCGCATGAAGCCGACCTGGACGCGTCGGCGGCCCAGCCGGGTCTCCGCCTCCAGCACCCGGCGCGCGGAGGCGGAGTCCGGGGTGAGGGGCTTCTCGCACAGGACGGGCAGGTCGCGCGCGAACGCCTCCAGCAGGGCCTCCTCGTGGGCGGGGCCGGGGGAGGCGATGAGCACGGCGTCCACGTCGTCCGAGGCCATGGCGGCGGCCGGGTCGGTGTGGGCGGCGCAGCCGTCGACGCGCGCGGCGGCCGCCTCGGCGCGGTGCGGGTCGATGTCGACGACGGCGGTCACCCGCGCCCCGCTGATGGCCTCGTCGAGGCGCCGGACGTGGTCGGCGCCCATTCTGCCGGTGCCGATGACGGCCACGCCGAGCGTTCCGTGTTGCGTCATTGCGTGTTCCTCGGTGCTGGTGCGTGTTGCCTTGTGCCTTGGTACGGGCGGGCGTTCCCGGGTGCTGGTGCTGGTGCTGGTGCTGGTGCTGGTGCTGGTGCTGGTGCCGGTGCCGGTGAGCGCGGTGATGCCGGTGTGCGCGGTCACGCGCCGCAGGAGCGCAGGAAGGCGCGGGTGCGTCGGGCGATGGGCAGCGGCTTGTCGGGCGGGCACGGGTACATGTCCTGCTCGACGATCGCGAAGAGGTCGACGCCGAGCCCCTGGGCGGCCGTCAGCACGGGTTCCAGCGCCGGTACGCCGCGCGGCGGTTCGCACATGACGCCCTGCCGTACGGCCGGGCCGAAGGGCGTGCCCCGCTCGACGACGTCGGTCAGGATCGCGGGGTCCACCTGCTTGAGGTGGAGGTAGCCGATGCGTTCCCCGTAGGTCTTGATGAGCTTGACGCTGTCGCCGCCGCAGTAGGCGTAGTGCCCGGTGTCCAGGCAGAGGCTCACCAGCGTCGGGTCGGTGGCGTCGAGGAAGCGCTCGACGTGCTCCTCGGTGGCGATGTGGGTGTCGGCGTGGGGGTGGACGACCAGGGAGAGCCCGTAGGCGTCGCGCACCTCGGCCGCGAGCCGTTCCGTCCCGGTGGTCAGCGACCGCCACTGGCCGGCCGTCAGCTCCGGGCTCTCCAGGGCCTCGGCGGTCTTGTCGTCCCGCCAGAAGGAGGGGATGGCGACGAGGTGGTTCGCACCCGTGTCGCGCGCCAGCGCGGCCACGCGGGAGACCTGCTCCCAGGTCTCCTCCCAGACCGCCGGCCCGCGGTGCAGGGCGGTGAAGACCGTGCCCGCCGACACCTTCAGGCCCCGGCTCCCGGTCTCCTCGCGCAACCGGGCGGGGTCGGTGGGGAGATAGCCGTACGGGCCGAGCTCGATCCACTCGTAGCCCGCCTCGGACACCTCGTCGAGGAAGCGCCGCCAGGGGAGCTGGGCCGGGTCGTCGGCGAACCACACGCCCCAGGAGTCCGGCGCGGAGCCGACCCGGATCCGGTCCAGCGCGGGGGGCGGTGACGGGCTGCGGTCGGGGGCGCGGACGCTGTCCATGCGGCGGCTCTCCTCTCGCCGGTCGGCGCTGACCGGACAAGGGCTCGGGTTGCCCGTAGCCTCCCGGCTGGGCCGGGGAGTGTCAAGGCTACGTCCGGACATAAGGACGTAACGTCAATAGCCGGTCGGTGGGCCCCGGCGCGGGGACGTCCGTATGTAAGGACAAATGCTTGACATGGATGTCCGCGCCCGGCTAGACCTGGGCCCCGGATCGTGCCGACGCGCGGAGGGGAAGACCATGACCGGTCCCTACGACCTCATCACCATGGGCCGGCTCGGGGTGGACCTCTATCCGCTGCGGACCGGGGTCTCGCTCGCGGAGGCCGACACCTTCGGGAAGTTCCTCGGCGGCTCCGCGGCCAACGTCGCCGTCGCCGCCGCCCGGCTCGGCCGCCGCACCGCCCTCGTCAGCCGCACCGGCGACGACCCCTTCGGCCGCTACCTCCACGACGAGCTGCGCCGCTTCGGCGTCGACGACCGCTGGGTGACGCCCGTGGCCGCCTACCCCACGCCCCTGACCTTCTGCGAGATCCATCCGCCGGACGACTTCCCGCTGTACTTCTACCGCCGCCCCAAGGCCCCTGACCTGGAGATCCACACCGCCGAGCTGGACCTGGCCGCCATCCGCGCCGCCCGGGTCTTCTGGATCACCGGTACGGGCCTGAGCGAGGAACCCAGCCGCGGCGCGACGCTCGCCGCCCTCCGGGAACGGGCGAAGGCGCGGGCGAGGACAGGGGCGGAGGGCGGGATCACCGTCTTCGACCTCGACTGGCGGCCCATGTTCTGGCCGGAGGGGCCGTCCGCCGCCCGTCCCCTGTACGAGCGGGCCCTCGCCCACGCGACGGTGGCGGTGGGCAACGCCGAGGAGTGCGAGGTCGCCACGGGGGAGCGGGACCCGTACGCGGCGGCGCGGGCGCTCCTCGCGGCCGGGGTCGAACTCGCCGTGGTCAAGCGGGGCCCGAAGGGCGTCCTCGCCGTCCACCGCGACGGCACCGTCGCCGAGGCGGCCCCGGTGGAGGTCGAGGTCGTCAACGGCCTCGGCGCCGGCGACGCCTTCGGCGGCGCGCTCTGCCACGGACTGCTCGCCGGCTGGGACCTCGGGCGCGTGACGCGCTACGCCAACGCCGCCGGGGCCATCGTCGCCTCCCGGCTCGCCTGCTCGTCGGCGATGCCGACGCGGGACGAGGTGACGGAGCTGCTGGCCCGTGCGGACGGGAAAGCCCGTGCCGGGAAAGCCCGTGCGGCCGGGAAAGAGGGCGTCCGGTGACCGTCCGCATCGCAGACCTGCCGCGCGTGCGCAGCCGGCACCCCGAGGCCATCGCCGAGGCCGCCGCCCGGCGGGGGCGGCGCCCCCTCGTCGGCGACAGCGGCCGGCTGATGATCGTCGCCGCCGACCACACGGCACGCGGCGCGCTCGACGTCGGCGGCCGGCCCCTGGCCATGGCCAACCGCGCCGACCTGCTGGAACGCCTGTGCCTGGCCCTCTCCCGCCCCGGCGTCGACGGTGTCCTCGCCACCTCCGACATCCTCGACGACCTGCTGCTCCTCGGCGCGCTGGAGAACAAGGTCGTCATGGGCTCCATGAACCGCGGCGGTCTCGTCGGCGCCGCGTTCGAGATGGACGACCGCTTCACGGGGCCGCGCGCGGACGACCTCGTCCGGCGCGGCTTCGACGCGGGCAAGCTGCTGCTGCGCATCGACCACGACGACCCCGGCTCGCTCGCCACGATGGTCTCCGCCGCCCGCGCCATCGACGCCATGGCGGAACGACGGCTGCCGGTCTTCGTCGAGCCCTTCCTCTCCCGGCGCGTCGACGGCCGGGTCCGCAACGACCTGAGCGCCGAGGCCGTCACGAAGTCCATCGCCATCGCGTCGGGCCTGGGCTCGACGTCCGCCTACACCTGGCTGAAGGTGCCGGTCACGGACGACGCGGACGCCATGGCCCGGGTGATGGAGACGTCGACGCTCCCGGCGGTCCTGCTGGGCGGTGACGTGGGCGACGACCAGGACGCGATGTACGAACGGTGGCGGACGGCGCTGCGGCTGCCGACGGTGCAGGGCCTGGTGGTGGGGCGGGCGTTGCTCTATCCGGCGGACGGGGACGTGGCGGCGGCGGTGGACACGGCGGTGGGGCTGCTGTGACGCCGCGCGACCCCCGCCCACGACCCCGGCGGTGCCGAACTCAGGAGAGCCGAGACAGCGCATGACCCATGACCTGGACATCACCCCCGAAAGCGCCGGCTGGGAGCACTCCTCCCTCCGCGTCCTCACCCTGCCCCCCTCCGGCGCCCACACCTTCGAAACCGCCGACAGCGAATGGATCGTGCTGCCGCTCACCGGCGGCTGCACCGTGCGGACGGGAGAAGGCCAGGCCTTCGAGCTCCACGGCCGCCCCAGCCCCTTCACCGCCGTCACCGACTTCGCCTACGTCCCGCGCGACGCGCACGTCACGCTGACCTCCCCGGCGGGCGGCCGTTTCGCCCTCGCCGGGGCGCGCTGCGAGCGCAGCCTGCCCGCCCGTTACGGCCCCGCCGAGACCGTTCCCGTCGAGCTGCGCGGCACGGGCGTCTGCTCCCGGCAGGTCAACAACTTCGCCGCGGCCGGCACGTTCGAGTGCGACAGGCTCATCGCCGTCGAGGTCCTCACGCCGGGCGGCAACTGGTCGTCCTATCCGCCGCACAAGCACGACGAGCACCTCCCGGGCCGGGAGTCCCGGCTGGAGGAGATCTACTACTTCGAGATCGCCGAGGGCCCCGGTGGTGCTCCCGGCCTCGGCTACCAGCGGGTGTCGCCGTCCCACGACGGCGGGACGGACGTCCTCGCCGAGGTCCGCACCGGCGACGCCGTGCTGATCCCCGACGGCTGGCACGGCCCGTCCATCGCCGCGCCCGGCCACGACATGTACTACCTCAATGTGATGGCCGGCCCCGGCCCCGAGCGGGAGTGGCTCATCCGTGACCACCCCGACCACGCCTGGATCCGCGGCACATGGCCCGACCACCCTGTGGACCCCAGGCTTCCGCTCTATCACCCGGGAGAGGACCGATGACCCGACCGTCCCGCCCGACCCGCCGCCTCACCGTCGCCCAGGCCCTCGTGGCGTTCCTCGCCCACCAGTACACCGAGCGCGACGGCTGCCGGCAGCGGCTCGTCGCCGCGTGCTGGGGCATCTTCGGCCACGGCAACGTCGCCGGGATCGGGCAGGCCCTGCTGGAGACCGGCGACGGACTCCCGTACCTCCAGGGCCGCAACGAGCAGGCCATGGTCCACGCGGCCGTCGGCTACGCCCGCCACCGCGACCGGCTCTCCGCCCACGCCGTGACCACCTCCATCGGCCCCGGCGCCACCAACCTCGTCACCGGCGCGGCCCTCGCCACGATCAACCGGATCCCGGTGCTGCTCCTGCCCGGCGACACCTTCGCCGGCCGCCCCGCCGACCCCGTCCTCCAGCAGCTCGAACACCCCGGCGCGGGCGACGTCTCCGTCAACGACTGCCTGCGCCCCGTCTCCCGGTACTTCGACCGGATCGTCCGCCCCGAAGCGCTGATCCCCGCCGCGCTCACCGCCGTGCGCGTACTGGCCGACCCCGTGGAGACGGGGGCCGTCACCCTCGCGCTGCCCCAGGACGTCCAGGCCGAGGCGTACGACTGGCCCGAGGAGTTCTTCGCCGACCGCGTCTGGCACGTCCGCCGCCCCGCCCCCGACCCGGCCGAACTGGCGGCGGCCGCGCGGGCCGTACGGGCGGCCCGCCGCCCGCTGCTGATCGCGGGCGGCGGCGTCCACCACAGCGAGGCCGAGGACGCCCTGCGCGCCTTCGCCGACGCCACCGGCATCCCCGTCGCCTCCACCCAGGCGGGCAAGGGCTCGCTGCGCCACGACCACCCGGCGGACGTCGGCGGGATCGGCCACACCGGCACGGCCGTCGCCGACGCGCTCGCCCGCGCCGCCGACCTCGTCATCGGCGTCGGCACCCGCTACAGCGACTTCACCACCGCCTCCGCGACCCTCTTCGCCGCCCCGGACGTCCGCTTCGTCAACCTCAACATCGCCCCGTACGACGCCCACAAGCTCGCCGGGCTGCCGCTCGTCGCCGACGCCCGCAGCGGCCTCGAAGCGCTCACGGAGGCCGTCGCGGGGCACCGCGTGCCGGACGCCTACGCCAGTGCGTACACCGCCGGGAAGGCCGAGTGGGAGACGGCCGTCGCCCGCGCGTACGCCCCGGACGACGGCCGGGGCGACGGCGCCCGGCCCACCCAGGCCCAGGTGCTCGGCGCGCTGGACTCCGTCGTCGGCGACGAGGACGTGATCGTCAACGCGGCGGGCTCCCTCCCCGGCGATCTCCACAAGCTGTGGCGGACCCGCTCCCGCCGCCAGTACCACCTCGAATACGGCTACTCCTGCATGGGCTACGAGATCCCCGGCGCCATCGGCGTCGCCCTGGCCGACCCCGGTTCGCCGGTATGGGCGCTGGTCGGCGACGGGACGTATCTGATGATGCCCACCGAGCTCGTCACCGCCGTGCAGGAGGGCATCCCAGTCAAGGTGATCCTGGTGCAGAACCACGGCTACGCCTCCATCGGCGGCCTTTCGGAGGCCGTCGGCGGCGAGCGCTTCGGCACCGCCTACCGCTTCCGCGCGCCCGACGGCACGTACACCGGCGCCCCGCTGCCCGTCGACCTGGCCGCGAACGCCGCCTCGCTCGGCATGAGCGTGCTCCGCGCCCGTACCGCCCGCGAGCTGCGCGCCGCGCTGGCCGAGGCGCGTGGCTCCGACCGGCCCACATGTGTCTACGTGGAGACCGAAACGGCCGACACTGTGTCCGGGGCGCCCCCCGCCCAGGCGTGGTGGGATGTGCCCGTCGCCGAGACCGCGACCCGCCCGGCGGCCGTGTCGGCCCGGGAGGAGTACGACCGCAACGCAGCCGCCCGTCGCCGTTACCTTTGACGTAGGAGAGGTCGCAGCAGATGAAGACCGTCAACCACTGGATCGACGGCAAGTCCGTCGAGGGCACCTCCGGAACCTACGGGCCCGTCACCGACCCGGCCACGGGCGCCGTCACCACGCGCGTCGCGTTCGCCACCGCCGAGGAGGTCGACGCGGCCGTGGCCGCCGCCAAGGCCGCCTACGGCACCTGGGGCGGCTCCTCCCTCGCACAGCGCACGGCGGTGCTCTTCCGCTACCGCGCCCTGCTCGACGCCCACCGCGAGGAACTCGCCGAACTGATCACCGCCGAGCACGGCAAGGTCCACTCCGACGCCCTCGGCGAGGTCGCGCGCGGCCTGGAGGTCGTGGAGCTGGCCTGCGGCATCACCCAGCAGCTCAAGGGCGAGCTGTCCACGCAGGTGTCCAGCCGGGTGGACGTCTCCGCCATCCGCCAGCCGCTGGGCGTCGTCGCGGGCATCACGCCGTTCAACTTCCCGGCCATGGTGCCGATGTGGATGTTCCCGCTCGCCATCGCCTGCGGCAACACGTTCGTCCTCAAGCCCAGCGAGAAGGACCCCTCGGCCGCGATCCGCCTCGCGGAGCTCGCCGCCGAGGCCGGGCTGCCGGACGGCGTCCTCAACGTCGTCAACGGCGACCGGATCGCCGTCGACCGGCTCCTGGAGCACCCGGACGTCGCCGCCGTCTCCTTCGTCGGCTCCACGCCCGTCGCCCGCCACATCCACACCACCGCCTCCGCCAACGGCAAGCGCGTCCAGGCCCTCGGCGGCGCCAAGAACCACATGCTGGTGCTGCCCGACGCCGACCTCGACGCCGCCGCGGACGCCGCCGTCTCCGCCGCCTACGGCTCGGCGGGCGAGCGCTGCATGGCGATCTCGGCGGTCGTCGCGGTCGGCGGCACCGGGGACGAACTGGTGGCGAAGATCCGCGAGCGCGCCGAGAAGATCAAGATCGGCCCGGGCGACGACCCCACCTCGGAGATGGGCCCGCTGATCACCAAGGACCACCGCGACAAGGTCGCCTCCTATGTGCGGGGCGCCGCCGCCCAGGGCGCGGAGGTCGTCCTCGACGGCACCGGCTTCACGGTCCAGGGGTACGAGAACGGCCACTGGATGGGCCTGTCCCTGCTCGACAAGGTGCCGACCGACGCCGACGCCTATCGCGACGAGATCTTCGGCCCGGTGCTGTGCGTCCTGCGCGCCGGGACGTACGAGGAGGGCCTGGCCCTCATCAACGCCTCGCCGTGGGGCAACGGCACCGCGATCTTCACCCGTGACGGGGGCATGGCCCGCCGCTTCCAACTGGAGGTCGAGGCGGGCATGGTGGGCGTCAACGTGCCCATCCCGGTGCCGGTGGGCTACCACTCCTTCGGCGGCTGGAAGCACTCGCTCTTCGGCGACCACCACATCTACGGGAACGACGGCGTCCGCTTCTACACCCGGGGCAAGGTCGTCACCACCCGCTGGCCCGACCCCCAGGACGGCGGCGTCGACCTGGGCTTCCCGCACCACCGGTGATTTCAGCCCGCCCGGGGGCACCTTCCAGTGGTAGCCAGGGGAGTTCGAGGACCGGGGGCCCGGGGCGGGGCCCCGGAAGAAACGGCGAAAGGGCGGGGACGGGAACCCCTCCACACCGACAAGGCGCACCCCGCACACCGACATGGCCGGAAATAAACCGTAGGCTCACCCCATGACCTGGGCCAACGCCCTGAAGAAGACCGCCCGCGCCGGGCTGACGATCGAGCGGATCACCCTCGAACCGCTCGTCGCCATCCGCGGCGCGTGCGGCGTGGCGATCGTCGTCGGCCTGATGCTGGCCTTCGGATCGCCCGCCCTCGCCGTCTCCTCCGCGTTCGGCGCGTTCGCCTCCGGTCTGGCGACCTTCCAGCGCAGCTGGCGGCCCCGCCCGCTGCTCGCGCTGGCGGTCGCGGGCGTGCTCGGCCTCAGCACCTTCCTCGGCTACCTCGCCGCCGCCCACCACGCCACCTTCGTCGCGCTGCTCGCCGTGTGGACCCTGCTGTCGGGCATGGCCTGGGCCGTCGGCCCGGTGACGGGGTTCGTCGCCACCCAGACGGTCGCGGTCATGCTCGTCACCGTCACCCTGCCCACCTCCGTCGCCGGGGCGGCCGAGCACGCCGCGCTCATCCTCGTGGGCGGCCTGGTGCAGGCGGCGCTCATCCTCCTCTTCCCCATCCGGCCCTGGGGACGCCAGCGCGACGCCCTCGCGGACGCGCTGGCCGCCGAGGCGGACTACGCGCGCCGGCTGCGCCACGACCCGGTCGCCCGCTTCGACCCCCAGCCGCTGATGGACGCCCGCAGCGCCGCCGAGCTGACCCCGCGCCAGGCCCGCGGCCGGCCCCGGCAACTGGGCGGCCCGCGCGGGGTCGCCGAACGGATCCGGCCGGTGCTCGCCTCCCTCGCCGATCCCGTCGTGGGCGCGCCTCCGGAGGGCCCCGGCCGGGACCGGGCCCGGGAACTGCTGGGCGCCGCCGCCGACGTCCTGGACGCGGTCGCGCGCGCCATCCGCCGGGGCCGGCCCGTGCGGGTGACGCCCGAGGTGATGGCCACGCTGGAGGTGCCCGAGTCCGGACCGCGCCTCGACGGCGCCGCCCGCCGCTCGGCGCTGCGGCTGATGGCGCTACTGGCCGACGTCGTGGAGGCCAGCGACGAGCCGCTGCGCGCCACCCGGCCGACGCCGGAGAAGGAGACGCCGGAGAAGGAGACGACGGAGAAGTCGACGACGGAGAAGTCGACGCCGGAGAAGGAGCGGCGGCATCTGCTGCGGCCCACCATGGCCGGGCTCGTCCCCGTGGGCTGGCGGGCGCTGCGGCGCGAGGCGCGCTGGTCCTCGCCGGTCGGCCGGCACGCGGTGCGGGTGACGACGGTGGCCTGCGGGGGCTACCTGCTGGGCACGGCGCTGCCGCTGGGCCACGGCTACTGGGCGCCGATGACCTCGGTGATGGTGATGCGGCCCGACTTCGCCCAGACCTATCAGCGCGGTGTCGCCCGCTTCGTGGGCACGTTCGTCGGCGTCTGGGCGGGCGCGGGCATCACGGCGCTCACCCATCCGGGGCCCGAGGTCTGCGCGGCGCTGGCCGTGGTGAGCGTGGGGCTGCTGTATCTGCTGATGGGGACGGGCTACACCGTGGTGTCCGCGTGCATCGGCGCGTACGTCGTCTTCCTGCTCGGCATCGCGGGGGAGGGCTGGTCGCAGACCGTGCAGGCCAGGCTGGCGCTGACGCTGCTGGGCGGGGTGCTGGCGCTGGCCGCCTACGCGCTGTGGCCCAGCTGGGAGACGCCCCGGCTGCGCGACCGGCTGGCCGACTGGCTCCGTACCAACGGCGACTACGCGCTGGCGGTCCTGGACGCCCACGCCCGGCCGGAGAACCGGAAGCGGCGGGTCCGCGAGGCGCTGCTGGACGCGCGGGCGGCGCGGCTGGAGTGGGAGGACGCGGCAGCCCGCGCGCTGAAGGAACCCGTGCGCCACCGGGGCATCTCGCGCGCCGCCGAGCGGGCGGCCGAGTCGGCGCTGGCCACACTCGGGCGGGCGGCGATGCTGATGGAGGCCCATCTGCCCGGCCCGGACGCCGAACCGGACCCCGGGGCGGGCGAGTTCGCGGCGGCCCTGCGCGCCGCGCTGCCGGACGCCGTGGCGGCGGTACGGGAGCGGCGGCGGCCGGACTGGTCCGGGCCGCGCGCGGCACTGGCCGCCTGGGTCGCGCGGGTCGGCGACGAAGGGGTGGCGGTACGGGGCTCGGAGCTGCTGCTGGAGGCGCTCGACGAACTGGCCGAGGCCCTCGCGCCGGGCCGGCAGGGGCGCAACAGGGCGGCGCGGCGCTGAGCCCGTTGGGTCCGCCGAGTCTGCTGAGTTCGTGTCAGCGGAACAGCCGGTCCAGGTGCGCGTCCACCAGCCGCATCGCCTCCTCGCCCGGCACCACGTCGAGCAGGACGTAGCCGCACAGGCCGTCCACGAGGGCGATCAGCAGCATCGCCTCGGTGTCCGGGTCGCGGTCGGGGGCGACGTCGCCCTCCTCCACCGCGCGCCGGATCTGGCCGGCGAAGAACTCCCGCAGCGCCGGGATGCCCTCCTTGGCGTGCCGGCGCAGCCGCTCGTCGTGGACGGCCCGGACGAAGTAGGCGATCTGCACCAGCTGACCGGTGCGGCTCTTGTCGTCGAGCGGCAGCATCTCCGCGAACGTCTCGCGCAGCAGCGTCCGGGGGGAGGGGGTCCCGGCCAGGGACCCGACGCGGGCGCCGATCCGCCGCGCGGCCAGCTCGCTGATGTGGCCGAGGGCGAAGACGAGCATGTCGTCCTTGGTGCGGAAGTAGTGCTGGAGCTGCCCGAGGGAGATGCCCGCCTCCGCCGCCACGTCACGCAGGCTCGCGCCGTCCAGCCCGCGCTCGGACGCGATCCGCCACAGGGCTTCGGCGATGCGGTGGCGGCGTTCGTCGTGGTCGACGCGCTTGGGCACGGGGAGGGACACCTCTCGTTTACAGGTCAGTTGTATTGCGATAGCTTAGCGCCGATGGTTGGCAATACGATTGACTTGGAAAAGGCGGGGAGTGTCGTGTCGAGCGGAGGGGGCCTGAGGCTCAGGGCGCCGCGGCACGGCGTGGATCCCGGCGCGCGCGGCTGGTGGACGGCCCGGGCGCTGCTCACCGTGAGCGGGCCGATGGTGCTGGCCGCCCTCGCGCTGCTCGCCTCGGGCCTCCTCTTCTTTCCTGGCGCTCTCGCATGGCTGGCACCTCTGGTGACGGTGGCGCTGCTGGTACCCGCCGGCGCTTACGCGCTGGTCATGCCGGCGCGGCGGTGCCGGACGCACGGGTGGGAGCTGGGGGAGACGGCGCTCTACGCGGTCTCGGGCTGGTTCGGGCGACGACGCCGGATCGTTCCGCTGGCCTGTGTGGAGTCCGTCGCGCTGCGGCGGGGGCCGCTGCTGCGGCGGTACGGGCTGGCCGTCGTGACCGTCACCACGGGGTCGGCCGCCGGGGCCGTGCGGATCACGGGGGTGTCCGGCCCGGCGGCCCGGCGGCTGACGGCCCGTATCGAGGCGGCCATTGCTCACCGTGAGCCAGCGGTTTCCCGCCCCGAGGAGGGGCGTGGCGCCGGGATCCTCGCTGTCGGAAGTATGCGCTGGCTGCGGTACGCCCCGCTGACGTTCTGGGTCTGGGGAGGGGTGCTCGTGGCGGGCGGCACGGCCTGGCGGGTGCTCAACGCCCTGGGTGTGAAGCCCTGGCGGATCGGGATCTTCCGCCGCCTGTGGGCCGGGTACGGCGCCGGTGCGCCGTGGCTCGCCGCCCTGCTCGGTCTGGCGGTCGTGACCCTGCTGGGCGTGGCGGGGGCGCTGGTGGTCCATGCCGGGACCTGGTGGCGGTACCGGCTGGAGCGCACCCCCTCGGGCGGCCTCGACGTCCGGCGCGGCCTGTTCGCGGCATCGGTCGTCTCCATCGAGGCGGACCGTTTGTGCGGGGTCGCGCTGCGGGAACCGTTGCTGCTGCGCGCGGGCGGTGGGGCGTCCGTACGGGCCGTGGCGGGCGGCCTGGGCGACCGGGAGCGGAACCGCAAGCGGAGCGTCGTACTCCCTCCGGCACCCCGGGCGGAGGCGCTCCGGGTGTGCGCCGAGGTGATCGGGACGGGGGAGGTGATCGGGGCGCTGTGCCCGGCGCCGAGGGTCGCGTTGCGGCGGCGGCTGGTGAGCGCGCTGGGGTGGGGCGTTTTGCCGGTGGCGCTGGTGCTCGCCGGGCTGGGGTGGCTGCTGGATCTGCCGGTGCTGCTGTGGTGCGCGGCGGGGTGGGTGATGGTGGCCTCCCCGGTGGTGTGCGCGCTGGCGTGGGACGCCTACCGGGCGCTGGGGTACGCGGTGCGGGGGCGCCATCTGGTCGTACGGTCCGGGACGTTCGGACGGGAGACGGTGGCCCTCGACCGGAGTTCCGTACAGGGATGGACATTTACTGATACGCCCTTTGCGCTCCGGGCAAATGTGGCCACTCTCACTGTCGCGGTCCCCGCCGGGGAGGACGGATACCGCATACGGGACATCCCGGCGGCCGAGGCGGCGGAGTTCGCGGAATATGTGGCTCCGGGGATCGTTCGTGAGTTCTTGATCCGCACGTCCGACTGAACGTCCTGTCGTACATTCGCACCCGACTTTTTTGTTATCTGCCGACCGGCGCCCGGTCTCCTAGGTGTCGGATCGAGCGCCATTCGTGGCGGGTGCGGAAAGAGGTGCGGGCGTGAAGAGTGTGAGCGTGGCCGTGATCGAGGCGGCGCGTGCCGGGGACACGGCGGCACAGGACGAGCTCGTCGCCATCCACCTGCCACTCGTCTACAACATCGTCGGCCGGGCCCTGAACGGCCACGCGGACGTCGACGACGTGGTTCAGGAGACCATGCTCCGGGTGATCAACGGCCTGGACGGGCTGCGGGACGCCGCGAGCTTCCGCTCCTGGCTCGTCGCCATCACCATGAACCAGATACGCAGCCACTGCCGGGAGGAGCGCCCCGAGGCTCCCGTCAGTGGCCTGCAGGAGGTGGTCGGCGAGGTCCCCGACCCCAAGGCCGACTTCGTCGACCTGACCATCGTCCGGCTGGGGCTGGAGGGCCAGCGCAGGGAGGCCGCCGAGGCCACGCGCTGGCTGGACGAAGGGGAGCAGGAGGTCCTGTCCCTGTGGTGGCTGGAGGCCGCCGGCGAGCTGAAGCGCGCCGAGGTCGTCGCCGCGCTCGGGCTGACCCCGCAGCACACCGCCGTACGGATACAGCGGACGAAGGCGCAGCTGGACGTCGCCCGCGGCGTCGTCCAGGCGCTCGCCGCGTACCCGCGCTGCGAGCGGCTCGGCGAGGTCGTCGCCACGTGGGACGGCGTTCCGTCCGCGCTGTGGCGCAAGCGCGTCGCCCGGCACGTACGCGGCTGCGGCCGCTGCTCGGGCGCCCTGTCGGCGCTGGTCCCGGCCGAGGGCCTGCTGGTCGGCCTCGGGCTGGTGCCGGTCGGCGGCGCCCTGCTGGGCTGGTGGAGCGGCGGCGCCGTGGTGCCGGGCGAGCCCGTGGGATACGCGTCGGCGGCGCACCCGGCCCCCGCGCCGGCCCCCGCGCCCGCCGCCCCGCGAGGCGGCCCGGCGGGCGGCCACCGCGCCGGGGGCCACCGGGGCGGCGGGCACCGTTCCGGTGGACGTTCCGGCGGGCGTTCCAGTGGTCACCGGGCGGACGCCGGGCGGTCGCGTACGGGCCGGAAGGCCGTGATCGGCGCGGGCGCCCTCGCCCTGATCGCCGGCGGTGTGCTGGGCGGCGGGTACCTCATGGAGGACTCGCCCGGTACGACCGTCAAGACGGAGGCCGTGGACTCGTCCGGCGACCTGAAGCAGCTGAACGCCCGGGAGCCCATGCCCATCCGGTCCAGCCCGTCGCACTCCGCCTCGCCGAGTGCCTCGGCGTCCGCGTCCGCGTCGGCTTCGGCGAGCGCTTCGCCGAGCGGCTCGGCGAGCCCGTCGGCGTCGGCCAAGTCCTCCGCGTCCCACACGGACGAAGCCGCCCCCGAGCGCACGGCCGCCCCGGCCCGTACCAGTGCGCCCAAGCCGCCGTCCTCCGGTGGCGACGGTTCCATGGCCGCGCAGGTGGTGGCCCTGGTCAACGCCGAGCGGGCGAAGGTCGGGTGCTCGGCCCTCAGCTCCAACAGCCTCCTGGATGCGGCCGCCCAGGGCCACTCCGACGACATGGCGGCCCGGAACTTCTTCAACCACACCAACCCCGACGGCAAGGGCCCGGGCGACCGCATCACCGCGGCGGGCTACCGCTGGAGCACCTACGGCGAGAACATCGCCTACGGGCAGCAGGACGCGGCGTCGGTCATGGACTCGTGGATGCACAGCGACGGCCACCGCAAGAACATCCTCAACTGCTCCTTCAAGGAGATCGGCATCGGCATCAACAAGGCCCCGGGCGGTCCGCGCTGGACCCAGGTCTTCGGCGCGCGCTGAGTCGCGGCCGGTCGCGCCGAGTCGCGGCCGGTGGGGTGGCGTGCGGCTGTGTGCGCCGTACGGCACCCCACCTTCGGGTGAATGAATCCTTTGTGTTGACGGTGGGGTCCGGTCCCCGCGGGGACCGGCGGGGATCATGCGAGGCGTACCTCCCGTACCGAGACGGAGCGCGCCCCATGGCCAAGTGCGACACCTGCGGCAACGACTACTGGCTGGCCTTCGAGGTCAAGACCATCACCGGCGACACCTACACCTTCGACAGCTTCGAGTGCGCGATCGGCAAGCTCGCGCCCAGCTGTGAACACTGCAAGACCCGCATCATCGGGCACGGCGTCGAGGTCGCGGGGCGCTTCTTCTGCGGCGCGCACTGCGCCCGCGAGGGCGATTCGGGGCTGGGGCAGCAGATCCGCGACACGGTCGGGGCGCACCCGGGGTGACGATCGGGGCGCACCCCGGGTGACGAGGGGGCGTCAGATCCTGGCGCCCAGCCACGGCCAGTAGCGCGGCAGGGCGCGCACCGGCCAGATCAGCACCCACCACCAGACGGCCACGAGAGGGGCGGCCAGGGAGACCAGGAAGGCGGTGAGGGCGATGGCGGCGATCGACGCGTTGTCGAACACCTCCCGGACGACCTGCCGACGGGTGACCTCCGGCCTGCGGAGCGGGCCGGAGGCGCGCAGCCGCAGGGCCATGACGGCCAGCAGCGCGGCCTCAAGGCCGATGGCGCCCGTGTAGATGGCCATGGCCACGGGGGCGCCGCCGTGTTCGCTCAGCAGCCGGGCGGTGAAGGGCAGGAAGGCGATGACGGCCAGCAGGGCGAACTCCAGCCGGACCATGGCGCGGTCGAGGGTGGCCATCAGCCGGAAGAGCTTGTGGTGGCCGAGCCAGATCGCCCCGATGAGCACGAAGCTGACGATGTACGCGAAGACCTTCGGCAGCACATGGCCGAACGCTTGACCCACCTCCGCGTCGGGGAGGCCATCCGGCACGTGGATCTCCAGGGCCAGCAGCGTGATCGCGATGGCGGTCACGGCGTCGGCGAAGGCGAGCATGCGGTCCATCTCGATGACGTACGAGTCGCGGGCCACGGTCGCCAGCGTAGGGCAGATACGGGGACTTGGTGGGGTATCTGCGGAAAACCGCACGATCGGATGATTTGACGACCTCTTCTCATGTTCTCCTCGCGCGACGTTTTCCACAGTGGAAAATCGACTGTTGCCGCTCCGGAAACCATGTGCTTGACTTTCCGTCATGGCAACTGACGAGAACTCGCGGTCGTCCCGGCCGCTCATGCCGTCCCGGGAAGGCGCCGCCGAGGCCCTGGCCCTGGCGGAGCAGGCTCAGGTGGCGGTCGCGTCCATCACTCCCGGCCCGGCGTACGGCGTGAAGCTCTCCCTGGCGCTGGCCGGGGTGTATCTGTCCCATCTCCTGCCCGAGCCCTGGGACCTCGTGGGCTTCGCCCTCATGTACGTGTTCATGCTGGCCGTCATCGTGGCGCAGTTCCGCCACAGCGGTGTCCGGCACCGGGTGCACCCGGGGATGAAGCGCGGCATGCTCGTCGCCGCGGTGTTCGCCTTCGTGGTCTACCTGACCGCGCTGTACCTGGACGACGAGCAGGGCATGCCGTGGATATGGGCACCGGCGGGCCTGCTGGTGGGAGGGGGCATCCTGGTCCACGACAGGCAAACCCGGAAGAAGGGCATAGCAGCGTCGTGACCGCCCCCGAAGACGGCTTCAACGAGACGATCCACGCGCCCAACCGGCTCCGGATCTGCGCCGCGCTCGACGCCGCCGAGGAGATCGAATTCGCGACCGTCCGCGAGACGCTGGGCGTGAGCCCGTCGGTGCTCAGCAAGCATGTGACGGTGCTGACCGACGCGGGGTACGTCGAGCAGCGGAAGGCTGTGCGCGACACCCGGCAGCGCGTCTGGCTGCGTCTGACGAAGGACGGCCGCGCCGCCTACCGCGCCCACCTCGCCGCCCTCCGGGCGATCGTCAACGCCGACCTGGGGGAGGGGTGAGCCGACCCCGAGGGACGGGAGTGCTCAGCGGTGGCGTCCGGCGCCCTTGAGGGTGGCCCGCAGGTACTCGCGGTTCATCGTCGCGATCGACTGGAGGGGGATGCCCTTCGGGCAGGCCGTGGCGCACTCGCCGGTGTTGGTGCAGCCGCCGAAGCCCTGGTCGTCCATGGCGCCCACCATGTCCAGCACCCGGGACTCGCGCTCCGGCGCGCCCTGCGGCAGGACGTTCAGGTGCACCACCTTCGCCGATGTGAAGAGCATCGCCGAGCCGTTGGGACAGGCGGCCACACAGGCGCCGCAGCCGATGCACTCCGCGTGTTCGAAGGCCAGGTCGGCGACCGGCTTGGGCACCGGAGTGGCGTGGGCCTCGGGGGCGGAGCCGGTGGGTACGGAGACATAGCCGCCGGCGCCTATGACCCGGTCGAAGGCCGAGCGGTCGACGACCAGGTCCTTGACGACGGGGAAGGCGGTGGCCCGCCAGGGCTCGATGTCGACGGTGTCGCCGTCGGAGAAGTGCCGCATATGGAGCTGACAGGTGGTGGTGCGCTCCGGGCCGTGGGCCCGGCCGTTGATGACCATGCCACAGGCGCCGCAGATGCCCTCGCGGCAGTCGTGGTCGAAGGCCACGGGCTCGTCCCCGGCGAGGATCAGTTCCTCGTTGAGGTGGTCGAGCATCTCCAGGAAGGACATGTCCTCGCTGATGCCGCCGACCTCGTAGGTGGTCATGGCCCCGGCGTCCTCGGGGGAGCGCTGGCGCCAGATGCGAAGGGTGAGGTTCACGCGTAACTCCGCTGAGTGGGGTGGACGTATTCGAAGAGAAGCTCTTCCTTGTGGAGCACGGGCGGGGTGCCCGTGCCCGTGAACTCCCAGGCCGCCGCGTAGGAGAACTCCTCGTCCTCGCGGGCCGCCTCGCCGTCGGCCGTCTGGCTCTCCTCGCGGAAGTGGCCGCCGCAGGACTCCGTGCGATGGAGGGCGTCGAGGCACATCAGCTCGGCGAGCTCCAGGTAGTCGACGATCCGGTTGGCCTTCTCCAGCGACTGGTTGAGCTCCTCGCCCGTCCCCGGCACCTTGATCCGGCGCCAGAACTCCTCGCGGAGCGCCGGGATACGGTCCAGGGCCTTGCGCAGGCCGCTGTCGGTGCGGGCCATGCCGCACTCGTCCCACAGCAGTTCGCCCAGCTCGCGGTGGAAGGACTCAGGGGTGCGGTCGCCGTCGTTGGCGAGCAGCCGGCGCAGCCGGGCGGTCACGCCGTCGACCGCCTCCACGACCGCCGGGTGGTCCGGCGGCACCTCGTCGTGGGGGTGGCGGGCCAGATAGTCGTTGATGGTGGAAGGGAGGACGAAATAGCCGTCGGCCAGGCCCTGCATCAGGGCGGAGGCACCCAGCCGGTTGGCGCCGTGGTCGGAGAAGTTGGCCTCGCCGATGGCGAAGAGGCCGGGCACGGTGGTCTGGAGGTCGTAGTCCACCCACAGGCCGCCCATCGTGTAGTGGATGGCCGGGTAGATCCGCATGGGGACCTCGTACGGGTTCTCCGCCGTGATCCGCTCGTACATCTCGAAGAGGTTGCCGTACTTCGTCTCGACGGCCTCGCGGCCCATCCGCGCGATGGCGTCGGCGAAGTCGAGGTAGACGCCCTGGCCGCCCGGGCCGACCCCGCGTCCCTCGTCGCAGACGTTCTTCGCGGCGCGGGAGGCGATGTCGCGGGGGACGAGATTGCCGAAGGAGGGATAGATCCGCTCCAGGTAGTAGTCGCGTTCGCCCTCGGGGATCTCGGCCGGCGGGCGTGTGTCGCCCTTCGCCTTGGGCACCCAGATGCGGCCGTCGTTGCGCAGCGACTCGCTCATCAGCGTCAGCTTCGACTGGTGGTCGCCGGAGCGCGGGATGCAGGTCGGGTGGATCTGGGTGAAACAGGGGTTGGCGAAGTACGCGCCGCGCCGGTGGGCACGCCAGACGGCGGTGGCGTTGGAGTTCTTGGCGTTGGTGGAGAGATGGAAGACATTGCCGTAGCCGCCGCTGGCGAGGACCACCGCGTCGGCGAAGTGGGTGCTGATCCGGCCGGTGATCAGGTCGCGGGCGACGATGCCGCGCGCCCGGCCGTCGACGACGATCAGGTCGAGCATCTCGGTGCGGGCGTGCATCTCGATGTTGCCCGCGGCGATCTGGCGGCTGAGCGCCTGGTACGCGCCGAGGAGCAGTTGCTGGCCCGTCTGGCCGCGGGCGTAGAAGGTGCGGGAGACCTGGACGCCGCCGAAGGAGCGGGTGTCCAGCAGCCCTCCGTACTCGCGGGCGAAGGGGACGCCCTGGGCCACGCACTGGTCGATGATCTCGACGGAGACCTGGGCGAGCCGGTGGACATTGGACTCACGGGCGCGGAAGTCGCCACCCTTGACGGTGTCGTAGAAGAGACGGTGGATGGAGTCGCCGTCGTTGCGGTAGTTCTTGGCGGCGTTGATGCCGCCCTGGGCGGCGATGGAGTGGGCGCGGCGCGGGGAGTCCTGGTAGCAGAACTGCACGACGCGATAGCCCTGTTCGGCGAGGGTGGCGCCCGCCGCGCCGCCCGCCAGGCCGGTGCCGACGACGATGACGGTCAGCTTGCGGCGGTTGGCCGGGTTCACCAGCTTCGCCGTGAAGCGGCGGCGGTCCCAGCGCTCGGCGACGGGCCCGTCCGGGGCCGCGGTGTCGGCCAGCGGCGCGCCGGTGGCATAGGGGAGGTACTCGCTCATCTCGCTCATCTCAGCTCACGACTCCTGTCAGAACACCGACGGGCACGGCGATGAAGCCGCAGGTCAGCAGGGCGGCCAGGCCGTTGGCGAGGGCCTTGAGCAGCCGGTCGCGGCGGGCCGATCCCACGCCCAGCGTCTGGGCCGCACTCCAGAAGCCGTGCCGGATATGCAGCCCGAGGGCCAGCATCGCGATGATGTAGAAGGCGGAGACGTACCACCGGTCGAAGGAGGCGACGAGGTTCTCGTACTGCCTGCCCTCCTGGGCATTGGGGTTCACGGTGAGGGTGGTGAGGTCGAGGATGTGCCAGACGATGAACAGGCCGAGGATCACCCCGCCCCAGCGCATGGTCCGGGTCGCGTAACTCGCGCGCCGCCGCCCGCGTCCCTGATACTTCACCGGGCGCGCCGCGAGGTCCCGGCGGCTGAGCTGGTACGCGGCCACGCCGTGGAGGACGACCGCGACGCTCAGCGTCACCCGGGCCAGCCACAGGAACCACTCATGGTGCAGGAACGGTTCGCCGATGGTGCGGATCCAGGCCGCGTAGTGGTTGAACTCCCCTGCCCCGAAGAAGACCTTGAGATTGCCCAGCATATGGGCGACCAGATACGCCAGCATGATCACGCCGGTGACCGCCATGACCGCCTTCTTGCCGACGGTCGAGCGCCACACGGAGCCGATGAGGGACGGAGGTTTGGCCGTCCGGGTCGCCAGTGCCATGCCGTCGACGCTAGGTCGAGGGCCTTTGATGCGTCCAAGACATGATGAGGCTCGTTTCCATAGGCTCCTCCTATCTATGGTGGTGGGGTGCAACTTCAGCAGCTCCGCTACTTCGCCACGGTCGCCGAGGTCCGGCACTTCACCCGGGCCGCCGAGGCCCTCCACGTCGCCCAGCCCTCGCTGTCCCAGCAGATCAGGGCACTGGAACGGGAGCTGGGCGCCGAGCTCTTCCATCGCGCGCGGGGCAATATCGCCCTGACCGACGCCGGTGAGGCCCTCCTGCCGCTCGCCCGCCGCATCCTCGCCGACACCGAGACCGCCCACCGCGAGGTGCAGGAAGTGGCCCAGCTGCGGCGCGGCCGGGTCCGGCTCGGCGCACCGCCGAGCCTGTGCGCGAGCCTGGTGCCGGACGTGCTGCGCACGTACCACGCCCGGTTCCCCGGCATCGAACTGCACGTCGACGAGGGCGGGTCACGGGATCTGGTGCGCCGCCTGGCCGACGGCGGGCTCGACCTGGCCCTGATCATCACCCCGCTCGGCGTGGGCGCCCCCGCGCTGGAGACACAGGAGCTGCTGCGGGAGGACCTGGTGGTGGTGTCGGCGCCGGACGGGCCCGCGCCCACGCGCCGGAGCCGGATCCGGGTGGGGGAGCTGCGGGACCTGCCGATGGTGATGTTCCGCAGTGGCTACGACCTGCGCGAGATCACCATCGCCGCCTGCCGGGCCGAGGGCTTCGAGCCGTCCTTCACCGTCGAGGGCGGTGAGATGGACGCCGTACTCGGCTTCGTCCGGGCCGGGCTGGGCCTGGCCGTCGTCCCCGGCATGGTCGCCGCCCGCTCCGGACTGCGGGTCACGCCCTTCGAGGGCGACCGGATGCGGCGGACTGTGGCCGTCGCCCACCGCAAGGACGCTCCGCCGCCGCGCGCGGCCCGCGAACTGCGCAGGGTGCTACTGGAGCACCTCGGGGTGGACGAGCGCTGAGCGCGCTCCGCTGGAAGCCGGGACGTGCGGCCGGGTCACCTGCGGGCCGGTGGGGGCTGGTCGCGCAGTTCCCCGCGCCCCTTACAGGGCTCTCCCCAGCGCCACCCCCGCGAACGCCGCGCCCAGTCCGCACGCCACGCTCGCGGCCACGTTGAGCACCGCGTACCCCCGTGCCCCGTCCTCGGCCAGCCGCAGGGTCTCGTAGGAGAACGTGGAGTACGTCGTCAGCGCGCCGCACAGGCCCGTGCCCAGCAGCAGCCGTGTCGGCTCGTCCACCGCGCCCGTCAGTACGCCCAGCACCAGACAGCCCACGACGTTCACCGTGAACGTCCCCCAGGGGAACACCGAGTCGTGCCGGGCCTGGACGAAGCGGTCCGTGAGATAACGCAGCGGAGCGCCCACCATGGCGCCGCCCACCACGAGGAGCCAGTTCACCCGCGCGGCTCCGCCCCACCGGCCGCGTCCCCGGGGCGCACGATCTCCACCGGCTCCAGGGTGACCAGGCCGGCGCCGGTCAGCTCCGCCAGCTCGGGGACGAACGCCCGTACCCGCTCCTCCGCGTCCACGATCACCACCGCCACCGGCAGGTCCTCGCTCAGGGACAGCAGCCGGGCGGTGTGGACGCGGGAGGAGGCGCCGAAGCCCTCGATGCCCCGGAACACGCTCGCGCCGGCCAGCCCGGCGGCGTGCGCCCGGTGGACGATCTCGGAGTACAGGGGCCTGTGGCCGAAGGTGTCGGACTCGCCCACATAGGCCGTCAGTCGTAGTGCTCCGCCCGGGAGACTCATCGTGCCCTCCTCCCGCCGGCCAGCCGGCGCGTCGCCTTCGCCGCCGCCCACACCGAGGCCAGCGCGATCAGTGGCGTGGCCACCAGATAGGCGAGCCCCTCGGCCGTCCTGCCGTCCGTGACCAGCCGCTGCACGTCCACCGCGTAGGTGGAGAACGTCGTGAAACCGCCCAGCACGCCCGTGCCCAGGAAGGGCCGGGCCAGCCGGTGCGGGGTGCCGAGCTCGGCGATCGTCACCAGCAGCACCCCGATCAGGGCACAGCCGACCGCGTTGATCAGCAGCGTCGTCCAGGGGAAGGCAGCCGGCGCGGTCGGCCACACCAGCCCCGCGGCGTACCGGGCCACGGCCCCGAGGCCACCGCCGAGCGACACCGCGACGACGACCGGTCCCTGGCCGGCGGAGGCGCGGCGCGGCGCGCGTGTCCCGCTTCCCGCCACCGTCTCCGGTGGTGCCGCGCCCGTGGTGCCCATCCGGTCAGGCTAGCTCACGGGCTGTGCCGGCTCACGGCTGTGCCGCGGACCGGCCCGCGACCGCCGCCAGGCATGCCTCCGCCCGGTCGGCGTCCATCAGCCACTCCTGATAGTCGGCCGGGTCGGCGAAGCCGTTGACGTAGCGGTGGGCCAGCGCCGGGTGCCGGGCGGCCGCCGTCAGCACGTCCTCGAAGTGCCGGGGGCGGGCCGCGTCCAGTACCAGGTTGGTGAACGCCGTGGTGTGCCGGGCGTGCTCCCACCAGGTGGCGAACGTCTCGTGCATCCACGCCCGGTCGAAGGGCCGCTCGCCCCGCTCCACGATCGACGTCAGATACCGGTCCGCGCAGCGTGCCGCGTTGTTGGAGCCCTGCCCGGTGATCGGGTCGTTGAGGACCACCGCGTCGGCCATGCCCAGGACGTACGAGCCCGGGGCGACCTCCGCGACCGGGTGGCGCACCACGGGCGTGAGGCTCCCGGTGAGGGCCGCCCCCGGATCGGTCGGCTCGGCGTGCGCACACAGCTCGTACTCCCACGGCGCGTACGACCGCAGCAGCTGCCAGGTGCGCTCCAGCGCCGCACCCGGTCCGGAAACGTTTTGCCAGCAGTCGAACGGACCGCCCGGGTGCCCCTCCCACAGCAGGATCACGCACGGACCCGAGCCGGTGAGCGCGGGCAGTACGAAGAACTCCCCGGCCCCCGGGAACGCCGACATCCGCAGGAACGACGGCGGAAGCTCCGGATCCGGCCGCACCCCGTGGACGTACACACAGGCCAGGACGCGCTGCGGCCGCTCGTACGGGCTGTGCCGCTCGTCCCGCCCGAAGACCTCCCCCAACGGGCCGTGCCCCGTGGCCAGCAGGGTCAGATCGTGCCCGGCGGCCAGGGCCGGCAGCTCCTCGGCGGCGACCGGCCGGTACTCCACCCGCCCCCCGCGCTCCTCGAACAACTCCAGCCACCGCGCCGTCTTCACCCGCTGGTCGACGGACTGGGCGGGCACGTCCAGCCGGGACCCCACGGCCCGCTCCGGCACCCGGACGCCCGGAGGATCGACGGGGCTGATGACCACGCCGTCGATCGCCGGGGTCTGCTGGTCCCACAGATTCAGCCCCGCCCGCCGCTCCACGGCGAGCGCCGGACCGTACATCAGCTGGGTGGACAGCACCCGCCCGGCCCGGACCTCCTGGGGTGTCCGGGCCGCGATCACGGTCACGTCGTACCCCTGCTCCCGTAGACCGAGGGCCAGCTGCAAGCCCGCCTGGCCCGCGCCGACAATCGCGATCCTGCGCATGGTTGCCTCCGAAAAAGCCGGATTACCGTGGCCCGCCCCCGATGTAACAGGCCTCGGCGCGCCCTGTACAGACGGCACGCGAGGGCCGCGCCGACCGTCACCCGGTGTGCGACGGGCTCGCTGGTTGGCAGGAAACCGGCGCTTCCGCCGTGCCGGGCTGGGCAGTCTTCCGACCGGTCACCCTCCGCCACGACAGAGCGGAGCCGCCGCTCGTCAGGGGCGGTCGAAGGCCGCGACCGGTCCAGGGAGGCAGAGGCACCACCATGACGAAACGACCCCATTCACCGCCGCGCCCCGTGCCGCCCGGCTCGGTGCCGCCGCAGCTCCAGCGCGCGAAGATGCTCGACCGCGTCGAGGAACGGCTGCGCGGCCTGTTCGAGGAGGAGCACCGGCGACGGCGCACCTCCGACGCCCGAGGCGCCGAGCTCATCGAGTCCCTCGCCGAGCTGCTGGCCGCCGGCGGGGACCGGGCCCGGCCGGTCATCTTCCTCACCGGCTACCTCGCGGCCGGCGGCGACCCCGTGGACCGGACCGCCGACATCGCCGTCGACACCGCCGTCGCCCTCGAACTCCTCGACACCTGCACCCTCATCCGCGGCGACGTCCGCGACGACGCGACCCTGCGCCGGGGCATCCCCACCCTGCACATCGGCCGGGCCGCCGAACACGAGCGCAACGGCTGGGCGGGCGAGTCCCGGCGCTTCGGCGAGTCCACGGCGACCCTCGCCGGCGATCTCGCCCTCGCCCACGCCGACCGGCTGGCGCTGGCGCTGCCCGGCGAGGTCCGGCGGATCTGGGACGAGCTGCGCGTGGAGCGGGTCATGGGCTCGTACGCGCGGGAGGCCATGGCCGCCGAATACCTTGAGGACCCCTGGCCGGGGCGCTGCGTCTCCGGCTGCGACCGCGGCTGCACGGCGGGCTGGTACGCCCTGCGGCACCCGCTGCGCCTGGGCGCGGCGCTCGCCGGCCGGGCGGAGCTGGGGCTCTCGTACGACGCGTACGCGCGCCCGCTGCACGCCGCGTGGCGGTTACGGGGATTCCTCGACGGCGGCCCGGAGTACGGGTGGGACGCCCGGCTGCTGCGGGAGATCCTCCTCGACCCGGAGGAGCGGGACGTCGCCGAGCAGATGATCGAGGAGCTCGTCGACCACGCGTGCCGGAGCGCGGCGGGCCTGTCACTGGCCACGGGCTGGCACGAGGAACTGGCGTCCTTCGCGGCCAGGGTGGCGGCACAGGACGAGTGACCGGTGCCCCGCGCCTCCGGCGCGGGGCTTCACCCGCTCGCCCACCCGCTCGCCCACCCGCCCGATCCGGCTACGCGTCCACCGAGATGGCCGTCACGACCAACCCGTCCCGCACGAGCCACCGCCCCTCGAACCCCGACAACCGCCCCCCGGTGGCCGCCCGGAGCGGCTCCGGAGTCAGAATCGTCGCCCTGAAGGTCTTTGCGTCCGCATCGACCTCGAGAATCGCGTCCTGAAAGTCCAGCCACTGCTTCGTCAGCGGAAACCAGGCCTTGTAGACGCTTTCCTTGGCGCTGAACACCAGCCGGTCCCAGCACACCTCGGGCCGTTCCGCGGCGAGCCGGGTCAGCCAGCCCCGTTCCTCGGGGCGCGTCACCAGTTCCCGTACTCCGCCGTTGGGCAGGGGCTCATGGGGTTCCGCGTCCAGTCCGATCGTCAGAATGTCGGCGGCGTGGGCCACCGCCGCCGCGCGGTAGCCCGCGCAGTGCGTCATGCTGCCGATCACACCGGAGGGCCACTGGGGCGCGCCACGCTGCCCGGGCACGAGGGCGACGGGCCCGATGCCCAGCCGGCCCAGGGCCGTACGGGCGCAGTTCCGCACCGTGGTGAATTCCCGGCGCCGTTTCTCCACGGCCTTGGCGACCAGCGCCTCCTCCTCGGGGAAGAGCGCGGGCGCGTCGGCCGGATCGGCGAATGCCTCGGCCGTCTCGATCGGTAAAGGAAGCAGGGTCCCAATCATTCTCGCGCGTCATTCCTCTGGTCGAAGCGGCCGGAGTGTCTGTACGAAAGGAACCCTGCCAGCTCGGCATCCCATGGGGAAACCCCCATTTCTGTTGATCGGCCCACACCCGGGATCACCCGGACGCTTCATCGACGAAACCTTTGCGACCTCCAAACGTTGATCCGGGCTCCCGGCCGTCACCGACCGGGTGCTCGTTCGTACGACCAAGCAAAGGTGTCTCCTCATGTCACGTATCGCCAGGGCAGCAGTCGTCACCGCCGCCGTGGGCGCCACGCTCGCCGGCTTCGCCGGCGGCGCTGTCGCCGACTCCGGAGCCAAGGGCGCAGCTGTCGGTTCCCCGGGTGTCGTCTCGGGCAACGTCATCCAGGTCCCGATCCAGATCCCGATCAACCTCTGCGGCAACTCCATCGACATCGTCGGCCTGCTCAACGCGGCATCGGGCAACGTCTGCGTCAACGAGTGACGGCTGCCCGGCGCGGCTGACCGTGGCTCCGGGACCCTCCCCGGCCCGGAGCCACTGGGGTGTTGGAGGCGCTTGGCCTTCAGGCGCCGATCCGGTCTCCCGGCCGAAGGGGCCGGGGGGCCGTCCTGTACGACCGAACAAAGGTGTTCTCTCCCCATGTCACGAATCCTCAAGGTCGCGGTACTGACCGCCGCTGTGGGCGCCACGCTCGTCGGCTTCTCCGGCGGGGCTGTCGCCGACTCCGGAGCCTTCGGTGCGGCGGCCGGTTCCCCGGGTGTCGTCTCGGGCAACGTCATCCAGGTCCCGATCCAGATCCCGATCAACCTCTGCGGCAACTCCATCGACATCGTCGGCCTGCTGAACCCGACGTTCGGCAACACGTGCATCAACGCTGACGCGAAGAGTCACGGCAGCTACTACGAGGAGCGCCACGAGCACCACCACCGCGGGGACTGATTCCGGGCTCCGGGGCGCTCTCCGTCCCGGAGCCACCGGGGTGTTGCACGGCGACTGACCTCAGGCGCCGAATCCGGTCTCCCGGCCGTACAGGCCGGGAGACCGTCCTGTACGACTGAACGAAGGTGTTCTCTCCCCATGTCACGCATCGTCAAGGCCGCGGCGCTGACCGCCGCGGCGGGTGCCACGCTCGCCGGCTTCTCCGGAGCCGCCACCGCCGACTCCGGAACCGAGGGCGCGGCCGCCGGTTCCCCGGGTGTCGTCTCGGGCAACGTCATCCAGGTCCCGATCGAGATCCCGATCAACCTCTGCGGCAACCCCATCAACGTCGTCGGCCTGGTGAACCCGGCGTCCGGCAGCACGTGCGTCGGCGGGGACGTCGGGCGCTAGGGCACTTCGGTGACCCGCCGCTCCGGGGCGCTCGCCGCCCCGTGGCCGTCGTCGTACGCCTGGCGCCCCCGGTCGACGGCCGGGGGCGCCAGGTACGTTTCCCACCTGCGCCCAAAAGGCGTTCGAACGTAGGATCTTGCCCCACGACCGCGGCGGTCCAGGGGGGAACGCATGGGCGAACGCATGGGCGACGACATCCGGAACGTCATCGAGGGCGGGACGTACCACGGCCCGGTGTTACAGGGGCGGGAGGTGCAATACCACCATCACCACCACGCCGCCGTGAAGACACGGGCGCCCCGTCAGCTGGCCCCCGAACCGGACGTGTTCGTCGACCGCCACCCTGTCTTCGCCGAGCTCGAACGCGCCGCCGCCGAGCGGACCGTCCGCAGCACACCCCTGATCGTGACCCTGACCGGCCTCGGCGGCATGGGGAAGACGGCCACCGCCCTGCGCTGGCTGCACCGCCTGCGACGCCACTTCCCCGGCGGCCAGCTCCAGGCGGACATGAGCCCGCACGGCCCCCTCGCGCCGCTCGACCCCCACTCCGTGCTCCAGGGCTTCGTCCAGGAACTGGGGACGCGGGCGGACGAGAGACCCGCCGGGCAGGCCGCGCTGGAGGCCCACTACCGCTCGCTGACGGCGCGCAGGCCGCTGCTGGTCCTGCTGGACGACGTGGTGAACGCCGGCCAGGTGCGGCCGCTGCTGCCCGCGCACCCGGGCAGCGTGGTCGTCGTCACCAGCCGTATGCCGCTGACCGCGTTGAAGGTCCGCCACCCGAGCATGCTCGGCCTGACGCTGGGCAGCCTCGACAGGGAGGCCAGCGCCGAGCTGTTCCGCGCCGTGGCCGGTGAGGACGCCGTCCCGGACGTGACCGCCCTGGAGAGCGTGCTCGCCGCCTGCGGTGGCTATCCGCTCGCCGTACGGATCGCGGCGGCCCGCGCGGGCGAGCTGTACGGGCTCGGCGAGGACCCCGCCGAACTGGCCCGCGAACTCGGCGATCACCGGACCCGCCTGGAGGCGCTCGCAGTGGACGACCTCTCCGTCCCCCAGGTGCTGGAAGCCGTCCACCTGTCCCTGGCCGACGGCCCGGCCGCGCTCTACCGGGCGCTCGGCGCGCACCCGACGCCGGAGTTCTCCCGCGACCTGGTGCGCCGGCTGGCCGGGAACGACACCGACGCGCGCACGCTCCTGCGGGAACGGGTCCTGGAGCCTGCCGGGGAGGGCCGGGTGCGCATGCACCGGCTCGTCCACGACCACGCGCGGTCCGCGGGCACGGCGGCGGACGAACCGGCGGTGGACCGTCTGCTGGAGTGGTACCTGCGCCGGGCGGCGGCCGTGGAGAGGTCGGTCTCCGACCGCTGGCGGTACGGCCCGGTGTTCGCCGAGCCCGAGCCCGAGCCCGAGGCCGACTCCGGGGTCGACTCCGGGGTCGATTCCCGCTTCGCGGACGCCGGCGAGGCCCTGGACGCCTTCGAACCCGACCGCGCCAACGCGGTGGCGGCGGCGAGACTGGCCCACGACCTGGGACGGTACGCCACGGCGTGGCAACTGGCCGAGGCGCTGCGCGGGTTCTTCTTCCGGCGCAAGTACCACCAGGACTGGATCGAGGTGTGCGAGCTGGGCCTGAAGGCCGCCGGGGCGTGCGGGGACGACCTGGCACTGGCCCGTACGCACTACGAGCTGGCCTTCGCCCACGCCGACCGGGGCGATGCGACCGATGCCGGGACCGCCGGCCGTCACTACCGGGAAGCGCTGCGGCTGGCGTCCGCCGCCGGGCACGCCCGCACGGAGTCCTCGGCCCTGGAGGGCCTGGGCCTGCTCGCGCTCCGCGAGGGCGCCGCGGAGGAGGCGGCGGAGCACTTCCGGCAGGCGTTCCGGGCGCTGGACGGCCTCGACCACCCGCGCGGCCGGGCGCTCCTCACCTTCCACCTGGGCCGCGCCCACGCCGCCGGGCGCCGCCACCAGGAGGCGGCCGAACTGCTGCTGCGCGCCCGCCGGATGTTCGCGGAACTCCCGGGCCGCCCCGACCGCTTCAACGAGGCCAAGTCCCTCTGGCACCACGCGAGGGCCCGCCTCCGGGCCGACCGCCCGGACGAGGCCCTGCCCGGCCTGGACGAGGCCATCACCCTGATCACAGGCTGCGGCGCCCCCAAGGAGCACGCCGACATACTCCTGGACAGAGGCGATCTCCTGGCGACGCGGGGCGGTCGAGCGGAGGCGGAAGCGGACTGGCAGGCGGCACTGACCCTGTACGAACAGGCGGGCAGCGCACTGGCGGCGAAGGCAAGGGAACGACTGGCGTAACCCGTTTGTGGGCAATCGTTCCGCAAGGCTGGGGGAGGGTGGGCGCAAACCGACCCACCGGCAGGCGCCGGAACGGGGTTCCGGGGGGAGCCCCGGGAAACGGGAAGGGGCGGGACTGGGGCAAGACTCACCCCACCACCCGCAGCACCCCCTCCCCACCCCCCACACGCACCGGAACCACACGCGACTCCGCCCCGGCAACCGCCACCGCGTAAAACGCCGAAGCCGCCACCCCCAGATCCATCGCGCTCCCCTCCCACCGCCCGCTCAACATCCCCCCGTCCCGCGTGACCGCGACGCAACCCGCCGCGCCGTCGCGGTCCGGAAACGCCACCAGCCAGCAGCCCCCGTGCCCGGCGAACACACGCTCCGCCGCCGCGCGGTACGTCTCGCGCGGCCCCGGCGCCCTGGCCAGGACGACATCAGCCGCACCGGCCCAGCGGCCGTCCGGCTCGCCCTCCGCCACCACCAGGTGGGGATCGGCCAGATGCCCCGTAACCGCCCCCTGAAGCGCGGCGACGTAGCGGCGCAGCACCATCGCCCCGTCCGGCCCGTTCCGGAGGCCGACGTCGACGAACATGGGCGGCGGCACCGGCCCGTACCGCTCCGCCGGGAGCGGCAACGGCAGGGCGACGGGCCGGGGGACGGCGGGCGACTCCGGCTCGTCGAGCTCCATGCGCTCGTAGTAGAGGCGGCGCAGCAGCCCGGCCGCCCGCATGGGGCGGGAGGTGACGAGGTCGCCGATCGCGGCGAGCCGCTCGTCGCCGGCCCGGGCGGCGGCCGCGCGGCGCAGCTGGAGCCCGAGCGGTACGTCCGGCGCCACGCGCGGCAGCGCCGCGCCCAGCCGGGACATGGGCGAACCGGCCGCCACCACCTCGTCGCCGAAGGCGCCCAGCAGGCCGGGCACACCGAGCGCGGCGGCGTAGAGGGTCAGTGATCCGTGGTCGCCGACGAAGGCGTCGGCCGCGACCAGCGCCGCCTTCCAGGTGTCGGTCTCGGGTGCGGGCAGGAGGAGCCCGGACCGCAGATACGGCGCCAGCCAGGCGCGGAGCTGCCAACCGCCGTGGCCGTACCAGACGTTGGGGTGGACGGCCGCGAGGACGCGGTACTCGTCGTGCGGCAGCTCGGCCAGGGCCCGGCGGACGAGGTCCATGTTCGCGCCGAGGAGGGAGTGCGGCCCCCAGGTGGAGGTGAGGACGAGCAGCTTCCGGCCGGGCGTCAGGCCGAGGGCGGCGCGGTACTCCGCGCGGAAGGGGAGGCCGGCGCGGAGGTCGTCCATGCACGGGTCGCCGGCGACGACGGAGAGGGGTACGGCCTCGGGGCAGCCGCGGCGGAGGCGGTCACGCTGCTCGTCGTGGGAGAGGACGATCGCGGAGGGGATCAGCTTCCCGTCATGGGTGAGCCATTCCGCATCCAGCCCGAACGCTTCCGGCTTCCGGCTTCCGGCTTCCGGCTTCCGGCTTCCGGCTTCCGGCTCCCGGCTCCCGGCTCCCGGCTCCCGGCTCCCGGCTCCCGGCTCCCGGCTCAAGTGTTTATTGTATCCAGCGCCGTGCGGCGCACCCACAAGTGGTGCGTTGATCTTGTGGAGTTCGCCGCCCCGGCTACTGCTCACCGCGAGGTCGAATTTCTCCCGCTTCGCTTCCTCCCAGGATATCCAAGGGAGTTGCCGCGCGGCTATGAATTCCCGCGTCCCGTTCTCGAACGCCGAAGAACCGGTGCAGGTGAACACCACATGCACCCGGCTGTCGCCCTCGAACGGCGCGAGCAGGTCCAACAGCCGTGTCGCGGAGGTGATGTTGTGGATGACGCCCAGCACCGTGCGCTCCGGCGCGGCGGTGGCCCATCGCCCCGCGTCGTCCCGCAGCAGGATGTGCGACGGTCGCGACGACCCCGCGTACGGCATCGGAAGTCTCCTGTCGATCAGGTTGTCGATCGGGCGGTCGATCAGGCGCGCGCAGGGCGCGCTCGGCATCCGGCCGACGATACCTCGCTCCCGGGCGCCGGTTCCGCAGCGCAGTACGATCATTACTTTGCGTATATATGCATGTTTCGGGGGAGTAGGTGGTAAGGGGGGTGGGGGCATGGCGGCTGGGGGATCGGCATCGACCAGGGCCCAGGAGGCCCGGCGGCACGAGCGTGAGCTCCGGGAACAGCTGAGGGCCGCGCAGCGGGAGGCCCGGCGGTGGGAGGCGGCGAGCGAGGGCGAGCGCAAGGTCGCCGCCCAGCTGCTGATGCTCACCGAGCGGGGCTGGCGACTGCTCGTGGACCGGCGCTGGCCGGGGACGCGGGCGGCCAATGTGGACATGCTGCTGATCGGGCCCGGCGGTGTGTTCGTCATCGACGTCAAGAACTGGCGGGCCGCCCCGGAGACCGCCGACGGGCATCTCGTCGCCGCCCGGCAGCGCCGCGACGGCGAGATAGGCAAGCTGCTGGCCGTGACCCGGCTGGCCGAGGCGGCCGTGGCGGAGCTCGGCATGTCGCCCGTGGCGGTCCGGCCGGTCGTGGTCTTCGCCGGCCGCTCGTTCAGCGGCGAGCTGGGCCGGGTGCGGCTGCTCGGGGAGCGCGAGGTGGGGCCGGCGCTGCTGGCTGAGCGGACCCGGCTCGCCCCGGCCCGGGTGGGGGAGGTCGCCGGCCATCTGGCCCGGGTCTTCCCGGCGTACGAGGGCTCGGCCGTTCCCGCCGAACGCTCCGGCGCGCGCTCGGCGGTACATGCGCCCCAGGAACCGGCCGACGCGCTGTTCGACGTCGAGGGTCTGCGGGACGCGGCCGTCGAGGCCGCCCGCCGGGGCCCGATCGAGCAGTGGATGACCTTCCTCCACCCCGCCCAGGTCGCGCTGGTGCGGCGTAATTGGTCCGGCCCCGCCCGGGTCAGCGGCCCGGCGGGCACGGGGAAGACCGCCGTGGCCCTGCACCGCGCCGCGCTCCTCGCGCAGCGCACGACCGGGCGCGTGCTGTACGTGACGTTCGCCAGCAATCTGCCACGCGTGCAGGCCACTTTCCTCAAGGCGATGTCCCCGGCCGTCGCCGACCGGGTCGAATTCCGCAGCCTGCATTCCTGGTCGCTGAAATTCCTCGAAGAACGCGGAATTCCCCACCGGTTGCACCGGGAAGGCGCGCTGACGGCGTTCAACCGGGCCTGGATACACCGCGGCCGGGACAGCGTGCTCGGCGCCCTCGACCCGTCGCCGCGCTATTGGCATGAGGAGGTCGACTGCGTCATCAAGGGCCGGGGCATCACCCGCTTCGAGGAGTACGCCACGCTCAGGCGCCACCGCCGCCGCACCAACCTCCGCCGCCCGCACCGCGAGGCGGTCTGGGCGCTGTACGAGGAGTACGAGCGGGTGCGCGCCGAGCGGGGCGTGCACGACTTCAACGACATCCTCGGCCTCGCCCTGGCCGAGGCCCGCGCCCGGCCGGGCCGTTCGCCGTACGCGGCCGTCATCGCCGACGAGGTCCAGGACCTCACGCTCGTCGGGGTGCGGCTGCTGCACGCGCTCGTCGGTGACGCGCCCAACGGCCTGCTGCTGGTCGGCGACGGCCAGCAGGCCGTCTATCCCGGCGGTTTCCGTCTCTCCGACGCCGGGATCGACGTGCGCGGCGACCGCGGCCAGGTCCTGCGCGTCAACTACCGCAACGCCAAGGAGATCCTGGACGCGGCCCTCGCCGTCGTCGCCGAGGACGCCTTCGACGACATCGACGGCACCCGGCTGGCCGGCCTGCGCGACGTGGACCTCACCTACCGGGGCGGCCAGGTCACCCGTGCCGTCCTGCGGACCCCCGCCGAGCTCGACGAGGCCCTGCTCGCCGCCCTGCGCGGCCGCGGCGAGGCCGGCTGGCCCGACTCGGCGGTCCTGTGCCCCACCCGGCGCGAGACGGAGCACTACCAGCGGCTGCTCGCCCGGGCGGGGATCCCGCAGTGCCCCCTGGAGCGTTACGACGGCCGGCCCGTGCCCGGGGTGAAGGTCGGCGGCTACCGCCGCGCCAAGGGGCTGGAGTTCAAACACGTCTACCTGCCCGGCCACACCGCGGCGGGCGTCCCCGGGCCGGACGACGACGGCATCGCGCTCGAACGCGAGGAGCTCCGGCGCGCCCAGCTGTTCGTGGCCATGACCCGGGCCAGGGACACGCTGTGGCTGGGCTCGGTCGAAGCCGTGGCCGTGGCGAACGGCGTACCGGCGGGCGAGGCGCCGGGGCCGACAGCGGTGCCGGCCCCGGCGCCGGCCCCGCTGTCGCGGTCCGCCCGATTGTGATCTTCTCGCGGGCACGGTCGCGGGCTAACGTGCGGGGGAACCGCCCGTGCCAACCGATGGCCGACGACAGACACTTGGAGCACAGCTCGTGGACGACTCCCGCTCGGCCATACGCGCCGCACGCCTCTTCGACGGTGAACGGGCCCACAGCGGCCCGGTGCTGGTCCTGGTCGAGAACGGCCTGATCACCGATGTCGACCTCACCGGCGCCAACCCGCCGGAGGGAGTGCCGCTCACGGACCTCGGGGACGCCACGCTGCTGCCGGGCCTGATCGACGCCCACAGCCATCTGGCCTTCGAGGCGGGCGGCGCCACCGAGCAGCAGATGTGCCACGACGACGACGTCACCGTGCTCGCCCGGATGCGCGAGCACGCCACCCGGGCCCTGCGGGCCGGGATCACCACGATCCGGGACCTGGGCGACCGGGGCTATCTGTCGCTGCGGCTGCGCGAGGAGTTCGCCGAGGAAGGTACGGGCCCCCGGATCGTGGCGGCAGGCCCGCCCCTCACCCGTAGCAGCGGCCACTGCTGGTACCTGGGCGGCGAGGCCGACGGGACGGACGAGGCGGTCGCCGCCGTCGTCGACCGGGCCGAGCACGGCACGGACCTCGTCAAGATCATGGCGACGGGCGGGATGTCCACGACCGGCTCCAACCCCGGCGGCTCCCAGTACACCCTGGCCGAGCTGCGGGCCGTCACCGACGCCGCGCACGGCCGGGGGCTGCCCGTCGTCGCCCACGCGCACGCGGCGGCGGGCATCGCGGACGCCGTGGCCGCCGGGGCCGACGGCATCGAGCACTGCACGTTCATGACCCCGCACGGGGTGCGCCTCGACCCCACGACGGTCGACGCGATGGCCGCCGCCGGCACCTTCGTCGGCTGCACGGTCGTCAAACCCCGCGCGGGCATGCCCGACGAGGTGCTGCGGACCATCGAGCCCTACTGGGAGAACCAGGCGTACATGCACCGCCGGGGCGTGCGCGTCGTCTGCTGCACCGACGCGGGCATCAACGCGCACAAGCCGCACGACGTGCTCCCCGCGGACCTCGTGTACTTCGCCTCGCAGGTCGCCACCAACACCGAGGCCCTCACATCGGTCACCTCGCTCGCCGCCGCGTCCTGCGGGCTCGCGGACCGCAAGGGCCGCATCGCCCCCGGCCACGACGCCGACCTGCTCGCGGTGGCCGGGAACCCGGTGCACGACCTCGGCGCGCTCTCCCGCGTCCGCGCGGTCCACCGCGCGGGACGGCGGGTCGCCGGCGCCCTGCCGGAGGAGGCCGACGCGTGAAGAGCGGCCGGGCCGACGCGTAAAGAGCAGCCGGTACGTCAGGAGCCGGCGGCCACCGCTGACGGCGCCTCGGGCCGGAAGCCGTCGGCGAAGGAGCCGACCGTACGGGAGCGCAGCGCCCGGTGCAGCCGCAGCATCCGGCGGATCTCGCGGTGCACGGTCGACCTGTCGGCGAGGACCTCCGGCAGCAGGTCCTTGTCGAGCTCCTTGTGGTAGAGCTTGTCCGCTCCGGCCGCCGCCTCCCGCCGGGTCACCTCGATCCAGCAGGCGGTGGCCGTCAGCCGCTGCCGCTGGACGAGGCGCGACTGCCCCGGGCCACCGGAGTACGGCGGGGCGCCCGTCGCCTCCCCGGCCTCGTAGAGGAGCTCCGGCGATGCCCAGCCGTCGTGCAGGAACGTGATGCTGTCGTGGATCTCGATGACCCGCTGGTGCAGCCGCTCCCACGCACTGTCGAACGCCAGCAGGTCCGTCCTTCGCGACGGGGGCGCCGCCACGGTGAGTTCGGGCGTCGCGCGCCGCAGCAGCAGCCACAGCCCGTACAGCCGCTGCCGGCGGTACCAGTACAGGGACACCTGCCGCAGCGGCTCCAGCGCGGCCAGCGAGCACCCGAGGGCGACGAGGACGAACCGCGCGAAGGAGCACCAGAATCCGGCCAGCGCGAGCGCCCCCGGGGCCTCCGTGAACCACCGGACGCAGCGGATCACCAGATAGGGCACCTCCGCGCTGGTGCCCACGGCGAGCGCCAGCACACTGACGCGCAGCACCGGGCTGCGCATCGCGACACCGTGCCGCCAGAAGACCGCGGCCGCCCCCACCGCCGTGATCAGCCCGTACGCGATCCACACGACCGCGTACCCGGCCCACCAGCCGTGCGCCCGCGCCCCGAACCGGTCGGGCGCGGGGGTGACGGCGAAGAAGGCGAAGGCGAGCGCCGCCATCGAGGCCGCGCAGACCACCGGCGCCCGGCGCAGCCACGCGGGGACGGTGCGCCCCGCAGCGGCCAGCGCCACGGCGAGCCACCACACGAACGCGAAGTCCGTGAGGGCCACCAGCGCGACGGCGAGCTCACCGGTCTTGGGCACCCCGGTGACCTTGTCGACCCAGCTGCCCACCTCCGCCTGGATCACCAGCGAGCCGGTCGCCAGCACTGCCAGCGCGAGCCACACCGGGCGCTGCGGCGGCCGGCGCAGGGCGGGTATTCGCAGGACCAGCACGGTCCACGCGATCAGGAGGATGACCCCTCGCAGCGTCTCGACCCACGCGGGAACGTTATGCACGGCCGGCTCCGAGAAGGCTCTCCGCCTGCCGCTCCACCGCGCTGATGCCCTTGGGCCGCATCTGTCCGGCGATCCTCAGCACCAGCGAGGCGAACGTCTCCGCCAGCTCCTCCTCGGCGTCGTTGCACGACTTGCCCTTGGCCCGCTGCCCGTCCATGCCCGACCCCGAGCCCGGACCGCTCAACACCTCCTGGAGGGCGGTCCCGTGACCCGCGAGCATGTGGCAGATCTCGTGCAGCACGATGTGGTCGCGGTAGTAGCCGGTCGCGGACGAGCGGATGATGATGTGGTCGGTCGCGCCGTCGTCGTACCACATCCCGAACGGCAGTGCCGGAAGGTCGGCGGAGTGGAGCTTCAATGCCCTTCCCCGGGCCCGCCCCAGCGCCTGGCAGAGCTCTTCGACGTCCCATGGCTGGGGCAGTTCGGGAAGCCGGGCGACGAGCTTCTCGGCCATGGCCCGCACATGCTTATTGGCCACGACGTACCCCCTCCCTCGCGATCGCGGGCACCGTCGGCTCACCCCTCCCCGACCAGGTGCTGCACTGTCCCCTCGCCGCCACGCGTCATTGCCCCGCTCCCTTTGCTCACGACAACCGGAAGACGGCCCCCCCAAGCCCCCTGAAACGGGGTCGAGTGTACAGACCGGCGGGCATGCCGAACCGGGTCCTGTGGAGGACGGGAAGGCGGTGGGGGAGGGGGAGGAGAAGAAACGTCCCGACTGGACGAAGAGCGCCCCCGGCAGGACTCGAACCTGCGGCCAAGTGCTTAGAAGGCACCTGCTCTATCCACTGAGCTACGGGGGCCGGTGTGTACGGCGGTCGCGGACGGCTGAAGCCCCGGGCTCGGTGGTGCCGTGACCTTGCCGGGGACAAGGATAGGGCTCCGCGTACCTCGTCCCGGTTGCTTCACCTCCGTGACACGATGTGGAGGTTCGGTGAAGCGGTCCTGATAATCGCAGGCAGGTGCGATTTTCGCATCGTTTTTGACGCACTTGGTACCGGGTGTTGTGCACTCGTTATGCCTGGGCCACATACGCCACGCCTCGCGCGCCATGGCCTATATGTTTCAAAATCACCCCAGAATTGGGCATTCTGCACGTGTGGCGACCTTGGACGTACGGCCCCGACTGCTTGACGCGCTGTCCGCACTGCGTGATCGCGTGGACGCCGCACGCTTCCCGCTCCCCCTTCCCGGCGCCGCCCGCGCCCGCCGAAACCGGGCCGAGCTCCTCGCGCAGCTCGACGACTACTTGGTGCCCCGCCTGTGCGCCCCCGAAGCGCCGTTGCTGGCGGTGGTCGGGGGGTCCACGGGAGCCGGCAAGTCCACTCTGGTCAACTCACTCGTGGGGCGGAGGGTCACTGAAGCGGGGGTGCTGCGGCCGACAACCCGTACGCCAGTGCTGGTCTGTCATCCGGACGACCACCACTGGTTCGCCGGGCCCCGGGTGCTGCCCAGGCTCCAGCGGATCTGGGTGCCCGCGCAGGACGGCGCGTCCGGGGCGTTCGAGGCGGAGGCGGCGGGCGAGGAGGCCGCGGCCGCCGCGGAGCCGGAGCCGCCGGAGGACGGGCCGCCCGCCCTGCGGATCGAGACCGACCGCGCCCTGCCGCGCGGGCTGGCGCTGCTGGACGCGCCCGACATCGACTCCCTCGTCGCCGGCAACAGGGAGATCGCCGCCTCCCTGATCTGCGCGGCCGACATCTGGGTGCTCGTCACCACCGCGACGCGGTACGCCGACGCGGTGCCCTGGCACCTGCTGCGCACGGCCAAGGAGTACGACGTCACGCTCGTCACCGTGCTGGACCGGGTGCCGCACCAGGTGGCCGTCGAGGTGTCCCGGCAGTACGACGCGCTGCTGGAGAACGCGGGCCTGGGCGACGTCCCCCGCTTCACCATCCCCGAACTGCCCGAATCCGCCGACGGCAGCGGTCTGCTGCCCGCCACCGCCGTCGCCGGACTGCGCACCTGGCTCGCCCAGCGCGCCGAGGACCCGGCGGCCCGGCTCGTCGCGACAGCGCGCACCGCACGCGGAGTGCTCTCCTCACTGGGATCCCGGCTGCCGGGACTGGCCGGCGCCTCGGCCGTCCAGCACGCGGTGGCCGTACGAACCCTCCAGCGGGTCGAGGACGCGTACGGGCGGGCGGTCGAGCGGGTACGGCGGGAGATCGCGGCGGGGGAGGCGCTGGCCGGGGACGCCCTCACCCACTGGCGCGGCTATTCCCACGACAGCACCCCGGACGAACTGCTGACCGCGCTGGCCGGCTCCGTCGTCGCGCTGCTGAGCTGCGCCGCCGACGCCGCCGACGAGGAGATCGCCGCGGCCTGCGCCGAGGACCCGGTGGCGGCGGCCGCCCTCGCGCCCGCCGACCCCGACGGCGCGCGGGCCAGGATCGGGGTGGCCGTGCGCCGTTGGCGGCGCTGCCTGGAGGAGATCGCCGAGGAGGAGGTCCGCGCCGCCGAGCGCGACCGGGGGACCGAGAGCGAACGGACCGCCGCGCTCCTCGCGGCGGAGCTGCTGGGCGGCCGCCGGGCGGGCCGGGCCGGCGACAAGCTTGCCGGGACGTTCGGCGCCCAGCGCGCCCTGCGCCTGCGCGACCGCGGGGCCGAACTGCTGACCGGCTGTCTGGAACAGGTCCTCGACTCCGAACGGGACCGCAGGGCGGCACCCCTGGAGGCCCTGGAGATGACCCCCGATCACCAGGTCGAGCTCATCGCCGCGCTGTCCCTGCTGCAGAAGGAGAGGTGACCGCCATGACCCCCGACGTACCTCCGGGCACCGCCCCGGGCGCCGCCACCGGCGCGGCCCCGGGCCCGGCTCCCGGCCCGGCTCCCAGGAACGGAGCGGACGGGCGGGGCGGCGGCAACGGCGGCGGCAACGGCAACGGCGAGCGCTACTGGTACGACGGCGTGATCGCACGCCGCGTACGCCCCGAGCCCACCCCGCGCCCCGGGCGTACGACCCCGCTCGTGGACCCGTCCTCCTCCCCCGTGCCCCGCGTCGCCGCGCCCCCCTCACCCGTCGGCCTGGCGCTGCGGCCGCGGCTGGACGCCCTGCGCGAGCTGGTCGGGCTGTCGCGCGCAAGACTGGACCGGCGCACGCTCGCCGAGGCGAGCCGGGTGCTGGAGGAGGCCGCCGCCCGTCACCGCCACTCCCTGGACCTGACGGTGGTCGCCATCGCCGGGGCGACCGGAAGCGGCAAGTCCACCTTGTTCAACGCCCTGGCCCGGGCCCAGCTCTCGGAGGCCGGGGTGCGCAGGCCGACCACCGCGCTGCCCGTCTCCTGCGCCTGGAGCGACCGCGCGGAGGGGCTGCTGGACCGGCTGGGCATCCCGGCCAGGACCCGTCGTACGCCCGTACGCCCCTACGATCCGGCGCTCGGCGGGCTCGTCCTGCTCGACCTGCCGGACCACGACTCGGCGGCCACCGGGCACCGGGAACAGGTGGACCGGCTGCTCGCCCTGGTGGACGCGGTGATCTGGGTGGTGGACCCGGAGAAGTACGCGGACGCCGTGCTGCACGAGCGCTACCTGCGGCCGCTGGCCGGGTACGCGGAGGTCACGTTCGTCGTGCTCAACCAGGTCGACCGGCTCTCCGCCGACGCCGCGGACCAGGTCCTGGACGACCTGCGGCGGCTGCTGGACGAGGACGGCCTGGCGCTCGGCGAGTACGGCGAGCCCGGCGCGTCGGTCATGGCCCTGTCGGCGCTGACCGGGGCGGGCGTGGGCGAACTGCGCGAGGCGCTGGGCGCGTTCGTCGCCCGCCGCAACGCCGCCGAACTGCGGCTGACGGCGGACGTGAACGGCGTGTCCGCGCGACTGCGCCCGGCGTATGTGACGGACGTACGGCCGGGGCTGACGGAGCGGGCGCGGCAGGAGTTCGAGGACCGCCTGGCGGAGGCGGTGGGCGCCCAGGCGGCCGGCCTGGCGGCGGAGCGGGCGTGGCGCCGGGACGCCGAGCGGGCGTGCGGGACGACGTGGACGCGGCTGCGCTACGGCTACGAGCGGTGCAAGGGGCTCCTCGGCCTGGGTTCCGCCGGCCGGGCGGTGCTCGCCGGCGACGGCCACGACACCGGTGGCAGGGACACGGGCGGGCTCGCGGGCGGCGCGTCCGCGCCGCGCCGGACGGCGTCCCGGCCGCTGGTCGAGCAGGCGGTGCGCACGCTGGCGTACGAGGCGTCCGCCGGGCTGCCCGGCCCCTGGGCCCAGGCGGTCCGCGAGGCTGCGGGCCGGGGCGCGGAGGGCCTCGCGGAGGCGCTGGACGGGGTGGCCGCCGCCTCGGCCACGGCCCTGGTGCCGGGCACCCGGCGCGTGGGCGGACCGCCCCCGGGCGGCGTGGCGGGCGCGGACGGCGGCCGGACGGGCGTCTGGCCCACGGACGCGGACGCGGGCCCCGGGCGTACGCGCGGGGGCGCGGGGGCGCGGGCGGTACGGCCCCGGTGGTGGGCGGCGGTGGCGGCGGGGCAGGGCGCGCTGTCGGCGTTTCAACTGATGGGGCTGGCGTGGCTGGTGGGGGCGTTCATGGGCGAGTTCGGCGGGCCGTGGTGGGTGCCGGTGGTGCTGATGTCCGGCGGTGGTGTGGGCGGTCCGGTGCTGGCGTGGTGCGGACGGCTGGCGGCGCGGGGGCCGGCGCGGGGGTACGGGCTGGAGACGGAGCACCGGCTGCGGAGCGCGGCGGCGGGCTGCGGGCGGGCCCGGGTGCTGGAGCCGGTGGCGGCGGAGCTGCTGCGGTACCGGGAGGTGCGGGCGCAGTTCGTCATCGCCGCGGGGGAGGGCTGAGACGGGAGGCCTGAGGTGGGAGGCCTGGGGTGGGAGGCCTGGGGTGGGAGGTCGGGCCCCTGTGGGTGACGGAGTTGTGCACAACCGCGGGGTTGTCCACAGCCCTCGGCGGGCCTTGCCGATCACGGTCACTATGGGCTCACGGACCGGCGGGGGCAGGGCCTCGCGGTCCATGAGCGACGGGGGAGGCGTTCAGGGTGAACGAGACGCTGGTGACGGTCGTGGGCAATGTGGCCTCGCAGCCCGACTACCGGGAGGCGGCGAACGGCGCGGCCGTCTCGCGCTTCCGGCTGGCGGCGACGGTGCGTCGCTGGGACCGGCAGCGGGAGGAGTGGGCGGACGCCTACACGAGCTTCTACACGGTGTGGGCGTGGCGGACGCTGGCGGCGAACGTGGTGGGCTCCGTGTCGGTCGGCGAACCGCTCATCGTGCAGGGAAAGTTGCGCATCCAGGATCAGGAGCGCGAGGGGAAGCGCTGGTTCTCGGCGGACATTGACGCTGTGTCCATCGGCCATGACCTCACGCGCGGTACGTCGGCGTTCCGCAGAGTGTCACCGGCCAGGCCGCTGCCGATCGAGCCGGTGCGGATGGTCGCCGGGGGCGGCGCCGGGGCGTCGTTGACCGAAGCGGCAGAGGCGACGGTCGCGGCCGGGGCACCCCTCTGAAATGCGGTGTTTGTACCGGCGATTTATCGACAATCCCGGACCGGAAACCTTGCGGCGGTAACGATTCCGATTCGGAACCGCCATCCGAAGGTATGTGCGACTTTCAGGTGATCACCGATCCCTAAGATCACCCTCCATAGCAACGGGGGCTGCTGAGTTTTGAGTTGCCCTGCGGGGTGCGTCCGCGACGACCCGGAGCCGGTCTCGCGTGATCCGCACCGCGCCCGAAAGGAAATCCATGAACTCTGTCACGAGACGGGGCGCCGCCCGTCTTGCCGCGGTGGTGCTGACGGCCGGGCTGGCCGTCGCCGGTGCGGCCGCCACCGCGGGCGCCGCGGCCGCGGACGAGGCGCCGCGGAGCCAGGGCGGTGTGTCCGCCACGCTCGGCCGGATCACGGCCGGCGGCCCGGCCGTCCTGCGCGAGGGGCAGGGCCGGAACGTCCTGGCCGGCCTCTTCGAGATGAAGGTCGACGGCGGCGGAACGCTCCAGACCTACTGCGTCGACATCCGCACCAGCACCGTCGACGGCGCGAGGTACCGGGAGACCGGCTGGGGCGAGTCGCCCCTGCACGCCAACAAGAACGCGGGAAGGATCCGCTGGATCCTGGAGCACTCCTACCCGCAGGTCAACGATCTCAGCGCGCTCGCCAAGGCCTCCGGCGCCGACACCCTCGACGCCAACACCGCCGCCGCGGGCACCCAGGTCGCCATCTGGCGCTACTCGGACGGCGTCGGCGTGGACGCCGGGAACCCCGCGGCCCAGAAGCTCGCCGACTACCTCTACAAGAGCGCGGAGGACACCGAGGAGCCCAAGGCGTCCCTGACGCTCACCCCGCCGGCCGTCTCCGGCAAGGCCGGCGGGCGCCTCGGGCCGGTCACGGTCCGCACCGGCGCGGGCAGCGTCACCGTCGCCCCCTCCACCGACGCCGCCGGCAAGGGCGTGAAGATCGTCGACAAGGACGGCAAGCCGGTCACCACCACGACCAACGGCACCGAGCTCTACTTCGACGTCCCGGCCGGCACCCCCGACGGCTCCACCACGCTCAGGGCCACGGCCAGCACCAAGGTCCCGGTCGGCCGGGTCTTCGTCGGCGACCACACCAAGACGCAGTCCCTGATCCTGGCCGGCTCCAGCGAGAGCACCGTGTCCGCCGGCGCCACGGCGAGCTGGGCCGTCAAGGGCGCGATACCCGCGGTCAGCGCCCAGGTGAACTGCGCCAAGGGCGGTGTGGAGATCACCGCGGTGAACAAGGGCGACCAGCCCTGGACCTTCGACCTGGACGGCAGGAAGCACACCGTCGCGCCCGGCGGCACCGACGCCGCGCTGGTGAAGGTCGGCGAGGACCAGCCCTACAAGATCACCGTCACCGGTCCCAACGGCTTCTCGAAGACGTTCTCCGGGATCCTCGACTGCCGGACGGCGACGCCCGCCAACGTCATGAGCGGCCCCGGCAAGCCCACGGCCTCGCCGAGCCCCACCCCGGCGAAGGGGCCCGCCGGCTCCGTCGGCCACGGCTCCGGCGGCTCGGTCGGCAGCGACCTCGCCGGCACCGGCGGCAGCACCGCCACGCCCAAGATCGCGGGCCTGGCCATCGTTCTCATCGTGGTCGGCGGCGGCGCCGTCTTCCTGCTCCGCAGGAAGGAGCCGTCCGGCCAGTAGCACGCCCCGGATCGCGACGGTCGGTGACCGTGAGATTCCGCTCGGTCACCGGCACGTCGCCCACAACGCGTTTCCGCCCAAGGCTTCCCGTACGGCAAGATGGGGTGTATCTGCCCTCACGCGGCGGAGCCGCACATTGGCCCCTCTCGATTGCCGGACGGTTTCTCTTGGCTGAGTACATCTACACCATGCGCAAGACGCGCAAGGCGCACGGCGACAAGGTCATCCTCGATGACGTGACGCTGAGCTTCCTGCCCGGTGCGAAGATCGGTGTGGTCGGCCCCAACGGTGCCGGTAAGTCCACCGTCCTGAAGATCATGGCGGGCCTGGAGCAGCCGTCCAACGGCGACGCGTTCCTGTCGCCCGGCTACAGCGTCGGCATCCTGATGCAGGAGCCGGAGCTCGACGAGAACAAGACCGTGCTGGAGAACGTCCAGGACGGCGTCGCCGAGGTCAAGGGCAAGCTCGACCGGTTCAACGAGATCGCCGAGCTGATGGCGACCGACTACTCCGACGCGCTGCTCGAGGAGATGGGCAAGCTTCAGGAGGACCTGGACCACGCCAACGCCTGGGACCTCGACGCCCAGCTGGAGCAGGCCATGGACGCGCTGGGCTGCCCGCCCGCCGACTGGCCGGTCGTCAACCTCTCCGGTGGTGAGAAGCGCCGCGTCGCGCTCTGCAAGCTGCTGCTGGAGGCCCCCGACCTGCTGCTCCTCGACGAGCCCACCAACCACCTGGACGCCGAGTCCGTCAACTGGCTCGAGCAGCACCTGGCCAAGTACGCCGGCACTGTCGTAGCGATCACCCACGACCGTTACTTCCTCGACAACGTCGCCGAGTGGATCCTCGAGCTCGACCGCGGCCGCGCCCACCCCTACGAGGGCAACTACTCCACCTACCTGGAGAACAAGGCCTCCCGTCTGAAGGTCGAGGGCCAGAAGGACGCCAAGCGCGCCAAGCGGCTCAAGGAAGAGCTGGAGTGGGTCCGCTCCAACGCCAAGGGCCGTCAGGCCAAGTCCAAGGCGCGCCTCGCCCGTTACGAGGAGATGGCAGCCGAGGCCGACAAGATGCGGAAGCTGGACTTCGAGGAGATCCAGATCCCGCCGGGCCCGCGTCTGGGCAGCATCGTCGTCGAGGTCAGCAACCTCTCCAAGGCCTTCGGCGACAAGGTCCTCATCGACGACCTGTCCTTCACCCTGCCGCGCAACGGCATCGTCGGTGTCATCGGCCCGAACGGCGCCGGCAAGACCACCCTGTTCAAGATGATCCAGGGCCTGGAGAAGCCGGACTCCGGCACGATCAAGGTCGGCGAGACCGTCAAGATCTCCTACGTCGACCAGAGCCGCGCCAACATCGACCCCAAGAAGACGCTGTGGGCCGTCGTCTCCGACGAGCTGGACTACATCAACGTCGGCCAGGTCGAGATGCCCTCCCGCGCCTACGTCTCCGCGTTCGGCTTCAAGGGCCCGGACCAGCAGAAGCCGGCCGGTGTGCTCTCCGGTGGTGAGCGCAACCGCCTCAACCTGGCGCTGACCCTCAAGCAGGGCGGCAACCTGCTGCTCCTCGACGAGCCCACCAACGACCTCGACGTCGAGACCCTCTCCTCGCTCGAGAACGCCCTGCTGGACTTCCCAGGCGCGGCCGTGGTCGTCTCCCACGACCGCTGGTTCCTGGACCGAGTGGCCACGCACATCCTGGCGTACGAGGGCGACTCCAAGTGGTTCTGGTTCGAGGGCAACTTCGAGTCGTACGAGAAGAACAAGATCGAGCGCCTCGGTGCGGACGCGGCCCGTCCGCACCGCGCCACCTACAAGAAGCTCACCCGGGACTGATCGTGGCGCGCCACATCTACTCGTGCCCCCTCCGCTGGTCCGACATGGACGCCTACGGCCATGTCAACAACGCGGTCTTCCTGCGCTACCTCGAAGAGGCGCGGATCGACCTCATCCACCAGCTGAAGGCGGGAGCGGGCAAGGAATCCTTCGTCGACGGGTCCGTCGTGGCCCGTCACGAGATCGACTACCTCCGCCCGCTGGTCCACCGGCCGGAGCCGGTGACCGTCGAGACCTGGGTGACCAAGGTCGGCGCGGCGTCCATGACCGTCTCCTACGAGGTCAAGGACGCCGAGCAGGTCTATGTCCGGGCGTCCACGGTGATCGTCCCGTTCGACTTCGCGAGCGGCCGCCCCCGGCGGGTCACCGCCGAGGAGAAGGAACTGCTCAAGACGTTCGCCGACGAACCCGCCGGGACCTCCGGGGAAGCCGTCGCCGCATGACGCGACGGCTGTGCTTCGCCGACGCCCGGGAGGCGGCCGACCTGGCCGCCTTCCTGGCCCGGCTGATCCACTACGACCGGGCCGCCGCCGTCCGCCTCCAGGCGGGCGGCGGTGTCCTCGGCATCTTCGGGCGTCCGCCGTCCTTCGAGGTCCTGGCCATTCGCACGGCCCGGCTCGCCGAGCCCGTCGCGCTGGACGTCACCGTCTCGGCGGGACAGCTCGCGGATGCCCTCGACGCCGGTGCCCCGGCGTCCTCGGGGACGCTGGAGATCACCGTCCCCGAGGCCGTCACCGGACCGCCCTGGGCCGGTGTCCTGCCGCCCCGCGGCGGCTGGCGACGGATCGAGGGGTTCCCGGCGGCGGAGGCCGTGCGCGGTGCGGTGGCCGCGGCGGTCGCCGAGTTCCGCGCGCGGGACGAGGCGCTGCCCGAGCACCGGCGTACTCGTGCCGAGCGCGATCGGATCGGGCGGGAGATCTGGTCCCGGACGCTCGGGGATACCGGGTTGCCGTTGCGGGCTGTGCATGCGGCGCAGTCGCTGGGGTTCTTGCGGCCTGTGCGGGCGATGGCTGGTGCCGGCCCGGTTGTGGCAGCCGCGTCGGCGCCTGAGGCGCCGGTGCTTTTCGCTGCGCGGGGGTGGCTGCGGTTGCGGACGCCTTATGGGTCGGTTGCCGTCAGCGTTGGGGGCGGCGGTTTGCGGGGCCTTACGGTCACGCCCGCGTAGGGGGCGGGTGCGGGGTTCGGGCGCGGCCCGGTGGGGTGGTTCGTCCCCACCTTCCCCCGGTTACCGCTGGGAGGTGCCCCCAGCCCTGCGGAACGCCTGCCCACAAACCGGTCAGCTCGGGGCGTTGACCATGGACGCGGCCGCGTAGGTCAGGTAGTTCCAGAGCTGGCGCTCCAGTTCGGGGGCCAGCTTCAGGTCGTCCACCGCGTCGCGCATGTGGCGGAGCCAGGCGTCGTGGGCGGCGCGGTCGACGACGAAGGGCGCGTGGCGCATCCGCAGGCGCGGGTGGCCCCGGTTCTCGCTGTACGTCCGGGGGCCGCCCCAGTACTGCATCAGGAAGAGGACCAGCCGCTCCTCGGCCGGGCCGAGGTCCTCCTCCGGGTACATCGGCCGCAGCAACGGGTCACCGGCCACACCCTCGTAGAAGCGGTGGACCAGGCGCCGGAAGGTCTCCTCCCCGCCGACCTGCTCGTAGAAGGTCTGCTCGGAAAGCGTGCCGCGAGGAATCTCATTCACGCCTCCATGGTCTCAGACCCCCCGGCCGAGGACCGGAGTCCTACGTCCCTTCCGGCTCCTCAGCCCCGCCGGACCGTGATCGTCGTCCACGCGCCCACGTGCACCCGGTCCCCGTCCCGCAGCGGCACGGGCACATAGGGCTGGATCGCGTCCTCGGAACCGTTGATCGTCGTGCCGTTGGTGGAGTCCTGGTCGACGACGGCCCAGCCCCCGTCCGGCTGCTGCACCAGCATCGCGTGCTGGTGCGAGACGCCCGGGTCCTCCGGGGGACGCGACAGGTCGATGTCCGGGGACTCCCCGGTGCTGTGCCGGCGCCGGCCGATGGTGACCTGCTGGCCGCCGAGGGGGAAGCGCAGCTCGGGGGAGTAGGCGGGCAGGTTCAGCCCCGCCGCCTCCGGGCCGCTGCGGTTCATCATCGACAGGAAGTACTCCCGGTCGGGCGCGACGACCGCGACCCAGCCCGCCGTCGGCGCGGGCACGCCCGGCGGCGGGGGCGCCGACTGCGGGGCGCTCCCGTCCGTCCCTCGCGCCCCCTGGTACTCATAGGGCTCGTAGGGCTCGTACGTGTACGGATTGTGCCCGGCCGCCGGGGCCGCCCGGTCGCCCTGGGCTGCGGACGCCGCGTCCGGAGAGGCCAGCACCCAGTCGTCGTCCTCGCCGAAGGGCGCCAGCGGCTCGGCCGGGCGGTTGACCCTCGACGGCCGGGAACCGGTGTACTCGAAGCTCGGCGGCGACTGGGTGTGCTGCGCCGGGGGCGGCGGTGCCGACTGGAGGGGCTGCGGGGGCGGGGGCGGCGAGGCGTAGGGGTTCGCCGACCGGGTGACGAAGTTGTAGCGGCACTCCTCGCAGAAGGGGCCCTGTGCCTCGCGGGGGGTGCGGCACTGCGGACAGAGCTCCGCCTGGACGGTGGCGTCGCCGCCCGGGTAGCCGTAGCCGCCGGTGCCGCCGGGCTGCCCGGGCGGCGCGGTGGGCGGCGGTGGGACGGTGGCCGGGGGGCCGGGCGGGGTCGTGGCCGCCGACATCCGGTGGCCGCACACCTCGCACCAGTCCGCTGCCTCCGACGGGTGGCCGTTCGGGCATGTCGGCATGTCGGTCTCTTCCCCCTCTGGCGGTTGCTTCTCGGCGCTACTTCTTGACGCGAACGGTTTTCGTGGAACGGGTTTCCAGCGTCATTTCGGCCTCCTCCGAGACCTTCGCCTTCAGCCGCACAGTACCGTTCGCCGCGTCCACGACGTCCACCACCTTCGCAAGGAGTTTCGCGGTGTCAGCGTGGCCGGACCGGCTTGCCAGCTGGACGGCCCGGCCGAGTTTGGCGGTCGCGCCGTCCACGTCCCCCGCCTTGCGCAGGTCCAGGCCCTGCTGGATGGCCAGGGCCAGCTCGGCCTGGCCGGTGTAGTGGGCCACCTGGGGGTTGATGGACGTCGACGCCTCCAGGTCGTCCGTCCACACCGCCCGGATCAGGCCCTGGGCCAGGACGTGCGGTGACGAGCCGTCAGGGGTGGGCAGCACCAGCGACACCCGGGCGGCGAGCATCTCCTGGCCCACGTGGGCGCTCGGCACCCGGACGCAGACGTGGTAGTCGCGGGACTCGTCGCCCCACGCGCCCGTCGGGTAGTCGCCGGAGCGCGGCCCGGACTCCTGACGGCGGTCCGTCAGCTCCTCCATCGTGGGCGCGACCTGCTTGACGAAGACCACCTCGGCGCCCTGCGGTGTCCACAGCCGCAGGGAGACGTCCGCGACCTCCTTGCCCATCACCGCTTCCATCATCCGCGTGAAGTCCTCGGCCAGCCCGGCCGGGTTGGCGACGATGTCCGCGCTGCCCAGCAGCGCGGAGGCGATGCCCGTGACCTCCTTGACCTCCCAGTCCGTCCCCACGCCCCGCGCGTCACAGGTGAACCGGCCCGCGCACGCGTCCAGCGACGCCCGCAGCGCGTCGGGCTCCTCGTGCTCGTTGCGGCCGTCGGTGAGCAGGATGCCGTGACGTATCGCCGCGTCGGACGAGGACAGCAGCCGGTCGGCGAGGCGCAGCCAGGTGCCGATGGCGGTGCCGCCGCCCGGGCTGAGCTTGCGCAGCGCCTCCTTGGCCTGGCCGCGGGTCATGTCGTCGGCCATCGCGAGCCGCCCGCCGGCCGGGTAGACCTCGCGGGCCTGGTGGGTGCCGCCGATCACGGCGAAGGCGACGCCGTCGCGCAGAGCGTCGACGGCGGCGGCCGTGGCCTCGCGGGCGCTGCGCATCTTGGCGGGCGGGTAGTCCATCGAGCCCGAGCAGTCGACCATCAGGACGACGGCGGCGTCCGGGGGGCGGGGGCCGATCGCCGCCGCGCCGGGCGAGGGGGAGGCGGCCGTCAGGGGCGTCTCCCCGGACCCGGACCCGGTACCGGACCCGGACCCGGTACCGGACCCGGACCCGGTACCGGAGCCGCAGCCGGCTCCGGTGGAGGTCACCGTCACGATGGCGTTGACCTCCCGGCCCCCGTCGGGGAGGTTGACGTTCTGGTACACGTCGACGGCGAATCCGGGCACGCTCGGTTTGGCGAAATGGGCCATCTGTTCCGCTCCTTCGTACGTACTCCACGTGGTCGGCACGGGCGTGCGGCGGGGCGGACGAACGGCGCGGTGCCGGAGCCCGGCACCGTGCGTGGATCCCCCCGTGGAAACTGCGGCGCGTCAGGCCGATCCTGCCCCTTCGGCCCGGGACGGGAACGGCACCACTGCCACTGTTACGTTGTCGTGGCCCCCTCCGTCCAGAGCGTGGGCCAGCAGACGGCGTGCGCACTCCAACGGCCGGGAGCGGGCGTCGGCGGGTACGACGGACGCCATCTCCTCGGCGGACTCGGCGTAGTTCCACAGACCGTCGGTGCAGACGATCACCACGCCGGGGCGGTCGAGGTGGTACGAGGCGGTGTGCGGCTCGACCTCGTAGGCGTCCGCGCCGAGCCAGCCGGTGATGGCGTGGGCGCGCTCGTCGGCGTAGGCCTCGGCCTCCGACATCAGGCCCGCCGCCACCATCTGGGCGGCCCAGGAGTCGTCCTCGGTGAGCCGCGCGGGCTGCTTGGTGCGGTCGTCGGGCACCCAGTAGGCGCGGCTGTCGCCGACCCAGCCGACGGTCAGCAGGTCGCCGGTGACGACGGCGCTGACGATGGTGCAGGCGGGGGCGTTCTCATGGCGGTGGTGGCCGTGCTCGCGCGGCTCGTGGCCGGGCGTGGCCAGGGAGGCCACGGCCTCGGCGGCGGCGAGGACCGCCTCGTGCGTGGCCTCCTTGGGCGCGGTGTCCCGGCCCAGCGCCGTCAGCAGCGAGTCGTGGGCGGCCTCGACGGCGGCGGCGGACGCCTCGTCGGGGCGGGCCGCGGACGACACGCCGTCGCTGACGACCGCGACGACGGCCGGCGGCCGGCCGGGGAGGTCGGTGGTGGACACGGCGTACGCGTCCTCGTTGCGGTGGTGGCGCAGGCCGCGGTCGGTGACCGCCGCGACGCCTGCCGACTCGTGCTCCATGTGATCCCGTTCGCGCGGCTGTGCATGTCCGCAGTGTTCGCAGTACCCGTCGTTGTCGATCATGCCCGACCGGCAGGCCGCGCAGGGCCCGGCGGGGCCCGCGCCACGCGCCGGCTGCGCCGGGACGCCGGCGGCCGGCGGGGCGATTCGGTAGTCGTCCGCCTCCCGCGCCGCGGGCGTGTCAGGCCGCCGCCACCCCGTCGCCCGTGGGTCGTCGGGCGCGGGCGGCACCGCCGAGAGATCCACGCCGCAGCCTCCGCAGAAGTTGTCGGCGGGCTCCAGCGGCTCGTGACAGGCGGGGCACGCCGTCAGCTGTGGGGGCAGTTGCGACATCGATCACACCCATGTCCTGGGGCGGTAACGGTTGGCCCGTTCCACCAGTTCGATCCGTTCCTCACCGCGCTGGGCCAGCCGCGCGAGCACCCGGTACGAGCGCTCCAGCCCGAACCGCAGTTCCCGCTCGTCCAGCCCGCTGCCGAGCAGCACGGGCGGTCCCGGGGGCGCGCCGGTGGCGCCCGGCGTGCCCTGGCGGCCCGACAGCACCCAGTCGAGCGCGGTGCCGAGCACTTCCGTCGACAGCCGTTCGCGCCGCACCGCGTCCAGGCCGAGGTCCGTGAGTCCCTCCACCTGGTCGGCGGCGGCCCGCAGGTCGTCCAGCAGCGGCTCCCGGGCCGAGCGCCCCCGCAGCCGGGCGCGCACCGCCGCGACCCGGGCCGCCGTGCAGTGGATGGACGCCGCCGGCACGGACTCCAGGGCCCGCACCGCGCCCTCGCGGTCCCCGGCGGCCAGCCGCACCCGGGCCAGGGCGAACGCCGCGCCGACGAAGCTCGGGTCGGTCGCCCACACCAGGTGGTAGTACTCGGCGGCGTTGTCGAGCTGGCCGAGCACCTCCGCGCACAGCCCGAGGGCCAGCTTGGGCGCGGGCTCCCCGGGGAAGGCGTCGTAGACGGCGTCGAAGGACAGGGCGGCCGTGGTGTGGTCGCCGACGGCTAGGGCGTGGACGCCCCGGTGCCACACGGTGCGCCAGTCGTCGGGACTCGCGGCCTCCAGCGCGGCGAGCGCGTAGGCCGCCGAGCCGTCCTCGCCGAGCTCCAACTGGGCCCGCACCCGCCGCAGCCGCAGCTCCGGCGACTCGGTCGGGGCGGCCTGAAGAGCTGCGTACAACTCGGCGGGCTGCGAGGCGAGCAGACCCGCGAGGAACCCCGCGTTGGGATCGCCGGGATCGACGAGCGGGAACGGCAACGCGAGCGCGGCGGCCCGCCCGTCGATCGGCCGCAACGCGGCCGCGACGGCGCTCGCCGCTGTGGGTCCGCCCGGGATGCCGGGTGTGCCTGCCGCTGTTGCGCCGGGCGCGCCCGGGCCGGTGGCCGTCGGCCAGGCGACAGCGCCGGGTGTCCCCGCGCCGCCCATCCCCGGACCGGTGCCCGTCGGACCGGCGGTCGCGCCGGGCGTGGGGCTCGCCGCCGCGCCGCCCGGGGCGGAGACCGCCGGTGCCGCCGGTGTCCCGCCGATGGGGGGCACGGCGGGGCCGCCCGCGCCCGGCTGGCCCGTGGGGGCCGTGCCGGTGGTTCCCTGACCGGTGCCCGTCGGGCCGGTGGCCCTGGCGGGTCTGATGCCGACGACCGGGACGGCACGTCCGGCGGGTGCGCCGGACGCCGCCGCGCCGGCGCCGGTGCCCGGCGGCCGCGCGCCCGCACCATGGGTCCCCAGGCCGGGCGTCCCCACGCCGCCCGCCCCCGCCGCCCGGGGCGGCGTACCCCCCACGCGTCTGCGGAGGAGGCCGCCGAGGGGCCATCCGCCCCGGTGCGGCGCCGCAGCGCGGCCGCCCAGGGCGGACACATCGCGGTCGCACTCCTCGAAGAGGACCGTGTCCACCACCCGCGGCTCGGGGCCGAAGAGTGTGGACAGCGCGGGGCGCGGGGTGCCCGTCTGGAGGGCGACGACCTCGCGGAGGACGCCCGTCAGCTGCTCCGCCATCTCGTCGGCGGAGGCGAACCGCCGGGCCGGGTCCGGGTCGGTGGCCCGCACCAGCAGCCGGTAGAAGGACTCGTAGCGGGTGAAGACCTCGATATGGTCCGGGGCGGGGAGGCTGTCCACGAAGACGTTCGTGTAGCCCTGGAAGTCGAAGGTGAGCACGGCGAGCGTGCGCGCCACCGTGTAGAGGTCGGAGGCGACCGACGCGCCCAGCTCGGCGATCTCGGGGGCCTGGTAGCCGATCGTGCCGTAGATGGGGCTGATCTCGTCGTCCATCCGCCGCACCGCGCCCATGTCGATCAGCTTCAGCTGGTCCTGCTGCTGGATGGCGTTGTCGACCTTGAAGTCGCAGTACAGCAGATTGCGGCTGTGCAGATGCGCCAGCGCCTCCAGCGCTTCGATGCCGTACGCGCACGCCTGCCCGACCGGCAGCGGGTTGCGCCGCCCGTCGGGGTGGCGGCGCTCGTTGGCGATCTCCTTGAGGGACTTGCCGCCGACGTACTCCATGACGATGTAGCCGTCGAGGCTGCCCGTGCGCTGGTCGAGGTGTTCGACGAAGTTGTAGATGCGGACGATGTTCGAGTGCTCGATCTCCGCGAGGAAGCGCCGCTCGGCGACGGCCGCGGCCAGCGCGTCCTCGTCGCCGGTGTCGAGGAGGCCCTTGAGGACCACCCAGCGGTCGGCGACGGCCCGGTCGATGGCCAGGTAGATCCAGCCGAGCCCGCCGTGCGCGAGACAGCCCGCCACCTCGTACTGCCCGCGCACCACATCGCCCGGGCGCAGCTTCGGCACGAAGGAGTACGGGTGGCCGCACTTGGTGCAGTAGCCCTCCGTGCGTCCCGCCCGGTGGGGGCCCGAACGCCCCACGGGCGCGCCGCAGTCGCTCCGGCTGCAGAAGCGCTTGCGCTCGGGCACCTCCGCGTGCTCCAGCACCGCCGCCCGGGGCTCGGGGCGCGGTACGCCCGGCATGCTGACCAGGCCCGCGCCCAGCTTGTTGCGCCCGGCGCCGGACGCGACGGACTTCCGGCTGCGCACCGAGACGGACCGCGTCACGACGCCCGCCGTGCCCCCGGACACCGAACGCGACAGCCGCCCCGACACCGACCGCCGTGACCCCGACGAACGCGACGACGAGCGGGAGGACCCCGACGAGCCGGATGAGCCCGACGAGCCCGACGAGCCCGAGGACCCCGACGAGCCGGATGAGCCCGAGGACCCCGACCCGTCCCGCCCGCCCGTGTGCGTCATCCCCGTCGCGGGCGAGGCGATCTGCCCGCCCGGCGAGACGACGGGGGCGAGACCGCACGTGTCGCAGTACCGCTCGCCGCCACCCACGTCCTCGTAGCTGCCGGCGCAGCCCGGGCGCTGGCACTCGTCACCGGTCATGCGTCCCCCTGTGCCCGTCGGTTCCCGAGGCGGTCGAGCCCTGCGGGGCCAGGGCCCCGGCCACGGCCCGCTGATAGCGCAGCACCGCCTGCTCGGCGGCGACGAGATCGCAGGGCGCGCTCCACAGCATGCGGCGCGCCACGTCGTACCGCTCCACGACGAGACCGTCCTCCGCCAGGCCCAGCCGCGCCGCCTTGGCCTTGTACGCGTCGAGCCGGCCGCGCAGCTCGGCCCGTACGGCCAGGGGGGCCGTGACCGCGGTCAGCGACTCGCGGGCGCGCAGCAACTCCTCCTCGGCGCGCTGCTCCAGGCTCTCCAGGAGCGGGGAGAGCCGGTGCCACGCGGCGCGTCTGCGGTACTCGCCGGCCATTTCCAGCTGCTCGTAGAGCACGGTCGGCGGGCCGGAGACCACGGGCACCTCATAGGCGGCGATCTTCGACAGGACCTCCATCCGGGCCCGGCGCGCCTCGCCCAGGGTGCGGTCGGCGCGCGAGAGTACGTCGCGCACGCGCATCAGCCGGCGCTCGGCGTCCTGCCGGACGTCGAGGACGGCCTCCACCTCCCGGCGCAGGTCCTCCAGGGCGCGCTCGGCCCGGTCGTAGCGGGCGGTGTCGGGGCGGCCGCCGGGCGCGGTGCCGGGCGGGGCGCCGGTCCAGAAGACGAGCGGATCGGATATCACCTCGGACCGCAGCGCGGCCAGTTCCATGGTGAGGCGCTCCAGGTCGTCGCCCGCGGGGTGCTCGCCGGGCAGGACGCCCACGGAGTGGGCGAGGGAGCGGACGCGCCCCAGCTCGGCGGCGAGCAGGTCGATCCGGGTGGGCAGCGCCGACCAGACGGCGTCGGCGATGACGACCACGTCCAGTGCCTGGGCGTACCAGGAGTTCATCCGCTCGACGAGCTCCATGAGGCTCAGCCGCTCGCTCAGCCTGGCCGCCACGCCCAGGGTCACCATGCCGGCCTGGGGCGGGCCGGCGGGCAGGGTGACGGCGGTGCCGCGCAGCAGGTCGGTCAGTTCGGACAGCTCGCCCGAGGTGGGCCAGCGGCGGCGGCCGCGCAGTTCGCGGGCCGCCTCCAGGGCATCGGTGTAGGCGTCGAAGTACACCCACAGCTGGGTGATGAGCAGCTCGGTGGAATCCCACCGGCTCCTGGTGGCGCCGGTCAGCTCCGCGCCCTCCAGCAGCCGCCGCCCGGCGTGGTCCTGGAGGGCGAGCAGGGAGGACTCGACCGCCTCGTGCTCCGCGCCGAGCCGTGCCAGCGCACGGTCCACCTCCTCGCGGGTCAAGGCCGGCCCGGTGGGCCCCGCGACCGCCATCGGTCCCCTCTCCTGTCCCGCGGCCGGTGCCGCGCGCGAACGGTGTGGTGCTTCGGTCCTTCCGTGCCGTCAGTCCCGGTACCGGGGCTCCGGCGGAGCGGTGATCCCCTGGAGGTCGGCCGCCAGCCACTTGCGGTACGCCAGCATCCAGGGGCTCGCCTCACCGCCCCGGCGGTAGTCCTCCAGTACCGCGTTGACCCGGCGTACCAGGTCTTCGTCCTTGAGGTTCATCGCCACGCCGTAGGACTCGGTGGTGAACGGTTTGCCGACCAGTCGCACGGACGGGTCCTGGGCCGCCTGTCCGGCGGCCAGGGCGCTGTCGGTGATCACCGCGTCGACCTGTCCGAGCTGGAGCCGGACCAGGCAGTCGAGCTGATTGGGCACGGTCAGCACGGACGCGCCGTGCGACTCGTTCTTCAGCTCGGTCTCGCCCGTGGATCCCTTGGCCGTACAGACTTTCTTCCCCCTCAAGCTGTCGTCGAACGCCGTGACCGGTGAGGCCTTGGGGGCCAGCACCTGCTGTCCGGCCTCGAAGTAGGCCGTGGAGAAGGAGACTTGCCGGACCCGCTCGCAGTTGATCGTCATGGTGCGCGCGATGATGTCCACCTTGCCCTTTTCCAGGGCGGGTATGCGCTGGTTCGTGGGGATCGCCAGGAAGACGACCTTGCCGGGGTCGCCGAGGATGGCCTTGGCGATGGCGCGGGCCAGGTCGATGTCGAAGCCGCTGAGCTCGCCGGTGGCGGGGTCGCGATAGCCCCAGCGGTAGCTGTTCTGGTCGACACCGACGATCAGCCGGCCGCGCTCCTTGACGCGCCGGACGGCCGGGCCGTCGGCCGTCGAGGGGCGCAGGCTCGCCTCCGGGGCGACGCACGTCGCGGGCGCGCGCACCGCCGCCGGGGCGGTGGCGTGGGCCACGGGGCCGGTGGGGCGCGCCGCCGGCAGGACGGCCGCGCCCACGGTCACGGCGAGCGTCCACACGCCGGCCGTCACCGCGGCCCGGGTCCGGGTTCCGCGTCGTCCGCCCATCGCTGCGCCTCCCCGTCTCACCGGTACTCCGACAGCCTGCGGCCGATGCCGAGCACCGCGCCCGCGGCACCCAGCACGGCCAGGACGGCGGCTCCGGCCGCCAGCCCCGTGAACGCGCCGCGCCCGTCCTCCGCCGCCCGGCGGAAGTCGTCCTCCTCGTGGGCGAGGGCTCCGCGCAGCGCGGATTCCACCTGGTCGAACGATTCGCCGGTGCTGCCCTTGGCGCTGCCCTTCTCCCCGATCACCTTGGCGAGCGCCTGGCCGTAGTACCCGCCGACGTCGGCGCCGCGGGCCTCGCCGTGCCGCTGCTGCCACTGCGCGACGTCACGGATCGCCGCCAGCACCGGATCGCGTCCTTCCGCGCCGTCCGCGAGGGAGCGGGCCCGGCCCAGCAGGCTGTCCGGGGCGGGCTCGCCGGAGCCGGTGACGTCGCCGCCGATCAGCTTGCGCATGCCCGCGCGGTAGCTGGCCTCGTAGGCGTCGTCGCCCGCCGGGGTGAGCACGGCGCCCCGCGCCACCAGGGTCAGGCTCTCGTCCCCCCGGGCCTGGAGGGAGGCGATCCGGGCCTCGCTCAGCACCTGGAGGGACTTGGCCCCGTTCTCGTAGGAGTCGGTCAGGTCCGCGCGGGCCACGGCGTGGCCGACGGTCAGCCACAGCAGGACCACCGTGCCGGCGGCGGTCCCGGCGAGGAGGCCGTGGTTGAACACCCGGTTGGTGCGCAGGAAGGCGCGGCGCTGGGCCCAGCCGAGGGCGCCGAGGGCCACGACGCCGGTGGCGAGGGCCACCCAGGGCCAGGACTTGGCGTCCGCGTAGTCGGAACGCAGGCGCCCGGTCTCGGCCTCGTAGAGGGCACGGGCGGCCGGCAGCAGTTCCTCGCGCATCCGGTCGCTGGCGTAGCGCAGATAGGCGCCGCCCAGCGGTAGGCCCTGCCGGCCCGCCGCGCGGGCCGATTCCACCAGGCCGGTGTAGACGGGGAGTTGCTGATTGAGCCGGGCTATCTGCTCGCGGGCGGAGTCGGATCCGCCGGTGTCGGCGGCGGCCTTCACCAGGAGCTCGGAGGCGACGCCGATGTCCTTCTCGTAGCGCTGGCGGACGGTCCGGGGCTCGTCCCGGCCGGCCAGGAAGCCCGCCGCGGCGGCCGTGTCGGCGTCGGCCAGGGAGCGGTAGATGTCGGCGGCGTCGGTGCTCAGCGGCTGGCTGCGGTCGATCACGGCGTCCGCCGCCGACGACCGGTCGGCGACCTGCCAGGCGGTGACCGCGCCGAAGGCGACCAGCAGCGCGGCCAGGACCGCGCCGATGACGCGGAGTCTGCCGGGCTCCGTCGTGGCGGCGTCCGCGAGCCGCTCCATGCCCTCGCGCCACGCGGTGCGCCGCGTCCCCGTATCCGGCTGCGCTGGTGACACGTGACCTCCCCCTCGGTCGCCGCGGCCCGCTGTCCCCCGGGCGGCGGGGAACGGGTGCCAGGCCAGCAGTATGGCCGCAGGGACTGACAAACACACCGGTTGTGCATCTTGTGCATCGATCTTGCACGGGTCGTGAGCGTCGCCCGGGTGTCCTTTTCGGCCTTTCACCCCGTTTCACGCGGTGGGCGTCTGTTCGGTTCCCGTGCGGACGGGGAGCGCCCGGAAAGCGGGGAACGCCGGGGGTGACGGGCCGTCGGGCCCGGCAACCCCCGGCGTCGCACACCGCGGTGGAGATGTCGTCAGCGGTCGTAGGTGTAGAACTTCGTGTGGTCGAGCATGTCGGCCGGGGTCACGTTGTTCCACGGACGCATGGTGTCCTTGAGGTCCACGACGTTGGTGGTGCCGCCGGTCGGCAGGTAGCCCGAGGCGGGGTGCAGGCGCTGCCAGTCGGCCCACAGCTTGTCGATGAAGCAGTGGTGCAGCCAGAAGACCGGGTCGTTGGGGGAGACGCCGGTGGCCATCTGGCCGCCCATCCACACGTGCACGCGGTTGTGGAGGTTGACGCCGCGCCAGCCCTCGAGGTTGTTGCGGAAGCCGTCGGAGGCGCTGTTCCAGGGGGCCATGTCGTAGACGGCCATGGCGAGCACGGAGTCGACCTCGGCACGGGTGGGCAGCGCGCGGACGCTCGTGCCCATCTCCCGCTGGAGGTAGGGGCGGCTGTCGGCCGAGACGTTGATGTTCCACTGGCCGGTGGAGTACGCGAACGGGCCGGTGGTGACCTGCGCGTCGCGGCTGCGGCCGTTGCCGCCGAGGAAGTCGGCGCCCCATATGGAGGCGGTGGTGGTGCGGTCGGCGGTCCAGTCCCAGTAGGGGAGCGTCACCGAAGAATCGATTCTCTGGAGCTCCTGCTCGAACTGGAGGAGGAACCGGCGGTGCCAGGGAAGGAAGGACGGCGAACGGTGGCCGACGCGGTCGGTGTCGTCGCCGTCGCTCATGATGAACTCGTTGTGCGTCCGCACGAATTCGTCGTACTTGCCGCTCTTCTTCAGCGCCAGCACGGCGTTGACGAAGTTGCGCTTCTCCGTGGCCGTCAGGGTCGCCTGGTTCTTGCGCACTGCCATGGGGGTCTACGTCCTCTCGGGTCGGGGGGCCGGCCGTATCGGGCCGGGCGGTCGGCAGACGGAAAAGGTCAGGAGGTGGTGATCGGGACGAGCACGGCGCCCTGGAGCTTCTCGACGGCGGCGCGGGTGAGCGACAGCGGGTCGGCGAAGGTCTGGTAGTGGTTGATCACACTGATCCAGGTGCCGTCCGCGTTCCGCATGACGTGCAGTTCCTTGCCGTCGATCGTCACGGCGAAGCCGCCGTGGTGGGCCTCGTGGCCGCCGGTGACGGGCGCGCCGACGATGCGCCGGCCCTGGTAGACCTCGTCGAAGGGCTGGGGGTCGTGGGAGCCGTGACCGGTGTGGTCCATGCCGGAGTGGTCCATGGGCATGGCGGCGCGGGTCGCCGCCATGGCGGCCGGAGCGGCGAGGGCCGCTCCGGCGACGGCTATCGCGGTACCGCGCAGGACGACGCGGCGGGTGACGTTCTTCGACATACGTGTATCCCCCCTCGGGATCTGTGGTTCGGGAGCAGGGGCTGTCACGAATGCTCAGCAACGCCCTTTTGGGGCGGGTTGCGGCAGTTCTTTGTCGTATTTCGTGATCAATCCATGCGTGGCGGGATGCTTCCACGATCTTGAAGAGGGGGTGAAATCGTTGGCCCGAATACGGACATTGGGTATATGAATGGTCAACAAGCGGAAGGGGAGGAATTTCTGGCCAATCCCGCTATTGACGCGGGTGTCAGGAAGTCCACCGGGCCAGAACGATCCCGTGCGAAGGATTTACGGCGGACGGCCGCTCGCGGTGACGTCTCTCACGGCGTGAACATGACGCGAACATGGCGCCGCGCCGTGGATTCCGGCCAGGAAGGCGGGAGTCCACGGCGCGGTTTCCGCCGTTCTCGTTCGTTACGCGAAGTGCGCGCGCAGCCGGGCGTAGGCGGCGGCCGGCGCCCCGAGGCGGTCGAGGGCCAGCAGCGCCGCCCCCAGCACGGGCGGCGCGGTCACGACGCGGGGCACGGCCCGGGGCGCCCGCCCGGCCAGCCCCTTCACGACGCGTTCGTGCAGCAGCGGATGGCGGGCCGCGAGCACCCCGCCGCCCAGCACCACCGGCACCGCCGCGTCGAGCAGCCCCAGCCGGTCCAGGGCGGCCGCGGCCAGGGCGACCACCTCGTCGGCCTGCCGCGCCACGATCGCCCCGGCCACCGCGTCACCGGCGGCCGCCACGGCGAAGAGCACCGGCGCCAGCTCGTGCCGCCGCGCCCGCTCGATCCGCCCCAGGTGGAGGGCCTCGATCAGCTCCGGCATCGTGGACAGCCCGAAGTGGGCGGGGAGTTCCCGTGCGAGGGCCGTCGCCTCGCCGCGCCCGTCCGCCGCCCGCGCCGCCCACCACACCGCCTCCTCGGCCAGGTGCGCCCCGCCGCCCCAGTCGCCCGAGATCCGCCCGACGGCGGCGAAGCGGGCGACCCGGCCCCCGGGCGCCAGCCCCGAGCAGTTGATCCCCGCCCCGCACACGACGGCGACACCCGCCGGCTCGCCCTCGTCGGACAGCCCCGCGCGCAGCAGCGCGAAGGTGTCGTTGGCGACCCGGACGCGGGGAGCCGTCGCCGGGTCGCCCGCCGGCCGGTTCCGCCGGGCGATGGCCTCCGCCAGCTCCCGTTCCTCCACGGGGAAGTCGGCGCCCGCCAGGCAGGCCGAGAAGAGCCGGACGTCCGCCGGGCGGGGGAGCCCGGCCAGCGCCTCGGCGACGGCTGCCTGGAGGGTGTCCACGGCGCGTTCGACCCCCGTCGACTGCGGCCGGAAGCCACCGCCCCGGGCCCGGGCGGCCACCGCGCCGTCCGGGCCGAGGACGGCCACATCGGTCTTGCTGCCGCCCGCGTCGATCGCCACGATCAGGCCCACGGCAGGTGCTCCCGGTTGTGGTGGAGGAGGGCGTCCGTCAGCTTCTCCGCGCGGTCGGTCTGGCCGACGAGCGGATGGGCGAGGAGCGCCGCGAAGACCCGGTCCCGGCCGCCCTTCAGGGCCGCCTCCAACGCCAGGTGCTCATAGGCCGTCACATGCGCGACCAGCCCGGCGTGCAGCGGCTCCAGCGGCCGTACGGGCAGGGGGCGCGCCCCGGCCGCGTCCACCGCCGCGGGCACCTCGACGACGGCGTCGTCGGGGAGGAAGGGCAGCGTGCCGTTGTTGAGCGTGTTGACCACCTGGACGGGCCCGGTGCCGGTCAGCAGCGATGACGTCAGCGCGACGGCGGCCTCCGAGTAGAACGCCCCGCCGCGCTTCGCCAGCAGCTCCGGCTTGCGGTCCAGCGCCGGGTCGGCGTACATCTCCAGCAGCGTGCGCTCCATCGCCGCGACCTCGGCCGCCCGCGAGGGCTTCGTCCGCAGCTCCTCGACGACCGCGTCGTGCTCGTAGAAGTAGCGCAGGTAGTACGAGGGGACGACGCCCAGCCGGTCCAGCAGCCGGCGCGGCATCCGCAGGTCCGCCGCGATCGCGTCGCCGTGCTCCGCGAGGAGCGTGGGCAGGACGTCCCGGCCGCCGACGCGCACCTCCCGCTCCCAGGTGAGGTGGTTCAGGCCGACGTGGTCCAGCTCGACCTCGCCGGGCGCCACCCCGAGCAGGGCGGCGAACTTCCGCTGGAAGCCGATGGCCACGTTGCACAGCCCGACCGCGCGGTGCCCGGCGGTCAGCAGGGCGCGGGTGACGATCCCGACGGGGTTGGTGAAGTCCACGATCCAGGCGGCGGGGTTGCGGCGGCGCACCCGCTCGGCGATGTCCAGCACCACCGGGACCGTCCGCAGCGCCTTGGCGAGGCCGCCCGCGCCCGTGGTCTCCTGCCCCACGCAGCCGCACTCCAGCGGCCAGGTCTCGTCCCGCTCGCGGGCCGCCTGGCCGCCCACGCGCAGCTGGAGCAGTACGGCGTCGGCGCCGTCGACGGCCGCGTCGAGGTCGTCGGTCCAGCTGACCCGGCCCGGGTGGCCCTGCGCGGCGAGGATGCGCCGCGCCAGGCCGCCGACCGGCTCCAGCCGTTCGGCCGCGGGGTCGACGAGGACGAGTTCCTCGACGGCGAGGACGTCCCACAGCCGTGCGAATCCGTCGACGAGTTCGGGGGTGTAGGTGGAGCCACCACCCACTACTGCGAGCTTCAACCCTTGACTCCTGTCAGTGTGACGCCTTCGACGAAGGCCTTCTGGGCGAAGAAGAAGACGGCGATGACCGGTGCCATGACCAGCAGGGTGGCGGCCATCGTCAGATTCCAGTTGACGCTGTGGGCGCTCTTGAAGGACTCCAGTCCGTAACTCAGCGTCCAGGCGCCCGGGTTCTGGGCGGCATAGATCTGCGGCCCGAAATAATCGTTCCAGCAGGCGAAGAACTGAAACAGCGCGACCGCCGCGATGCCCGGCTTCGCCATCGGCACGACGACGCGCAGCAACGTGCGCAGCTCGCCGCAGCCGTCGAGCCGCGCGGCCTCCAGGTACTCGCCGGGGATGGTGAGCAGGAACTGCCGCAGCAGGAAGATGGAGTACGCGTCGCCGAACGCCAGCGGCACGATCAGCGGCCACAGCGTCCCCGACAGATGCAGCTGCTGGGCCCACACCAGATACATGGGGATGACGACGACCTGCGGTGGCAGCGTCATCGTGGCGATCACGAGGCCGAGCGCGGCCCGCCGGCCCCGGAAGCGGAACCGGGCGAGCGCGTAGGCGACCGGGACGGAGGAGCACACGGTGAACAGCGTGCCGAGCCCGGCGTACAGCAACGAGTTCCGCCACCAGGTGAGGAAGCCGGGGGTGCGGAGGACCTCCGCGTAGTTGGACCAGTGCCAGGCGCGCGGCCACAGCTCGCCGCTCATGGCCTGTTCGTCGCTCATCACGGAGGTGAGGAGGACGAACACGAACGGCAGGGTGAAGAAGAGCGCCGCCGCCACGGCGGTGGTGTGCACGGCGATCCAGTGCAGGACGCGGCCTCGTCTCATGGCCGGTCCTTCGCCCCGAGCAGCCCGGCGCGGCCGCGTATCAGCAGCGAGGCGGCGGCCATGGCGATGGCGAAGAGCACCAGGGAGAGCACGCACGCGGCACCGGTGTTGAAGTTCTGGAAGCCGAGCGAGTAGACGAGCTGGGTCACGGTGAGCGTGGAGTGGTCCGGATAGCCGGGCTGGACGGTCGAGCCGGGGCCGACGCCGACTCCGGAGGCGAGCTTCCCGGCGACGAGCGCCTGCGTGTAGTACTGCATCGTCTGTACGACGCCCGTCACGACCGCGAACATCACCACCGGGGTGATCGCCGGCCAGGTGACATAGCGGAACGTCGCGAACGCACCCGCGCCGTCGAGCTTCGCGGCCTCGTACTGCTCCTTGGGCACGTCCAGCAGGGCGGCCAGGAAGACGACCATCAGGTCGCCGATGCCCCACAGCGACAGCAGCACCAGCGAGGGCTTGGCCCAGTGGGGGTCGTTGAACCAGTCGGGCGCGGGGACGCCGAGTGCCGCGAGGGCGTCGTTCACCGGGCCGGTGCCCGGGTTGAGGAGGAAGACGAAGGTGACCGTGGCGGCCACGGGCGGGGCGAGGAAGGGCAGGTAGAAGGCGGTGCGGAAGAAGCCCGCGCCCGTCTTCACCTTGGTGATCAGCAGTCCGGTGCCCAGCCCGAAGACGACGCGCAGGGTCACCATGACCACGACCAGCCACAGCGTGTTCCATAACGCCGGCCCGAACAGCGGCATCTGCGTGAACACGTAACGCCAGTTGCGCAGCCCCACGAAGGACGGGGGCCGGATCTGGTTGTAGCGCATGAACGAGAAGTAGACGGTGGCGATCAGCGGATAGCCGAAGAAGACGGTGAAGCCGATCAGCCAGGGGGAGAGGAAGCCGAGGACGCGCAGGCGTTCCCGGGTGTGCCGGCGGCGGGGGCCGGGGGCGGTGGCGAGGTGTGCCATGGCAGGGCCTTCGTCGGGTGGCGGACGGTGCGGACGTGCGGGCGGGTCAGCCGGCGGTCTGCCGGGTGTCGGCGTCGATCCGCCGGTCGAGACGGCGCAGCCCCCGGTCCAGGTCGGGGACCCGGCCCGCCTCGCTGTCGTAGGCGAAGTCCCGCAGGGCGAGGAAGTACATCCCGCCGTTGGCCGAGGGCGGCATGGAGACGCTGTGCGAGTCGGCGGCGATGTCGACGAAGGTGCGGAAGGCGGGGTCGGCGTCGAGCGCGGGCGAGGCGAGCGCGGCCTTGGTGGAGGGCAGGTTGTGGATGGCGTTCGCGAAGGCGACGACCTGATCGGTGTCGGTCGTCAGGAACCGCACCAGTTCCCAGGCCGCGTTCTGATGCCTGCTGCTGTGCGCGATGCCGACGACCGTGCCGGTGAGGAAGCCGCGCCCGTAGGCGTCGGCCTGGTCGTCGGGTACGGGCATGGGGGCCGTGCCCCAGCGGAAGCCCGCGCCGACCTCCTTGAGCATCCGGCCGCGCCACTCACCGTCGAGGTGCATGGCGACCTTTCCCGTGCGGAAGGCGTTCTGCGCGGACATCTCCGCGCCGAAGGTGGTGCGGAACCGTTCCAGCGGGGTGTAGCCGCCGAGGGCGGTGACCAGGTCCCGCTGGAAGCGGAGGAACTGTTTCGCCGCGGGCTCCCGGGCGAGCCGGGACGTCCCGTCGGCGTTGAAGTAGGTGGGAGCCCACTGGGCGAAGAGCCGGTCCGGGCTGTTCTCGTAGAACCGGAAGCCGGGCATGAAGCCCAGCTGTTCGTACGAGCCCCCGGCGGCCCGCCGGGTGAGCTTGACGGCCGCCTCCTTGAACTCCGACATCGTGCGCGGCGGCCGGGTGATGCCGGCCTCCTCGAAGGCGTCCAGGTTGTAGTAGAGCCCGTAGGCGTCGGCGAGCAGCGGGAGGGCGCACTGCCGGCCGCGGTAGGAGGTGTAGCCGAGGAGGGTCCCCGGGAAGACGGCCGTCTTGTCCAGGCCGGACTTCCGCAGGAAGGGGTCGAGGTCGGCCCACATCCCCGAGGAGCAGTACTGGCCGACGTTGTCGGTGGTGAAGGACGACACCACGTCGGGAGTGACACCGCCGCCCGCCCGCAGGGCCTGGTTGATGGCGTCGTCCGTGACGTTCCCGGTCGTCACCACCCGGATGTTGGGGTGCCGCCGCTCGAACCGGGCGATCGCGGCGTCGACGGCCGCGACCTCGTTCTTCTCCGACCAGCCGTGCCAGAACCGGAGCGTCACCGGGCGGGTCGGGTCGTCCTCGGCGCTGCCCACGGAGGGGCGGGCGCAGCCGGAGAGGAGCAATCCCGCGGTCACCAATAAGGGGACGAGCACACCGAGTGTGCGGCGGTGTCGTAAGCGCTGCATGGCGGAGCTTCCTTGGCGGCGGTGGACGGGGGGATGTCGCGCGGTGGGGGGAAGCCGGGGGAGTGGTGGAGGGGGCTCAGGCGGTGTCGAAGACGTCGTTCCGGACGTCGGCGAGGGCGGTGCGCAGGGCGCCGATGAGGATGGGCGAGCCCGCCACCTCGCTCAGCCGCAGCCGGGGCCGGGGCAGGGCGAGCCCGGTCAGCCCGGCCTCGACCACCTCGCGGAGCCGCTCGCCACCGGCCCGGCAGACCACGCCCGAGAGCACGATCAGCTCCGGGTCGACGACGGCGACGACCGCCGCGAGCCCGGTGGCGACACGCGACCCCAGCTCGGCGAGGAAGGCGTCGGCGGCCGGGCCGGGGGTGCGCGCCGCGCGCTCCAGCGCCTCGGGGCCGGTGGGGGCGTCGAAGCCGTGCTCGCGCGCCAGGGAGGCCACGGCCGGGATGCCCACGAGCATCTCGAAGCCGCCCCCGCCGTCCGGGGCCTTCCTGGCCTTCCCACGGGCGAGCGGGGCGCCGGGCAGGGGCATGTAGCCGATCTCGCCGGCGCCGCCGGTGGCCCCGCGCAACAGCCGGCCGCCGAGGACGATGGCCGCGCCGACGCCCTCGTCGATCCAGACCAGGACGTAGTCGTCGGTGTCGTGCGCGGCACCGGTGTGGCGCTCGGCGACGGCGGCGAGGTTGACGTCGTTCTCGATGACGACCGGCGTGCCGATGACCTCGGCGAGCTCGGCGCGCAGGGTGCGGGAGTGCCAGCCGGGCAGGTGGGGGGCGTAGCGCAGGGTGCCGGTGTGCGGGTCGAGGGCGCCGGGGGTGCCGATGACCGTGCGGTGGAGGGCCTCGCAGCCCAGGCCGGCGGCGGTCAGCGCGCCGTCGACCGCGGCGGCCACCAGGTGGGCGGCGCGGCCGGGCACCCCCTCGTCCGTGACGTCGGCCTCGACGCGGTGCTCGCCGAGCACGGTGCCCGCGATGTCCGCGACGGCGGCCGAGATGCCCTCCTTGTCGACGGCGAGCCCGGCCACATGGGCGACCGCCGGGTTCACCTCGTACAGCTGGGCGTTGGGTCCGGGGCGGCCGGTGACATTGCCGACGGCGCGCACCAGCCCGGCGGCCTCCAGCCGGGCGAGCAGCTGGGAGGCGGTGGGCTTGGACAGCCCGGTGAGCTCGCCGAGGCGGGTACGGGTCAGGGAACCGTGGCTGATCAGCAGGTCCAGCGCGGCGCGGTCGTTCATCGCGCGCAGGACGCGAGGCGTCCCGGGGATTCCGGTTCCGGCCATGGCGCTTGGTCCCCCGCCCTCGAGGTCGTCCCTCGACAGTCTGTAAAGAAACTTTCCTATTGGTTGCCCAGGACGTTAGGCGCAGGTCAGCCGCACCGTCAAGGAGTCCGGACCGGCGGAACCCAAAATTCCGAGGATGTTCCGAGGCAAAAATAACGCGACATCCCGCTGGTCCCGCCGGTAGGTTCCCGACGCATGGAACCACTGGGCGACAGCGAGATACGCGCCTCTTTCGTCAACTGCTCGAAGGGCGAGGCCCGCAGGATGAGCCTGCCCCGGGAGCTCGACGGGCTCCCCTGGGCCGATCTGGACTTCCTGGGCTGGCGGGACCCGGGCGCCCCGGACCGGGGCTATCTCGTGACGGAGCGCGCCGGTGAGATGGTGGGCGTCACCCTGCGGGTGCCGCAGGGTGGGCCCCGGGCCCTGACCAAGACCACCATGTGCTCGCTGTGCCTGACCGCGCACGGCGGTTCGGGCGTCTCCCTGCTGGCCGCCCGCAAGGTCGGCGCCTCCGGCCGCGACGGCAACACGGTCGGCGCCTATATGTGCGCGGACCTGGCCTGCTCGCTGTACGTACGGGGGAAGAAGACGCCGCTGATGTCCATGCGCTACAAGGAGTCCCTCTCCGTCGAGGAGCGCATGGACCGGCTGCGCGGCAACCTCGACGACTTCCTGGACAAGGTCCTCCGGGAGGGCTGACCTTCCCTGAGCAGATCAAGGGACAGACCAAGGGCCCCCTCGCCACATCGGCGGCGAGGGGGCCCTCTCATGCTCCGGGGGCTACGGCTTGCCGAGCGTCACGCCCGGCGGCACCGGCGGTATCGGCGCCGTGGCCAGTGACTGCGGGGAGGTGGGGTTGGCCATGGCGGACGGGGCGGCGACGGCCGCGGCCGGGTCCGCCCCGAGCGGCGTCGTCCGCAGCTCCGGCTCCTGCGGCTGACCGACCACGGGGATGCCCTCGGCGTCCAGGGCGCGCTTGATCCGCCAGCGAAGCTCGCGCTCCACGGAGAGCGCCTTGCCCGGCACGGTCTTGGCCGACACCCGGACGACCACCGAGTCGAGGTAGACCGCGTTCAGGCCCAGCACCTCGACGGACTCCCACAGCCGCTCGTTCCACGGCTCGGCCTTCTGCATCTCCTCGCCGGTGCGCTCGATCACCGCGCGCACCCGGTCCAGGTCCTCGTCCGAGCGCACCTGCACGTCGACGCCCGCGGTGGCCCAGCCCTGGCTGAGGTTGCCGATCCGCTTGACCTCGCCGTTGCGGACGTACCAGATCTCGCCGTCGGAGCCGCGCAGCTTGGTCACGCGCAGCCCGACCTCGATGACGGTGCCCTTGGCGACGCCCGCGTCGACCTCGTCGCCGACGCCGTACTGGTCCTCCAGGATCATGAAGACGCCCGAGAGGAAGTCGGTCACGAGATTCCGGGCGCCGAAACCGATGGCCACACCCGCGACACCGGCGCTGGCCAGCAGCGGCGCCAGGTTGATCTTGAGTACGGAGAGCACGGTCAGCGCCGCCGTACCCATGATCAGGAACGAGGCGATGCTGCGCAGCACCGAGCCGATGGCCTCCGAACGCTGGCGGCGCCGCTCGGCGTTGACCAGCAGGCTGCCCAGGGCAGTGCCGTCGACGGCCTGGGCGGTGCGGTTCATCCGCTCTATCAGCTTGGTGATGGCCCTGCGGATCAGGGAGCGCATGGCCACCGCGATCACGACGATCAGGATGATCCGCAGGCCGTTGCTCAGCCAGATGGACCAGTTCTCCTCGACCCAGCCCGCGGCGTCGCCCGCCGTGCGTTGGGCCTCGTCCAGGGACCCCGGGCGGGGCGTCGCGTCTGCGGCCAGAGCAGCGGACCGGAACACAGCAGAAATCCTTCGATAGGGGACGTGACCCGTGGCGAGGAGTGGTACGGGCCGGTCCACCACACTAACGGGGCAGACGAAATGCTCCGTTGTTGTGTTCGAGATGGGACACGTCTTGCGCGTGCGTGGCCGTGATTGTCCGGGGTGTGCCTCAAAACACCTGAGACCCGTTACCCGATGATGGTGGCGCTTGTGGCGGGGGCCAGGGGACACTTGCAGGAGATCGTCCCGGCGCGAGCCACGCGCCGCCGGCGTACAAGGAGGCACCCGTGCCGCATGTCCTGGTCCTCAACGCGTCGTACGAGCCGCTCGGCGTCGTACCGCTCCGCCGCGCGCTCATACTCGTCCTCAATGAGAAGGCGGTCAGCCTTGAGGACACCGGCGCCTTTCTGCACAGCGCGACCTGCACCATCCCCGCACCCAGCGTCGTCCGGCTGAAGCGCTTCGTGCGGGTGCCCTTTCGGGGCCCCGTCCCGCTCACCCGCCGTGCCCTCTTCGCCAGGGACGGCGGACGCTGCGCGTACTGCGGTGGCGTCGCAACCAGCGTCGACCACGTCGTCCCGCGCAGCCGCGGCGGCCAGCACAACTGGGAGAACGTGGTGGCGGCCTGCCGTCGCTGCAACCACGTCAAGGCCGACCGGCACGTGTGGGAGCTGGGCTGGCGGCTGCGCCATCAGCCCGCGCCGCCGTCCGGCCTGGCGTGGCGGATCATCGGCACGGGCCATAGGGATCCGCGCTGGTTGCCTTACCTGGAGGCATACGGCGCGGAGGACGCGATGGCCCGGATCGACGGCATTTCCGCCTGAGACGACCGGGCCTTCGTCGTTCACGGCCACGCGCGGGCGGCGCCGGGCAGGGCCCGGCGCCCCCGCTCAGGAGCCCTTGGCGGGCTCCCGCACGGCGTAGGCCTCCACCTCCCACAGCGAATACCCGAAGCGAGTGGCCCGCTTCTCGCCCTGGACGCGCACGAACCGCGCGTCCGGCGCGTCCATGCGCACCGACTCCACGCCGCCCTTGCCGTCGGTGACCAACGCCGCGTCCCGCCAGGTGCGGCCGTCCGGCGAGACCTGGACCCGGTAGCGGACGGGGTGGGCGTCCTGCCAGTGGAGCACCAGCCGGCCCAGCCGGACCGGACGGGCCAGCTCCAGCTGCCACCAGGCGGCGTCGGTGCGCGGGGACGACCAGCGGGTGCGCGGATCGCCGTCGATCGCGGCCGAGGCGGGGAAGGCGGCGGTCTCGTCGCCGGAGGACGTCGCCCGGGCGCCGCGCGCCAGGTCCGGGCCGCCGGTCGGCGGATACGCGCGGACGGTCACCGTCTTCTCCTGCCCGGCCAGCCGGACGGGCACCGTGAACGTCCGGGCGGGCGCCCCCGCCGGCACCGACAGCTCGATCCGGGCCGTGGTCACGCCCCCGCGCACGGCGGTGAGCTCGGCCGGGGCCTTGACGGTCACGCCCGCCGGCGCGGCGACGGCGAGCCGCTCCCGGATCGCCTCCGGACGCTGATTGATCATGCGGAGCTCGACGACCGCGGGCCGCCCGCCGATCTCCGCGTCCGTGTCGCCGCCGGTCAGCTCGACGTCGGCGGTGGGGCTGTCGGCGAACCACGGGGTGAGCTCGTGCACCGCGGGCGGGGTGGCACCGCCGCCCCACACCACGCGCAGCGCGTCGGCCCGTACGCCCTTGCCCGGCAGCTGGGTCCAGCCGCCGTCCGCGACCTTGCCCAGCGGCTGCCAGCCCCGGGCCGGGTCATGGGCCTCGACCACGCCGGCCGCCCCGGGCGCGGGCTGGGTGAGCAGGGTGACCACGGTCAGCGGACGCGGCCGGGGCAGCCGTACGGACAGCGGGACCCCCGGCCGGGGGGTGACGGCCGTGGCCGGGTCGCCGTCGGTGGCCGCGCCCGCCGTGCGCAGCGGCCGGTCGACGCCGGTCCAGCCGTTGGCCCGGGCCAGGGCCTGATCGAGGAACGGCAGCAGCACGCCCTTGCCCACGGTCGCCCGGCCCGTCGTGATCGCCTCGCGCAGTCGCTGGATGTCCAGCTGGGCCTGCCAGGCCGCCGCGCCGTCGCCCCGCGCCTGCGCGGTGATCATGTCCACGGCCCGCTGCCCCGCCTCGCCGTGCCGGCCCAGCTGCTCCAGCCACGGCCGCACCTCACCGCCGAGCAGCGGGGTGAGCCGGGCGGGGGCGTCGGCCATGGTGCGGAAGGCCGCCTTCAGCCGGTCGGCGGCCTCGGTTAGCCTGCCCGCGTCCGCCGTGCCCTGCGCGTCCCAGAAGGCGTCCAGCAGCGGGCGCAGATACGCCGACTCCTCACCGCCGAGTACCGAGGACGCGTCGTTCGCGGCGAGCGCCCGCAGGGCCTCCCGCGTCGCCGCGTCGCCCGACTGCCCGCCCGCGAGGTCGTCGACGGCCGCCCGCCAGGACTCGTCGGGCCGGTAGCCGCGCGGGTTCCACGCGTAGTCGGCGGCGGTGAACAGCGGGATGCGCGAAGCGATGGGCTGCGCCGCCGCGTTGGCCAGCAGCGCGACGGAGCCCGCGGCCACGGCCGGCTCGCGGCCGGTGTACGGGCCGAGGAAGATACGGTCCTGCGCGAAGTCGTTGACCGGGTAGTTGTCCATGGTCACCAGCGGATGCCCCAAGGCCGCCCGGGCGTCGGCCAGTTCACCGCCGGTGATGGTCTTCGGCACCACCCCCACCCCCGTCCAGGCCACCTCCACCCGCGGGTCCAGCGCCCCGGCCAGCGCGCGCCGGAAGGTGGTGCGCCCGTCCTGGTAGTACTCGGTCGGCAGCAGCGACAGCGGGGCCGCCTCCGGCCCCTTGGCCGCCAGATGCTTCGCCAGCTCGCCCGCGACCTTCGCCTGCGCCTTCGCCGCCGCCTCCGGCCCGGAGCCGAACGCGTCGGCGTCCGCGTCGCAGTGCCACTCGCTGTAGCTGACGTCCTGGAACTGGAGCTGGAAGGCGCGCACCCCCAGCGCCCACATCGCGTCGGCCTTGCGCTTGAGCGCCCGCATGTCCGAGGCCGACGAGAAGCACATCTCCTGCCCTGGCGCGACCGCCCAGCCCAGCGTCACATGGTTGCGGCGGGCCCGCTCGGCCAGTTCCCGGAACTCCGCGCGCCGCTCGGCCGGGTAGGGGGCGCGCCAGCGGGCCTGGCGGTAGGGGTCGTCGCCGGGCGCGTAGAGATAGCGGTTCTGCTTGGTGCGGCCCAGGAAGTCCAGCTGCGCCAGCCGCTGCTGGTGCGACCAGGGCTGTCCGTAGAAGCCCTCGGTCAGTCCGCGCACCGCCGTGCCCGGCCAGTCGCGGATCACGGCCCCCGCGAACGCGCGGCCGCCGTCGTGCGCCACGGCCAGCTGACGCAGCGTCTGTGCCGCGTGGAAGAGCCCGTCCTCGCCCACGCCCGCCAGCGCCACCACCGGCCGCCCGTCCAGTTGCCCGGCGGCCAGCCGGTAGCCGCCCGTGGGCAGGTCGTCGACCGGCTGGGCGCCCAGCGAGCGCAGCGTGTCCTCGGCGGCCTTCCCGCCCGCGTAGACGATCAGGCCGTCGGCCGGCGGGGTGCCGCCGGGCTGCGCGTCGACGACCGTCCGGGCGCCCTGGGCGCGCAGCACGTCGCGCAGCGCCTCCAGGGCGTACTGGTCGGTCCCCTGATCGGCCATCAGCGTGACCTCGTCGCCCACCCGCGCGAACGCGCCCAGGGCCCGCGCCGACTGGGGGCGCGGCCACACCGGCGGCAGGGCCCCGGCGCTCTCCCGGTCCGGCGAGCCGGCGGCGGCCGACGCGGCGTCACCCGGCAGGGGGTCGGCGACGGCGTCCCCGGCCCCGCCGAGCAGCCCGCCGAGGAGCGCGGCCGCCAGCACGGTGACCCCGGCGCGGCGCGGTCCGGGGCGTCCCAGACGTCCCGTGCCCACGGCCCGGCCGGTCCGCTTGCTTCCGTGGGGCATCGTTCTTCTCCTCCGGACGCGTTGCGGGACCAAGGTTCGGGGCGGCGCCCCGGAAAGCCGCGACGAGCCCATCACCAGCGCTGAAGCGGTGTCAACGCAGGTGACCGAACTGCCGGTAATGCCCGGCGGGATGTACGGATGTGTCGTCCGCCGCGCGGAGTGGGTAGGCAGAAGCCGTCGGCGGTGGCGACCACGGAGGCCCGGATGGACAGAGCACGCCTCGCCGAGCTGCACGGCGTCGCCACGTCCTACGAGACGGCGCCCGGCAGCGTCGTCCGGGTCCCCGAGGACACCCTCGTCGCCGTCCTCGCCGCGCTGGGCGTCGACGCCTCCACCCCCCGGACCGTCCGGGACGCCCTGGAGGCCCGCGAGCAGGCCGAGCGCGGCAGGCTGCTGCCCCCGGCCGTCGTCCTGCGGGGCCGCGTGGGCTCCCCGCCCCCGCTCCCGCTCCCCGAGGGCACGTCCCTGAGCGTCGAGACGGAGGACGGCACGACGCTCCCCTGGGGCGCGGAATCGGGCGCGGAATCGGGCGCGGGCCCCCTCCCGTACGGCGGGCACGTCCTGCGCGCCCGCACCCCCGACGGACGGTCCGCGAGCGCGCCGCTGATCGTCGCGCCCGAGCGGCTGCCCGGGCCCCCCGGGCGCGGCCACGGCTTCCTGGTCCAGCTCTACTCCCTGCTGTCCGCCCGCTCCTGGGGCATGGGCGACCTGGGCGACCTGGCCGACCTCGCCGCCTGGGCCGGCCGCTCCGCCGGCTCCGACTTCCTCCAGGTCAACCCCCTTCACGCGGCCGTCCCCGGACCGCCCACCGACCCCTCGCCCTACCGCCCCTCCTCCCGCCGCTTCCCCGACCCCGTCCATCTGCGGGTCGAGGAGATCCCCGAGTTCGCCTACCTGACCGGAGCGGCCCGCGAGGAGGCCGGGACGCTGCTCGCCCGCGCCGCCACCCTCCGTGAGGCCGTCCTGCGCCACGACGCGCTGATCGACCGCGACGCCGTCTGGGAGCTCAAGCGCCGGGCGCTGGAGCTGCTGCGGGCCGTCCCCGCGTCCCCCGGCCGCCGGGCCGCCTACGCCGCCTTCCTCGCCGAGGGCGGCCAGGCCCTCGACGACCACTCCACCTGGTGCGCCCTCGCCGAGGCCCACGGCCCCGACTGGCGGTCCTGGCCCGCCGGCCTGCGCGACCCCCGCTCGGCCCGCACCGCCCGCGCCCGCGGCGAGCTGCTGGACCGCGTCGACTTCCACTGCTGGCTCGCCTGGCTCACCGACCGGCAGCTGGCCGCCGCCCAGCGGGCCGCCCGCGACGCCGGCATGCGCGTCGGCCTCGTCCACGACCTGGCCGTCGGCGTCCACCCCTCGGGCGCGGACGCCTGGGCCCAGCAGGACGCCTTCGCCACCGGGATGTCCATCGGCGCGCCCCCCGACGCCTTCAGCCCCCACGGCCAGGACTGGGGCCTGCCGCCCTGGCGCCCCGACGCCCTCGCCGCCACCGGCTACGCCCCCTACCGCGATCTGCTGCGCGGCCTGCTGCGGCACACGGGGGCGCTGCGCATCGACCATGTGATGGGCCTGTTCCGGCTCTGGTGGGTGCCGCAGGGCTACGAGCCCCGGCGCGGCGCCTACGTGCGCTACGACGCCGAGGCGATGCTGGGCGTCCTCGCCCTGGAGGCGCACCGCGCGGGGGCCGCCGTCATCGGTGAGGACCTGGGCACCGTGGAGCCCGGCGTCCGGGAGGCCCTGGCGGAGCGCGGGGTGCTCGGTACGTCGGTGCTTTGGTTCGAGAGAGACTACGAGAACGCCGAGAACGCCGAGAACGCTGAGAACGCCGCCGGGGCCCCTGCGGAGGGCCCTGATCCGCTCCCCCCGGAGCGCTGGCGCGAGGCCTGTCTGGCCACCGCCACCACCCATGACCTGCCCAGCACCGCCGCCCGGCTCACCGGCGACCACGTGGCGCTGCGGCACCGGCTCGGGCTGCTCACCCGGCCGCTCGCCGTCGAGCAGCGCGAGGACGCGGCGGACGTCGCCCGCTGGCTGGCCGTCCTGGGACGGCTGGGCCTGCTGCCGGAGGGGCCCGGCGACGAGGAGGGGGCGGTCCTGGCCGTCCACCGCTTCCTGCTGCGCACCCCCGCCCGCCTGGTCGGCGTCTGGTTGCCGGACGCGGTCGGGGACCGCCGCCCGCAGAACCTGCCGGGCACCTGGGACCAGTACCCGAACTGGCGGCTGCCCGTGGCCGACGCCTCGGGCCGGCCGCTGTCGCTGGAGGAGCTGGTGGCCTCGCCCCGGCTCCAGGCCCTGGTGGACGAGGTGAGGGCCCTGACGGACGGGACACGGGCCCTGACGGAGGGGTACAGGCCCTGACGGGCGGGACAGGGGGCGGTCCGGGCGCCGATAGACCACCCCGGGCGCGCGGCCCCCACGCCGGTCCGATAATTTGAGGTTGTGAGCAATAAGGTCAACAAGAACGCCGTGCGCGCCGGTGCGATCTCCGCCGGCACGCTGCTGATGCTGCTGATGTCGTCCCCCGCCTTCGCGCTCACCCGCGACGACGGTGACGACCCGGGCCCCGGCCTGAGCGTGATCAACACGCTCGGCCTCTACGTGGCCGCACCGATCGTCCTCTTCCTGGTGATCGCGGGCCTGACCATGGTCCTCGCCAGGAACTCCGACAACGCCGCGACCCACACCGTCAACACCCACCACTCGCGCTGACACCAGACCGCGCGCAGCCGAAAGCCGACACCCTCCGGGTGTCGGCTTTTTTGCTGCCCGGATGACTGTAGGGGCCACCGGCTTTGGCGTTCGGGGGACGGTTAACCTACGGTGTCGTAACCTACGCCACCGTAGGTGATGATCGTTCCAGGAGATGCCCGTGACCATCGCCCCCACTTCCCACGGCCAGGCCGTCTGGAGCGACAGCCGCCTGCTGTACGCGCTCGAGGAAGTCGTCGAGACCGAGCTGAACCGCCACCTGAAGGTCGCCAAGGAATGGATGCCGCACGAGTACGTGCCGTGGAGCGACGGGCGGAATTTCGACGGCGTCATGGAGGGCGAGGCCTGGGCGCCCGAGCAGTCCAAGGTCACTGACATAGGGCGCACCGCCCTCATCGTCAACCTGCTGACCGAGGACAATCTCCCCAGCTACCACCACGAGATCGCCCAGCTCTTCGGCCGCGACGGGGCCTGGGGCACGTGGGTCCACCGCTGGACGGCGGAGGAGGGGCGGCACGGCATCGTCATGCGCGACTACCTGCTCACCTCGCGCGCCGTCGACCCGGTGGCGCTGGAGCGGTTCCGGATGCAGCACATGTCGGAGGGCTTCGAGTCCGACAACCGGCACAGCATGCTCCACTCGGTGGCCTACGTCGCCTTCCAGGAGCTGGCCACGCGGATCTCCCACCGCAACACCGGCCACCACTCCGGCGACCCGGTCTGCGACCGCATGCTCTCGCGCATCGCCACCGACGAGAACCTGCACATGGTCTTCTACCGCAACCTGCTCAAGCAGGCCTTCGTGCTGGCGCCCGACCAGACGATGAGCGCCGTGCGCGACGTCGTCACCGGCTTCCGGATGCCGGGCCACGGCATCCCGGGCTTCGAGCGGGCGGCGGCGACGATGGCGATCGGCGGGATCTACAACCTGCGGATCCACCACGACGACGTGCTCCAGCCGGTGCTGCGCTTCCTGAAGGTCCTGGAGATCGACGGCCTGGGCCCGGAGGGGCGGCAGGCCCAGGAGGAGCTGGGCCTGTTCATGGACGACCTGGACACGCAGGCCCGCAAGTTCGACGAGCGCCGCGCGGCCATCATGGCCCGCCGGGCGGCCCGCCAGGGCTAGCCAAAACGCCGGACGGGCCACTGTGCCTTGTCCGCAAACGCCGGACGGGCTGATTCCAGCCCGTCCGGCGTTTGCGGACGACGCGCGTCAGCGCGGATTACGCCGTCGCCGCCGCGTCCGCCGCCTGCGCCTTGAGCGCACGCTCGACCCCGGCACGGGACTCGGTCACCAGCCGCCGCAGGGCGGCGTTCGGCTCGGCCGAGGCCAGCCACGCGTCCGTCGCGTCCAGCGTCTCCTGGGAGACCTGGAGGGCCGGGTACAGCCCGACCGCGATCTGCTGCGCCATCTCGTGGCTGCGCTTGTCCCAGACGGCCTTGACCACCGAGAAGTACCGCTCCGCGTACGACGCGAGGAGCTCGCGCTGGTCGGCCTGCTGGAAGCCGCCGATGACCGACTCCTGGACCGCGTTGGGCAGCTTGTCGGACTCGACGACCGACGCCCAGGCCTCGGCCTTGGCCTCGGCCGTCGGGCGGGCGGCCCGGGCCCACGCGGCGTGCTCCTCGCCCGCCGACGTCCTGTCGCGCTCCAGCTCGGCGGCGATGGCCTTCTCGCCGGCGCGGCCCGTCGCGGCCAGCCGGCCGAGGAGGTCCCAGCGCAGGTCGGTGTCGACGGCCAGGCCCTCGACGGTCTCGGTGCCGTCCAGCAGCCCGGCGAGCAGGTCCAGCTGCGCGTCGGTGCGGGCGGTGGCGGCGAAGGCGCGGGCCCAGGCGAGCTGGTGGTCGCTGCCCGGCGTGGCCGCGCGCAGGTGCGTGAGCGCCGCCTCGGTCCACTTGGCCAGGCCCGTCTCGCGCCAGGCCGGGGACGCGTAGAGCTCCAGGGCGGTCTTGACCTGGCGCTGGAGGGACTGGACCACGCCGATGTCCGACTCCTTGGCGATGCCCGAGAGGACCAGGTCCAGGTAGTCGCGGGTGGCCATCTCGCCGTCGCGGGTCATGTCCCAGGCCGAGGCCCAGCACAGGGCGCGGGGGAGGGACTCGGCGAAGTCGCCCAGGTGCTGGGTGACGGTCGCCAGGGACTCGGCGTCCAGGCGCACCTTGGCGTACGACAGGTCGTCGTCGTTGAGCAGCACGACCGCCGGGCGGGCCTTGCCGACCAGCTGCGGGACGTCGGTCAGGGCGCCGTCGACGTCCAGCTCGACGCGCTCCTGACGGACGAGCTTGCCGTCCTCCAGCGCGTAGAAGCCGATCGCGATGCGGTGCGGGCGCAGCGTGGGCTCGCCCTTGGCGCCGGTGGGCAGGGCCGGGGCCTCCTGGCGGACGGCGAAGGCGGTGATGACACCGGCGGCGTCCGTGGTGATCTCGGGCCGCAGGATGTTGATGCCGGCCGTCTCCAGCCACTTCCTCGACCAGGCCGAGAGGTCGCGGCCGGAGGTCTTCTCCAGGGCGCCCAGCAGGTCGGACAGCCGGGTGTTGCCGTAGGCGTGGGCCTTGAAGTAGGCCTGCACGCCCTGGAAGAAGGCGTCCATGCCGACGTAGGCGACGAGCTGCTTGAGGACGGACGCGCCCTTGGCGTAGGTGATGCCGTCGAAGTTGACCAGGACGTCGTCCAGGTCGCGGATCTCCGCCATGATCGGGTGGGTCGAGGGCAGCTGGTCCTGCCGGTAGGCCCAGGTCTTCATGGAGTTGGCGAACGTGGTCCACGAGTGGGGCCACTTGCTGCCGGGCGCGTAGGCCTGGCAGGCGATGGAGGTGTACGTGGCGAACGACTCGTTCAGCCAGAGGTCGTTCCACCACTCCATGGTGACCAGGTCGCCGAACCACATGTGGGCCAGCTCGTGGAGGATCGTCTCGGCCCGCACCTCGTACGCGGCGTCCGTGACCTTCGAGCGGAAGACGTACTGGTCGCGGATGGTGACCGCGCCCGCGTTCTCCATGGCGCCGGCGTTGAACTCCGGCACGAAGAGCTGGTCGTACTTGGCGAAGGGGTAGGCGTAGTCGAACTTCTCCTGGAACCAGTCGAAGCCCTGCCGTGTCACCTCGAAGATCGCGTCCGCGTCCAGGAACTCGGCGAGCGAGGGGCGGCAGTAGATGCCCAGCGGGACGGTCTGGCCGTCCTTCTCGTAGGTGCTGTGCACCGAGTGGTACGGGCCGGCGATCAGCGCGGTGATGTACGTCGAGATGCGCGGGGTCGGCTCGAAGCGCCAGACGTTGTCCGCGGGGCTCTCGGGGGTGGGGGAGTTCGAGATGACCGTCCAGCCCTCGGGGGCCTTCACGGTGAACCGGAACGTCGCCTTCAGGTCGGGCTGCTCGAAGGAGGCGAAGACCCGGCGGGCGTCCGGCACCTCGAACTGGGTGTACAGATAGGCCTGCTGGTCGACCGGGTCCACGAAGCGGTGGAGGCCCTCGCCGGTGTTGGTGTACGCGCAGTCGGCGACGACCTTCAGCTCGTTGCGCCCGGCGGCGAGGCCCGGCAGTGCGATGCGGCTGTCCTTGAAGACGTCGGCCGCGGCCAGCGCGGTGCCGTTCAGGACGACCTCGTGCACCGTGGGGGCGACCAGGTCGATGAAGGACTCCGCGCCCGCCCCGGCGGAGTCGAAGCGCACGGTCGTCACGGACCGGTAGGTGCCGCCGTCCTGGGCACCGGAGAGGTCGAGCTCGACCTCGTACGAGTCCACGCTGAGCAGCCGCGCCCGCTCCTGTGCCTCTTCGCGGGTCAGATTCGTACCGGGCACCTGGACATCTCCTTCACATCGCGATTTTCCGGCCATCCTTCCACGCCGTGCCCGGGACGTCGCGGTCCGTACGCTGACGGCGGATGAACGAAGGGGCGGGCCGTGACGGCCCGCCCCTTCGTCCCGCGTACGCCCGGCGTCAGCCGCGCAGCTCCTCGGCGACCAGCTCCGCGATCTGGACGGCGTTCAGCGCGGCGCCCTTGCGGAGGTTGTCGTTGGAGAGGAACAGCGCCAGGCCGTGCTCGACGGTCTCGTCGACGCGGATGCGGCCGACGTAGGAGGCGTCCTTGCCGGCCGCCTGGAGCGGGGTCGGGATCTCGGACAGCTCGACGCCCGGGGCGGCCCCCAGCAGCTCGTAGGCGCGCTCGACGCCGATCGGCCGCTCGAAGCGGGCGTTGACCTGGAGGGAGTGGCCGGAGAAGACCGGGACGCGGACGCAGGTGCCGGACACCTTGAGCTCCGGGATGCCCAGGATCTTGCGGGACTCGTGACGGAGCTTCTGCTCCTCGTCGGTCTCGAAGCTGCCGTCGTCGACGATCGCGCCGGCCAGGGGCAGCACGTTGAAGGCGATGGTGCGCTTGTAGACGCCCGGGGCGGGGAAGTCCACGGCCTCGCCGTCGTGGGCTAGCTCGGTCGCCTTGCCGGCGGCCGCGCGCACCTGCCCGTCGAGCTCGGCCACACCGGCCACGCCGGAGCCGGAGACCGCCTGGTAGGTGGTGGCGATCAGGGCGGTCAGCCCCGCCTCCTCGTGCAGCGGCTTGAGGACCGGCATGGCGGCCATCGTGGTGCAGTTCGGGTTGGCGATGATGCCCTTGGGGCGGTTCGCGATCGCCTCCGGGTTGACCTCGGAGACGACCAGCGGCACCTCGGGGTCACGACGCCACGCGGAGGAGTTGTCGATCACGACGGCGCCCTGCGCGGCGACCTTCTCGGCCAGCGCCCTGGAGGTGGCGCCACCGGCGGAGAAGAGCACGATGTCCAGACCGGAGTAGTCGGCCGTGGCCGCGTCCTCGACGGTGATCTCCGTGCCCTCCCAGGGCAGGGTCGTACCGGCGGAGCGGGCCGAGGCGAACAGCCGCAGCGTGTGGACCGGGAATTTACGATCGGCGAGGATCTTGCGCATGACTCCGCCGACCTGGCCGGTCGCTCCGACGATTCCGATCCTCACGAGGACTCCCTACTCGCATTCAGCACGTGCGTTCTACGACGGCTGGCGTGGTTCGTACGGTTCCCATCATGCGGTGCCACCCGCCCCATAAGTCCAATCGATTGTCCGAGGGGCGGGATGATCAGGTGGACCGTGTGATGTGGGACTCGGCCATGACCTCGGTCATGGCCGAGTCCAAAAGGCCCGCGATCTCCAAAGCGGCGGCGCGTGCTTCTTCGTACGTGGCCGCACGGGCGGAATCTCTCTCGAGTTCATCGAGGCGGGCGGCTCGGTCCGGGCAGCGTCGCAACGCCGCCCGGACCGCCGCGCGGAACTCGTCAGGGCACACCGGTGGCCGCCTTCCCATCCTCTGGCCGATCAGAGCTCCAGGACGGATCGCACCATGCGCTCGACGCGCGCCAGTGCGTCCGGGGGAACCTCGCCCAGCAGCTTGCCGGTCTCGAACCGGTGCGCGGCGAACTGGCTGAGGTTCACCGGCACAGCCACCGCCTCCACGGGGTCGGAGATGGGGACGGACATGAGGGTGTCGGGATAGATGCCTGCCGGATGGAGGAGCAGGCACACCGCCGCCTGATAGGTGGCATTGGCCTCATCGATCGAGAGCACCAGGACGGTACACGTGCGGTTGGCCCGTGAGAGTTCCCAGACGGATCCGCGCTTCAAAGGATGTCCTCCGCAGGGTCGGCGTCCTCATCGATGTCAACGAGGAGAACGCCGCCGATGGCCATCTGGGCCTCTGCCGCTTCCTTGATCATCTGACGCTGGAGAGTGCGCACCATGTAGGCGTTGAGGGACAGCCCTGAGTCGGCTGCGGCCTTGCGCACTTCGACGTCGAGCTCATCTGGTATACGCACCGTGAATACGCTCATGCCATCACGATAGTCGTCGGGTCTGGCGATGCACGGGCTTGCGGTCCACGTCACTCGAACGGGGCGGGCGCCCCCGTGGACGCCCGCCCCGTCTGCCATGGATCCCCGAAGGGTATGGATCCCCGAAGGGTTACGGCAGAACCTTCTCGATCTTCACGCTGCCGGTCCCCGCGACCGACCCGGCCGCGTTGACCAGCTGGACGTCGCCGAAGAAGGAGCGGCCCTCGGGAGCCGCGCCGGCGACCACGACCTGGGCCGTGAGCTGGGCGGACCGGCCCGCGTCGAGCTTGACCGGGTCCGCGGTGGTCTTGATCTCGCCCAGGGACGGGGCGAAGTAGACGTCGCGGTAGTCGTAGGCGGTGCTGCCCGCCGGGACGGAGTAGCCGCTGACCTCGACCGTGTACTCGCCGGCGGCGGGCTTGGCCAGGGTGACCAGCTCGTTCGAGCCGCCGCTGGTGGAGGAGCCGACGACCTTGCCGTCCTTGAGGACGGTCAGGTCCAGGTCGGCCTTGGGGTCGGCGGTGCCGCCGATCGCGGCCTCGAAGCGGGTGACGCCCTCGCCGAGGGTGACCGTGGTGGTCTGCTTCTCACCCTGCTTGATCACCGGACGGGTGATCTTCGAGGAGCCCAGCCGGCCGCCCTTGAGGCTGCCGTCCAGGGCCGCGAAGCCGTTGGTGGCCTTCCAGGAGACGGTGACCGGCGTGCCGACCTTGGCCTCGGGGACGGTCTGGACCGCCGGCTCGAAGGTGGTGCCGAGCGCCGAGGCAGTCAGGGTGTAGGGGTTGTCCAGCAGCGGGGAGGTGCGGCGGGACTCGACCTCGATCTCCCAGACGCCGGGCAGCGGGTTGGCGTAGGTCCGCAGGTCCGGGCGGCAGGTGTTGGCCGGGTTCTTGTAGTTCGGGTAGCAGTTGACCGTGGAGGAGGGGTCGACCGGTACGCCGGAGGAGTCGATCGCGATGAACCGGGTCTGGCTGCCGGCGGCCAGGCCGCCCATCGCCACCTCAAGGGTCTTGGCGCCCTTGGGCACGGTCACGAAGTACGACGTGGACGCGTTGCGCGTGGCGGTGGCCGTCTTCTTCACCACGTACGACGGCCGGTCGAGCGGCTCGGCGACCACGACGGTCGTCATGATCTGCTTGTCGACGCCCTCGGTGCGGTCGTCGTTCACGTTGAGGATCGCGCTGTGGATGCCCGCGGTCTTCGCCTTGGCCCGGACCTTGACGGTGACCGGCTTGTTCAGCGGCAGCTTGACCTCGTCGTCACCGACCAGCGAGAACGTGCCGTCGTTGGTCTTCCACTCCAGCTCGTGCCACACGGGCTTGTCCGGGCCGGAGGTACGGGTGACGGTGATGTCGTACGTGCGGCTCTCGCCGGCCTTGAGGCCGCCCTCGCGGTCGTAGAGGCCGGTGCCGAAGCCGGGGGTCTTCAGCGCGCCGGAGAGCACGGTGGAGACGGGGGCCTTGACCGTGTAGTCATGGGCGGTCGCGCCCTCGCGGATCGCCTCCCACGCCTCGACGATGTCGATGAGGCCGGAGCCCTGCTCATAGGCCTGGGCGCCCTTGATCTTCTTCGCGGTGCTGGTGAGCGCCGTGCGCAGATCGGCCGGGGTGAGCTTCGTCTTCTTCTGCTTAGCGGCGGAGATCAGCAGCGCCGAGGCACCCGCGGCCTGCGGGGAGGCCATCGAGGTGCCCTGGAGCATGCCGTAGCCGGGCGGCAGGTCGTAGCCGGACTCGGCGACGGGGGCGCCGGGCTCCCAGGTCGGGGTGGTGTTGATGGAGGCGCCCGGGGCGGTGATCGTCGGGGTGAAGCCGCCGTCCTCGCGCGGGCCGCGCGAGGAGAAGGGCATCATCGCGTACGGGGTCTTCACCTCGGAGCCGTAGTTGGCGGCCCAGGTCTCCTTGGAGACGGACGCGCCGACGCTGATGACCTTGTCGGCCAGACCGGGGTCGCCGATGGTGTTGGCGCCGGGGCCGCTGTTGCCCGCGGAGATCACCAGCTGGACGCCATAGGTGTCGATGAGCCGGGTGTAGAGCTCGGAGCGGGCGTTGTTGCCGTCGTTGAGCGCCGGCAGACCGCCGATCGACATGTTGACGATGTCCACGCCGCGGTTGACGACGAGGTCGATCATGCCCTCGGTGAGCGCCACGTTGGTGCAGCCGCCCGACCAGGTGCAGGCCCGGGAGGAGACGAGCTTGGCGCCGGGCGCCGCGCCGTTCATCTTCCCGCCGAAGAGGCCGTTGGCGGCCGTGATGCCCGCGACGTGGGTGCCGTGCTCGGACTCGATGAGGCCGATGCTGACGAAGTCGGCCTTCTTGCCGGCCCAGTCGCCGCCCTTCGGGTCCATCGGCACGTCCTTGCGGATCTGCACGACGAAGGGGATGCGCTCGGCGATCGGGGTGGCGGGGTCGTCCTTGCCGAAGTACCCGACCTGGAAGCCGTCCTTGTACGGCTTCATCTCCTCGTCGTTCCCGAAGTTGCCGTCGTCGTCGAGGTCGACCCGGACGGTGCCCTTGTCCTTGTCGTAGAGGACCGCCCAGGAGTCGGTGGTGTCGCCGTCCCGGTTGAGGTCGCCCTTCATGTCGCCGCCGGCGGTGACGCTCTCCTTGAAGAGGGCCACCTGGTACGTGCCCGTGCCGGGCGCGGTGTAGGTGCGGCCGCCTACGGAGAAGCTCGGGCCCGAGACGTCCTGGGTCATCGGCAGCCAGGTGCCGTCGGCGTCCGTCAGGGGGTCGGTCGAGGTGACCCAGTCGACGATCTTGCGCTCGCCGGTGCTGGTCCGCTGGAGCGCCGGGTGCCCGAGGTCGATGCCGGAGTCCAGGATGCCGATGGTCACGCCCCGGCCGTCGGCCTTGGGGTGGTCCTTGACGAAGTCGACGGCACCGGTCTCGAAGGCAGGCTGGTACGGGTTCTTCGCCGGGGTGTCCTTGCCGGGGGCCGGGTACTTCTTGCCCCCGGCGAGCTTCGGCGCCCCCTGCGCGACATCGCCGCGCGGGGTGGGGTCCGGGAGGGGGATCTCCTGCTTGAGGTCGATGCCGTGCACCGAGGCCAGCTTCTTGGCCTCGTCGATGGCGGCGTCGGCCTTGGCGGTGGGGACGGTCGCCCGGACGTAGCCGAGCTTGTCGTACGCCTGGCCCACCGAGGCGCCCTTGATCGCGTCCAGCTTCGCGGCGACCTGCCCGGTCTGGCCGGGCGCCGTGGCGATCATCATGGTGACGGTCTTGTCGCCCTCGGCCTTGGCCTTGGCGAGCAGGCCCGCGTCGTGCGAACCGAGCTTGTCCGAAGCGGACTTCGCCGGGCCCGGGGCCGGCTTCGGGTCGTCCGCGAAGGCGGGCGCGGCACCCGCGGCGGTGAGGGCGGCCACGAGGGAGGCCGCGAGGGCTATTCGGGCCGCGCGTCTCGCGCCGCCCGGCGCGATCGGGGCGTCGGGGGTGGGGGTGGTCATGGGCATCCCTGGAATGGAAGTGATGAGGCGACAGCAAAATGAACGGAGAGTGCACAACGCTGGGCACCACGACGCGGCGTCCGAAAATCGGAGCCGGATGAGCGATCACTTTTATGGAAGTGATGCGGGTTTGGGGAGAGTTGCCAGGGCAGGAATATAAAGATGGCGTAAACCCGCCACATGCCATGTGGGATGAAGCGGGACGGAGGGCCATGAAGCGGTCGGCGCCCTTCCTCGACTCGGCGCCTGTAGGACAAACGGACTAAAAGACTGCGGCCAAGGGCGGCTCAAGGGTTCCCACGCGGGTGAACGCTGAGTGAGCGTCAGTACGCCAGGGGACGAGTGGTGTATGTCAGTTCGCAGTAGCCAAGATCCATGCGATGTGACCGGCGGCGACCGTTGCGGCCCTGTTCACGCCCAGGTCATCCGGGCTGCCAACGATCCTTGACGACGGGGACCGCAGCCCGCACGCCAGACCGCTCGCCTTCGCGTTCGCACCCGGGGAGACCGCCATGCACCGCAGATCCCGCAGAACCGCAGAGTCGCAGTTCGACCGCCGTGCCTTCCTGGCCGCCGCGGGCGCCGTCACCACGGCCGCCGGACTGGGGCTGGGGACGGGCGACAGTCACGCGGCGGCCGATCCCCCACCCGAACCGGCCGCCCGGGCGACCGCCACCGCGAGTGCGACCGCCCAGGCCGGCACCCCCACGACGGAGCCCGCCGCCGCCCCCACCGGGGCCGGCACCACGCTGGTCACCGTCGCCGCGCCACGCGGCACCGGCGGCTACCGGCGCCTGGGCGACGGGCCCGGCTGGCCCCGGCAGGTACGGGCCGAGCTGGCCGCACCGCAGGGCGGCCGCGAGGACCGGCGCACCACCCTCGCCTCCTTCGTGCAGTTCACCGACCTGCATCTGACGGACGTACAGCACCCGCTGCGCTACGAGTTCTTCCGCTCCGGCGAGCCCGGCGCCTGGCGTCCGCACGAGGCGCTCACCCTGCCGGGCGTGGTCTCCCTCGTCGAGCGGGTCAACAAGGTGCGCCGGGGCCCGGTGACCGGCACCCCGTTCGCGTTCGTGATCACCACGGGGGACAACGGGGACGAGAACGCCAGGATCGAGGCGGAGTGGTTCCTCACCGCCCTCAGCGGCGGCCGGCTGGACCCCAACACCGGCGACCCCCGGCACTACGAGGGCGTCCAGAACAGCGGCCTCAAGCTCTACTGGCACCCCGAGGGCGACCTGCGCGACCAGGACAAACAGGCCGGCTACCCGAGGATCGACGGCTACCTCGACGCCGTCACCCGACGGGTCACGAGCCCCGGGCTGAACGTCCCCTGGTACTCCACCTTCGGCAACCACGACCTGCTCTCCGGCGGCTGCTACCCGGCGGCTGGCTCCTTCATCGCCGACGTCTGCGTCGGCGACCGCAAGCTCCAGTACGTCCCGCCCGACGAGGCCAAATACCTGATGCAGGGCGAGGCGGGCGGCTCCGACCCCAAGGGCAAGCGCATAGAGGCCATGCTCAAGGCGCACCGGAAGGAGATGCGCAGGATCACCCCCGACCCGCGCCGGGCGCCGCTCACCCCCCGGCAGTACATCGCGGCGCACCTCGACCCCCAGCACGCCGGCCGGGGGCCCGTCGGCCACGGCTACACCAAGGCCAACCTCGACGCCGGCACCCTCTACTACTCCTTCAAGATCTCCGAGAAGGTCATCGGTGTCAGCGTCGACTCCACCGACCCCGGCGGCCACTACCAGGGCTCCCTGGGCACCGACCAACTGAACTGGCTCGACCGGACCCTGACGGAACATCGGGACCAGTACGCGCTGATCTTCAGCCATCACCCGAGCTGGAGCATGACCAACACCGTCCCCGACCCCGGCCGGCCCCGCGACAAACGGCACGGCGGCGACGAGGTGATCGCCCTGCTCCAGCGCCACAACAACGTCCTGGCCTGGATCAACGGCCACAGCCACCGCAATCGCATCCGCCCCCGGGGCACCTTCTGGGAGATCGCGACGGCCTCCCACGTCGACTACCCCCAGCTCGCCCGCATCGTCGAGATCACCGACAACCACGACGGGACGATCTCCCTGTTCACCACGCTCATCGAGTCGGACGCCCCCTACCGCACCGACTTCCAGGACCTCTCGCAATCGGGCCTGGCCTCCCTCTACCGCGAGCTGGCCTTCAACGCCCCCGGCTCGGACACCTCCCTCGCCGGGACGCCCACCGACCGCAACACCGAGCTGGTCCTCTCCACCCGGTGAGCCGCCGCCCCGCCGACCCCGCGGTGACGCGCCGGCCACCGGCCCGGCACGTCACCGCGGCAGCACCACCACGTACGCGGTGGGCCCGTGGTCGGCCGACGCCACCAGGGCGGTGCGCACGACCGCGGCCTGCTGCTCCAGCGCAGCGTCGTCGCGCAGCTTCCTCGGCGTCAGCCGGATCAGCGTGATGCCCAGCCGGTCCAGGTGCTCGCGCTTGCGGGACGGCTCCGACCACGGCACCTCGCCCTCCTGCCGCGGGGCCCGTACGTCGATCTCCAGCGCCACCCCGTGGTCCGGCCAGTAGGCGTCCACGCCCCCCAGGCACGGCCCGCCGGGCAGCCGCAGGTCGACGTTCCACAGCGGGGCCGGCAGCGCGTGCTCGCGCACCATCTCGTACAGCCGGCCCTCCGCGAACGACCGGCCCTCGGCCAGCAGCGCGTCGACGGCGTCCACCACGTGCGGCCGGCTCAGCAGCCGCGCCCGCGACAGCTCCCGGACGAGCGCCGAGGGCTCGCAGTGCCCGCCGCGCACCGCCTCCGCCAGCAGCCGCCGGACGGCCTGCGGGTCGGTCAGCCGCGCCACGGTGTCGGCCACCGCCCGGGCGGCCGGGGCGACGGGCACGCCCGTCAGCAGCTTCGGCCGGGGCACGGTGTGCGCCCGGACCAGCCGGACGAAGCCCGTCGCCCGCAGCCGGCGGGTGCGCGGCACGAGGACGTCGATGTGCTCCAGGGAGAGCAGCGAGGGCACGGAGGTGAAGCGGTGGAGCGCCAGCGCGGCCGGTCCGGTGATCATGGCCTGGCCGTAGGGGGCGGGCGCGGCGTCGCGGTCCGTGGCCGGGCCGGGCTGCCGGGGCACCCGGTCGCGCGGCACGGTGTACATCAGGGCGGCGTGCAGCCGCTCCTCGCTGGTGGCGGGGCCCGTGTGGAGCAGGAAGACCCCCGGCAGCAGCTGCTGCCAGGGGCCGCCGGGGCGGCACCGCTCGGCGGTGACGGACCCGGTGACGCCGTGCTCCCGCAGCTGACGTGTGCTCAGGACGCGGTGGCGGACGTCGGAGAGGTGGTGGAGGGGGCGCGGGGAGAGGGGGGTGTTGGGGTTCATGACCCGGCCATTCCCGCTCCCCGGCCGCCCCCTAACCGCTGTTACCGGCCCGTCGTCACTTCATGACAACGTGCCCGGCGGGCCGGTGGTGTTGGGTCGAAACTGCGTCGGATCAGGCCGTAACCGCGTTCGCGTCGCACTCCTGGGCGCGCAGGGCCCGCGCCAGGTCGTCCCGCGCCTCCAGCACCAGCCGCCGCAGCGCCGGGGCCGCGTCCGGGTGCGCCGTCAGCCAGGCGTCGGTGGCGGCCAGGGTCTCCGGGCGGTCCTGGAGCGCCGGGAACAGCCCGCGCACCACGGCCATGGCGATCTCGATGGACCGCTCCCGCCACACGCGCTCGATCACCTCGAAGTAGCGCGGCGCGAACGGCGCCAGCAGTTCCCGCTGCCCCGGCCGGTCGAAGCCCGAGATGGTGGCCTCGGCCAGGGCGTTGGAGAGCGTGTCGGAGTCCACGACCGCCCGCCACGCCGCCTCCTTGACCTCCGCGGACGGCCGGGAGGCCAGCGCCCGCACCTGGTGGCGCTTGCCGGAGGCGGTGTTGTCCCGGGCCAGCTCGGCCGCGAGCGCGGACTCGTCGGCCGCGCCCCGGGAGGTCAGCGCCGCCTGGAACGTCCAGCGCAGCTCCTGGTCGACGTCCAGCCCGTCGATCCTGGCGGTGCCGTCCAGCAGACCGCGCAGCATCAGCATGTCGCCGTCCTCGGCCGCGTGGGCGGCGAAGAACCGCGCCCAGGCCAGCTGGTGGCCGCTGCCCGGCTCGGCCAGCCGCAGCTCGCGCAGCGCGCTGCCCGCGAGCTCCCGCCCGGCGCCCTCGCGCCGGGCCGGGACCGAGTAGTGGGTGAGCGCCCCGGTGGCCCACGTCTGCACCATCTGGAGCACACCGATGTCGGTCTCGGCGCCCGCGAAGCGCTGGACCAGCTCCAGGTAGTCACGGGCGGGCAGCAGCCCGTCGCGGGTGAGGTTCCACAGCGCCGACCAGCACAGGGCCCGCGCCAGCGGGTCGGTGAGGTCGCCCAGGTGCTCGCGCAGGGTGGCCAGCGAGCCCTCGTCGAAGCGGATCTTGCAGTAGGTGAGGTCGTCGTCGTTGACGAGGATCAGCTCGGGCCGCTCGGCGCCCGCCAGCTCGGTCACGACCGTACGGGGGCCGGTGACGTCGACCTCGGCGCGGGCGTAGCGCAGCAGCGGGCCGCCCGGCTCCTCGCGGCGGTAGAGGCCGACGGCGAGGCGGTGGGGGCGGAGCTCGGGGTGGGAGTCCTTGGCCTCCTGGAGGACTGCCAGCTCGGTGATCCGCCCGGTGGAGTCATGGGTGACCTGCGGGGTCAGAACATTGACGCCGGCCGTCTCCAGCCAGGACCGCGACCAGGCGGCCAGGTCCCGGCCCGAGGTCTCCTCCAGCACCTGGAGGAGGTCGGTCAGACGGGTGTTGCCGTAGGCGTGCCGCTTGAAGTAGCGCCGGGCGCCCTCCAGGAAGGCGTCGCGGCCCACATAGGCGACGAGCTGCTTGAGGACCGAGGCGCCCTTGGCGTAGGTGATCCCGTCGAAGTTGAGCTTGGCGTCCTCCAGGTCGTGGATGTCCGCCGTGACCGGGTGGGTGGAGGGCAGCTGGTCGGCGCGGTAGGCCCAGGCCTTGCGCTGGTTGGCGAAGGACACCCAGCCGTTCTCGAAGCGGGTGGCCTCGACGAGCGAGAAGGAGCCCATGAAGTCGGCGAACGACTCCTTGAGCCACAGGTCGTCCCACCACTCCATGGTGACCAGGTCGCCGAACCACATGTGCGCCATCTCGTGGAGGATGACGTTCGCCCGGCGCTCGTAGGCCGACTGCGTCACCTTGCCCCGGAAGACGAACTCCTCACGGAAGGTCACACAGCCCGGGTTCTCCATCGCGCCGATGTTGTACTCGGGGACGAACGCCTGGTCGTACTTCCCGAAGGGGTACGGGTAGTCGAAGTGGTCGTGGAAGAAGTCCAGGCCCTGCTTGGTGACGGTGAAGATCTCGTCGGGGTCGAAGTGCGGGGCGAGCCCCTTGCGGCACAGCGCGCCCAGCGGGATGTCGAGGACGGTCCCGTCGGCGAGGGTGCGGCTGTAGTGGTCGCGGACGACGTGGTACGGGCCGGCGACGACGGCCGTGATGTAGGTGGAGATCGGCTCCGTGGGGACGAACCGCCAGGTGGCCGAGGAGTCGTCCACGCGCTCGGCCTCGCCGTCCTGCGCGCCGTTGCTCAGCACGGTCCAGCCTGCGGGCGCGGTCACCGAGAAGGTGAAGGGTGCCTTGAGGTCGGGCTGCTCGAAGTTCGCGAAGACCCGGCGGGCGTCGGCGGGCTCGTACTGGGTGTAGAGGTAGACCTCGCCGTCCTCGGGGTCGACGAAGCGGTGCAGCCCCTCACCGGTCCGGCTGTACGCGCAGAGCGCGTCCACGACCAGCACGTTCTCCTCGGCCAGGTCCGTGAGCTCGACGCGGGCGCCGTCGAAGACCTCCTTGGGGTCCAGCTCCCGGCCGTTGAGGGTGACGGCGGTCACCGCGGGCGCGACCAGGTCCGCGAAGCTCGCGGCGCCCGGCTCGGCGCAGCGGAAGCGGATCGTGGCGACGGAGCGGAAGGTCCGCGGCTCGCCGCCGCCCGGGCCGGTCGCGGAGCGCAGGTCCAGCGCCACGTCATAGGCGTCCACGGTCAGCAGCCGGGCGCGGACGCGGGCTTCCTCACGGGTCAGGTTCTCACCGGGCACGACGCGGCTCCCTCGGCTTTGTCTCGTCACTCGTCCCATTTATCGAACACCAGGAATCATGGCACGCGGCTCCTTGTTGAATCACTGACCAACCGGCTGCCGACCAACCGGCTTCAGAGGAGACCCGCGTGACTGTGGAGAGAGTGACCGCCGACTTCTGGTTCGACCCCATCTGCCCGTGGGCCTGGATGACCTCGCGATGGATGCTCGAGGTGGAGAAGGTCCGGCCCGTGGACGTGCGCTGGCACGTGATGAGCCTGGGCGTGCTCAACGAGGACAGGCTGGACGAGCTCCCGGAGGAGTTCCGCGACGCGATGCGCCCCGGCGGCTGGGCCTGGGCGCCCGTGCGGGTGTGCGTCGCTGCCGAGCAGCAGTTCGGCCCCGAGGCCGTGGGCCGCCTCTACACCGCGCTGGGCACCCGCTTCCACAACCAGGACCAGCCGCGCACGCGCGAGACGATAGTCGCCGCCCTGGAGGACGCGGGCCTGCCCGCCACGCTCGCGGACGCGGCGGACACGGACGAGTACGACAAGCTGCTGCGCGCCTCCCACAAGGAGGGCATCGACAAGGTCGGCCAGGACGTCGGCACGCCGATCATCTCCGTACCCGGCCCGGACGGCGCCGAGGTCGCCTTCTTCGGCCCGGTCGTGACGCCCGCGCCGAAGGGCGAGGCGGCGGCGAAGCTCTGGGACGGCACGCTCCTGGTGGCGTCGACACCGGGCTTCTACGAGATCAAGCGGACCCGGACGGTCGGCCCGATCTTCGACTGACGGACCGGCGGGGCGGGCCGGGGGCTGATCAACGCGCACCCCGGCCCAGGCTCCATTAATGTCCCCCTATGGGCCAGACCGACCTCACCCGGCCCCTCGGCCGCACCGGCGGCTGGGCCGACCCCGAGCCCCCCTGCGGCAACGCCGCCCACGCCACGCTGTCCGTACGCCCCTACGACCTGCTCACCCTGCTGGCGTGCCACGCCCTCGCCGCCCTGTGGCGGCTGCTGGGCCTGCGCAACGCGGCGGGCATGCTGCGCCACTACCTCCGCGGCACCGGCGCCCCGCACCGCGTCGACGCCGAGCGGCTGCTCGCCCTGCCCGCCGTGCGGGCCGCGACGGAGGCCCAGCTGACGCGGTGGCGCGCCGAGGCCCTGAAGCGCTGGGCGGCGTCGGGGGACCGCGCCCCCGCCGCCTACCCGGCCGACAGCGGCTGGCGCGATGTACTGATCACCCGCGGCGTCAGCCCCGACTGGTGGCTGGCGCTGCGATACGTGGAATTCCGGCTGACGGGCACGGTCCGGGTCGCCGTGGACGGCACCACCGTCGTGGACTACCGCTGCGCCGTGCACAAGGCGTGGAACTTCGACCGCGGGGGACGGGAGCTGGGCGTACCCTTCACTCCGTTCGCCCGGTTGCACGAGACAGGCCTGGCGAAGGAGTTCGCCGTGACCGGCGAGGCGTTCGGGCACCACGCCTGAACAATGGGGAGAGGCCCCCGCGCGATGCGACCGCGCGGGGGCCTCCACCGTGCCTGCCACGTGAAGGGTGAGAAGACGATCACGAGCAGGCGGTCATGGGGGGCGAGGCTCAGGGCGCCAGGATGATGGAGCTGCCCTTTTCCTTCGCCGCGAGGTAGCGCGCGTTGACGTCCTGCCAGTTGACGACGGCCCACATGGCGTCGATGAAGTCCACCTTCTGGTTCTTGTACTGAAGGTAGAAGGCGTGCTCCCAGGCGTCGAAGACCAGGATCGGCACGGAGCCCTGGCCCACGTTGCCCTGGTGGTCGTAGACCTGCTCGACGATCAGACGGCCGCTGATGGGCTCGTAGGCGAGCACGCCCCAGCCGGAGCCCTGCGTGGTGGCCGAGGCCTTGGTCAGCTGGGCCTTGAACTTGGCGAAGGAGCCGAAGGACTCGGCGATGGCGTCGGCGAGCTCGCCCACGCCGTCCTTGTCGAGCGGCTCGCCGCCGCCGTCGCCGGTCATGTTCTGCCAGTAGATGCTGTGCAGGATGTGGCCGGAGAGGTGGAAGGCCAGGCTCTTCTCGAGGCCGTTGATGGAGCCCCACGCGTCCTTGTCGCGGGCCTCGGCGAGCTGCTCGAGGGTGTCGTTCGCGCCCTTGACGTACGCCGCGTGGTGCTTGTCGTGGTGCAGCTCAATGATCTCGGGGCTGATGACCGGGGCCAGCGCCGAGTAGTCATAAGGAAGTTCAGGAAGTGTGTAGATGGCCATGCCGAGCCCTCCGCGACTGCTTATTGCAATTTACTTGCAGGTAGACGCTATCAGTAAGTATGTGTCAGGAGCGGTAACGGGGGAGGGCTTCAGTCGAAAGACGGAGGCGGGGTAGGTCCTGAAGATCAGGACCTACCCCGCCTCGATGACGGAAGGGACGGCGGCGCGTCAGCGCTTCGCGGCCACCGCCCGCTGCCGCAGGTATCCGATCAGCGCGAGCACGATCGTGAGACCGCCCGTGAAGTACAGCTGGATGCGGGTGTCCTCTTCGCGGAGCATCAGGCCCAGTACGCAGAGGATGCCGAAGATGGCCGCCCAGGTGAGGTAGGGGAAGAGCCACATCTTCACGAGGAGCTGGTCCTTCGGGGTGCGCTTGCGGCCGCGCAGCTGGGAGACGGCGATGAAGCACCAGACCACCAGCGTGGCCGCGCCGACCATGTTGAGCAGCCACTTGAAGATGGTGTCCGGCCACCAGTAGCTGAGCAGCACGGCGACGTAGCCGAAGGCGGCGGAGGCGATGACCGCGTAGCGCGGCACCCCGCCGGTGACCTTGCCCAGCCGGCGGGGGCCCTGGCCCCGGGAGACCAGCGAGAAGGCGATGCGCGAGGAGCCGTAGATATTGGCGTTCATCGCCGAGAGCAGGGCGATGAACACGACCACGTTCATGATCTGACCGGCGCCGGGGATGTCCAGGTGGTTGAGGACGGCGACGTAGGGGCCGCTCTTGGCCACCGAGGGGTCGTTCCAGGGGATCAGGGTGACCACGACCAGCAGCGAGCCCACGTAGAACAGGGCGATGCGCCACATCGCGGTGCGGACCGCGCTCGCCACGCCCTTGCGCGGGTGCTCGGACTCGGCGGCGGCGATGGTCACCGTCTCCAGGCCGCCGTAGGCGAACACGGAGGCGAGCAGGCCGACGACGAGGCCGTTGCCGCCCATGGGGAAGAAGCCGCCCTGCCCGGTGAGGTTGGACGTGCCGGGGGCGTGGGTGCCGGGGAGGACGCCCGCGATGGCGAGGATGCCCAGAACCAGGAAGACCGCGATCGCGGCGACCTTGAGGGTGGCGAACCAGAACTCGAACTCGCCGAAATTGCTCACCGCCGCGAGATTGCTGCCGGTGAAGACGACCATGAACAGGGCGACCCACATCCAGGAGGACGTGCCGGGGAACCAGTTCGTCATGATGGCCGCCGCGCCGATGCCCTCGGCGGCGACGGCGACGCACAGCAGGGTCCAGAACACCCAGCCGGCGGTGAAGCCGGCCCAGGGGCCGATCATCCGCTCGGCGTGGACCGAGAAGCTGCCCGAGGCGGGGTTGGCCGCGGACATCTCACCGAGCATGCGCATCACGAGCATCACGAGAATGCCGGAGGCCGCATACGCGAGCACGATCGACGGTCCGGCCGCGGCGATGCCCGCGCCGGATCCCACGAAGAGCCCGGCGCCGATGACGCCGCCGAGCGCGATCATCGAAAGATGGCGCTGCTTGAGTCCGTGCGACAGCGAGGGGCCCGGTGGGGTGTCCGGGATCGCGTCGGCGGGGCCGGTCGCCGGCGGGGAGGGTATACCAGTCATGATCGTAAAAGCCCCGTTGGGTGTGAGCGGAAATTTGCCTCAGTGTGGAGGTCAGGTTGGCCGAGGACAACACCCTTCACACATCTGTCCGGTATTCAGACAGACATGTGACCTTCCGCGACTGACATTTCGGCAGAAACGAAATTCCTCAGCGGCGGGCGGCCGCCGAGGACCGCTGCCGGAGGTCGCGCAGCAGGGCCACCACGACCACCGCGGCCGTCGCGCCCGCCGACCACAGCAGCTGCGGACGCGCCGTGTCGTCGGTCAGCATCAGCACCAGCACGGCGGCTATCGCGGCCAGCGCGACCCAGGTCAGATAGGGGAAGCACCACATCCGCAGGGTCAGCCGCTCGGGCGTCTCGCGCTCGATCCGCCGGCGCAGCCGAAGCTGGGAAACGGCGATAAGGCCCCAGACGAAAAGCAGAACCGAGCCGACGGCGTTCAGCAGATACTGGAAGATCGAATCCGGCCACTTCAGATTGAGAATCACCGAGGCGAAGCCGAACGCGACCGAGGCGAGCACCGCCCGTCGGGGCACTCCGCCCGTCGAGACCTTCAGCAGCGCGCGGGGGGCCTCCTTCCGCTCGGCGAGCGAGAAGACCATCCGGGACGAGCCGTAGAGGTTGGCGTTCAGGGCCGACAGCAGCGCCACGAAGACCACGACGTTCATGATCTGCCCGGCCGCCGGCACCCCGATGCGGTCCAGCACCGCCACGTAGGGGCTCTCCCCGGGCTTCAGCGACGACCAGGGCAGAAGGGTGACGATGACGAGCATCGAGCCCACATAGAAGAAGAGGATGCGCCACATCGCGCTGCGCACCGCCCGGCCCACCGCGCGCGCCGGGTCGTCGGACTCGGCGGCCGCGATCGTGAGGACCTCCATGCCGCCGAAGGCGAAGACGACGGCCAGCACACCGGAGACCACACCGCCCCAGCCGTGCGGCAGCAGCCCGCCCTGGCCGGTGAGGTTCGTCATGCCGACGGCGTCGGTGTCGGGAAGAACGCCGAAGATCGCAAGAAGGCCCAGGGCGAGGAAGAGCACGATCGCGCCGACCTTGAGGGCGGCGAACCAGAACTCGAACTCACCGAAGTTCTTCACGGCCGCGAGGTTGGCAGCAGTGAAGACGACCATGAACAGCAGCACCCAGCCCCACTGCGGCACCCCCGGGGCCCAGCCATGGGCGATCCGGGCGGCCGCCGAGGCCTCCACGGCGAGCACGACCACCAGCAGGAACCAGTAGAGCCAGCCCACCGAGAACCCGGCCCAGCGGCCCAGCGCCCGCTCCGCGTGCACCGAGAAGGCGCCCGACGCGGGCATCGCCGACGACAGCTCGCCCAGCATGCGCATGACCAGCATCGCAAGCCCGCCGGCCAGTAGATAGGACAGGATGATCCCGGGCCCGGCGACCGCGATCCCGGCGCCCGAGCCCACGAAGAGCCCGGCGCCGATCACCCCGCCCAGCCCGAGCATCGTCAGATGGCGCTGCTTCAGACCCGCCGCAAGCGGTTCCTTCTCGCCGGCGAGTGGCTCGACGACGGGCGGTGCATCGTGCATGGAGCTCGTTCTTTCGGGTCTTGCGAAGTTGTGCGCATCTGCAAGAACGCAAATTCGCGCAAAGGATAGGGACCAGAGTCTCCCGGGCGGGGGTCACTGGCCAAGCTCCACTCGCACTCCGTGACGAGCATCACGTTTCCCGGTGAAACCGCCACCAACTGTGCGTACTCCGCCCTCCACGCGCTCGGAACCCGCCAAGACCGGCCCGCAGCCTTTGTCACCGCCGCCCGGTGCCCAGAGCCTTACGCTCGGCTAACGTCGGCGTGTCCTACTCGTCCCTCAACACTCGCGGAGTACCGATGGCCACCGTCGCCACCCTTCCCCGGACCGGTACGGTCCTCGCCGACCTGCTCCCCGCTTCGACGGCCGGCCGGGCCCGCGTCCGCGACGCCGCCCTGATCGTCGGCGGCGCCGCGCTGACCGGCCTCACCGCCCAGATCGCCGTGCCCGTCCCCGGCTCCCCGGTCCCGGTCAGCGGCCAGACCTTCGCCGTCCTGCTGGTGGGCACCGCGCTCGGCGCCCGCCGCGGCTTCCTCTCCCTCGCCCTGTACGCCGTGGCCGGCGTCGTGGGCATGCCGTGGTTCGCCGAGGCCCGCTCCGGCGCCGCCTTCCCGTCCTTCGGCTATGTGCTGGGCATGCTGCTCGCCGCGACCGTCGTGGGCGCCCTGGCCCGCCGCGGCGCCGACCGCTCCGTACTGCGCACCGCCGGCACCATGGCCCTGGGCTCCGCGATCATCTACGCGGTCGGCGTCCCCTACCTGGCGCTGGCCACCCACATGTCGTTCGCCCAGGCCGTCGCGGCGGGCCTGACGCCCTTCCTGATCGGTGACGTCCTCAAGGCCGCCCTGGCGATGGGCGCGCTCCCGGCGGCGTGGAAGCTGCTGGGCCGCCGCGGCTGAGTGCGCCGAGTGCGCCGAGTGCGCTGATTCCGCGCACGCGCCACGTATATATACGTACGGGCCGGGCCCGCACCCCGAGGAGGGGGTGCGGGCCCGGCCCGTATCCGTACCGCTGGATTACTCCGCGGCCCGGACGGCCTTGCGCCGCTTGTCCAGGACCAGGCCGATGGCCAGGACCAGGACGCCCACGAGGGTGGAGAGCAGGACCTGCTCCCGGTTGTCGCCGCCGTCCACGACCATGTAGCCGAGCACGAAGACGATCATGCCGATGGTGGCCCAGGTCAGATACGGGAAGAGCCACATCCGGACGACGAGCTTCTCCGGCATCTCGCGCAGGATGACCCCGCGCATCTTCAGCTGCGTGATGCAGATGACCAGCCAGACGAAGAGCGCGACCGCGCCCGAGGAGTTCAGCAGGAACTTGAAGACGGTGTCGGGCCACATGTAGTTGAAGCCGACCGAGATGAAGCCGAAGACGACCGAGCCCAGGATCGCCGCCTGCGGGACGCCACGGGAGTTGACCTTGGCGAAGGCCTTCGGGGCGTCGCCGCGCTGGCCGAGGGAGAAGGCCATGCGGGAGGCGGTGTAGAGGCCCGAGTTCAGGCAGGACAGCACGGCGGTCAGCACGATCACGTTCATGATCTGGCCGGCGTGCGGGATGCCGATCGAGTCGAGGGCCGCGACGTAGCTGCCCTTGTCGGCGATCTCCTTGGAGTCCCAGGGGAGCAGGGAGACCACGACGAGGATCGAGCCCAGGTAGAAGACGCCGATGCGCCAGATCACGCTGTTGGTGGCCTTGGTCACCGCGCGCTGCGGGTCCTCGGACTCACCGGCGGCCAGGGTGACGATCTCGCTGCCCATGAAGGAGAAGACGACCATCAGCACACCGGTGAGGATCGCCCCGGGGCCGTGCGGCAGGAAGCCGCCGTGCGAGGTGAGGAAGTCGAAGCCGTTGCCGGGGTTGTCGGAGCCGGGCAGCACGCCGAAGACGGCGAGCAGACCGATGACGACGAACGCGGCGATCGCCACGACCTTGATGCCGGCGAACCAGAACTCGAACTCGCCGTAGGAGCTGACCGAGGCCAGGTTGGTGGCCGTGAGGACGAGCATCACTATCAGGGCCCAGCCCCACTGCGGCACGCCCGGGACCCAGCCGTGGAGGATCTTGGCGCCGGCGGTCGCCTCGACCGCCAGCACGACGACCCAGAAGAACCAGTACAGCCAGCCGATGGTGAAACCGGCCCAGCGGCCCAGCGCCTTGTCCGCGTAGGCGGAGAAGGAACCGGAAGTGGGGTTGGCGGCGGCCATCTCGCCGAGCATCCGCATCACGAAGACGACCATCGCGCCCACGAGGGCGTACGAGATCAGGATGCCGGGGCCGGCGGCGGCGATGCCGGACGCGGAACCCACGAAGAGGCCCGCGCCGATGACACCACCGATGGCGATCATGGACAGGTGGCGGTTCTTGAGTCCGGCCTTGAGGCCATCCCCGCCCGGCGCCGGGGCGTTACCGGGATCGCCGGTCGTCGACCCCTTCGTCATGGTCGGCGGTGTCGCGCTCATCTGCACGTTCCTTCGGGTCGTTCCTTTGGTTCTCGGGTTGCGAGCCACCGCATTAGAACTTTTTAAAGGCGTCTTTAGGAAGACCCGAATCCATTTCGTTGTGTTCACCCAGAGTCACCATGGGCGCCGCCGCCCCCTGCTGATCGATCCACCTCCGCGTTCGTGCCACACTCGGACGCATGCGCGTGTACCTCGGTTCCGACCATGCCGGCTACGAACTCAAGAACCACCTCGTCGAGTGGCTCAAGGCCCAGGGCCATGAGGCCGTCGACTGCGGTCCCCACATCTACGACGCCCAGGACGACTACCCGCCCTTCTGTCTCCGCGCGGCCGAGAAGACCGCCGCGGACGCCGATGCCCTCGGCATCGTGATCGGCGGTTCGGGCAACGGCGAGGCGATCGCCGCGAACAAGGTCCAGGGTGTCCGGGCCGCCCTGGCCTGGAGCGAGCAGACGGCCTCCCTCGGCCGCGAGCACAACAACGCCAACGTCATCAGCGTCGGCGCCCGGATGCACTCGCAGGAGGAGGCGACGAAGTTCGTCGAGATCTTCCTGGCCACGCCGTACTCCGGTGACGAGCGTCACACGCGCCGCATCGAGATGCTGAGCCGCTACGAGAGCACCGGCGAACTCCCGGCCATCCCGGCACACCACCCGCAGCAGGACTGACGACGGAGGTCTCTGCCTCACCTTCTCGCTGCCGGGTGATCGGGCTGGGGGCACCTCCCAGCGGTAGCTGGGGGAGGGTGGGGCAGGCCCCCGCCGCGAAGCGGCGGAAAATCAGCCGCCCGCGGCCGAAAGGACAGCAGCCCCATGCCCGAAGGGCATACGATCCACCGCCTGGCGGCGGACCACCGCAAGGCGTTCGCGGACCGCCCGGTCCGCGCGACCAGCCCCCAGGGCAAGTTCTCCGACAGCGCGGCGCTGATAGACGGCCAGGTCCTGGAGACCGCCGAGGCCCACGGCAAACACCTCTTCCTCGGCTTCGCCGCCACCGGCTGGGTCCACATCCACCTGGGCCTCTTCGGCAAGTACACCTGGGGCGAGGGCGCGACCCTCCCGCCCCCCACGGACACGGTCCGCCTCCGCCTCGCGACGACGAACGCCGGCGCGAGCGCGTACGCGGACTTGCGCGGCCCGACAACCTGCACGCTGATCACCGACGGCGAGAAGCAGGCGATACACGACCGCCTGGGCCCCGACCCCCTCCGCCCCGAGGACGACGGCGGGCGCGCCTACGCCCGGGTCTCCCGCAGCCGGACGAGCGTCGCCGCCCTCCTCATGGACCAGAAGGTCGTCGCGGGCGTCGGCAACGTCTACCGGGCCGAGGTCCTCTTCCGGCACGGCATCGACCCGTACCGCGCCGGCCGCGACGTGACCCGCCGCGAGTGGGACGCGATCTGGGCGGACCTCGTGGACCTCATGCGCGAGGGCGTGCGCAACAACCGCATCGACACCGTGCGTCCCGAGCACACCCCGGAGGCCATGGGCCGCCCGCCGCGCGTGGACGACCACGGCGGCGAGGTCTACGTCTACCGCAGCGCGGACCGGCCGTGCCTCGTCTGCGACGGCGAGATCCGCACCGCCGACCTGGCCGCCCGCAACCTCTTCTGGTGCCCGTCCTGCCAACAGACATAAGGGTGGTGACCCGGCGTGCGTAATCTCCTCGCGCGCGGGTGCGCGCGTCATCGGGCGCCGACAAGCGGATCCGTACACCATCCGTTGCGTATGAGACGTCTGTGACTGACGGGTCTTCCGGTACAACAAGCCACACATGTGAGGTGCCGACCCACGCGTGAATTCCGTGTGTCGCGATTCCCCGCCCGTGCCGGTTCAAAGGCGCCGCACCATTGATCCCGGTCGGCCGGGCGCTGTACCCATAGATCCGTCGTCATAACCCATGCCTAGCGACGCAATCCCGCTCAAGCGAACGAATCTCGCATATGGTTGCTCTCTGGGTGCTGACCCGGCGCTCCGAAGGCAGCCGTGTCGGCGCGGCGTGAATCGACGCACCGCCGAATGGGTGGATAAGGTCCCGATGCAATGACTGGCGGTGCGGAGACCCCGACGGCCCGGATGCGCAAAGCACTGCACCGGGCCCGCACGAGCATGCGCAAAACCGGTGTCGACTACTTCCGGGGCGACGGCTCCGACTCGGTCGCCCTCACCGCCCTGCTGCTGGCCGTCCCCGCCCTCGCCTGGGGCACCGTCGCCCAGCCCGAGTGGTGCGCCCCGGCCGCGCTCGTCCTCCCCATCGTCGCGGGCGGCCTGCTGCTGCGCCCCGCGAGCCTGCTGGGCCTCTACGCCGCGTCGGCCGCCGCCCTCATCATGGAGTCGGCGCTGCTCGACGCCCCCTCCCACCACGGCGCGGACCGGGTCACCCCCGGCACCATCCTCGTCGTGGCGGCGGTCGGTTTCTTCGGGCTGCTGATCGCACAGTTCCGCAGCCGGGTCGGGGTCCCCTGGAGACGTGGCGGAACGATGCTCTTCGACCTCCGCGAACGCATCCGCGTCCAGAGCAAGCTCCCCAAGCTGCCCCGGGGCTGGCACCGCGAGATGGCGCTGCGCCCGGCCGGCGGCCAGTCCTTCTCCGGCGACTTCGTCGTGGCCGCGCGCACCAACGGCGGCCGCACCCTGGAGGTCGTCCTGACGGACGTCTCCGGCAAGGGCATGGACGCCGCGTCGCGGGCCCTGCTGCTCTCCGGCGCCTTCGGCGGCCTCCTCGGCTCCCTCCCGCCCCACGCCTTCCTCCCGGCCGCCAACGGCTACCTCCTGCGCCAGGACTGGGACGAGGGGTTCGCCACCTCCGTCCATCTCGTCCTCGACCTGGAGACGGGCGACTACGAGCTCCTCTCCGCCGGCCACCTCCCGGGCCTCCAGCTCAGCGCCGGCACGGGCCGCTGGGAGGAGAAGGCCGCCGAGGGCCCCCTGCTGGGCGTCTACGACGGCGCCCAGTTCGACCCCGTGAAGGGCACTCTGCGCCCCGGCGACGTCCTGATGCTCTTCACGGACGGACTGGTGGAGACGAACGAGCGCGAGCTGACGGAGGGCATGGACCGCCTCACGGGCGAGGCCGACCGTTACGTCACCTCGGGCTTCCACGGCGCGGCCTGGCACCTGATCGAGGCGGTGGCCAAGGACGTCAACGACGACCGCGCCCTGCTGCTCATCTGCCGCGAGACGGGCGCGGTGCCGGCGAGCCGGAAGCCGCCGTTCACCGAAAAACAAACCGTCCGTCCGGCAAGGTGACACTCTAAGCATCAGATAAGCAAGATTCCGGCCACTTGCGCCTACCCTCGGGGCCAGCCCAGGAGAAGAAGGTGCGTCGTGAGGTTCAGACTGATCGGCCCGTTCGAGATCGTGACCGAGGACGGAAAGGTCCGCCGGGCGGGGACGCCCAAGGTCTCGCAGACGCTGGCCCTCCTGCTGATACGGGCGAACGAGATCGTGACGACCGAGTCCCTCATCCGTGAGCTGTGGCAGGGCGACGCCCCGCGCAGCGCCCTGAACACCGTGCAGACCTACATCCACCACGCCCGCAAACTGCTGGCGCAGGAGGGCCGCCCCGCCGGCTGTGACCCGCTGCTGACGCTGCGGCCCGGCGGGTACACGATGCGGGTGGACCCCGAGGCCGTCGACATCAAGGTGTTCGAGGGGCTGGTGGCACAGGCCAGGGACGACGTCCGGGCGTGCCGCCACGAGAGCGCGGAGGCCGCGCTCGACCGGGCGCTCGACATCTGGCGGGGGCCGCTGCTGGTGAACGTGCCCACGGGCGACGTGCTGTCGAGCCGCATCGCCCGCCTTGAGGAGATCCGGGTCCGGGCCCTGGAGCTGCGCATCGAGGTGTGGGCCGCGCTCGGCCGGCAGCGCGACGCCATCGCCGAACTACGGGTGCTGGTCCACGACTACCCGCTCAACGAGTCCTTCCACGGCCAGCTGATCGCGGCCCTCCACCAGGCCGGGCGCCGGGCCGAGGCGCTCCAGGCGTACCGGCAGATGCACCGCATCCTCTGGGACGAGCTGGGCCTGGACCCCTCCTGGGAGATCCAGAGGTTGCACCAGGAGATGCTCGCCGCGCCCCCGGTGCCCCCGGCGTCTCCGCAGGGCGCCGGCGGACCGGCGCGGCGGGCGGCCGCCGGGGCGTCGCGCCGGCCGCCGCAGCGCACCGCCTCCCTGGGCGGCCCGCCGCCCGCGGGCCTCGCCTGGCGCCGGCCCTGCCGGCCCGAGCTCGCGCCCTGACCGTCGCCCAGGGCTTCACCGGGACATTCCGGGGAGCGTCTCAGCGCTGCGTTTCGTCTGTCCAAATCCTGCTGGTCAAATCCGTACCGCGCAGTACTTGTACCCGCCAAGGGTCTATGCGCAGAACGTGGTACTGGGGGTCGGTGGGACCCTCGCGCCAGAAATTGCGCGGGTTGTAGCCGACACCGGCCGGGCTGCCCTTCCGGTAGAGATCCCAGGCGTACTCCCGCGTCTCCGGGTCCGTCGCCCAGGTGGAGACGCTGTCGATGAACACCGCGTTCTGGCGCGGGTTCCAGTACGAGTACGTGGTGTGCGGGTTGTTCGCCAGGTGCGCGGCCTTGACCGGCGTCTTGTAGGCGGCGAGCCAGCCGACCGGCCGGCCGTCGACCACCTCCCATATGGGCAGCAGCACCCGTGCGCGGGGCCGTCCCTTCCGGTCGACGGTGATCATTGTGCAGTAGACGATGTCCCGGATGTATTCGAAGAACTTGTCCTCGATTTCGGAGAACGTCGCAACTTTGGTGGCCACAGCGGATCCTCGGCAGTCGTCATGAGTCATTGTGAAGCATCGTGGATCGAGACGGTGTGCACGTCCTGTCCGTCGTCAGCATGCATGGCCCGAACCCGCTGCGGAAGGAGGCACTTTCACCTCACCCACGCACTGCCGGGGTACCGCGCGCACGGCACCGGCGGACGGCCCGAACGTCAAGAGAACTTCAAGAGACTGCTGCCACCATGACCGCCCAATAGCACTCTCCACCGGGCATGTGGCGGCCGGTGCCGACCGTCCACGCCCGGTCAGATGACGTCCTTTTTGGGTTGGGGGATCCATGGAGTTCGGATTGCTGGGGCCGTTGGAAGTCCTTTCGGACGGCGTGCCAGTGGTACTGGGCGGGACGAAACAACGGGCCACTCTGGGCTCGCTTCTGCTTCAGGCCAACCGTGTCGTTCCGACCAGTGAACTCGTCGGTTCACTGTGGGACGGTGACGGAGCGCCGGCGACGGCGCGCAAGATTCTTCAGAACGCGGTGTGGGCCCTGCGCGGCCTGCTGACCGCCGCCGGTACCCGCGTCCACACCGCGGAGCTGATCACCAAGGCGCCCGGCTACATGCTCAAGGTCGACCCCGCGCGCGTCGACCTGTTCGTCTTCCGGCAGCGGATGGCGGACGGCCGTGCCGCACTGGCCGCGCAGGCCCCCGAGGCCGCCGCGGTCCTGCTGCGCGAGGCGCTGGACCTGTGGCGCGGGCCCGTCCTCGCCGACCTCGTGGAGACCGGCATCGCCTGGCCGGAACTGACCGCCGCCGAGAAGGCGCGACTGGACGCTTTGGAGGACTTCTTCGAGGCGGAACTCGCCTGCGGGCGCCACCACATGATCCTGGGGCGGCTGGAGGCGATGGTCGAGGGCCAGCCCCACCGGGAGCGGTCGTCGGCACAGCTGATGCTCGCGCTCTACCGCTGCGGACGACAGGCCGACGCGCTCAACCTCTACGACCGGGTACGTGCCGCCCTGGGCGAGGGCCTCGGCCTGGAGCCCGGACAAGGACTGCGGATGCTCCAGCACGCGATCCTTCAGCACGACCCGTCCCTGCTGACGCCCGGTGCTCCCGGGCGCGTACCGCACAGGCCGCCGGGCCCGGCCCCGGCGACACCGTCGGCCTGGCCGGCCCCGGCGGCCGCAGGGTCCGGCGGGGCCCCGGTGACGTCCGGTGCGGTGGGGCGTCGGGTGCCCGGCCTGATGTACGGCCAGTTGCCCGGTCCGGTGTCCGGCGTGACGCCGGGCGTGTCATCCGGCGTGATGCCCGGCTCCGCGTCCGGCCTGATGCCCGGCTCTGCGTCCGACGTGCCGCCCGGCTCTGCGTCCGGCGTGATGTCCGGCCTGTCGCCCGGCTCCGCGTCCGGCCTGGCGCCCGGCCTGTCGTCCGGCCCGGTGGCCCCAGTGGCGTACCTGGGCATCCCGGCCGCCGGCCCGGCGTCCGGCTCGGGGACGCCGATGGCGCTCCCGGGCACCCCGCCCGCCGCCCCGGTGTCATCCGCTCCGCCGCCAGGCGCTGTCGCGCCCGAACGCATGACGGTCAGCGCCCTCCTGCTGTGTGCCCGCCCCGTGGGCTGGCGTACAGCGAACCCCGGCACCGCCGATTCCGCGCTCGAAGGGCTCGGCAGCCTGATCCGCGAGGAGGTCGAGCGCTGCGGCGGCACGTTCGTGACGAACATCGGCTCCATCGCCCTCGCGCTGTTCGGCATCCACGACCCGCGCGGCGCGGCCGAGCGGGCCGTCCGCGCGGCGCTGGCCGTACGGGTCAGGTGCGGCGCCGACGGCGGCGCGGCGGTGATCGCCGCCGTGACCTCGGGCCCCGCGCTCGTACGGCTGCCGGGCGGCGACGGCGCCGTGGGCGTCGACGGGGCGCCGCCCACGGTCGTCGGGACCCTGCTCGACGAGGGCCGGGCCCTCCTCGCGCGGGTGCCGGACGACCGGGTGTGGGTGTGCGGGACCACCCGCCGCGACCTCTCCGGCGCCCTCGACCTGCGCAGGGCCTCCGGCCGGCCGGACGCGTGGGAGGTCCTGGGCGTGCGGGGCGAGCCCGGCGCGCTGCGGGCGTACGCGCGCCTCGCGGCCGTCGGCGACCACGACCACGAACTCGACCTGGTGGCCGGGCTGCTGGAGTGGTCGCGGCTGCGCGGCCTGTCCCATCTGGTGACCGTGCTCGGCGAGCCCGGATCGGGCAAGACCCGTTTCCTGGCCGACTTCGAACGCCGGGCCCTGGAGGCCGCCCGCGCGCCGGTGCGGATCATCACCGCCTTTCCGCCGGAGGACGACGACCCGGGCCCCCTGGCGCTGCCGGCCCTCGTCCTGGCCGAGTGCTGCGACATCCTGCCGGGCGACTCCATCGACACCGCCCACGACAAGCTGACCGCCGCCCTGCGGCGTCAGACGGCCGACGCCGGTGAACAGCGCAGGCTGTACGAGCGGCTGCTGCCGCTGCTGTCGCCCGTGGGCGCCGCCCTGCGCCGCCCGGAGGTCGGCGACGTCCTCGACGCGTGGCGGGAGTTCACGGTCGCGGCGGCCCGCGTCGAGCCGCTGGTGGTGGCCGTGGATGACATGCACCTGGCCGGGGACGAGCTGCTCGGCTGCGTCGAGTCGCTCGCCGACACCGGGGCGGACGACTCGGCGGCGCTCCTCGTCGTCGTCACCGCCCGGCCCGAACTGCTGCGCCACCACCCGTGCTGGGCCGGCAGCATGCGGCGCGCGGTCACCATCACGCTGACGCCCCCGGCCGGCGCGCGCCCCGAACCGCCCGTGGCCGGGCGGCGCGCGCCCTGCGAGGGGCAGCGGATCGCCGTATGACACGCGCCGTATGACACGCGCCGTATGGCACAAAGGCGGTGGCCTCCCCCGACCGCAAGGGGGAGGCCACCGCCTCGTTCAGCCGTTCCAGGCCCCATTGGCGGCGGCCCGCGCCACGAACTCCGAGAAGTCGCGCGGCGGCCGTCCCAGCACCCGCTGGACGGTGTCCGTAGGCGTGGCGTTCCTGCCGTCCCGGATCGTGGCGACGAGGTCGGCCACGAAGACGGCGTAGTCCTCCGCGACGCCGTACGAGACGAGCTCGGCGACGTAGTCCTCGTGGGAGACGGGGGTGTAGCGCACGGTGCGGCCGGTGGCCCGGGCGATCTCGTCGACGGCCTCCTCGAAGCCCAGGGCGCGCGGCCCGCTCAGCTCGTGGACCTGTCCGCCGTGGCCGTCCTCCAGGAGCGCGGTCACCGCGACGGCGGCGATGTCCTCGGCGTCCACGAACGGCTCACGGCCGCTGCCCGCGGGCAGCGCCAGCTCACCGGCGAGGACGCCGTCCAGCAGTACGCCCTCGTCGAAGTTCTGGGCGAACCAGTTGGGGCGCAGCAGGGTCCACTCGGCGCCGGACTCCCGGACCGCGCGTTCACCGGCGACCAGGGACTTGCCGCCCACGGTGTCGGTGACGCGGGCCTGGAGGACCACCAGCCGCCGGACGCCGAGGTGGACGGCGTGCTTCGTCAGGTCGCGGATCTGGGCCTCCGCGTCCCAGTGGCCCGGCTTGTCCTGGCGGTCGACGAGGTAGGCGGCGTCAGCGCCGGCGAGGGCGGGCTCCCAGGTGCCCATGTCGTCCCAGTCGAAGCGGACCTCGCCGGAGCGGCTCGCCGCGCGGACCTTCGCGCCGCGTTCCCGCAGCCCGCTCACCACGCGGCGGCCGGTCTTGCCGGTACCGCCCAGCACCACGATCTTTCTGTCCGTCATGGTGACAACTGCCTTTCCGTCGGGGCGGACCCGGTCAGAGGAAGAGGGTGTCGGGGGCGAGGCCCAGCAGGGAGCGGCCGTGCACCTCCTGGTTGGTGCGGTAGGCGAACAGCGCGTGCAGCGCCAGGCCCCGCATGTCGCGGTGGAACCGCTGGAAGGCCACGTCCCGCATGATCACGGAGGCGCCGGCGGCCTCGAAGAGCTCGTCCACGGCCTGCTTGGCGAGCTCGATGGCGAACGCCGCCTTGCCGCGCGCGGCGGCCCGCTCCGGGGCGGTCGGCAGCGTACCGGCGTCCGCGTGCTCCTGGAGCGCGCGCAGCCAGGCCTCCTGGAGGGCCTCGGCGGCCGCGATCTTGTTCTCCGCCTGGGCCACCTGGATCTGGGTGACCGGCGACTGGCTCTGGTCGGTCCAGGAGGTGTAGGTGATGCCGCGTCCGGGCAGCCGCTCCAGGAAGAGCTCGTACGCGCCCCTGGCGAGCCCGAGGTAGGCGGAGGCGCCCAGGGCCATGAAGAACGGGATGAACGCGTAGTTGCGGCCGGTGGCGCCGGTGTTGGCGCGGTCGCCGGTGGTGCCGGCGAGCACGTCCAGGAGGCTGATGACGCGGTGGGCGGGCACCGGCACCGCGTCGGCGGTGACGGTGGAGCTGCCGGTGCCCGCGGCGGCGGAGGCGTGCCAGTCGTCGGCGATGGACAGCGTGGACACGGGCACCAGGGCGGCGGCCGGTGCGGGCGTGCCGTCCGGGCCGGGCAGCAGGGCCGCGAGCAGCGCCCAGTCGGTGCCCCGGCAACCGGAGATCCACTTCCAGCTGCCGCTGAGGGTGTAGCCGCCGTCCTCGGTGGCGGTGAGGGTGCCGGTGGGCGTGAAGCCCGTGGAGACGCGGACGGAGCCGCCCGCGTACACCTCCTCCTGGGCCTTGTCCGGGAAGAGGCTCGGCACCCACGCGCTGGACACCCAGATCATCGACACCCAGCCGGTGGCGGTCTCGGCGCGCGAGATCTCGGACACGATCCGGGTCACGTCGGCGACCGAAGCCTCAAGACCGCCGAAGCGGCGGGGGACGCTCAGCCGGAACACGCCCGCCTTGTCGAGCAGTTCGATGCTCTCGTCCGGAACCCAGCGCCGCTCCTCGGCCTCGGCGCCGCCGGCACGGAGCGTGGCGGCCAGGGCCGTCACCTCCTCGAAAACGGCGGTGACGGCGCTGTCGGTGGTGGACATCATGCCTCCAGAAAGTTATCGGCTTTTCCGTGATCCGATTCTTTCGAGGGGGAGTCATGTGCTGGTAACAGCAGTTCCTCGGGGGAGGAATGAGGCGGCAATCGCGGCGCGGGAGCGGATGGGGCGGGGGCAATGGATCGGTAATGGGAGTGGTAATCCGAGTGGTAATCGGATGGGTAATCGGGTCTGTGTGAAAAAGCGGAAGGACATGGAAAAGCGCCCTGCCCCGGGCATCGAGTGCGGCCGGGGCAGGGCGCCGTGGGAGGCCGGCCCCGGGGGGAGAGCCGGCGTGGTTCGGATGGGTCAGGCGTCGACGGGCTCGCGGACGGGGTCGGCGCCGGCCGGGGCGGCGTCCTCTATGCCGGAGCGGTTGCCCAGGTCGAACGCGCTGATGACGGCGGCGATCAGCGCGGCGGCGAGCGGCACGATCAGCGCGGCCCGGTAGCCGTCGAGCTGCGCGGCGGGCGACGTGCCGTGCGTGGCCCCGATGGAGACCGCGGTCACCGAGGACAGGCCCAGGGCGGCGCCGAACTGGAAGGAGGTGTAGAGCAGACCGCCGGCCACGCCCTGCTCCTCCTCGTCGATGCCCTCCGTCGCCACGATGGTCAGCGGACCGTAGGCCAGCGAGAAGGCGAGGCCGAGGATGATCAGGCTCGGGAACATCGCCAGGTACGTCCAGTCCATGCCGACCGGCAGGAAGAGGGCGTAGGACAGCGAGGCCAGCAGCAGACCGCCGAAGATCACCCGGGCGTTGCCGAACTTCGCGACCAGCTTGGGCGTGAGCGTCGGGGAGAGGATGGAGTCGATGCCGATGACGATCAGGGCGAAGCTCGTCTGGAGCGTCGACCAGCCGCGCAGCTCCTGGAGGTAGAGCACCGCGACGAACTGGAATCCGAAGAATCCGGCGGCGAAGAGCAGCCCCGTCAGATTGCCGCGGATGAGGGTGCCGTTGCGGAAGAGGCCCAGCCGGATCAGCGGATTGGCGGACCTGCGCTCGATGAGGACGAAGGCGAGGAAGAACACCAGGCCGGCCGCGACCGTACCGGCCGTCACGGCGGCGGAGACGTGCGTGGCCCGCTCGACGGCGAAGACCAGGAGCAGGATGCCGGCGGTCACGCTGATCGCACCGCCCAGGTCGACGCCCTGCCCGGACCGCTCGGGCCGGGGCGACTTGGGGATGAGGACCACCGCGGTGATGAGGATGAGGAGAGAGAGGATGACCGGGGCGAAGAACACCCAGCGCCAGCTGACCGACGCCAGCAGCCCGCCGACGACCAGGCCGATGGAGAAGCCGCCGGCGGCGGTACCGGAGTAGACCAGCAGCGCCTTGTTGCGCTGCGGGCCCTCGTCGAAGCTCGTGGTGATGATCGACAGGCCGGCCGGGGTCATGAAGGCAGCCGCGACACCCGTCACGAAGCGGGCCACGATGAGCATCCAGCCCTCGGTGGCGAATCCGCCCAGGCCGGAGAAGAGCAGAAAGACGACGAGCCAGAACACGAACATCTGACGGCGCCCGAAGAGGTCGGCCGCCCGGCCGCCGAGCAGCATGAAGCCGCCGTAGCCGAGGACGTAGGCGCTCATGACCCACTGGAGCATGCCGGTGGACATGTCCAGGTCGGCGCGGATGGACGGCAACGCCACATTGAGCATCGCCACGTCGATGCCCTCCAGGAAGATCGCACCGCACAGCACGAACAGCACGCCCCAGGCGCGCCCGCTCATGCGGTCGGTGCCGCTGTCCGATGAGGTCTGCGGTGTGGACACGGAAAGGCTCCTTGTGGGGACGGAAAAAGGGAAGGGGGAGGCAGGGAAGGGGCGAGCGGAGACGACGTCACTCTTGAGGGACGCTTGAAAGTGACGTGGAATGAGGCGAGTTGAGCCGGAGAACCCGCGGTTCCCTCTTGTAACCACTCGAATCATCGGGCAGTGTGAATCGCCATGGAAGAAGGCACTTTGAAGTCACCGACTCACTGCACGGGTACCGAGGCCGAGTACGAGATCCGGCAATGGGACGCCCGCGAGGGCTGCGAGGTGCGCCAGATCCTCGACCGCGTCGCCGACAAGTGGTCCCTGCTCGTCATCGCCCTCCTGGACCGCCGCAGCCTCCGCTTCTCCGAGCTGCGCCGGGAGATCGACGGCATCAGCCAGCGGATGCTCACGGTCACCCTCCGGCAGCTGGAGCGCGACGGGCTCGTCCTGCGCACGGTCCACCCCGTCGTCCCGCCGCGCGTCGACTACGAACTCACCCCGCTCGGCGTGACCCTCCACGACACGATCCGCGCCCTGGTCGTCTGGACCGAGGAGCACCAGACCGAGGTCGCCGCCGCGCGCGCCTCGTACGACACCCGCGTCACGGAGGAGGCGCAGCTACAGGCGCAGGCGTCGTAACGGCGGTCGGGGCGGTTGCTAGGTTGGCCGGATGACCGTGCCGCCCGTGATCCTCCTGCTGTCCGGCAGCCTGCGCGCCGCCTCCTCCAACGAGACCGCGCTGCGCACGACCGAGGCCGTGGCCGCGTCGGCGGGCGTATGCACGGTCCGCTACGAGGGGCTCGCGGACCTGCCGCACTTCAACCCCGACGACGACCACGACCCCCTCCCCGGCCCGGTGACGGACCTGCGCGCCGCGATCGCGGCGGCGACGGCCGTACTGATCTGCGCACCCGAGTACGCGGGCACGCTGCCCGGCTCCTTCAAGAACCTGCTGGACTGGACGGTCGGCGGCACGGAGATCTGCGACAGGCCGGTGGCCTGGGTGAACGTGGCGTCGCCGGGGCGCGGCGGGGGAGCGGAGGCCACGCTGCGGACGGTGCTGAGCTATACGGGAGCCACGATCGTGGAGCCCGCGTGCGTGAGGATTCCGCTGACACAGGGGATGGCCGGCCCGGACGGGGTCGTCGCGGACGAGGGCGTACGGGGGGAGCTCCGGCGGGTGCTGGGGCTCTTGACCGGCGCGGAGTAGCGGAGTAGCAGATCGGCGACGTACTCGCGTCAGAACGTCGGAAACCCCCTGGAGTGGGCAGGGCGTGGGTATCGTCTTCCTCGAAGCCGCCCGTCGCCACGAGGAAGGTACGTGTCCCGTGGAACTGCCCGATATTCCCCGCACCATCGGTGATATCGCAGCTGCCCTGCGTCCGGAACTCCAGGCGAGGTTCTGGGACGACGTGCGCCGGATCGACAATCCCGACGCCGCGCGTCTCCTCCTCGACGACTGGTGGCGGCAGGCCGTCGTGGATACCGCCGGGGACGACGAGGCGGCTCGCTCGGCGCTCGAGGACGCCGCCGACCTCCATCTGATCGAGGTGGCTCGCGAGGAATCCGACGGCCGCACGATGACGCACGACGAGGTCATGGCCATGCTCGACAGGGCAAAGGCCTCATGAGGCACACCCTGATCTGGGCCAACAACACCGCCCGCTCGATGCGCGCCTTGCGCGAGCGTGACGGGGACGCGGTCAAACCGTTCGCCGACGCGATCAACGCCCTTGCCCGCAATCCGCGTCCGTACGACGCTGTGCAGCTCGGAGGTACGGACACATGGCGGCTGCGCGTCGGGAGGTACAGGGCGATGTACGAGATCGACGGCACTCGTGTTTCTGTCACGCTCCTGTTGATCGGGAGCGCGCCGGTCTCGTGATCTGGGAGGTCGGCGCCGGATGACCGTGCCGTCCGTGATCCTCCTGTTGTCCGGCAGCTTGCGTGCCGCTTCCTCCAACGAGACCGCGCTGCGTACGGCCGAGGCTTGACCGTGGGTCAGGAGCCGTCCCGTGCCCGCCTGGCGCGCTGGGCTGCGCCGGACGGGTCGCGCCCTGCTCCTCCCTTCCCCCGATGCTCCCTGCCCGCCTTCCAGTAGTCCGGGAGACCGGTTTCCATCTGCACCCGCCCGGGCGCATGGGAGATCGGAGTGCGCACGACGCACTCGGTCGCGGCCCCGTTGGCGATGGTCGCCAGCGTCCGCCGTGCCGACTGGCCTTCGCCGACCCCGTCGGTTACCCGGCCCTGGAGCTGGACGATGTTGACGCCTGCCAGGCGTAGGACGGAAGAGGAGTCGTAGGCGATGACGGAGGTCCGGCCGTCGGCGTAGCGGACGACTTCACGGCCGGTCGGGTTGTCCACGGCGACGCACGATGCCGACGGGGAGATCCCCTCGAAGCGGCCGGTGGCGGCCACCGCCTCGCCGGGCCTGGTGGTGCAGGTGTACCGGGCGCGGGCCTCGATCCGGGTCGGCTTCGGCAGCAGGCCCAGGCTGGGGACCGCGTAGCCGTCCTCGTGTCCCGTGCAGACGATGGGCGTGATGGGCCCCCGCGCGGGGGCCGCCGCGGCCGGGGAGCCGGCTGAGACGGCCGACGCGGCCAGGGTCACAGAGCACAGCGCCACCACGGCATCGCGCCTGCTGAACATACGCGTTCCTCCAGGAACCCTCTGCTCGCCGGGAGACTCCCGGCGCCGCTTCCGGCCCGTTCCTACCCCGTGCTCACGGGCGCCCACGCTGTCGCACCTGGCTGCGGCAGCAGGGCGGTAGCGTGGGCGCCCCGGCGTGCGCTCCCTGGCGTGCGGCTAGTCGGCGACGAGACCGGTGATGAACTTGCGGCAGCGGCCCCGGACGACGGGGGCGATGCCGTGGATGAGCTGGGCGCCGTAGACGACGGCGGTGCCCGCGCCGGCCGGGGTGGTCCACGGGACGCCGGACACCTTGTGGATCCAGGCGACGTCCGGCTCGTCGCGGGAGATCCTGTCGTGCGGGGCGATGCGGGTGAAGCGCATGCCGTGGGCGTAGCCGGGGGCGGCCAGGCCGTCGCGGTGGGTGTCCCACAGGTCGTCGCTGGATGTGGTCTCGAAGAAGAACTCGCCCCCGGCCTCCGCGTCCTGGACCGTGACGCCGATGCGCGCCACGTGGCGGGGCGAGGCCAGCGGGTCCGGGCCGATGCCGTCGAGGTGACGGACGGCGCCCTCCCCGGAGTCGAACTGGATCAGCTGCCACGGTGAGCAACCGACGGCGGACGGGAACGTGCGCTGGATCTCGGGCAGATGGCGCAGCACGGCCGCCTGGAGGCTCGCTTGCACCTCGTCGGGCAACTCGGTCAGCTCCTGCCCGACGTAGGCCGGCCGCCAGCCGGTTTCCGTGATGCGGATGTCGACCAGGCGGGCGAGGCGTGCGACGTCCTCCCGGGTCAGGAAGTCGTCCACGGTGTCCACGGCGAGTGTCTCGGTGAGAGTGATCACGGCTTGCGCCTCCTCGATCACGCGGCGATCCCCCGTGTGCCCCTGTGGGGCCTCCTGCGGGCATCATCGGATCGGCGGCCTGACAGGGCAAGAGCGATATGGGTCCGGCAGGCAGCGTTGTCCTTCATGGAAACGGCCCCAAAACGGGCATTGGGTCGGGGATTTGGCTGCCCTGTGACTCCGAGGCGGCTCGGCCGTCCGCGAACCATGGTGCCGAGGGCGGCGTGCGGCGTTAGCTTCGGCGCATGGGTGATCACCGCACGGTCGAGGTCGGAGGCGTCCGGCTGGCCTACCGGGCCTTGGGCCCGGAGGGAGCCCCGCCGCTCGTGCTGTTGCACGGGCTGGGCGAGGGAGCCGCCGACTGGGACGGCGTGGCACCGGCCTTCGTACGGGACTGGCGGGTGTACGCGCTCGACCTGCGCGGCCACGGCCTGAGCGACTGGCCCGGCGCGTACTCGTTCGAACTCATGCGGGACGACGTGCTCGGTTTCCTCGACGCCCTCGGCCTGGAGCGTGTGGACGTGATCGGGCACTCGATGGGTGGCATCGTCGCCTACCTGCTGGCCGCGGCGCAGCCGCAGCGAGTGGGACGGCTTGTACTGGAGGACGCACCGGCGCCCGTCCCCCGCGAGCCCACGCCCCGCGTCAGGCCGGAGGGGGAACTCGGCTTCGACTGGGACGTGGTCGGGGCCATCAGAGGCCAGATCGACCGGCCCGAAGCGACGTGGCTGGCGGACCTGGGCAGGATCGAGGCGAGGACCCTGGTCCTGGGCGGCGGTCCGCTCAGCCACGTTCCCCAGGACAACGTCGCCGAGTTGGCCAGGCGCGTGCCCGACGGGAGCTTCGGGACGATCCCGGTCGGGCACCTGATCCACGCTGCGGCGCCGGAGGCGTTCGCCGAGGCGGCGTTGCGTTTTCTGCGGGCTTAGTGGGAATCGGGCTACGCCAGGTCTTTCGAGACGAACGAGCCCATACCGGGCTCGGTGTAGATGAGGCCCTCGGCGCGGAGGGCGCGGTGCACCTTGTGGGCCGTCATGCTGGCGATTCCGAACTCTTCCGTGAGCTGAAGGACGGATGGCACTCGCGTCCGAGGCGGATACGTACCGTCCTTTATGCGTTGTCGAATCACTTCGGCCACCTGGCGCCAGCGCGGGATGTCGGGAACGAATTCGATCACGTCAGCACGCTACGGGTGCTGCAAGTGTTCGTACAAGGCGTAGGTTGCTTCGGTTTATTTGGAATACAGCAACTCGCAGGAGTTCTATAGGGCTCTACTGCTAGCGTCCTGAGCGCAAAGGAGACCCCGGCGGCCGTGGTAGCGGCCCCGGGGCATGGCCAACGCTGCTCTAGGAGCGTCGACATGCGAAACCTTATCCGTCGCCTCACCGCCTGGGCGAGGCCCCCTCGTCATCCCCGCACTCCCCACACGCCCTGCCCTTCGCGACCCCAGACCCACGGCTACGCCGTGGTCATCACCGCACACGGCATCAACTTCGTGCCGCGTCAGCCGAGCGCGGAGGAGGTGGCCCGGTGAAGGGGGACCGTTACACCCTGACCGCGCCCACCGCGCCGTCCACCGCCCGGCTGGCCCGGGAGTTCGTCACGGCCACGCTGGTGGCCACCGATCGGTGGCCGCTCATCGAGGCGGCCCGGATCTGCGTCTCCGACACCGTCGCGAACGTGGTGCGCCACGCCCGCGTCCCGGAGCTGACCGTGGAGATGATGGTCCGTCCCGGGAACGTGGTCGTCGCGGTCCGCGACGACGACCCGGGGCGGCTCCCGTGGCCGCGCCAAGCGGGAGCCGGCGAGGGCAGCGGCGACGGCCGGGGCCTGGCGCTCGTACGCCGTCTGTCGCACGCGTCCGGCGTGACGTGGGTGTGGGACGGGCTCGACCTCGTCGGGAAGCAGGTGTGGTTCGAGCTACGGGAGCGTGCCGCGCTGACCGTGTGATGTGAGGTGCCGATGGGGCCACTGACGATTGTCAGTGGCCCCTGGCATGGTGTCTGCAACGGCGGGGAAACGAGCTCCACACGTTCGTAACAGAGTGCTCGTCAGCCCCGGAAGCGCTTTGTGATCACGTTGACGATGTTGATAGACATGTTCGAGTCGCCAGTGACGCATGAGATACGACGGGGGTGAGCTCGTGAAGTTCGACATGGGACAGACGACGCTGTCCGGCCTGATTTCCCGGACGCGTGGGTCCAGTGACGATCTGGGCGGCCTGATCCGCCAGCTGATCGTCGCCGCGCAGCCGCTGGAGGGCAAGTTCAACGGCGCCGGTAAGTCCGCCTTCGACCAGTTCAAGTCGCACTCGGACGAGGTGACGGCCGCGCTGAACAGCTCGCTGAGTGCGATTCTGGGCGGCCAGTCCGGCATGGACTCCTCGTTCGGCCAGGGTGACCAGGAATCGGCGGACAACGCGCGCCAGCAGATGGCGGCGGCGAACTTCGACGCGGCCCGCTTCTCGGGCCGCTAGGACAACAGGGGGTATTGGTCATGGCTGGTGCGGGTGCGGACCGTCGTAGTTACGACACGGGTGCGTCGAGCGAGGTGCAGGGATCGCTCGCGGGCATCATCTCCCGGCTGGAGACGGTGCTGAGCGAGCGTGACGGTGCGGTGAAGGCGGCGATGGCCGAATTCCAGGCCGACGGCGTCTCGGATCAGTACCACGGCAAGGAGCAGCGCTGGAACCAGGCGGCCACCGAGGTCCGCCAGATCATCCACCTGCTGCGCTCCACGATGGAGAAGAACGACGGCACGGCGCAGTCCACGCTGTCCAAGGCGAAGGCCGCCGTCGACGCCATCGGCTGACGCCATCGGCTGACGCCATCGGCTGACGCCATCGGCTGACGCCGGGCGAGAACAAGCAGCGTTGGGTAGAACGGGGGGAGAAGTCGTGACAAGTTGGGATATTCAGCCGGACGGTGTCCGTACGGTGCTGAATAACACCGGCGAGGTCGCCGGCAAGTTCGGGGAAGAGTTCACGGCCTACAGCGACGGCCTGGTCGCTTCCGCGACGGCGGCGGGCACGATGATCCTTGGCGGGACCAAGGCGCCCGAAGGGGGCGCCTTCGGTCCCGTCGCCCAGGCGCTGCAGGAGTTCCAGCAGAACACGGAGAACGACCTGAAGTTCCTGCCCGTCCGGACGGGCAAGTCCATCAAGGGCGCGCGGGAGGCCACGGAGGCCTATCTCCAGGGTGACCTGACGATGGCCCAGAACAAGCAGCACCTGGCCGCGCAGGCGCCGACTCCGGAGGAGTTCAAGGCGGCCGCCGAGAAGGGCGCCAAGCCGTGATCGACCCCGGCAAGATACCCACCTTCACGGGCAATCTGGAGAACCTGGAAACGCAGGCGACGTCGCTGAAGACGACGGCCGGCAACATCCGGACCACCGGCAAGGACGTGCACAACGCCTTCCAGGCGCTGGACCCGGTCTACGACGCTCCCGAGCAGAACGAGCTGCTCAACTCGACCATCCCGGTCCGGGACAAGGCCGACGACTTCGCGAAGAAGCTGGAGTCCGTCGGCGGCGCGCTCCAGGGCTTCGCGACGGCCGCGAAGCCGCTGGTCGACAAGATGGACCGGCTGCGCAAGGAAGCCCAGGACTTCGTCGCCGCGAACAAGGACGACAAGGACTGGCAGAAAGACCAGAAGAAGGTCGACCAGAACGCACGGATGGTCAGCGAGGTCGGCACGACCTGGGTGGCGTTCCAGGGGGTCGAGCGCGACGCGGCCAGCAAGATCACCGCGCTCGTGGGCGGCACGAAGTTCGTCGTCGACGACGGCTCGCACCAGGCCGGCATGTACGGCTTCAAGGAAAGCGACGTCAAGGACGCGAAGGAAACGCCCTGGGGCACGGTCGACAAGCGTGAGTACACCGGCTGGCGGGCCGCGTGGGAGTGGACGAAGGACAACGTCGGCGGCGCGCTGAAGGGCTTCTTCGTCGACGGCGTCTGGGGCACCATCAAGGGCCTCGGCAGCATGGTCAACGTATTCGACTGGGACAACTTCAAGAAGACGTGGTCGGGCATCGGCGACGTCTTCGGTGGTGTCAGCGCGTACCTCATGACGCCGTACGACTGGGCCATGGACAAGATGTTCGGCCCGGTCGACCACAGCGACACCGACAAGCAGAAGGCGGCCCTGCGCAACTTCGGCAAGTCGCTGGTCGCCTGGGACGAATGGGGCAAGGACCCGGCGCGCGCGTTCGGGACGGTGCTGTTCAACGGCGTCACCATCGGCTCCGGCAGTCTGCTCAAGCTCGGCAAGGCCGGCGAGATGGGCCAGGCGGGCAAGCTGGGCGCGGGCGCGAAGGTCGCGGGTGCACTGGGCAAGGCGGGCGCGCTCGTCGACCCGATGACGTACCTCGGCAAGGCGACGAACATCACCAAGATCAAGGTCGGCGACTTCATGGAGGGCCTGAAGGCCGGCCGTGCGGGCGTCGACGACCTGGGCAAGAACCTGCCCACGGGGACGGGGGCCCACCCGGTCGAGCCGTCGGCGAGGCAGCCCGTGCCCGCCGGGCCCGGCCACCCCACGCCTGAGGGCACCCCGGCGTCCTCCAGCGCCGCCTCGGCGCACCCCAGCGGCACGCCGTCGCACCCGAGCGGTCCCACGCATGCCTCCGGTGGTGCTTCGGCGCCGCACCCCGACGGCACGCCGAGCGGCCCCGTGCACGCTTCCGGTGGTGATTCGGCGCCGCACCCCGACGGCACGCCCTCGCACCCGGGCGGCCCCAAGCAGGACGGCGGCCTCCCCTACACCGACAGCAAGGGCAACCACCGAGTCGTCCACGGCGACGGCACCATCCGGGACGAGCACGGCAACATCGCGCCCGACACGAAGCCGGTCAAGGAGCCGCACAAGTCGGACCTGCCCAACATCTCGCACGATCACGCGAACGAGCACCAGGCCGTTCCCGCGAAGGAGCCGGCGAAGGTCCTCGAAGGCGCGGGCGGCCCCAGCCACGTGGAGAACGCGGGCGGTCACCCGACCTCCTCGCACCCCACCTCCACCCAGCCGGCCAACATGCACTCCGGCGACGGCGCCCACCCGACGGGCGGCGGCACCGGCGGCGCGAACACCACGCCCCACACGGGAGGTCACGCGGCGGACCACCCGACGGGTGGCGGATCGGGCTCTCACGGTCCGTCCAGCGGTGGCTCGCACACGCCGAGCGGTGGCGGCGGCACTGGTTCGCACGGGCCGTCGGGCGACGGTTCGGGCTCGCACGCCCCCTCCGGCGGCGGCCACGACACGCCGGGTACGGGCGGCTCGTCGGCTCACGGCCACGAGAACGCCCCGCACCACGGGGATGACGCGGCCCATGGTCACGGTGACCACGACGCGCCCTCCGAGCACGGTCATGAGGGTGAAGGGCACGGTCACGACGCGGACGGGCACGGTCACGACGCGGACGGTGACTCGGAGCACGCGGGCTCGGGTGACGGGAGCGACGGCGGCGGTACACCGCCTCCCCACAACTCCGGTGGTTCCGGTGGGAACGGTCCGCACGGTGTGCCCCTCGATCCCCAGCCGAATTGGCACGGTGACAGCGCCGGCAAGATGAAGCACTACCGGCGGCCCGCCCTGTCCGTGGATCATCTGACGCCGGAGCAGCAGCTCACCGTGCTGACCGATGAGACGCGACACCTGGCGGATGACGCGCTGAAGGATCCGAACGCCGTCACCACGGGCAAGGAGCCGCCTGTCCCGGACGGGCAGCACAAACTCGCATCCGGTTGTGCGGGCAGCCTGCTGAAGGACAACATCATCACCAGCCACACGAGCACCACCAAGTTCGGTGGGCAGAAGATGCCCAAGACCCACAAGGTGCTCCAGTCGATCCTCGACAAGATCAAGGCCGACGCCGACGCGGGCGTCGGGAAGATGGGGCGCGGCCACGGTAAGTGCTCGGAAATAGCCCTCATCAACGACCGGCTGTCGATATTGGACCCCACGGGGAAGAAGATCACGACTGTCGAGGAGCTCAAGGAGGCCATGGAGGGCTCGGTCGTCTACACCGAAACCATTGGGGACCAGTTCAACCCGCACACCGGTGTGACGGAGCCGCACGGTTCCTACTTCCCGCCGTGCGAGACCTGTAGGCTCGTCCTTCCGCAACTCGGCATCCACCCCCACTCGTAGGCGTTAGATATCCAAGGAGATTTTCCATGACCTTGAATTCCCATACGCCTGAGATCGAGCGGTGGCTGACGGAGAACGGTTGGTTCGCGGGCCGCGACATCGGTGGGCGCACGGACGAGCTCATCGCCCTGCGTGTGCGACAGGCAGCTGAGCAGGGGCATGACCTTGCCCCGGTGGAAGCTGCCGCCCGCATCATCCGGTCCTATGGGGAACTCGAATTCCCCTACCCGGACTCGTCCCCTCCGATGATTCTCCAGATGTATCCCACGGTCACCTTCCAAGGAGATGCCGCTCAGTTCGCCGAGCTGGCCGAGAATATCGGTCGGCCGGTGTTCCCGGTCGCTTACGAGACCTATGAGCGCGGCATCTGGCTGGTGGACGACTCGGGTCGTTTCTTCTATCTGCACCACACCGGGAATTACTTCCTGGGGAACAACGAATACGAAGCGTTCCAGCGGGCGCGACGCGGCAATCTCGAGGACGCCGAGGACTACTATGTCTAACTCTTACCCGGCAGTTGCCTCGTCTCTGCTCATCCAGAACACGATCGTCAGCCAGACCAGCCTCTTCGGCGAAGGCACGCCCCGGCTGCACCCCACGGTTCAGGCGTTCTTCGACGCGCTTCCGGATGACCTGCGGGAGCCCTTCCTCGGCACGTGTGCCGAGTCGGCCCTGATCTCGGACCAGTTCTGGGGTCTGGACGACCGGCGCACCGACGGACAGGTCACCGGCCTGGCCGAGGCCCGCCCGTACTTCGAGGGTTCGGTCATGCTCTCCCGGAAGATCCGTCCTCACAACCACCCGGAGCACGGGCAGCCCACCCTGCCGTGCCGCTCCTGTACGGCGCTGCTGGATGCCCTCGGCGTCCGGGTCCACCAGCCTTCCTAGTGACCCGCATACGCACCCTCCTCGGTACGGATTTCGACGGGCGGCCCGTCGAGGGCTTCGACGACGTGATCGACGAGGCCTTCGACGACCCCCGCCACAGAGAGCGCGTCCCCGGCCTCGTCGCGCTGATGGACGACCCGGCCGCGCCCGAGATCGAGCGGTTCCTGGCCTGCCTGGCGCTGACGACGTGGGCAGAGCCGGCCGGTTACGAGGCCGTGATCCGTGCCGCGGCCGATCCCGGGGCTACGCCCTGGTACGACTTCTCGATCGACCGGAAGTTCTCGGTGGACAGCACGTTCGCGCAGCTGGCGGACGCGGTGGCCGACAGCCGTCACCTGACCGAGGACAAGGGCAGCGAGGCGTTGCGACAGGAAACCTGTCGCGCGCTCGTGCGGCTCGCCGACAGCCAGTACTTCGAGGACAAGCTGGGCGAGCTGTTCGACAGCGCCACCCTCCAGATGCTGCTGGGTGACATCAAGGATGTCGTCGGCCGGAGCGTACGGTTCCTGGCGGCCGGGGAGAAGCGCCGCTTCGATCTGGTCACTCAGCTGGTCGACCTGGCGAGCGGGGTGTCCGCCGTCGACGGCCCCTTGGGTGTGGAGCTGGCGATGAGCGTGCTCGCCGCCGATTCCTTCCCTCGCGCGCTCGTCCACGCCGTCCCCATCGTCCATCGCGCCCAGGGGCCGGAGGCCCGGCGGTTCGGGGAGTTTCTGCTGAGGGTCGGCGACGAGGACGTGGGACGCCAGGTCCGTGAGGCGCTGGGCGGGTCGCGCGCGATATCCGCGTAATGTCCGGTGCTGCTTTGCGTTTTCTCGGAAGAAGTTGATAGGCATGGCGGCTGGTGCGTGTCATGGCCGCACCACTTGAGAGTGCAGTGAACGATTCGGGGGATTTCGTGGCGACTCCGCCGCAGCAACAGCCTTTTCCGGCGCAACAGCCCGGCTGGGGACAGCAGCCCGCTCAGCCGCAGCCCGGCTGGGGTCAGCCCGGCTTTCAGCCGCAGCAGCCGCAGCAGGCGCAGCAGGGATTCCAGGGGCACCCGGCCCAGGCCTACTGCCGGCTCTGCGGTGGTTTCCCCGCCGCCGATGTGACCGTCCGCGGGCATCAGGGCATTTTGATCATGATGCGGTTCCTGAGCCTGAACGGCCCGTTCTGCCGCAATTGCGGCACGGCCGTACTGCGCGAGATGACCGGGAAAACGCTGCTCCAGGGATGGTGGAGTCCGCTCTCGCTGGTCATCATCACCCCGTTCACTCTCCTTTGGAACGTATTCGTCAGGGCCAAGCTGAACAAACTCGAGCCCCCGGTCCCCGGTCAGCCCGGCCCTCAGCTGGATCCCGGCCTGCCGCTGCGCAAGCGGCCCGTCATCTGGGGGCTGCTCTTCCCGGTGCTCTGGCTGCTGTTCATGGCCTTTCAGATCGCCCGGGGCTCGTAGTAGACCCGAGGGCACAGCGGATCGCAGGGCGCGGCAGAGCGGGGAATGATGGCGAAGGATTACGACAGTCAACTGCTGGAGTCGGTGTCGGTACGACGCCGGCGTATGCGTGATGCCCTGCTCTTCGGCGCTCAGCGGGCCCGCCGGACGGCAGACGAGAAGCTGGGCAAGGTATTCGCCGGGATCGCCGTAGCGGCGGTGCTGTGCGCGGGGTGCGTCGGGTGGTCGTTCATCCAGCACACCCTGGCCAAGCAGAAAGAACAGCAGAAACAGCAGGAGCAGCGGTACGCGCCGCAGGTGACTCCGTCTCCGGCGTTGTCGCCCACGCCCTCCGACCTCAACTCCAACCCCGACTCCGACTCGCCGCCTTCCCCTTCGCATACGAAGTCGGCGAAAACCCCGAAAGGAACGCACAAAGTGACGGAGTCGGCCCAGTGATAGGTTCTGCCGCGTGGTGAATACGGGGGCGAAACAGCGTACGGAATTGAGCAGGGTCACCCTGGTCGGTGACCGTCGGCGGGTGGATCTGGTGCTCCCCGCGGACGAGCCCATCGGGCGGCTGCTGCCCGACGTTCTGCGACTGCTGGGCGACACGGTCGGTGAGCGTCCGGCCGCCCGGCATCTGATCACTGCTGAAGGAACGGTTCTGCCGCAGGACGGCACCCTCGCCGACGCCGGTGTTCCCGACGGTGCGCAACTGCGGCTGGTGCGCGTCCACGACGCGCCTTCCGCGCCCGTCGTGCACGACGTCACCGACGAGCTCGCCGAGAACCTGGACGTACGCGCCTGGCGCTGGCGTCCCGAGGCGCGGCGGTGGACCGCGAGCCTGGCGACGATCGCCCTGGCCGTGACCGCCGGTGTGCTCGCCCGTGCCAGCCTCGGACCGGCCTCCGTGGCCGGCGGCCTCGCCGTGGCCGCCGCGCTCGTCGCGGCCCTCGGCGCCGTCGCTTCCCGGATCGGCGCCCGAGGCGCCCGAGGCGTCCGGGACACCCGGGATGCCCAGGGCGCTCACAGCTCCGGTGACGACGCCGGCCGCGGTCTCGGCACGACGCTCATGCTGACCGGCGGCGCCCTCGCCACGCTCGCCGCGTGGACCGCCGCCGACGCCCACTCCTGGTCCGGCCCCGCCCGGCTCGCCGCCGTGGCCGCCGCGCTCGCGGCGACGTTCGCGCTGCTCGGCCTGTGCTCCCGCCTCGGCAGGGGCGGTCTGATCGGCGCCGGTGCCGTCGTCGTCACCGCCGGTGTGTGGGAGGCCGTCGCGGCCGCCCAGCACGACCCGGCGCGCCTGGGCGCCGTCATGGCAGTCGTCTCCGTCGTCGCCCTCGGCCTGCTGCCCCGGCTCGCGCTGATGGCCGCCGGTCTCACCGGGCTCGACGACCGCCGCTCCGGCGGCGCCTCCGTCAGCCGGCACGAGGTCGAGACGGCCCTCGCGGCGACCCACCGGGGACTGGTCCTGGCCACGGTCACCGTCGCCGCCTCCGCCGCGGCCGGCGGTCTGCTGGCCGTCACCGCGCCCTCGTGGTGGACGGTCCTGCTCGCCTCCGTGCTGATGGTCGTGCTGCTCTCCCGCTCGCGCGCCTTCCCCCTCGTCGCCGAGGTCGTCGCGCTGCTGACCGCCGCCCTCGTCCTGCTGGTCCGGCTCGTGACGCTGTGGATCGACCGCGTGCCCGGCACCCCCTACGGCCCGCTGGCGGCCCTGTGCGTGGTGGCCGTCGTGCCGCTCGCCGTCCTGGCGGTCCGGCTGCCGGAGCACGTCGGCGTGCGGCTGCGCCGCGCCGTGGACCTCGTGGAGGCCGTCGGCGTCATCGCGTTGTTCCCGCTCGCGGTCGGGGTGTTCGGCGTGTACGCGCGCCTGCTCCACCAGTTCTGACCCACCAGTTCTGAGTTCCAGGAGAGAGGTTCCGGAGAGAGGCATGTCCCAGGACGACTGGCAGGGCGACGTCCTGCGCAACCTGCGGAACCTGACGAACGAGCTGAACGAGCTCGCCGACGGGCCGCGGGCGACGGCGGACGGCCCGGCGGCTGAGCCGGCGGACGCACCCGCCGACGCGCCCGTGGAGGACGCCCGCCCCGGAGCCGCCGCGGCCCCGCTCAGGGAGCTCGCGGAGCCCGCCGCGCCCCGCCCCCTGCCCACACCCATCACCATGGAGATCCCGCTCCCCGAGGAACTGGTCAAGGGCAAGCCGCTGAGCGGCGACTCCGCCGCCAAGCGGACCTCGCGGTCGCTGCGGCGCCTGGTGGGCTCCTCGGCCACCCGCGAGGTGGAGGAGGCGACCCGCGTCGCCCAGGCGCTCCAGCAGCCGCTGACCACGGGCCGGCAGATCGTCGTCACCAGCATCCGCGGCGGCGCGGGCAAGACCACCGTCGCCGCCCTGCTCGGCCGCACCTACGCGCACTACCGCCAGGACCCCGTCCTGATGCTGGAGGCCGACTCCGCGCTGGGCACGCTCCCGGCCCGGCTGGGGGTCACCAAGGTGCGCTGGACGACCAGCGACCTCGCCCAGATCATCGACCCCTCGATGCAGCTCACCGACGTCGTCGGCTATCTCGTCCAGCTCCCCGACCGAGGCTGGCTGCTGCCCGGCAGCCAGGGCCGCGTCGGCAGCCGGCTGGAACTGCCGGACTACCGCACGGTGATGGTCGCACTGCGCCGCTACTTCGGCATCACCGTCGTCGACTGCGACACCCTGCCGAGCGAACTGTCGCGCACCGCTCTGTCGGCCGCCCAGGCACGCGTGCTGGTCACCCCCGCCACCGTGGAGGGCGTCACCAGCACCCGCGCGGTGCTGGACTGGATGGCGTCGCTGGGGCGGCCGAGGATGCTGACGGGAACCGTCGTGGTCGTCGCCGCGTCGTCCCCCCACATGACGCTCGACGTGACCGCGGCGAGCGAGCACCTCCAGCTCGACGGCGTGAAAGTCCTGATGCTCCCCTACGACCGGCACCTCGCCGCCGGCGGCCCGATCCGCACCGATCTGCTCGGCCAGGTCACCCGCGAGGCCGTCACCGAGCTCGCCGCCGACGTCCTCACCCGAGCCATGAGCCGACGAGCCTCCCGATGAGCCAGCGAACCCCCCGTTGAGCCGGCGTACCTCACGATGAGCAGGCGAACCTCCCGATGACCACGCGAATAGTCCACCGCCCCGCCCGCACCACCCGGCCACTGCCGACGCCGGAGGAACGCACCATCGAGCCGCCGCCCAATCTGCCCGAGGGCAAGACCGGCGGCGCCCTCCACACCCTCATGCCCATCGCGGGCGTGATGAGCTCCGTCATCATGATGACGGTCGTGCGCAACAGCCAGTTCGCCGGACTCGGGGCGATCGTGCTGGTCGTCACCGTGATCGGCTCGGTGGGCATGCTGCTGTCGCAGCGCGGCAAGGCCCAGCGCACCCGCCGCCAGCAGCGCGAGCGCTACCTCGAATACCTGGAGGAGCTCCGCGAGGAGCTGGGCGCCGAGGAGCGCGAGCGCCGCGAGACCGCCCGCGTCCTGGACCCGCCGCCCGAGGCGCTCTACGACATCGTGCGCGACCCGGCCCGGCTGTGGGAGCGCCGCCGCCTCGACAGCGACTTCCTCAAGGTGCGCGTGGGCACCGGACGGATGCCCGTACGGCCCCTGAAGGTCGGGCAGCAGGGCGGCAGCGTCCTCACCCCACCGGACCGCTTTATGCTCAACGAGGCGGGGGCGCTGAAGAACCGCTTCTCCACGGCGGCCGACCTGCCCCTGACCGTCCCCCTCGACCGCCTCGGCGACATCAGCGTCGTCGGCGACCGCGAGGGCGTCCTGCGCGTCGTCCGTGCCCTGCTCACCCAGGCCGCCGTCACCCACGCTCCCGACGACGTCGCCTTCGCGCTCGCCTGCCCCGGCGACCGGATGGCCGACTGGGGCTGGTTCAAGTGGCTGCCCCACTCCCTCGACACCGAGGAGCACGACGGGCCCGTCGCCGCCCGCCGCATTGCCCCCGGACTCGGGCAGCTCGCCCGGCTGATGGGCGCCGACCTGCGCGCCCGCGCCTCCTACGCCGCCGAGGTGCGGCGCGGACTGTCCGGCCGGGACGCCCTGGAGATGGCGTCCCGCCTCCTCGTCGTCAGCGACGAGTACGGCGAGGACGCCCGCGAACTGCCGCGCCCCGACGACGCCGTCCCCCTGCGGGACATGGGCGTCACCGTGCTCCACCTGGTCGCCGAGCGCGTCCAGGAGCCCGGCCAGGTGTCCCTGCGCATCACCGTCGACGGCGACCGGGTCCACATCGAGGACCTGCGCCCCGCCGAACCGGTCGTCTCCGAGGGCACCGCCGACCAGGCGACCGCCGCCGGAGTGGAGGGCGTCGCCCGGCTGCTCGCCCCCCTGCGGCTGTCCGCCGAATCCCTCGTCGACGCGCCCCTGTCCGGCCCCGTCGACTTCGGCGAGCTGCTCGGCATCGACGACCCGGCCGCTCTGGACGTCAGGTCCCTGTGGCGGCCGCGCGGCGAACGCGCCTTCCTGCGCGTGCCCATCGGCGTCAGCGACTCCCGCGAGCCCGTCCTGCTCGACCTCAAGGAGTCCTCCGAGCTCGGCATGGGCCCGCACGGCCTGTGCGTCGGCGCCACCGGCTCCGGCAAGAGCGAACTCCTGCGCACCCTCGTCCTCGCGCTGGTGGCCGGCCACCCGCCGGAGGACCTCGCCATGGTCCTCGTCGACTACAAGGGCGGCGCCACCTTCGCGCCGTTCGCGGACCTGCCGCACGTCGCCGGCGTCATCACCAACCTGGAGAACCAGGCCGGTCTCGTCGAGCGCGTCCACTCCTCCCTCGCCGGCGAGGTCCAGCGCCGCCAGCAGGTCCTCAAGGACGCGGGCAACATCGCCGACATCGGCCACTACGCCGCCCTGCGCGAGACCCGCCCCGACCTCGACCCGCTGCCGCACCTGTTCGTCGTCATCGACGAGTTCGGCGAACTCCTCACGGCCAAACCCGACTTCATCGACCTGTTCCTGTCCATCGGCCGCATCGGCCGCTCCATCGGCGTGCACCTGCTGCTCTCCAGCCAGCGCATCGAGGGCGGCAAGCTCAAGGGCCTGGACACCTACCTCTCCTACCGGCTCGGCCTGCGCACCTTCTCCGCCGACGAGTCCCGCACCGTCCTCGACACCACCGACGCCTTCCACCTGCCGCCCATCCCCGGCTTCGGCTATCTGAAGGTCGACACCAGCGCCTACGAGCGGTTCAAGGCCAGCTTCGTCTCCGGCCCCTATCGCGGCCCCGTGACGCGCGCCACCGAGGACGACGGCCCCGCCGTCTTCCCCTACCCGGACTTCAACACCCTCGGCGAGCCCGAGGACGCCCCGGGCGGCGGCGAACAGCCCGCCATGCGCCACCGCAACCCCGGCCCCACCACCATGTCCGTCGTCGTCGACCAGCTCCGCGACGCCGCGACCCCCACCCGCGCCATCTGGCTGCCGCCGCTGCCCCGGGCGATCGCCCTGGACACCTCGGCCGGCCCCCTCCAGGCCGGCGCGCGCGGCATGCAACTGGCCGTACGACCCGGCCCGCTGCGCGTCCCGCTCGGTCTCCTCGACGACCCCGCCAAGCAGTGGCAGGGCCAGTGGATCCTCGACCTCACCGTCGCCGGCGGCCACGCCGCCGTCATCGGCGGCCCCCAGTCCGGCAAGACGACCCTGCTGCGCACCCTCGCCCTGTCCCTGGCGATGACCCACACCCCGCGCGAGGTCGGTGTCTACGGGCTCGACCTGGTCGGCGGCGGCCTCGCCGCGCTCTCCGGGCTGCCCCACGTCGGCGGCATCGCCGGCCGCGCCGACCGCGAGCGCGTCAGCCGTACGGTCGAAGAGGTGCGCGGCATGCTCGCCGCCCGCGAGGAAGTCTTCCGCGAGCACGGCATCGACTCCGTCGAGCGGCTGCGCGAACTGCGCGCCGAGGGCCGGCTGCCCGAGCTGTCCTCCACCGAGATCGTGCTCCTCGTCGACGGGTTCGGCGCCCTGCGCGACGACTTCGAGGAGATCGAGGACGCCGTCACCGACCTCCTCAAGCGCGGCGGCGGCTACGGCATCCACATCGTCGCCGGCATGATGCGCTGGAACGACGTCCGCATCGCCACCCAGTCGATGTTCGGCACCCGCGTCGAGCTCCGCCTGAACGACCCCGGCGACTCCAGCATCGACCGCAAGCTCGCGGAGACCCTGGGCCCGGACGAGAAGGGCCGGGTCCTGACCGACGGCAAGCTCTTCGCCCAGACGGCGCTGCCCCGCATCGACTCCCTCGCGAGCACCTCCGAGCTGGGCCCGGCCGTCGAACAGGCCACCATGGTCATCCGCTCGTCCTGGTCGGGCGACGTCGCCCAGCGGGTGCGCGTCCTGCCCGCCCGCATCCCCGCGGCCTCCCTGCCGTCCGTCACCGCCGAGCCCAACCGGGTGCCCATCGCCCTCGACCAGACGGCGCTCGCGCCCGTCCTGCTCGACCTGTTCACCCGCGACCAGCACCTGATGATCCTCGGCGACAGCGAGTGCGGGAAGACCAACATGCTGCGCCTGGTCGCCCAGGGGCTCATGGAGCGCTACTCCGACGAGGAGATCGTCTTCGCGGTCTTCGACCCCCGCCGGGGCCTGCGCAAGCTGATCCCCGAGGAGTACCGCGGCGGCTACGCCCACAACTCCAGACTCTGCGGCGCCCTGGCCACCGGCATCGCCACCGAGCTGGAGAAGCGGATGCCCGACGACCTCGCCGCCCAGGACGCCATGGCGTCCGGCACCTGGTACTCGGGACCGCGCATCGTCATCCTCATCGACGACTACGACATCCTCACCACCGCCGGCCAGCAACCGCTCGCCCCCTTCCTGCCGTTCATCCCCTCCGCCCAGGACATCGGCCTCCACTTCGTCGTCACCCGCCGGGTGGCGGGCGCCTCGCGGGCGCTCTACGAGCCGTTCCTGATGACCCTGCGCGAGAGCGGCACCACGGCCGTCGTCATGACCGGCGACCGGCAGGAGGGCCAGCTCTTCCCCGGCGTCTACGCCGGGACGCAGCCGCCCGGCCGCGGCACGCTCGTCCGCCGCGGCGAGGCGACGCGGCTGATCCAGACGGCGCTGGCGGCGGAGGACGCCGAACCCACCGGCAGCACAGTCACCACGGGAGACACGGGGAACACCGCATGACCAAGGACGTGATCGCGCTCACCGAGCGCATGCCCGACGCGCCGAGCATCCTGGCGGGCCTCCTCGCCGGCGGCCCCGACCTGCGGGTCGAGACCACCGGCGAGGGCGCCGTGATCCAGCTGTGCGACGCCGAGGGACGGCCACTGGTCTCGATCGAGGCGCCCCTGATGCTCCAGGTGCCCGGGGAGGCCGACCGGCTGCTGGGCCCCGGCACCGCGCCCTCGGGCGACGGCCCCGCCTGGTGGATCGAGGCCCGGGCCACCACGGGCCTCCCCGGGGCAGAGCGGCTCGCGGGCGCCTTCGCGGCCCGCCTGACCATGCTGCTGGGCGGCCGCGTCTGGCCGCCGGACGCCCCCGGCACCACCGGGGCCGCCCGCCCCGTCGACGTCTCGGGCATCACGGCCGTACCCGTGCCCGCCGCCGCGCAGCCGGCCGTCGACATGCTCACCGACCAGGCCGCGATCGTCCTCCAGGACCGGCCCGTCGTCCCCATGACGAGCTGGCTCTCCGAGGTGCTCCGGGCCACCGTGGAGAGCGACCGGGCCCTTCAGATCGTGACCCCGCCGCACTGCCGCCTCTCCCTCGCCACCCGGACGCTGCTCCAGTCCACCCCCTCGCGCTGGGTGGTCCAGGACGAGCGGTGCGGCTACTACGACGGCCTGACCGGCGCCGTGCTGCGCTGGCAGGACGGCGCCTTCGTACCGGACCGGGGCGAGGACGGCGAGACCCCGGTGGCGGACGCCTTCACGGAGACCGCGCGCACCGCCCGCACCGAGGAGCGCCAGCTCGTCGTCTCCTTCCGCACCGAGCACCGGCCCGAGGCGGACCTCGTCCTCGGCGGCGCCCTGGAGGCCGCCTGGCAGGCGCTGACCGGCGCCCCGCCGGCCGGCTGGGGCACGGCGGAACCCGCCGGCCTCACCTGGTCGCGCCGGCAGCTGACCGACCTGGCCTACCGGCGGGCCCCCGAGCCCACCTGGACGATGGCCGTCGGCACCCCCGACCGCCCGGCGGTCGCCACGCTGCGCGTGGAGCGCACCCCGGACGGCGTGGAGGAGGACATCACCCTCACCCTCGGCTACGGCCCCGGGGAGAAACCGCCGCTGGACGCGCTCCCCGCGCTGGCCGGCGAGCTGGTGACCCGGTACGGGCTGAAGACCATGGTGTGCCAGCTGCGCGAGGCGCGCCGGGACCTGACCGCCCCGCCCCGCTTCGAGCGGCTCCCGGTGCCGTACGCGTTCGTCCTGGGCGCGGAGGGCGTACGGGAGGCGGGCCGTGACCGCGCGGGCCGTCCGCCGCTGCCGGAGGCCCCGGTGCGGCTGGGGCCCGACGCCCGTCCGGGCTTCTTCTACGCGCTGGGGGACGGCGAGTCGGACGAGGGCTGGGCGGCGCTGGAGACGCTCATCCGGCATCTGAGGTCGGCGGAGGGCTGAGGAGGAGGGCTGAGGAGGAGGACTGAGAACGGGTGTTTGAGGGCCTCGGGGCCGTCGCGCTGTCCGGCGTTGATCCGACTAATGGGCCGAATGAATGGTTCCGGTTTTGCGCCGCCCCCGAGAACCCCTGGTAATACCCCGATGAATCGTCACGGCATCGCAACCGGAGGCGAGTTGGTGGCACGATGGTCGAGTGGGGGGTGTGCGGGACGGCATTGGCTCCCGGGCCCGGCGAGGTGCTTCCGACCGAAGGTGTGATCAGTTGTGGCCATTTCACTGTCCGTGGTGCTGCTTTTGGCGATCATCCTGGTGGTGATGATCCGCAGCAAGAACATCAAGGCGGGGCCGGCGATCGTGGCGATCCTCTTCGGCTTCTTTCTCGCCTCCACGGGCATGGCGCCTTCGATCAACCGCTTCCTTCAATCGCTCGCCCAGACCATAAACGGCATCAAGTTCTGAGCTCGGGCGAAACAAAAACGCCTCCGGCGGGGCCGGAGGCGTCATGTGGAGCGGGCGACGGGAATCGAACCCGCGTAGCCAGTTTGGAAGACTGGGGCTCTACCATTGAGCTACGCCCGCGTGCGCCGTACGCACCCTGATGGCGGTGCGGCACGGTGTGCATCGTAGCGGGTCGGGGCGGTCCACCGCACGCCACCCCCGGATGCGCCCCTCACGCGCCCCCTCGTGCACCCCCGTCCCCCTCCTGTCCTGCGGGAAAGCGGCGGCCGGCACCCCTGCGGGCATGTACCCTACGTGTCGCACCGACGGGGTGTGGCGCAGCTTGGTAGCGCGTCCGCTTTGGGAGCGGAAGGTCGTCGGTTCGAATCCGGCCACCCCGACCAGCAAGATCACATTGTGGGGCCCCTCGTGCGTGCGGTTACTATGCAAGCTGCGCGTCTGTGTGTCTCTGAACCGGGCGCGGTCCGCTGATCGGCAACATCGCCGATCGGCAGAATCCCAGAAGTCAGCCCCAAGGAGACCGAACCGTGAAGAGCGCCGTGGAGACCCTGAACCCGACTCGGGTTCGGCTCACTGTCGAGGTGCCCTTCGAGGAGCTCAAGGCCAGCCTCGACGCGGCGTACAAGAAGATCAACCAGCAGGTCACGGTGAAGGGCTTCCGTCAGGGCAAGATCCCGGCCCGTGTCATCGACCAGCGCTTCGGCCGTGGCGCCGTGCTGGAGGAGGCCGTCAACGACGCGCTGCCGAAGTTCTACACGGAGGCCGTCAACGAGGCCGAGCTGAACCCGCTGGGTCAGCCCGAGGTCGACATCAAGGAGCTGAAGGACGGCGAGCTGCTCTCCTTCACCGCCGAGGTCGACATCCGCCCCGCGCTGGAGATCCCGGACTACTCCGGTATCGAGGTCACCGTCGACGCCGTCGAGGTCACCGACGAGGACGTCGAGAAGTCCGTCGAGCAGCTGCGTGAGCGCTTCGCCACCACCTCCCCGGTCGAGCGCGCCGCCGCCGAGGGCGACATCGTCACCGTCGACCTGGAGGCCAAGGTCGACGGCGAGGTGCTGGAGGACGGCGTCGCGTCCGACGTCGACTACACCATCGGCTCCGGCCAGCTCCTCGAGGGCATCGACGACGCCGTGACGGGCCTGGAGGCCGGTGGCTCCGCCACCTTCACCTCCGAGCTCAAGGGCGGCTCCGCCGAGGGCAAGGAGGCCGAGATCTCGGTCACCGTCAAGGCCGTCAAGGCCCGTGAACTGCCCGAGCTGGACGACGAGTTCGCCCAGATGGCGAGCGAGTTCGACACCCTGGACGAGCTCAAGGCCGACAGCGTCAAGCGCCTCGAGCGCATGAAGAAGTTCGACCAGGCCACCCAGGCCCAGGAGAAGGTCCTTGAGGAGCTGCTGAAGCTCGTCGAGGTCCCGATGCCCGAGAAGCTGCTCGCGGACGAGGTCAACACCCGCAAGCACAACCTCGAGCACCACCAGCTCGGCCAGATCGGCATGAACCTCGAGAAGTACCTCGAGATGCAGGGCAAGACGGTCGAGGAGTTCGAGGCCGAGCTCAAGGAGCAGTCCGAGAAGGGCATCAAGACCCAGTTCGTGCTCGACGAGATCGTCAACAAGGAGAAGGTCTCCGTCGGTCAGGACGAGCTCACCGAGCACCTGATGCGCCGCGCCCAGTCCTCCGGCATGGCCCCCGACCAGTTCGCGCAGGCCGTCGTCGAGCAGGGCCAGGTCCCGATGCTCGTCGGTGAGGTCGCCCGCGGCAAGGCCCTCGCGACGGTCGTCGAGGCCGCCACGGTCAAGGACTCCAACGGCGAGGTCGTGAACCTCGAGGACGAGGACGAGATCGAGGCCGCCACCGAGACGGTCGAGGCCGCCGAGGGCACCGAGGCCTGAGCCTCGCCCCTTCCCGGCCGGGTTTCCCGGCCTTCCCCCTGACGGACCCGTACGGCCCCCGTACGGAGTCCATGGGGGAGCTCGCAGGAGCGCTTGACGACGGGCCCGGACGCGCCGGTCCCCGCCATTCGGCGGGGCCGCGCGACCGGGCCCGTCGCGCACCCCCGGGCAGCCTTTCCGCGGCTTGTGCGCGGCCTGTGCGCGCGGGGGGAACCTGCGCTCAGAGCGAACAGTTCCTGATGCGGGATGGCGCCTGCCGACCAGCGCGTTAGGGTCCGTAGATACGAGGGCAGGGGAGACATGGCAGCGCGCCGGCGCGTACCGGCCACGCCACCCCGGTCCCCAGAGAAGACGCGGAGACGGCCCGTTGCCGTCAGAGACGAGCAGGTGGATACGTGACGAATCTGATGCCTTCCGCCGCCGGTGAGATCGCCATCGGTGGTGGCCTCGGCGACCAGGTCTACAACCGGCTGCTCGGGGAGCGGATCATCTTCCTCGGCCAGCAGGTCGACGACGACATCGCCAACAAGATCACCGCGCAGATGCTCCTCCTGGCCGCTGACCCGTCCAAGGACATCTACCTCTACATCAACAGCCCCGGTGGCTCGGTGACGGCGGGCATGGCGGTCTACGACACCATGCAGTACATCCCGAACGACGTGGTCACCATCGGCATGGGCCTCGCGGCCTCCATGGGCCAGTTCCTGCTGACCGGCGGCACCCCGGGCAAGCGCTTCGCGCTGCCCAACACCGACATCCTCATGCACCAGGGCTCCGCGGGCCTCGGCGGCACCGCCTCGGACATCAAGATCCAGGCCGAGCAGCTGCTGCGCACCAAGAAGCGCATGGCCGAGATCACCGCCGCGCACACCGGTCAGACGGTCGAGGCGATCATCCGTGACGGCGACCGCGACCGCTGGTTCACGGCGGACGAGGCCAAGGAGTACGGGATCATCGACGAGATCATCACGCACGCCTCCGGCGTTCCGGGCGGCGGCGGCACCGGGGCCTGACCGCCCCGGCAGGACCGTCCGCCAGCCGTAACCCCACAGACCGCCATCAGGAGTGACACTCGCATGAACATCTCGTCCGCCAGCGGCCTCTACACCGGCCCCCAGGCCGAGGCCCGTTACGTCGTTCCGCGCTTCGTCGAGCGCACCTCGCAGGGCGTGCGCGAGTACGACCCGTACGCGAAGCTCTTCGAGGAGCGCGTGATCTTCCTCGGCGTCCAGATCGACGACGCCTCGGCCAACGACGTCATGGCGCAGCTGCTGTGCCTGGAGTCGATGGACCCGGACCGCGACATCTCGATCTACATCAACAGCCCGGGTGGCTCGTTCACGGCCCTCACGGCCATCTACGACACGATGCAGTTCGTGAAGCCGGACATCCAGACGGTCTGCATGGGCCAGGCCGCGTCCGCCGCCGCGATCCTCCTCGCCGCCGGTACCCCCGGCAAGCGCATGGCGCTTCCCAACGCCCGCGTGCTGATCCACCAGCCGTCCAGCCAGACGGGCCGCGAGCAGCTCTCCGACCTGGAGATCGCCGCGAAGGAGATCATGCGCATGCGCACCCAGCTGGAGGAGATGCTGGCCAAGCACTCCACCCAGCCCATCGAGAAGATCCGCGACGACATCGAGCGCGACAAGATCCTCACCGCTGAGGACGCGCTCGCGTACGGTCTGATCGACCAGATCGTCTCGACGCGCAAGTCGTCCGTGACCGTCTGACCGCATCACTAGGTCCGACCGGTCCCAGCCACCACCGCGCCGCCGACGACGGGCGCTCCCTTGGCCGAGTAGGGCCAAGGGGGGCCCGCGCGGGGGGCCCGGCAAGGTACCGTCGATAGGCAAGCACTCGGGTTCGCAGAGCAAGGCGGATCCCAGGCGAAGGGGAAGCACCTCGTGGCACGCATCGGTGACGGCGGCGATCTGCTCAAGTGCTCGTTCTGCGGGAAGAGCCAGAAGCAGGTGAAGAAGCTCATCGCGGGTCCTGGTGTGTACATCTGCGACGAGTGCATCGACCTCTGCAACGAGATCATCGAGGAAGAGCTCGCGGAGACCAGCGAGGTGCGCTGGGAGGAGCTTCCCAAGCCCCGTGAGATCTACGAGTTCCTCGAGGGCTATGTCGTCGGCCAGGAGGCCGCCAAGAAGGCCCTCTCCGTCGCCGTCTACAACCACTACAAGCGAGTGCAGGCCGGCGAGAACGGCGGGCACAGCCGCGACGACGGCATCGAACTGGCCAAGTCCAACATCCTGCTGCTCGGCCCGACCGGCTCCGGCAAGACGTTGCTCGCCCAGACCCTGGCCCGCATGCTCAACGTCCCCTTCGCCATCGCCGACGCCACGGCCCTGACGGAGGCCGGCTATGTCGGCGAGGACGTCGAGAACATCCTGCTGAAGCTGATCCAGGCCGCCGACTACGACGTCAAGAAGGCCGAGACCGGCATCATCTACATCGACGAGATCGACAAGGTCGCCCGGAAGAGCGAAAATCCGTCGATCACACGAGATGTGTCGGGCGAGGGCGTCCAGCAGGCGCTGCTGAAGATCCTTGAGGGCACGACCGCCTCGGTCCCGCCCCAGGGCGGCCGCAAGCACCCGCACCAGGAATTCATCCAGATCGACACGACGAACGTCCTGTTCATCGTGGGCGGCGCCTTCTCCGGCCTGGAGAAGATCATCGAATCCCGCGCGGGCGCGAAGGGCATCGGCTTCGGCGCCACGATCCGCTCCAAGCGCGAGATCGAGGCCAGTGACCAGTTCCAGGAGGTCATGCCCGAGGACCTGGTGAAGTTCGGGATGATCCCGGAGTTCATCGGCCGTCTCCCGGTCATCACGTCCGTCCACAACCTCGACCGCGAGGCCCTCCTCAAGATCCTCGTCGAGCCGCGCAACGCCCTGGTGAAGCAGTACCAGCGCCTCTTCGAACTCGACGGCGTCGAGCTCGACTTCGACCGCCCGGCCCTGGAGGCCATCGCGGACCAGGCCATCCTCCGAGGCACGGGCGCGCGCGGTCTGCGCGCCATCATGGAGGAGGTCCTGATGTCGGTGATGTACGAGGTCCCGTCGCGCAAGGACGTCGCCCGGGTCGTCATCACGGCGGACGTCGTCCAGTCGAATGTGAACCCGACGCTGGTGCCGCGCACGCGCGGCAACGAGCCGGGGGAGCGGCACGAGAAGAGCGCGTAGGTTCTTTACGTACTTACGCATTGAGGGGGCGCCCGGCCGGCCGGCGGGGCGCCCCCTCGGGCGTGTGCGGCTGGGTCAGGCCGCGTGCGCAGTGAAGGTGACGGAGGACGTGTCTCCGTCCAGAGCGATGTTCAGCGATGCGTCCAATGCCTTCGCGAGCCGTGCGAGCAGCGGGAGCGTCGGGACGGTTCCGCCGAGTTCGAGCTTGGACACCTGAGGCTGTGTCATGTTCGCCCGCCTGGCGAGTTCGGCCTGGGAGATGCCCAGTTCGGTACGACGGTCGTAGACGGCCTGGCCGAGGTCGAAGGCCATGCGGATCTCGGTACGCGCGGACTCGGCCTCCGGCGATTCGGTGAACCCCTGGGCGATCTTCCGCTCGCGAGCGAGCTTCCAGCGCGCGTGGTCCATCAGATGTCTCCCTTCATGACGTCGCGGCTGAACTCCTCGTGGGCCGCTTCGTGTTCGGCCTGGAGGTAGTCGCGGACCAGGCCATCCTCCGAGGCGTGGGCGCGCGGTCTGCGCGCCATCATGGAGGAGGTCCTGATGTCGGTGATGTACGAGGTCCCGTCACGCAAGGACGTCGCACGCGTGGCAACGAGCCGGGGAGCGGCACGAGAAGGACGCGTAGGCTCTTTGTACGCGGAGGGGGCGCCCGGCCGGTCGGCTGGGCGCCCCCTCCGGCGTTCCTCGTGAGGCCTCAGCCTCCGTGGACGAAGATTTCCTCGGCGGTGGGGACGGTGACCGCCGCCTCCAGCCAATACCCCAAGGTGTCCATGTAGGCGCAGGTCATGATGCGCTCACGAACCGCGGGTGACACGGGAATGCCCCGGCTCTCCAGAACACGCAACACCGACAGCGCGCTTTGCTCCAGCCGCCCCTTTGCTTCACCCTCCTGCCACGTCTGCTCGATGAGGGTGCCACGGCCGGGGAAGTAGGTACGCGGCATGAGGTTCCTCCAGATGTCTCGCGCCGGGGAGTTCCCCAGGCCGATTTCCAGCAGTTCCGAGTAGTAGGCGACGGACTCCGGGTCGGCCGTGTTCAGAGCACGGGCCAGTGCCTCCAGTATGGCCGGAGCTTCTTGGCCGCGCCCATGAGTCATGGCGGAGAAAGTCGCCGGCGCCAGATGTCGGGAGGCACGGGCCGGATCAGTGATCACAGGAACGTTCCCGGGCCCGAGGACCAGGGGGTGTACGGACAGGGCGGTCCACCCCTCGGGCCCCAGGCGGAAGGGCCCGGCAGCCCAGTCGGCGGTCGCTTTGTCCTGGCAGACCACAAGAAGCAGCGCCGGACACCCGTACTTCGCCTTCAGATACGACAGGTAGTAGGCCCAGCTCACTGTCTTGTCCGGGTCGCGGCGTCCTTGTGCCTCGATGGCGAGGACGAAGCCACCGTTGTCGTCCGGTGAGACGATGCGCAGCACGCTGTCCACGCGCCGCTCCAGCGGCCGGATCTCCGTGACGTCCGCCGTGAGCACCTCGACGGACGACTTTGCCGGCAACGGCACGCCCAGGATCCGGAACACGGGGTCGAGCAGCTCAGGACGGTCCTGGAATATCCGGTGCGCTGCCTCGTGGTGTGAAGTGACTATGGCCCGACGGTAGGAGCGGGAACGTCTGTGCTTTCGACTATTGGCGCACGATCACTCGTTCGGGCGGTCTTATGTGGTGATTTCCGCTGGGACAACGCGACGGCCGCCGCGCTGCCGGGTGGGCATGCGCGGCGGCCGTCGGGTGAGTGGGCCTGCTGGAGGGTTACTTCTCCTTGCGGACCTGGTTGCGGATCTTGACGGTCGCGTCGGAGAGTTCCTGCGCGGACATGACCTTGCCGGTGGCCGCGTTGGCAGCGCCGCCGTACGGGCTGTTGCTCTTCGAGACCTGGTTCTGGACGATGCCCACGGCGCTTTTGTCACCCCAGACGCAGGCGGAGGCCTCGGACTCGGATGAGAAGTTCCCGTAGGAGCTGGTGGTCTTCTGCATCCGGCACTTGAGCACCGCACCGTCGAAGCCGCTCGGCGAGAAGTCCGTCCAGGGCATGGTCGTCTCGATCTTGGCTCCGACCTTCGACGCGAGCTGGGACTGCTGTTCGTCCGACTGGGCGATCAGTGCTTCAACGGTCTTCTTGGGATCGGCGATCGTGCCGTAGGTGCCGCCGACCGACAGAGTCTGCTTCTCCGGGTTGATGTACGACTTGCTCACCGCCGTGCCGTTCTCGATGCCCGCGGCTTTGGTCTTCTCGTTGTCGGCGAGGCTCTTCGGCTGGTTCTGCTGCGCGCCCGCCGGCAGCGGTGCCTCGACGAACTTCCCGTCCAGCAGCGACACCGGCAGCTCCATCGTGTACGGCTTCACGTCGCCGTCACCATTGCCGCCGCCGTTCATGAGGAGCACGCCGCCCACGATCGCGCCCACCACGACCAGCACGCCCACCGTGATGCCGATCGCCTTGCCCGCGCCGCCGCCGCTCGGCTGGGCCGGGGGCGGGTAGCCGCCCGGCATGCCCGGCTGCTGGCCCCAGCCCTGGGGCTGGGGGGCCGGGGGCTGGCCCCAGCCCTGCGGCTGGGGCGGGGCACCGTAGGGCGTGCCCGGCGGCGGGGGCGGGGGCGGCGGGGCGCCGTAGGGGGCGGGGGGCTGCTGGGGGTAGCCGTAGCCGGGCTGGCCGGGTGCGCCGCCCTGGCCGTACGGGTTGGGCGGCGGCTGCTGGCCGTACGGGCCCGGCTGGGGGTAGCTCATCGTTTCCTCTTCGACGCAGGTCTCTCACGCGGTCGCGACAGTCCTGCGCCATCTTTCCCGATGGCTTATTCCGGCTTTACCTCGGGCCCGCAACGGTTTCGGAACAACTCCCCTGTGTGCTACCGGGACTACTGGGAGAGGAGTGCGCGCGTGTCCCTGCGCACCTTTGACGTCAGCTCCGCCGCGTCCTCCAGCGGGACCTTCGTGCCCGCCAGCACCGCCGCCGTGTCCAGGCTGAACACCGCCTCCGTCGTGCTGTGGTCGGCCCATACGCACATCTGCATCGTGATCGGCTTGCCGCCCGGGGCGGTGGTGCCCACCAGGTGGGTGTGCTGGCACTTCATCACCGCGCCGTCGTCCAGCCCGGAGGGGGAGACGCGCTGGGCGGTGCCCTCGAGCTCCATGCGGCCCTCGCCGTCGCCGTCGTCCTTCTTGAGCGCGGCGCCCAGCGACGCGAACATGCCGTCCACGACGCGCTCCGGGCTCTTGACGCGGCCCCAGGCGCCGGTGAAGCGGATCTTCTTCTGCGTCGGCCCCGGGCTTCCCGTCTCGTACGCGCCCGAGATGGTCTCCGGGTCGGTGACGCCCATGTGGCGGAGGTCGGCCTTCTCGTTCGCGCCCAGTACCGGCAGGTCCGCGCCGGTCTCCTTCCGGTACTCGCCGGAGATGATGGTGTCGGGGGTGACCAGCTTGTGGCGCGGGCCCGCCTGCGCGGCCGGGCCGCCGCCCTTGGCGCCCCCGCCGGCCCCGGTGTCGTCACCGCCCCCGCGGTGGCCGCCTGAGATGAGGACGAAGCCGCCCACGACGATCGCGCCCACCAGGATGACAGCGCCCAGCGCGATGCCGATGGCCTTGCCCTTGTTGTTGCCGTTGTGCGGCGGGAGCGGCGGCGGGTACGGCATCGGCATGCCGGGCTGCTGTCCGTACGGCCCCGGGTGTCCGTACTGCCCGTACGGCTGCCCATACGGCTGCCCGTACGGGCCCGCCGCCGGTCCCTGCGCGGGCTGCTGCGGATAGCCGTAGCCGGGCTGGCCGTATGGGTTGGGCTGCGGCTGCTGGCCGTACGGGCCCGGCTGGGGGTGGCTCATCGGTGGCTCTCGGCTCTCTCACGGGCGGGGGGCCTGGGTCAGGTGCACGTCATCTTTGTCGATCGCTTATTCGAGCCTTGCGGCGGGGCGGCCGACGGGAGTCCCCTCGGAGCGGAAACGGGTTCGTGAGCTGTCGGCCCCTCCCCGTAGAATTCGGTCCGTGACCGAGAACACTCAGCAGAGCCCCGACCGCGGGCCGAACGACAGCGCCCCCGAACTGCCGACCCAATACGCGCCGGCCGAGGTAGAGGGGCCGCTGTACGAGCGCTGGGTAGAGCGCGGTTACTTCACGGCCGACGCCGACAGCGAGAAGCCGCCGTACACCATCGTCATCCCCCCGCCGAACGTCACCGGCTCGCTCCACCTGGGCCACGCCTTCCAGCACACCCTCATGGACGCCCTCACCCGCCGCAAGCGCATGCAGGGCTTCGAGGCGCTGTGGCTGCCCGGCATGGACCACGCCGGCATCGCCACCCAGAACAAGGTCGAGCAGCAGCTCGCCGAGGAGGGCCTGTCCCGCCACGACCTGGGTCGCGAGGCGTTCGTCGAGCGCGTGTGGCAGTGGAAGGAGGAGTACGGCGGCAAGATCCTCGGCCAGATGCGCCGCCTCGGCGACGGCGTCGACTGGAGCCGTGAGCGCTTCACCATGGACGAGGGCCTGTCCCGCTCCGTCCAGACGATCTTCAAGAAGCTCTACGACGACGAGCTGATCTACCGCGCCGAGCGCATCATCAACTGGTGCCCGCGCTGCCTCACGGCCATCTCCGACATCGAGGTGGAGTACCAGGACGACGACGGCGAGCTCGTCTCCATCACGTACGGCGAGGGCGAGGACACGCTCGTCGTGGCCACCACCCGCGCCGAGACGATGCTGGGCGACACGGCCGTCGCCGTCCACCCGGACGACGAGCGCTACGCCCACCTCATCGGCAAGCAGATCAAGCTGCCGCTGACGGACCGCACGATCCCGGTCGTCGCCGACACCCACGTCGACCCCGAGTTCGGCACCGGCGCCGTCAAGGTGACCCCGGCCCACGACCCCAACGACTTCGCGATCGGCCAGCGCCACGACCTGCCGTCGCTGACCGTCATGGACGAGCGCGGCGTCATCACCGTCCACGGCCCCTTCCTCGGCCTGGACCGCTTCGAGGCCCGTTCCGCCATCGTCGGCGCCCTGCGCGAGCAGGGCCGGATCGTCGCGGAGAAGCGCCCGTACGTCCACGCCGTCGGCCACTGCTCGCGCTGCAGGACGACGGTCGAGCCGCGTCTGTCGATGCAGTGGTGGGTCAAGGTCGGCCCGCTGGCGCAGGCCGCCGGTGACGCCGTCCGCGACGGCCGGGTGAAGATCCACCCGGAGGACATGTCGAAGCGCTACTTCGACTGGGTCGACAACATGCACGACTGGTGCATCTCGCGCCAGCTGTGGTGGGGTCACCGCATCCCCGTCTGGTACGGCCCGGACGGCGAGATCGTCTGCGTCGGCCCGGACGAGCAGCCGCCGACGGGCGAGGGCTGGCGCCAGGACACCGACGTCCTCGACACCTGGTTCTCCTCCGGCCTGTGGCCGTTCTCCACGCTCGGCTGGCCGGAGAAGACCCCGGACCTGGAGAAGTTCTACGCCACCGACGTCCTGCTCACCGGCCACGACATCATCTTCTTCTGGGTCGCCCGGATGATGATGTTCGGCCTGTACGCGATGGACGGCGTCGCGCCCTTCCACACCATCGCCCTCACCGGCCTGGTGCGCGACGAGCGCGGCAAGAAGATGTCGAAGTCCTTCGGCAATGTCGTCGACCCGCTGGACTGGATGGACGCCTACGGCTCCGACGCCGTCCGCTTCACCCTGGCCAAGGGCGCGAACCCGGGCACCGACGTCCCGATCGGCGAGGACTGGGTCCAGGCGTCCCGCAACTTCGCCAACAAGATCTGGAACGCCACCCGTTTCGCCCTGATGAACGGCGCCACGGTCGAGGGCGAGCTGCCGCCGGCCGAGGAGCTGTCGGCCACCGACCGCTGGATCCTCTCCCGGCTCAACGCCACGATCGCCGAAGTCGACGCGTTCTACGACGACTTCCAGTTCGCCAAGCTCGCGGACACCCTCTACCACTTCGCGTGGGACGAGGTCTTCGACTGGTACGTCGAGCTGTCCAAGACCACCTTCATGGGCGGCGGCGAGGCGGCCAAGGCCTCCGCGCGCGTCCTCGGCGAGGTCCTGGACAAGACGCTGAAGCTGCTGCACCCGGTCATGCCGTTCGTGACCGAGACGCTGTGGACCACGCTGACGGGCAAGGAGTCCGTCGTCGTCGCCGACTGGCCGAAGGCTGTGTTCGTTCCTGGGGCTGACGCCCCGGGCGGCTTCCGTGACGCCGCCGCCGAGTCCGAGATCGAGAACCTCCAGCAGGTGATCACCGAGGTCCGCCGCTTCCGCGCCGACCAGGGTCTCCAGCCCGGCCAGCGCGTCCCGGCGAAGCTCGACCTGTCGGGCACGACGCTCGCCGCCCACGAGGGCGCGATCCGTCAGCTGCTGCGCCTTCAGCCGGCCGAGGAAGGCTTCCACGCCACCGCGACCCTCCCGGTCGCCGGTGCCACGGTCGCCCTCGACCTGTCCGGCACGATCGACGTCGAGGCCGAGCGCAAGCGTCTGGCCAAGGCGCTGGCCGCTGCCGAGAAGGACAAGGCCCAGTGCACGGCCAAGCTCGGCAACGAGGCGTTCCTCGCCAAGGCCGCCGAGGTGGCCGTGGAGAAGATCCGCACGCGCCTGACCAAGGCCGAGGCCGACATCGAGCGGATCGGCGCCCAGCTCGCGGCGCTGCCGGCCGCCTGAGCCGACAGCCCACCGGGAACCAATACGACGCGGCCGGGTCGCCCCCACACGGGGGCGACCCGGCCGCGGTCGTTTTCGAGGGGTCAGCGCTCGGTGATCGGCCGCGCCTCCCACGGCCTCGTCCGGCCCGGATCCCACATGGGACCCCACGGCCCCTCCACAGGCTCCTTCTCCACCCGGTCGAGGAGCCTGTGCTGATTGCGGTCCCGGCGGTCCCGTACGGGGGCGAAGAGCACATACGCCGTGGACACCACCACGAAGCCCAGCCGGATCAGGCCCTTGGCCGACTCGTCGGGCACCACGAACACGCTGCCGTAGAGCACGAACAGCGCGATCCAGCTCCACCACGGCACCAGCCGCCGCTGGCCGCACACGTCCCACAGCAGGGTGCCGAGCAGCACGGAGGCCGTGTAGTAGGTGTAGACGCTGGGGTCGAGGACGATCCGGGCGTTGGCGCCCAGCAGGATGACGGCCGCCCACCGGCCGCGCCAGACGGCGATCGCCCCCAGGGCGAGGCCGAGCGCCGCCTGGGCGGGGCGGGCCCAGTTCGGGGTCTCGGGGGTGTTGCCGCCCAGCCAGCGCAGCGCGGAGGCCGGGCTGTTGGGGATGGTGAACTTCGCGGCGGCGAAGGAGTGGGGGTCGACGAGGAAGAACGGCAGCCAGGCGACGGCCACCAGGCCCACGCACCACAGCCCCGCGCGCGTCCACCGCTCCTTGGGCAGCGCCAGCAGCAGCGGCAGGAAGGCCAGCGCGGTCGGCTTGGAGTCCAGGGCCAGGGCCATGCAGATGCCGGTCGCGGCCGCGTTGCAGCGCGTCAGGTAGTACACCGCGAGCGCGGTGAAGAAGAGCGCGAGGACGTCGTCCAGATGCGCGAAACGGACCGAGACCTCTATCCACATGGGGATGAAGGCCAGGCCCGCGATGAGGACCCGCTGCCGCAGCCGCTGGTGGTTGGTGCCGGTGCCCAGGAGGTGCCGGGCGGCGCTGCGGCCGGCCAGGACCAGGATCACCAGGCCCAGCAGGGACATCAGGGCCTCGGCCAGCACCTGGCCGATCACGGCCGGGAAGGGGTTGAAGAGGCCGGCCACCAGGAAGCTGACGGGGCCCATCTGAAGCTCGGGGTGGCGGGCGTAGAGGTTGAGGCCGCCGTCGCCGGAGGTGCCCCCGTCGTAGATCAGCTCACCGCCGGTGCGCAGGTAGTGCCAGGAGAAGCCGCCGCTGGGCTCCACGACGATGAACCAGAGCACTGCCCACCCTGTGAGCAGCAGCAGGTGTGATCTGTTGCTGAGTTGTGGTGTGCGCACAACGCTCCGTTCCGCCACCCGGAACCGTTCCGGGCATAAATATCACCGGCGGTCAGATGGCGGAACGGAGCGGAAGGTTGCCTCGTCGGTCATTTCTGTGACCGAACTCATGGCCCTGATGGGTTTTGGCTCAGGCCTCGATGGCCACCGGGCCGGAGGTGGTGCTCTCGGCGTTGCGGCGGGTCTTGGCCCAGCCGTTGCGGCCGCGCAGCATCCGGATGAAACCGCGGGCGGACGCCGGGAAGAGATGGTAGGCGTACAGCCACAGTGCCAGGCCCCACAGGAGGGCGGTCAGCAGCGAGCGGTCGGTGGCGCGGTCCCGGCGGTAGACCGGGCCCCACAGGACGAACGGCGTCACGGAGACCACGGCCAGGGCGATGATCAGCGGCCACAGGGCCAGCATGCCGCCGAACGCCTCGCCCACGCCGTCCTCGGCGGCGGTGAGACCCAGGAGGGTGAACATGACCGCGCACAGCGCGAGGGTGACCAGGTGGGCGACGGGCTGGAGGAAGGTGTAGAGCGTCTCCAGGACGCCCTTGCCGCCGTAGTGGCGGGAGGAGACGATGCGGGGCGCGTAGCGGACGCACTGGAGGTTGCCCTGGGCCCAGCGGGTGCGCTGGGTGAGGAACCGGCGGCCGTGCGGGAGGCCCTCCTGGGAGACCCAGGTGTCGGCTATGTGGGATATCCGGTCACCGTTGAGGATCATGTGCAGGCCCAGCTCGTAGTCCTCCAGCAGCGCGCCGCGCTGCCAGGGGCGACGCTCGGCGGCGGCGATGCGGTCCAGGGAGGCGAGGCGGGTGAACTGGCCGTTGCCGCCCAGGCCGACGGAGCCGGTGCGGCCGCGCAGCAGCTGCATGCCGGCGTTGGAGACGGAGAACTCCATGTCCTGCATGCGCACCAGCAGCCGGGCGAAGGCGTTGGCGAACCGTCCGCGGTCGGGCAGCGGGCGCGGGTCGTCGGTGTTGCGCATCCGGACGCTGACCTGGACGCCGCCGGTCTCGGGGTCGCCGAAGCCCTGGGGGCCGCTGACGCGGGCGAGGGCGTGCGGGTCGAGCTGGCCGTCGGCGTCGATGACGCACACGACGACGCGCTCGCGGTCGGTGTCCTTGGACAGGAACTGGTTCAGCTCGTCGTACGCGGCGTTGAGCGCCGAGCCCTTGCCCTGACGGGCGTCGGGACGCCGCCGGCTGACGAGGTGGACCCGGCGGTCCTCGTCGGCGAGGGCGGCGACGATGGCGCCGGTGCGGTCCTCGCTGTCGTCGTCGATGACCCAGACGTGGGCGCCCGGGTGGTCGGCGCGCAGCCGCGCGACGGTGGTGCCGACGACGGCCTCCTCGTCACGGCAGGGGACGAAGAAGTGCCAGTCGAAGGCGTCGGGGCTGCCGTTCTCCACGGCGGGGCGGCGGGTGTACGCGTGGCGGGCGCCGGCCCAGTAGAGCAGGAAGCAGAGGAGGAGGAAGAAGGGGAAGGCGAGGAGGAAGGGGCTGGAGAACATGCGGGGGTATTGCTCCGGGCGTGAGGCGGGCTTTTTCAGCCCGTCCGGCGTTCGAGGACACCGCGCGAAGCGCGGTACGGGGGTGCGAGGGGGCGGAGCCCCGCTCGGGGCCTACGCGGCGGCGGCCAGTTCCGCGGGGGCCGACACGGCGGCCAGCAGCGCCACGATGCGGTCCGACGCCAGCCCGTCCCCGAACGGGCTCGGCAGCGCGGCGAGGCGGTCCAGTTCCTCCGCTCCGGAGGCGAGGCGGCGGCGCGCCGCCTCGCCGATGGCGCGGCCCGGCTCGACCAGGTCCGCGAAGTCCGCCATGGCCTCCGGGCGCTCGGTGGAGCGGCGGACGACGACCAGCGGGCGGCCGAGGACCGTGCACTCCTCCTGGATGCCGCCGGAGTCGGAGACCAGCAGGGCGGCGTGCCGGGCGAGGGCCAGGAACTCGGAGTAGCCGAGCGGTGCCGTCACCGTCAGCGGGGCCAGCAGGTCCACGAGGCCGGCGGCCTCGATACGGGCGCGGGTGCGCGGGTGCAGCGGCAGGACGACCGGGCGGCCCGGCATCGCGAGGGCGGCCAGCTCGGTGAGGATCGCCCGCAGCGCCTCGGCCGAGTCGGTGTTCTCCGGCCGGTGGACGGTCGCAAGGACGTACCCGTCGGCGGTCAGCCCGTGCCGGTCCAGCAGCGCCGCGCGCTCGGTCGCGCCGGGGAGCTGGTTGCGGACGGCCTCGACGACGGTGTTGCCGGTGAGGGCGATCCGGGAGCCGTCGACGCCCTCGGCGAGGAGGTTGGCGCGGTTGTCCTCGGTGGCGGCGCAGAGTACGTCGGCGATGCTGTCGATGAGGACGCGGTTGTGCTCCTCGGGCATGTTGCGGTCGTGGCTGCGCAGACCGGCCTCGACGTGCAGCAGCGGGATGTCGCGGGCGTTGGCGGCCAGCGCGCCGGCGAGGGCGGCGTTGGTGTCGCCCTGGACGACGACGGCCAGCGGCGGCTCGGCGGTGAACAGCGCGTCGAGCTGGGCGAGGGCGGCGGAGATCTGCACGGCGCGCGGCTGTCCGCCGACACCGGTGAGGAAGGTCGGCTCGGGCAGGCCCAGCTCGGTCAGGAAGCGGCCGGACAGCTCCTCGTCGTAGTGCTGACCGGTGTGCACCAGGTGAGCGGCGGGTCCCAGGAGGCGCACGAGGTCGGTGAGCTTGACCAGCTCGGGGCGCGTACCGAGAACGATCGCGATGCTGCGGGGCGGCAGGGACATGCGGGGCTCCTGGGGCTGTCGGGGGCGGTGACAGTTCCAGAGAGTGGGTTGTCTTGGTTGCCGGGTTGGATGGGGTTTGGTTGCGGGACGGTAGCGAACGGATTTCGGGACCTTGGTCCCGTCCCCGGACCGGTCGTGTCAGGCCCGGTAGCGGTAGCCCAGCCCCCGGACGGCCTCCAGGGGGTCCGCCGCCTCGTCGCCCGCGGCCTGGCGGAGCTTGCGCCGCAGCCGCAGCACCGCGAACTTCACGCGCTCCCGGCCGGTGCCCTCCGGGTCGTCCCACACGCGGTCGAGGAGCTGATCGGTGGTGATCACCCGGCCCCGGTTGCGGACGAGGACCTGGAGCAGGCGGTACTCGATGTCGCTGAGCCGGGTCTCGTGGCCCTGCCACACCGCCGAGCGGCGCTCGGGCACCAGGCGCAGCCCGTCGTCGCCGAAGGAGTCGCCGGCCCAGCGGGTGGGCGCGCTGCGGCGCAGCAGCGCCTCGACGCGGGCGAGGAGCTCGTCGTTGCCGAAGGGCTTGGGGAGGTAGTCGTCCGCGCCGGCGCGCAGGCCGCGCACGCGGTCGCTCTCGGCGCCCCGCGCGGTGAGCAGGAGCACGGGCAGGTCGCTCATGTCCCGGGTGCGCTCCAGCACCTCCCAGCCGTCGAGGACGGGCAGGCCGATGTCGAGGATCATCAGCGCGGGGCGTTCGGCGAACAGCAGCCGCAGCGCCTCGCGGCCGTCGTCGGCGGCGACGACCTCGTAGCCGTTGCGGGTGAGCAGGACGCGCAGGGCGAGGGCGAGGTCGGGGTCGTCCTCGACGACCAGGACGTGGGTCATGACACCCCCCGGGCAGCGTCCGGAGCGTCCGCCGGCGGTCCCGCGATCGGCAGCCGGATGCGGAAGACCGCGCCCTCGCCCTCGTGCCCGCCCACCGCGATCGTGCCGCCGTGCCGTTCGACGACCGTGCGGCAGATGGCGAGGCCGAGACCGGTGCCCGGGTAGCCGCCGGAGCGGGCGTTGGGGGCCCGGACGAAGCCGGTGAAGATCTCGTGGCGGTACTTCTCGGGGATGCCGATGCCGGTGTCGGCGACCTCGATGTCCCAGTGGACGCCCCTGGGGGCGGCCGTGATGCCGACCCGGCCCCCGGCGGGGGTGAATTTCGCGGCGTTCTCCAGCAGATTGCCGATCACGTGCCGGAGCCGGTGGCGGTCGCCGCGCAGGGCGGGGCCGCTCTCGCAGTCCAGTACGGCGAAGACGCCCGCCGCCTCCAGCTCTCCCATGTGGTCCAGCAGGGCCTCCGTGAGCATGCCGGGCACGTCCACGGGGGCGAACTCCAGCTCCGGCCCGACCGCCCGCATCCGGGTCGTCAACAGCAGGTCGGAGATCACCCGCTGCATCCGCTCGGCGTTGCGCCGGATGGCGTCGAGGAACGAGGCCTGCTCGCTGCCGAGGGTGCCGAAGGCGGGGTCGGCCAGGAGCTCGCCGAAGCTGCTGATGGAGGTGAGCGGGGTGCGCAGCTCGTGGGAGGCGGCGGCGGTGAAGGCGTTGCGCTGGCGGGCCAGCTCGGTCAGCGCGGCGTTGTCGCGCTTCAGGTCGTGCTCGCGCCGTTTGATGTCGCTGATGTCTGTGAACGTCCACAGGGCGCCCAGGTACGTGCTGTTCCTGCGCAGCGGCTCGACCTGGCGGCGGATGGTCCGTCCGTCGGTCAGCGGGATCTCGGCGGCGCGGTGGACGTGGCGGCGGGCCAGGATCTCGTCCAGGGCGTGGGGCATGGAGACGTCGGTGGTGTAGAACGCCCGGACGAGCGGGACGACCGACCGCATGGGGGCGCCGGGGGAGAGGTCGGCCCTTCCGTCGAGGTCGAACATGGCGACGAACCTGCGGTTGACGGCGAGCACCTCGTCGGCCTGGCTCTGGAGGAGCGCGCCGGACGGCAGGGCCTCCAGGACCGCCTGGAGGCGGTCCCGGTCCACCGAGGACGCCATGGCTCTCACCGCCGGAACCTCGCTTAACGGATCTTCCGGAAGAACCGTATGACAAAGCGGATGCGCCCGCTTCCGCTGCGGACCGGGCGCCGGTGGCGACGCCCCGGCCCTCCGCGCGCCCCCGGTCCGTAGACTGGGCCGCGTGAGCGAGCGCCCCCTGAATGACGAGAACGGCGATCTCGAACCCGGCGAAACCGGTGCGTCCGGTGCCGCCGACCGGTTCGAGGAGATCGTCGATGCCGAGACCGACAGAGACCCCGACCTCGCCGTGATCGAGGCGGGCAGCCGCACCCTGCGCACCCAGGCGGGGCCCCCGCAGGGCGACGACGTGCCGGCTCGCCCGGAGGACCCGGAGGTGGACCGGGCCCTGCGCGAGGTGGAGACGGAGCTCGCGGGCCGCTGGGGCGAGACCAAGCTGGACCCGTCGCTGGTCCGCGTGGAGGCCCTGATGGACATCCTGGGGCAGCCGCAGCGCGCCTACCCCGCGATCCACATCACCGGCACCAACGGCAAGACCAGCACCGCCCGCATGATCGAGGCCCTGCTGGGCGCCTTCGACCTGCGCACCGGCCGCTACACCAGCCCGCACGTCCAGTCCGTCACCGAGCGGATCAGCCTGGACGGTGCCCCCATCGCCGCCGAGCGCTTCATCGAGACGTACCAGGACATCAAGCCGTACGTCGAGATGGTCGACGAGCGCGAGGAACACCGGATGTCCTTCTTCGAGGTCATCACGAGCATGGCCTTCGCCGCCTTCGCCGATGCCCCCGTCGACGTGGCCGTCGTCGAGGTCGGCATGGGCGGCACGTGGGACGCCACGAACGTCGTCGACGGCACCGTCGCCGTGGTCACCCCGATCGCGCTCGACCACACCGACCGGCTCGGCTCCACGCCCGGTGACATCGCCACGGAGAAGTCCGGCATCGTCAAGCCCGGCGCCACCGTCGTGCTGGCCCAGCAGCCGGTGGACGCGGCGCAGGTGCTGCTCAAGCACTCCGTCGAGGTCGACGCCACGGTCGCCCGCGAGGGCATGGAGTTCGGCGTGGTCGCCCGGGAGGTCGCCGTCGGCGGCCAGCTGCTGACCCTGCGCGGTCTGGGCGGCGAGTACGAGGAGGTCTTCCTCCCGCTGTACGGCGCCCACCAGGCGCACAACGCCGCCGTCGCCCTGGCCGCCGTCGAGGCGTTCTTCGGGATCGGCTCGCAGCACGCCCGTCCGCTCGACATCGACGTGGTCCGCCGCGCCTTCGCCTCGGTCACCTCGCCGGGCCGGCTTGAGGTCGTGCGCAGCAGCCCCACGGTGGTGCTGGACGCCGCGCACAACCCCGCGGGCGCCCGTGTCACCGCCGACGGCATCACCGAGGCGTTCGGCTTCAGCCGGCTGATCGGCGTCGTCGGCACCAGCGCCGACAAGGACGCCCGCGGTCTGCTGGAGGCCTTCGAGCCGATCTTCGCGGAGATCGTCGTCACCCGTAACTCCACCCCGCGCGCGATGGACGTCGACGAGCTCGCCGGCCTGGCCGTCGAGGTCTTCGGTGCCGAGCGGGTGCAGGTCGAGCCGCGCCTGGACGACGCCCTGGAGGCCGCGATCACCCTCGCCGAGGAGGAGAGCGAGTACTCCGGCGCGGGTGTCCTGGTGACCGGTTCGGTGATCACCGTGGGCGAGGCCCGGCTGCTGCTGGGGAGGCGCTGACATGCGGACGCTGTGCGCCAGCACCCTGATCGGCGAGTTCTTCGTCATCGGCTTCGCCGGCCTGGTCGCCATGCAGACCTCCGACCTGTCCACGGGCACGGTCTGGGCCGTCAGCGGCACCGCCATGGTGCTGAGCGTGCTGCTGTGCGGCATGATCACCCGGCCCGGCGGCGTCCAGCTGGGCTGGGCGCTCCAGCTGGGCCTGATCGCGAGCGGCCTGGTCGTCCCGATGATGTTCATCCTCGGCGCGGTCTTCGCCGGTCTGTGGTGGGCCTCGGTCCACTACGGTCGCAAGGTCGACGAGGCGAAGGCCCGCTTCGCCCGGCTGACGGCGGAGGCGGAGGGCGCCGCCTGAGCGCCGGGCCGTGCCCGGGCCCGCCCCGGCGCCCGCCCCGGCCCTTCCGGGCCGAGTACCGGCGGGCCCGGGAGGGCCTGTAGCCTTCGCCCCACGCATCCGATCGCCTGCCCGCTAGGAGCCCGCAGTATGAGCCAGCGCACCCTCGTCCTCCTCAAGCCCGACGCGGTCCGCCGCGGCCTGATCGGCGAGATCATCGGCCGTATCGAGCGCAAGGCCGGCTGGACGATCGGCGCGCTGGAGCTGCGCACCCTGGACCGCGCCACCCTGGAGCAGCACTACGCCGAGCACCTCGGCCGCGACTTCTACGAGCCGCTGATGGGCTTCATGTCCTCCGGCCCGGTCGTGGCGCTGGTCGTCGAGGGCGAGCGCGTCATCGAGGGCGTCCGCACGCTGGCCGGCCCGACCGACCCGATCTCGGCCGCTCCCGGCTCCATCCGTGGTGACTTCGGCACCATCACGCGCGAGAACCTCATCCACGCCTCGGACTCCACCGAGTCCGCGGAGCGGGAAATCAAGATTTTCTTTCCCGGTCTCGCCTGATAACGGATCAAGGGGATCTGCCGAACAGGCATTCTGATCAGGGCGGTCGATTAATCCCTTCGGCCGCCCTTGGCATATGCGCGCCGATCGGGGGAACCTCTCACTCCGACACGACGTCACCATTACTGGGGCCAGCTCGTGTTCCGCCGACAATGGCGGAGGAACCCTCGCGCCACGTTCGAGTGGGCGAGACTACGATGAAGCTTCCGCGCCCCGCAGCGCACCACCTGCCGACCTCGAGTAAGCATTCGCCCAAACTGGGAAGGCCAGACGTATCCTCATGGGGAACAACATGTCGTTCATCGGCCGTGACATGGCTGTCGACCTCGGGACCGCCAACACGCTGGTGTACGTCAGAGGCCGCGGGATCGTCCTCAACGAGCCGTCAGTCGTCGCGATCAATACAAACACCGGTGGCATCCTCGCGGTCGGCGCCGAAGCCAAGAAGATGATCGGCCGAACTCCGGGGAACATCGTCGCGGTGCGTCCTCTCAAGGACGGTGTCATCGCCGACTTCGAGATCACGGAGCGGATGCTCCGCTACTTCATCCTCAAAATCCACAAGCGCCGCTGGATGGCCCGTCCGCGTGTCGTGGTCTGCGTGCCCTCCGGAATCACCGGCGTCGAGCGCCGCGCCGTCATCGAGGCCTCCACCCAGGCCGGCGCCCGTCAGGTGCACATCATCGAGGAGCCCATGGCCGCCGCCATCGGCTCCGGCCTGCCCGTCCACGAGGCCACCGGCAACATGGTCGTCGACATCGGCGGCGGCACCACCGAGGTCGCCGTGATCTCGCTGGGCGGCATCGTCACCGCGCAGTCCATCCGCGTCGCCGGCGACGAGCTGGACAACGCGATCATCCAGCACATCAAGAAGGAGTACAGCCTCCTCCTCGGTGAGCGCACCGCCGAACAAATCAAGATCACCATCGGTTCGGCCTACGACCTGGAGCAGGACGAGCACACCGAGATCCGCGGCCGTGACCTGGTCAGCGGTCTGCCCAAGACCGTGGTCATCTCGGCCGCCGAGGTCCGCAAGGCCATCGAGGAGCCCGTCAACTCCATCGTCGACGCCGTCAAGACCACCCTCGACAAGTGCCCGCCCGAACTGTCGGGTGACGTCATGGACCGCGGCATCGTTCTCACCGGTGGAGGGGCGCTGCTGCGCGGCCTGGACGAGCGGCTGCGCCGCGAGACCGGGATGCCCATCCACATCGCCGAGGATCCGCTGGACTCCGTCGCCCTGGGCTCCGGCAAGTGCGTCGAGGAGTTCGAGGCGCTCCAGCAGGTCCTGGACGCCCAGCCCCGCCGGTGAACCAGTCGGTGAGCGAGCCGGTGAACACGGGGACACAGCCCTTGGCGATATCCCGTCCCCGGTGCACCGGCAGCGCCCAAACAACCTGATATACAGGCAGAACGCTCCCGATGACCGTCCGGACCCGCAGCCGGGCGGTCCGACGAGAAGGGCACGCCGCCGCACGTGAGGGACACACGAGAGAGCCGGCTGCTGCTGGTCCTGCTGATCGCGATCGCCTTCGCGTTGATCACGGTCGACATCCGCGGCGGTGAGCAGTCCCCGCTCGACGGAGTGCGCCACGCGGCCGCCTCGGCCTTCGGACCGGTGGAGAAGGGCGTCGCCGCCGCGGTCGACCCGGTCGGCGAGGCCGTCGCCGCCGTCCGCGACTCCGGGGACCGCAGCAGCCGCATCGCCGAGCTGGAGCGCGAGAACACCGCCCTCAAGCAGCGCCTGGGCAGCGACGACCGCAACCGCGGCCGGCTCCGCGAGCTGGACGCCATGCTCAAGACCGCCGGCCGCGGCCAGTACGGCATCAAGGGCGCCCAGGTCATCGCCATAGGAGCCGCGCAGGGCTTCTCCTGGACGGTCACCATCGACATCGGCGCCAACGACGGCGTCCGCCGCGACATGACCGTGCTCAACGGCGACGGGCTCGTCGGCCGCGTCACCACCGTCGGCCCGGGCACGGCCACCGTCCTGCTCGCCAGCGACCCCAAGTTCACCGTCGGCACCCGCATGGAGAAGACCGGCGAGATCGGCTTCGCCAACGGCCAGGGCGACAGCTCCCTGCGCGTCGAACTCCTCAACGGCAAGGCCACCGTCCGCAAGGGCGACCGCCTCGTCACCTTCGGCTCCAGCCGGGACAAGCCCTTCGTCGCCGGCGTCCCCGTCGGCGAGGTCACCCATGTCGAGCCCGCGGGCGGCGGCCTCACCCGCACCCTCCTGGTCCGCCCCTTCGTCGGCTTCAGCAAGCTCGACCTGGTCGGCGTCGTCGTCCAGGCGCCCCACGAGGACCCGCGCGACACCGTGCTGCCGCCCAAGCCAGAGGCCCCCAAGCCCGCCCCCACCGTGACCGTCACCGTCACCCCCAGCCCGAGTGCCAAGCCCCAGGACTGAACCGATGCGCCTGAACCGGATCCTGCTCTCGACCGCGCTCGTGGTGGTGGCCCTCGTCGTCCAGGTGAGCGTCCTGGCCCGGCTCCACCTCCCCGGAGCGGTGCCCGACCTGATGCTCCTCGTCGTCGTCGGCCTCGGCCTGGTCTACGGCCACACCGCGGGCTGTCTCGTCGGCTTCGGCGCGGGCCTCCTCGCCGACCTCGCGCCCCCCGCCGACCACGCCACCGGGCGCTACGCCCTCGTCCTCTGCCTCATCGGCTATCTGGTCGGCCTCGCCCGGCCGGACAGCGGCAGGGTTCGCTCGGCCACCGTGCCCATGCTCGCCGTCGTCGGCGCGGCCGTCCTCTCCACGCTGCTCTACGCGGGCGTGGGCTCCCTCGTCGGAGACACCGCCGCCCGCCACGTGGGCCTGAGCGGCCTGGTGGCCACCGCCGCCTGCTACGACCTGCTGCTCGCGCCCTTCGTCGTCCCGCTCGTGATGGCCATGGCCCGCCGTACCGTCTCCGACCCGCTCACCGGCGACGGCACGGCCGTCGCGGGCGGCGGCGACGGCGCGTACGGGCGTACGACCAAGGGCAGCTTCCGCATCGGCCGGATGAGCCGCAGGAACCGGCTGGGCGGCCGTGGCCGCGGCCGGGGCGGGCGCCTCGGGGTCCAGCACGGCGGCCTGCTGCCGAGGGCCGGGCGCCGGCAGCCGAAGCTCAAGGGGGTCAAGCGACTGTGAGTCTCTCCGAAGGACGGACCTCGCGGGTCACGATCCGGCTGATCGTCATTCAGATCCTGGTGTTCTCGCTGCTGCTCACCCTCGCCGGCCGCCTGTGGTACCTCCAGATCCGCAACGGCGACCAGTACACCGCCGAGGCCGCCAGCAACCACATCCAGCAGGTCGTCGCCCCCGCCACCCGGGGCTCCATCCTCGACGCCCGGGGCGTACCGCTCGCCGACAACGAGACCCGGCTCGTCGTCTCCGCGAACCGCACCGACCTGATGAAGATGAAGGACAAGGGCAGGACCGTCCTCACCCGCCTCGCGGGCGTCCTCAACCTCAAGCCCGAGGACGTCTCCGCCAAAGTCCGGCTGTGCGACTCCAAGACCCCCAAGCCCTGCTGGGCCGGCTCGCCCTACCAGCCCATCCCCATCACCGACGAGGCCACCACCCAGCAGGCGCTCCAGATCCGCGAGCGCCAGGAGGACTTCCCCGGCGTCACCGCCGAACCCACGGCCGTACGCCGCTACGCGGGCCCCGGCGGCTCCAACACCGCCCAGGTCCTCGGCTATCTCTCGCCCGTCACCGACGCCGAGATCACCAAGGCCAAGGACTCCCGCACCCCGCTGCTCCGCTCCGACCAGGTCGGCCGCTCCGGGCTGGAGCGGCAGTACGACTCCGAGCTGCGCGGCAGGGCGGGCGTCACCCGCTACGAGGTCGACAACCTCGGCCGCGTCATCGGCAAAGCCAAGAGCGACAAGGCCGTCCCCGGCGCCAACATCGTCACCAGCATCGACGCCCGTGTGCAGGCCATAGCGGAACGGGAGCTGGACCAGGCGATGAAGGACGCCCGCAAGGAACTCGACCGCAACACCGGCGTCAACTACAAGGCCGACGCGGGCGCCGTCGTCGTACTGGAGTCCAAGACCGGCCGGGTGGTGGCCATGGCCTCCAACCCCACCTACGACCCCAACGCCTGGGTCGGCGGCATCTCCGGCAAGGACTACAAGGCCCTCACCGGCGAGGACTCCAACTACCCGCTGCTCAACCGGGCCATCCAGGGCCAGGCGGCCCCCGGCTCCATCTTCAAGGTCATCAGCACCACCGCCGCCGTCAAGGCCGGCTACGGCTTCACCGACCACTACAACTGCTCCAGCGCCTACAGCATCGGCAACCAGGTCTTCAAGAACTACGAGTCCAAGGGCTACGGCGCCATCGACCTCGGCCAGGCGCTGGAGGTCTCCTGCGACACCGTCTTCTACGACCTGGCCTACCGGCAGTGGCAGAAGGACGGCGGCAACAAGCCCCAGCACCCGGCGGACTGGTTCTACAAGACCGCCCACCAGTTCGGGCTCGGCAAGGAGACGGGCGTCGACCTGCCCAACGAGGTCCGCGGCCGGGTCCCCGACCGCGAGTGGAAGAAGCGTTACTGGGACGCCAACAAGGACGTCTGGTGCAAGCAGGGCGACAAGGACGACAGCTACGCCGGAAAGATCGCCAAGGAGAACTGCGAGTCCGGGATGCGGATGCGCGCCGGTGACTCCGTCAACTACTCCATCGGCCAGGGCGACACCCTCGTCACCCCCATCCAGATGGCCACCATCTACGCGGCCATAAGCAATGGCGGCACCCTCTGGAACCCCACCGTCGGCAAGGCGGTCATCAGCCCCGACGGCAAGCGGATCCAGGAGATCAAGCCGGCCTCCCACGGCCGGCTGCCCATCGACCGCACCCTGCGCGACCAGATCGACGGCGCCCTCGCCGGCGTCGCCACCAAGGGCACCGCCGCCTGGCGCTTCCAGGGCTGGCCGCAGGACCGGATCCGCATGCACGCCAAGACCGGCACCGCCGAGGTCTACGGCAAGCAGACCACGTCCTGGTTCGCCACCTACACCTCCGACTACACGGTCATCATGACGATCGCCCAGGGCGGCACCGGCTCCGGCGCCTCCGGCCCGGCCGTGCGCAACATCTACAACGCGCTCTACGGCGTCGACGAGAAGGGCAAGGTCGACGACTCGAAGGCGCTGCTGCCGCACCCGGAGAGCGGACTTCCCAAGATCGAGAAGGACGGCACCATCGAGGCACAGCCCATCCCCACGCCGCAGCCGTCGCCCTCGTCGTCCGCCTCCGACGGCGCTTCGCCCCCGCCCTCGGCGTCCCCCGTGGACACCGGGCTGCCGTCCCCGCCGCCGGAGACCCCGGCCGAGCCCGCGACCCGGCGGGAGGACCAGAACCGATGAGCACCGCCCAGGGCTACCGGGTCCGCCGCTTCACCCCCGAACGCGGCGCCTGGTCCCGTCTCACCGCCCGTGACTCCGTGCTGCGCCGCCTCGACTGGGTGATACTGCTCGCGGCCCTCGCCCTGTCCGGCATCGGCACCCTGCTCGTCTACTCGGCCACCCGCAACCGCACCGAGCTCAACCAGGGCGACCCGTACTACTTCCTGCTGCGCAACCTGCTCAACACCGGCATCGGCCTCGCCATCGCCATCGCCACGGTCTGGGTCGGCAGCCGGGCGCTGCGCGGCGCCGTCCCGATCCTCTACGGCATCTCCTGCCTGTTCACCCTGGCCGTCCTCACCCCGCTGGGCGCGACCATCAACGGCGCGCGCTCCTGGATCCAGCTCGGCGGCGGCTTCTCCATCCAGCCCTCCGAGTTCACGAAGATCACCATCGCGCTGGGGATGGCGATGCTGCTGGCCGGCAAGGTCGACGCGGGGGACCGCCGCCATCCCGACCACCGGACCGTGATGCAGGCCCTCGGCCTGGCCGCGCTGCCGATCGTGATCATCCTGCTGATGCCCGACCTCGGTTCGGTCATGGTGCTCGTGGTGATCGTGCTCGCCGTGCTCCTCGCCTCCGGGGCCTCCAACCGCTGGATCGCGGGCCTGCTGGGCACCGGCGTCCTCGGCTGCGTCCTCATCTGGCAGCTCGGGGTGCTCGACGAGTACCAGATCAACCGCTTCGCGGCCTTCGCCAACCCCGCCCTCGACCCCTCCGGCGTCGGCTACAACACCAACCAGGCGCGGATCGCCATCGGTTCCGGCGGGCTGTCGGGTTCCGGCCTCTTCCACGGCTCGCAGACCACCGGCCAGTTCGTTCCCGAGCAGCAGACCGACTTCATCTTCACCGTCGCCGGTGAGGAGCTCGGCTTCCTGGGCGCGGGGACGATCGTCTTCCTGCTCGGTGTGGTGCTCTGGCGGGCCTGCCGGATCGCCCGCGAGTCCACCGAGCTCTACGGCACCATCGTGGCCGCCGGGATCATCGCCTGGTTCGCCTTCCAGAGCTTCGAGAACATCGGCATGACCCTGGGCATCATGCCCGTCACCGGACTGCCGCTGCCGTTCGTCTCCTACGGAGGGTCGTCGATGTTCGCGGCCTGGATAGCGGTGGGGCTGCTCCAGTCGATCAAGGCGCAGCGGCCGGTTTCCGCATAAGCGGCGGCCCGTTCCCGCATGGGCGGCCGGTTTCCGGACGGCCGGGCGGCGGGGGACTGCCGCCCGCGCCGTTCACGCACTAGATTCGGCGTCATGGCGGACACCGTGAGAGAGATCGAGCGGAAGTACGAAGCCGGGAAGGATACGGGCGCGGCCCGGCTCCCGGACCTGAGCGGGTCCGCGCCGGTCGCGACCGTCACCGACGAGGGCGTGCGCGAGCTCGACGCCGTCTACTACGACACCGCCGACCGCCGGCTCGCCGCGGCCGGCATCACCCTGCGGCGGCGCACGGGCGGCCCGGACGAGGGCTGGCACCTCAAGCTCCCGGTCGTCGAAGCGGCCGCCCCAGGGGCGCGCGACGAGATCCGCGCGCCTCTGACTGTCTCCGCGATACCGCGCGCCCTCACAGCGCTGGTCCGCTCCCGCACCCGGGACGTCCCGCTGGCCCCCCTGATGCGGATCGTCTCGCGCCGGGAGGTCCGCCATCTGCTCGCCGCGGACGGCACGCTCCTGGCCGAGGCGAGCACCGACACGGTCACAGCCACCCGCCTCACGGAGGGGGCGACGGACGCCAAGGCCTCCGCCCACTGGACCGAGATCGAGGTCGAGCTCGCCGAGGGCGTCGACCCCGCCCTGCTGGACACCCTCGACCCGCTGCTCCGCAAGGCCGGCCTGAGACCGTCCAAGGCGCCCAGCAAACTCGCCCGCGCGCTGCGCGAGACCGGCCTGGGCGAGCCCCCGCGCCGCCCCACCGCCGGCCCGCCCGCCGAGGCCCCCGCCGGCGACCACGTCCTGGCCTTCCTCCGCGCGCAGGCCGAGGCCGTCGCCGCCCTCGACCCCGGCGCCCGCCTCGGCACCGAGGACGCCGTCCACCAGATGAGGGTCGCCACCCGCCGCCTGCGCTCCTCCTTCCGCAGCTACGGCAAGGTCCTCGACCGCCGGGCCACCGACCCGCTCGCCCAGGAGCTGAAGTGGCTCGCCGCCGAACTGGGCGTCGACCGCGACCGAGAGGTCCTCGCCGAACGGCTGCGCGAACGCCTCGACGAACTCCCGCGCGCCCTCGTCCGCGGCCCCGTCCGCGCCCGGCTGCGCACCTGGTCCGCAGCCGGCCGCAGAGGCTCCCGGAGACGGCTGGCCGCCGTGCTCGACAGCGCGCGCTACCTGACCCTCCTCAACGGCCTCGACGCCCTCCTGGCCGACCCGCCCCTGTGCGAGGCCGCCGCAGGGCCATCGCACACCGTGCTGGCCAAGACGGTGCTCCGCGACTACGGCCGGCTGGCCGGCCGCGTCGAGCACGCCCTCGTCACCGACCCCGGCCACGACCGCGACACCGCCCTCCACGACGCCCGCAAGGCCGCCAAACGCGCCCGCTACGCCGCCGAGGCCGCGACCCCGGCGCTAGGCAAGGAGGCCAAACGGTTCGCCCAGCAGATGAAGTCCGTCCAGACCCTGCTGGGCGACCACCAGGACAGCGTCATGGCCCGGGGCACCCTGCGCGCGATCGCCGCCGAGGCGGAGGGAGCGGGCGAACCCACCTTCACCTTCGGAGTGCTCTACGGGCGCGAGGAGCGCCGTGCCGAGCAGGACGAGCGGGAGCTGCCGGGGCTGTGGGAGCGGGTGGCGGAGCGGATCTCGGCCGCCTCCCTGCGCTGACCTGCGAAGATCGTGGCGGACGGGGCTCCTCGCGCGGCACGTTACGCTAGAGAGTCGCACTGTGCCCGCTCACGAAGGTTCGCCCAGATGACTGCCGAATCGGTCTTCCCGCAGCTCGAGGCCCTGCTCCCGCATGTGCAGAAGCCCATCCAGTACGTCGGTGGCGAGCTGAACTCCACCGTCAAGCCGTGGGAGGAGTGCGACGTCCGCTGGTGCCTCATGTACCCGGACGCCTACGAGGTCGGGCTCCCCAACCAGGGCGTCATGATCCTCTACGAGGTCCTCAACGAACGTGAGGGCGTCCTCGCCGAGCGCACCTACAGCGTGTGGCCGGACCTCGAGGCCCTGATGCGCGAGCACGACGTGCCGCAGTTCACCGTGGACAGCCACCGGCCGGTCAAGGCGTTCGACGTCTTCGGCCTCAGCTTCTCCACCGAGCTCGGCTACACCAACATGCTCACCGCCCTGGACCTCGCCGGGATCCCGCTGGAGTCCAAGGACCGCACGATCGACGACCCGATCGTCCTCGCCGGCGGTCACGCGGCCTTCAACCCCGAGCCCGTCGCGGACTTCATCGACTGCGCCGTGATCGGCGACGGCGAGCAGGCCGTGCTGGAGATGACCGAGATCATCCGCGCCTGGAAGGCCGAGGGCCGTCCCGGCGGCCGCGACGAGGTGCTGCTGCGCCTCGCGAAGACCGGCGGCGTGTACGTCCCGCGCTTCTACGACGTCGAGTACCTGCCCGACGGCCGTATCGCCCGTGTCGTGCCCAACCAGTCGGGCGTGCCGTGGCGGGTGTCCAAGCACACCGTCATGGACCTCGACGAGTGGCCGTACCCCAAGCAGCCGCTGGTGCCGCTGGCCGAGACCGTGCACGAGCGGATGTCCGTGGAGATCTTCCGCGGCTGCACGCGCGGCTGCCGCTTCTGCCAGGCCGGCATGATCACGCGCCCCGTGCGCGAGCGCAGCATCACCGGCATCGGCGAGATGGTCGAGAAGGGCCTCAAGGCGACCGGCTTCGAGGAGGTCGGCCTGCTGTCGCTGTCCTCCGCCGACCACACCGAGATCGGCGAGGTCGCCAAGGGCCTGGCCGACCGCTACGAAGCGGACAAGATCGGTCTCTCCCTGCCCTCGACCCGCGTCGACGCGTTCAACGTCGACCTGGCGAACGAGCTGACCCGCAACGGCCGCCGTTCCGGTCTGACGTTCGCCCCCGAGGGCGGCTCCGAGCGCATGCGCAAGGTCATCAACAAGATGGTCTCGGAGGAGGACCTCATCCGGACCGTCGCCACCGCCTACGGCAACGGCTGGCGCCAGGTGAAGCTGTACTTCATGTGCGGCCTCCCCACCGAGACCGACGAGGACGTGCTCCAGATCGCCGACATGGCGACGAGCGTGATCGCCAAGGGCCGCGAGGTGTCGAAGTCCAACGACATCCGCTGCACCGTCTCCATCGGCGGTTTCGTCCCCAAGCCGCACACCCCCTTCCAGTGGGCGCCGCAGCTCTCCGCCGAGGAGACCGACGCCCGCCTGGAGAAGCTGCGCGACAAGATCCGCGGCGACAAGAAGTACGGCCGCTCCATCGGCTTCCGCTACCACGACGGCAAGCCCGGCATCGTCGAGGGCCTGCTCTCCCGCGGTGACCGCCGCCTCGGCGCCCTCATCCGCGCCGTCTACGAGGACGGCGGCCGCTTCGACGGCTGGCGCGAGCACTTCAGCTACGACCGCTGGATGAAGTGCGCCGAGGCGACGCTGCCCGAGCAGGGCGTCGACGTCGACTGGTACACCACGCGCGAGCGCACCTACGAGGAGGTCCTGCCCTGGGACCACCTGGACTCCGGTCTCGACAAGGACTGGCTCTGGGAGGACTGGCAGGACGCGCTCGACGAGACCGAGGTCGAGGACTGCCGCTGGACCCCGTGCTTCGACTGCGGAGTGTGTCCTCAGATGGACACCTCGATTCAGATCGGCCCGACGGGCAAGAAGCTGCTGCCGCTGTCCGTGGTCAAGTGACCCGGAGCCGGTGAGGGGGCGCGGGGCGAAGGCCCCGCACGCCCCCGTACGGCCGGGCCCGCGCGCGTACGCTGGGCAGCAGCACGACCGCACTCAATGAAGGACTGAAGAACACTGGGCAAGCGACAGCCCGAAGGACCGCCGCCCGCACCCGCAGTGCAGCGCATCCGACTGCGCTACACCAAGCGCGGCCGCCTTCGGTTCACCAGCCACCGCGATTTCCAGCGCGCCTTCGAGCGGGCGCTGCGGCGCGCCGAGGTGCCCATGGCGTACTCGGCGGGCTTCACCCCGCACCCCAAGGTCTCCTACGCCAACGCCGCACCCACCGGCACGGGCAGCGAGGCCGAGTACCTGGAGATCCAGCTCGCCGAGGTCCGCGACCCCGCGCACCTGCGGGCGCTCCTCGACGAGTCGCTGCCGGCCGGGCTCGACATCGTCGACGCGGTGGAGGCCCACACCTCCTCCTTCGCCGACCGGCTCCAGGCCTCCGTGTGGGAGCTGCGCCTCGACGGCGTCGAGGTCGCGGACGTCCGGTCTGCGGTGGAGGCCTTCCTGGCCGCGGAGACCGTGGACGTCCAGCGCCGCACCAAAAACGGGTTGCGGACCTTCGACGCACGTGGCGCGGTGTCCCGACTCGAGGCCCTCGACGCTCCGGCCGATAGGCCGGGCGACGGTGCCTGTGCGATACTGCGGCTGGTTGTTCGGCACGTGACACCTGCCGTACGACCCGACGACGTCCTGTCCGGTCTCCGCGCTGTGGCCGACCTGGCGCCGCCGGTCCCCGCAGCGGTGACCAGGCTGGCGCAGGGGCTGCTCGATGAGGAGTCCGGCAGGGTGACCGACCCGCTCGCGCCCGACCGCGACGCCGCCCCGGCCGCCTCATCCACGGCCGCCGGGCCCAGCGCCGCGCAGCAGGTGCCGGAAGGTCCCCGTTAGGGACGGCCGTCGCCGCGCCGCCGCGCCACCAGGGAGCCACCCGGTCCGGCAGGTGCACTGACCAGGAGACTTTCGCCGGTGCCGTGACACTCGGAACCGGCGAGCGAGACTACAGCTCCCGTGCGGCGATCGCGCCCCGGGCCGCGGTACCGCGCTCATCACGCGGTGCGGTGGCCGGAATCCGGCGCGGCGCCCGGGAGCGTGACGGGAGAACCGCCCGCATGCTCGAATCCATTGAGCCCACGGAGCCGGGGGGCGCGCAGAGCGTTCCCGGCAACAACACTGACAATTCGCCCAGCGACACGCTGCCGCCGCGCCGCCGTCGCCGAGTGGCGTCCCGCCCCGCGGGTTCGCCGGTGAACGCCGGCGCGTCCGAGGCTCCGGCCGAGGCCGCCGAGGCCGCGGCCCCGGAGACCCCGGCGCGCCCGCGCCGCCGCGCCACCCGCAAGACCGCGGCCGCCCCGGCCGCCGCCGAGCCCATCACGGCCGAGCCGTCCGAGGCCGCCCCGGCCGAGGAGACGCCCGCCCGCACCCGCCGCCGCGCGACGCGCAAGGCGACGGCCCCGGCCGGCGCGCCCGAGGGCACTGCCGAGCCGGTCGTCGAGGAGGCGCCCGCCGCCGCCGCGCCCGAGGTCGAGGAGGCTCCGGCCGCCCCCGCCCGTACCCGCCGTCGCGCGACCCGTAAGGCGACGGCTCCGGCCGGTGCGCCGCAGGCCGCCGAGGACGCCGCCGTCGAGCCGGCCGTCGAGGCCGCGACCGCCGAGGCCGTCGCGGCTCCGGCCGAGGAGGCCCCTGCCGCCGCGCCCGCCCGTACCCGCCGTCGTGCCACGCGTAAGGCGACGGCTCCGGCCGGTGCGCCGCAGGCCGCCGAGGCCGCCGCCGAGCCGGTCGTCGAGGAGGCGCCCGCCGCCGCCGCGCCCGAGGTCGAGGAGGCTCCGGCCGCCCCCGCCCGTACCCGCCGTCGTGCCACCCGTAAGGCGACCGCCCCGGCGGGTGCCCCGCTGGCCGCCGAGCCCGTCGTCCCCGCCGCGGTGGAGGCCGTGACCGAGGCCGAGGTCGAGGCCGAGGTCGAGGAGGCTCCGGCCGCCCCCGCCCGTGCTCGTCGTCGTGCCACGCGTCGCGCGTCGGCTCCGGCGGGTGCGCCGCAGGCTGCCGAGGTCGTCGAGGCCGAGCCCGTCGTGCCCGCCGCCGTGGAGGCCGTGACCGAGGCCGAGGAGCCCGAGGCCGCCGCCGAGGCGCGCCCCGCCCGTTCGCGCCGTCGTGCCACCCGTAAGGCGACCGCCCCGGCGGGTGCCCCGAAGGCCGCCGAGGTCGTCGTCGAGGCCGAGGAAGAGGCGGAGGAGGCCCTGGAGGCCGCCGCCGAGCCCGTCGCCGAGGAGGCCCCCGCCCGTCCCGCCCGTACGCGTCGCCGTGCCACGCGCGCCGCCGGCACCGCCGGTGCCGCGGAGCGGCCCGCCGAGGAGGCCCCGGCCGCCGAGGAGGCCCCCGCCGGTGGCGGCCGTACGCGCCGTCGTGTCGAGGCCGCGCCGGTCGAGCAGGCCCCCGAGGGCGGCCGTCGCCGCCGCGCCGTCCGTCCGCCGACGGCCGTCTTCCAGGCGCCGGTCTTCGCCGAGCCGATGTTCCAGACGCCGGAGACCGCCGCCGCTGCCGCTGCCGCCGAGGCCGTCGTCGAGCAGCCGGAGGAGGAAGCGGCAGCCGTCGAGCCCGTCGCCGAGGAGCGCGGCCGTCGTCGCCGTCGCCGTCGTGGCGAGCCCGCCGAGCCGGTCGCCCAGGCCGCCCCGGTCGCCCCGGCGGTCGAGGAGGAGCCCGAGGCCCTGGAGGAGCAGGCCGAGGAGGCCGTCGCCGAGGACGAGGAGCTGGGCGAGCGCCCGTCGCGCCGTCGTCGTCGCGGTGGCCGCCGTCGCCGCCGTGGCGAGGCCGCCGAGATCGAGGGCGCCGAGGAAGAGCCCGAGGCCATGGAGGAGCAGGCCGAGGAAGAGGCCGAGGAGGAGCCCGAGGACGAGGAGCAGTACTCGTCCGCCGGCAGCCGTCGCCGTCGTCGTCGCCGTCGTCGCAGCGGTGAGGCCTTGGAGGAGCCGGGCACCGACGAGCCGGAGCGCACGGTCGTCAAGGTCCGCGAGCCGCGCGAGCGCGCGTCCCGCACCGAGGGCGGCACGGGCTTCGACGAGGTCCAGTCCATCAAGGGCTCGACCCGTATGGAGGCGAAGAAGCAGCGCCGCCGTGAGGGGCGCGAGCAGGGCCGCCGCCGGGTGCCGATCATCACCGAGGCCGAGTTCCTGGCCCGCCGCGAGGCCGTCGAGCGGGTGATGGTCGTCCGTCAGCACGGCGACCGCACGCAGATCGGTGTGCTCGAGGACAACATCCTCGTCGAGCACTTCGTCAACAAGGAGCAGGCCACCAGCTACGTCGGCAACGTCTACCTGGGCAAGGTCCAGAACGTGCTGCCGTCGATGGAGGCCGCGTTCGTCGACATCGGCAAGGGCCGCAACGCCGTCCTGTACGCGGGCGAGGTCAACTTCGAGGCGCTCGGCATGGGCAGCGGCCCGCGCCGCATCGAGACCGCGCTGAAGTCCGGCCAGTCCGTGCTCGTCCAGGTCACCAAGGACCCGATCGGCCACAAGGGCGCCCGGCTGACCAGCCAGGTCTCCCTGCCCGGCCGCTACCTGGTCTATGTGCCCGAGGGCTCGATGACCGGCATCAGCCGCAAGCTGCCCGACACGGAGCGCGCGCGTCTGAAGCAGATCCTCAAGAAGATCGTCCCCGAGGACGCGGGCGTCATCGTGCGCACCGCCGCCGAGGGCGCGAGCGAGGACGAGCTGCGCCGTGACGTGGAGCGCCTCCAGGCGCAGTGGGAAGACATCAAGAAGAAGTCCAAGCAGATCTCGACGAGCGCGCCGAGCCTGCTGTACGGCGAGCCGGACATGACCGTCCGTGTCGTCCGCGACATCTTCAACGAGGACTTCTCCAAGGTCATCGTGAGCGGTGACGAGGCGTGGCAGACCATCCACGGCTATGTCTCGCACGTCGCTCCCGACCTGGCGGACCGGCTCCAGAAGTGGACGTCGGAGGTCGACGTCTTCGCCACGTACCGGATCGACGAGCAGCTCTCGAAGGCGCTGGACCGCAAGGTCTGGCTGCCCAGCGGTGGCTCGCTGGTGATCGACCGGACCGAGGCGATGATCGTCATCGACGTCAACACCGGCAAGTTCACCGGTCAGGGCGGCAACCTCGAGGAGACGGTCACCAGGAACAACCTGGAGGCGGCCGAGGAGATCGTGCGCCAGCTGCGGCTGCGCGACCTCGGCGGCATCATCGTGATCGACTTCATCGACATGGTGCTGGAGTCCAACCGGGACCTGGTGCTGCGGCGCCTGCTGGAGTGCCTGGGCCGGGACCGTACGAAGCACCAGGTCGCCGAGGTGACGTCGCTGGGCCTGGTCCAGATGACCCGTAAGCGGGTGGGCCAGGGCCTGCTGGAGTCCTTCTCCGAGTCCTGCGTCCACTGCAACGGCCGCGGTGTGATCGTCCACATGGAGCAGCCCACCTCCGTGGGCGGCGGTGGCGGCGGTGCCGTCGGCGGCAAGCGCGGCAAGAAGAAGGGCAAGGCCGCGGCCGAGCCGGTCGTCGAGGCCGCTCCGGTCGTCGCCGAGGCTCCCGCCGAGGCGCCCGAGCTGGAGCCGGTGGCGGTGGCCGAGGCGGATCTGGTGCCCACGGTCGGCGGTGACGACGAGTGGTTCAGCAGCCCCGCCGAGGCCGAGGCGGCCGCCCGTAGCCGTGGTGGACGTACGCGCCGCCGGGCGACCCGCAAGGCGTCCGCGCCGCGGCCGGAGGCCGCGGCCGAGCCGGAGGTCGTGGTGGTCAAGGCCGCCCCGGCCGAGCCCGCCCCGCGGCCCGAGCCCGAGGCGGCCCTCGCGCCGGTCGTCGAGCCCGAGCCCGAGGTCGTGCCCGAGGCCGCCGCGCCGGTGGCGGCGGAGGCCGCCCCGGCCCGTCCGCGCCGTCGTGCCACCCGTAAGGCGTCCGCTCCGGCGGGTTCGCCCGCCGGGGCCGAGGACATCGCTGTGGTCGTCGTCGCCGCGCCGGAGCCCGAGGCCCTGCCGGTCGAGGAGCCCGTGGTGATGGCCGAGGCCGATGTCGAGGTGATGGCCGACGCGGAGCCCGAGGCCGCCCCCGCCAAGAAGACGGCCCGTAAGACGGCCGCCAAGAAGGCGCCGGCGAAGAAGGCGACCACGGCCAAGAAGGCGGCGGCGAAGAAGACCACCACCGCCAAGAAGGCGACGGCGAAGAAGACGGCCACCAAGACGGCCGCCAAGAAGGCGCCCGCCAAGCGGACGACGAAGAAGGCCGTGGCGGCCGAGCCCGCCGCGGAGGACTGAGTCACCGCCCCCGCCGGGGCGGGCCCCTGAACGGGCCCGCCCCGGCGAGGGGGTCGGTTTGACCCCCTGGTCGAGGCCCCGTAACCTTGACCGTCGGCGTCTGTGCAAACCTGCGCGACGCCAAACCCCTGAGCAAACACCCCCCGGCTCCGCCGAGGGAGGCCGCTCGTCCCCCGGGACAGTCACGGGCCGCGCCCGTGCGAACGGCTGGCATCAGAGGTCCCGTTCCTAGCGAGAGAGAGTTCCGCGTGTACGCGATCGTGCGCACCGGCGGTCGTCAGCAGAAGGTTGCTGTCGGCGACGTCATCGAGGTTGACCGTATTTCCACCAGCAAGGTCGGCGACACCGTCGAGCTCTCCACGCTGCTGGTCGTCGACGGTGACGCTGTCACCAGCGACCCGTGGGTCCTGGCCGGCGTGAAGGTCCAGGCCGAGGTTGTCGACCACCACAAGGGCGACAAGATCCGGATCCAGAAGTACAAGAACAAGACCGGTTACAAGAAGCGCATCGGCCACCGCCAGCTGCACACCGCGCTGAAGATCACCGGCATCGACGCCCCGGCGAAGTAAGGGACTGAGAACACATGGCACACAAGAAGGGCGCATCGTCCACTCGGAACGGTCGCGACTCCAACGCTCAGCGGCTCGGCGTGAAGCGCTTCGGCGGTCAGGTCGTCAGCGCCGGTGAGATCCTGGTCCGCCAGCGCGGCACCCACTTCCACCCGGGCGCCGGTGTCGGTCGCGGTGGCGACGACACCCTGTTCGCGCTGAACGCCGGTGCGGTGCAGTTCGGCACCCACCGCGGCCGCAAGGTCGTCAACATCGTCCCGGCCGTCTGATCATCTGATCAGTACGCCGTAGAGCGATGAGCGAGGGCGGACCTCGCTTCCCTGCGGGGAAGCGGGTCCGCCCTTGTCGCGTTACAACAGAGACATTCCCGCACTTTCTGCGTATCTGGAGGCACCCGCTATGACCACCTTCGTGGACCGCGTCGAGCTGCATGTCGCCGCGGGTAACGGAGGCCACGGCTGCGCCTCCGTGCATCGCGAGAAGTTCAAGCCCCTCGGTGGCCCCGACGGCGGCAACGGCGGCCGTGGCGGTGATGTGACGCTGGTCGTCGACCAGTCCGTCACCACGCTTCTGGACTACCACCACAGCCCGCACCGCAAGGCCACCAACGGCAAGCCCGGCGAGGGCGGCAACCGCTCCGGCAAGGACGGTACGGACCTGGTCCTGCCGGTCCCGGACGGCACGGTCGTCCTCGACAAGCGCGGCAACGTCCTCGCGGACCTCGTCGGCCAGGGCACCACCTACATCGCCGCCCAGGGCGGCCGCGGCGGCCTCGGCAACGCCGCGCTGGCCTCGGCCCGCCGCAAGGCCCCGGGCTTCGCGCTGCTGGGCGTGCCGGGCGACGACCAGGACATCGTCCTGGAGCTGAAGACCGTCGCCGACGTGGCCCTGGTCGGCTACCCGAGCGCGGGCAAGTCCTCGCTGATCTCGGTGCTCTCGGCGGCCAAGCCGAAGATCGCGGACTACCCCTTCACCACCCTCGTGCCCAACCTGGGCGTGGTCACCGCCGGCGCGACCGTCTACACCATCGCCGACGTTCCCGGCCTGATCCCCGGCGCCAGCCAGGGCAGGGGCCTGGGCCTGGAGTTCCTGCGCCACGTCGAGCGCTGCTCGGTGCTGGTGCACGTCCTCGACACCGCGACGCTGGAGTCCGAGCGCGACCCGCTGAGCGACCTCGACGTGATCGAGGCCGAGCTCAAGGAGTACGGCGGCCTCGAGAACCGGCCGCGCCTCGTCGTCCTCAACAAGGTCGACATCCCGGACGGCCAGGACCTCGCCGAGATGGTCCGCCCCGAGCTGGAGTCCCGCGGCTACCACGTCTTCGAGGTCTCGGCCGTGTCCCGCCTGGGGCTGAAGGAGCTCTCCTTCGCGCTGGCCGACATCGTGGCGAAGTCGCGTGCCGCGAAGCCGAAGGAGGAGGCGACCCGTGTCGTCATCCGCCCGAAGGCCGTCGACGACGCGGGCTTCACGGTCACCCAGGAGGAGGACGGCCTCTTCCGCGTGCGCGGCGAGAAGCCGGAGCGCTGGGTGCGCCAGACCGACTTCAGCAACGACGAGGCCGTCGGCTACCTGGCCGACCGACTCAACCGCCTCGGTGTCGAGGAGATGCTGATGAAGTCCGGCGCCCGGGCGGGCGACGGCGTGGCCATCGGCCCCGAGGAGAACGCGGTCGTCTTCGACTGGGAGCCCACGATGGCCTCCGGTGCCGAGATGCTGGGCCGCCGCGGTGAGGACCACCGCTTCGAGGCCCCGCGCCCGGCCGCGCAGCGCCGCCGCGACCGGCAGGCGGAGCACGACGAGGCGGACGAGGAGTACAAGGGCTTCGACCCGTTCGCTTAATCCTTCTCCTCAAACGCCCAAGGGGCTGGATTTATCCAGCCCCTTGGGCGCACCTCCCAGCGGTAGCTGGGGGAGTGTGAGGACCGGGGGCCGGGGCGGAGCCCCGGGAAAGAACCTCAGCCACCCCTGGTGGCGTCGGCCTCCTCCGCCGCGGCGAGACGGGGGGCCGGGATCTCCGAGGCGCGGGCCTCCATCCGGGCCCGGCGCTCGTCCGACTTCGCGGCCAGCGCCAGCGCCGCCGCGTTGAAGCGGACGATCGAGGGCGGGTCGGCAGGGCCGAGCAGCCGGACCTTCAGCTCCGCGCGTGCCGCCGCCAGGCGGTCGGGGGCGGGGTCGCGGACGGCCGCGAGGAGCGCGGGGACGCCCTCGGCGCCGGGGGTGAGGATCGTGGCCGCCCCGACGGTGGGGAAGGCCGTCCGGAACTCCTCCTCCGCCAGCCCGCTCGTATTCGCGACCGCATACGGCTTCTCGCTGATCAGATAGTCGGAGACGACGCTGGAGACATCGCTGATCAGCAGATCGGAGCGGTTGAAGCAGCCGAAGAGCGAGGGACGGGTGTCGGTGACGACCTGGTGCTCCCACTCCGGCAGCGACGCCCAGTACGCCTCCTCCCAGGCGGCCGCGGCGGCCTCGACGGTTTCGGCGCGGCCCTTGTCCGGCGTGGCCTGGAGCAGCATGCGCTCCATCTCATCCGCGCTGTCGTGGAAGGCGCAGGTGGTGAGCCGGTCCAGCTCGGCCGTACGACGGGCGAGTCCGGCGGCCGCCTCCGCGCGCACGGGGGCGCCGGAACGTTCGGCGGCGGCCTGGCGGATCAGCGCCTGGATGCGCTGGTCGGCACGGCCGGCGCGCGGGTCGACGGAGCCGGTCATGGGGTGCGGCTTGTAGAGCAGGCGCACACCGGGGTCGGCGAGCAGGGCGCGCACGATGTTCTCCCCGGCGAGAATGACCGACGTGTTGCCGGGATTGCCGTCCCAGCCCTCCCACGTGGGGGCGTAGAGCACGGTCAGGTACGGCCCGGCGGGCGTGCCGCAGCCGGCCGGTTCGATGGGCGCCAGTTGCGGGCGGCCCACCTCGACGACGTCCTTGTCCTCCACGCCGATGTCGGCGAGCTGGTAGCGCTCCCGGGCGGCGGGGCCCGCGACCCAGACCTCGTCGTAGGCCTTCGCGTAGGGGTTGCAGCTGGAGAGCTTGTCGCTCTCGCCGTGGTTGACGAAGGCGTGCTTGATGGACGGCATGCGCAGCACCTGCGAGGTCTTACCGGAGTTGGCCGGGTGCAGCATCATCTTCAGCGAGGACTTCTCCAGGGCCATCAGATGCACGACCTTGGGGATGCAGAGCACGGGCACGTCGGTGGTCTCGATCTTCTGCATCATGAACCGCTCGCGCAGCACGATCAGCGGATTGCCGTCCAGCGTGCCCAGGGTGGAGAGCCACATGTTCGCCTGGTACGCCGAGGTCGTCCCGCCGGAGAAGTACATGCCGACGCTGGGGCGGTAGTCGGCCAGCCAGCGGTCCAGCCATTCCAGCGCGCGCGCCTCGTCGACCGGCCGGTTCCCCGGGCGCAGCCAGCCCGCCAGGTACGCCGCGCCGCCGAGGGCGAGGGCGAGCGAGGTGCTGACGCCGGCCGCGGCCCAGAACTTCTCGCCGGTGGCGGCGGCCGTCAGCATCCCGGCCGTGGCCGGGACGGCGAAGCGCAGCAGCCGGCGGCTGTGCTGACGGGCCAGCAGCCGTGGCGGCGCGGAGGTCAGCCGCAGCCCGGTGGTGTCGATGTTCCGGGTGAGGAAGGGCAGGGTGCGGCTGCGGCGGACGAGGATCGCGGTGACCTGGCAGGCCAGGTGGGCGCCGTAGAAGAGGACCAGCCCGGCGACCACGGGGGCGTAGTCGCGGGGCGCGTCGTCGCCGCCCAGGCGCGTCAGGCCGAGCAGGATCAGTATGTCGCGTTGCAGCTGCCGGACCATGACATCGAAGCGGATCTTGCCGAGCACGGCGACCAGCCCCGGGTCGCGGTGCTGGAGGACGAGATCGAGTCCCAGGGCGGCCGCCGAGGAGGAGATCAGCAGCGGGACGTCCGGCAGGAGGGCGCCGACGAGCTGGGCGACGAAGAGGGCCAGCATCGAGAGCAGCGCCGCGAGCTGTGCCGCCCGGCGGGAGGCTGTTCCGGCAGAAGGCACGGGAAGGCTCCTGGCAGAAGTACGTGGGGGAGGGACCGTTGTTGCTCTCCGGTGAGCAGCGCGGGGTGAACGGTCGGTGACAGACCGTATGACGGTGGCAGGCCGGTGGGCAATCTTCCATCCGGCCGATCAGCCCAAAACACCTGCGAACGGACGCAATCGTCAGACGGTAGATTTGCGGGTCCGGAACAGGCCGCCGACCGGCGGAGCATCGAGGATCACAGGGGTGTGCGTACGTTGACTGGGGCAGAGCAGCCGGAGGAGGCCCGGCGGGAGGTCGTCGCGGCCCGCAGGATCGTGGTCAAGGTGGGGTCCTCCTCACTCACCACCGCGGGTGGGGGGCTGGACGCGGACCGGGTTGACGCGCTCGTCGATGCTCTGGCCAAGACTCTGGCCGCGCGGGGCGCGGGGGAGAAGGAGATAGTCCTCGTCTCCTCCGGTGCCATCGCCGCCGGCCTGGCCCCGCTGGGCCTTCCCAAGCGCCCCCGCGACCTGGCCCGGCAGCAGGCCGCGGCCAGTGTCGGCCAGGGGCTGCTGGTCGCCCGCTACACGGCCTCCTTCGCCCGCTACGGGCGCCGGGTCGGCCAGGTACTGCTGACCACGGACGACACCAGCCGCCGGGCGCACTACCGCAACGCCCGCCGGACGCTGGACCAGCTGCTGGCCATGGGCGCGGTGCCCGTCGTCAACGAGAACGACACCGTCGCCACGGACGAGATCCGCTTCGGCGACAACGACCGGCTGGCGGCGCTCGTCGCCCATCTGGTCCGGGCCGATCTGCTCGTCCTGCTCTCGGACGTCGACGGTCTGTACGACGGCGACCCCAGCATCCCGGGCACCTCCCGGATCGCCGAGGTCACGGGGGAGAAGGACCTGGAGGGGATCTCCATCGGCAGCGCGGGCAAGGCCGGCGTGGGCACCGGTGGCATGGTCACCAAGGTCGAGGCCGCCCGGATCGCCGCCGCGGCCGGCATCCCCGTCGTCCTCACCTCCGCCAGCCAGGCCGCCGACGCGCTGCGCGGGCGCCCCACGGGCACGTACTTCCACCGCACCGGCCGCCGCTCCGCCGACCGGCTGCTGTGGCTCGCGCACGCCTCCACGCCGCAGGGCGCCCTGACCCTGGACGAGGGGGCCGTGCGGGCCGTCGTCGAGGGCACGGGCTCGCTGCTGCCGGCGGGCATCGCGGCGGTCGAGGGCGAGTTCAGCGCGGGCGACCCGGTCGAGCTGCGGGACCCGGCCGGCCGGGCCGTGGCGCGCGGGCTGGTGACCTACGACGCCGGGGAGATCCCCCAGCTGCTGGGCCGCTCCACCCGCGACCTGGCGCGCGAGCTGGGCCCGGGCTACGAGCGCGAGGTCGTGCACCGCGACGACCTGGTCGTGCTGCGCGCCTGAGCGCTTCGATTCCGGTCGCGAATGCCGTGTCACTGACGGGCGTTAACCGTGGAAGAGAGGGTCCCGGTAAGTCCAGCCTTTCCATTGACCCTTTCCGTAAAACCGTCACGCGGCCGCCCGCCGACTGGTCAACTTTGATACACGGGGCCGTCGTCGACGGGCGGCCCCACGGCACCACACGGCTCCGCCGCACGCGCGCGGAGCGGCGAGCAACAGGAGGCCGCCGGTGAGACGAGGGCGCCCGGGGGCGCTGCCCCGAGGGACGGCTGGGCGGACACTGACCAGCGTCGGGACGGCCGGGACGGACGAGTGGACGGGGGAGAGGGCCGAGGGCGCCGGCGGTGGCGCGGCCTCGCGGCTGTGGCACATCACCCTCAGCGTCTCGGGTGCCGAGGCGCCGCTGGGGGAGGTCCGGCGGGCGCTGGAGCAGCTCGCCCACGACCACCCGTTCCTGCTGACCAGCCGCTACGCCAACGACCACGCCGAGATCCGCTACTGGGAGGAGGCGCGCGACCTCCACGACGCGGCGGCCGTGGCGCTGCGGCTGTGGGGCGAGCACCGTTCCACGGCCCGGCTGCCGCCGTGGGAGATCGTCGGCCTGGAGGTCATCGACCGTGAGACGTATCACCAGCGGGTCGCCGAGGGCTACGGGCCGCTGCCGGCCACCCCGGTCGGGGTGCACCCCTTCTGACCGCCGCCGGCGCGGCTGATCGCCGCTGGTCCTCCAGGGGTCCGCGTGGTCGCGGCCGTCCCGGAGTGTGGAATTCCGGGTGGTCGCGGCCCGCCCGCGGTTAGGCTGCGGCCATGAGCAGCGTTTTCCCCTCCCCCCTCGCCGACCCCATGCCGCAGTCCCCGGTGCTGCGAGCCGCCTACCGTGCCCGTGCCGCGGCCGCCGAGCTCGCGCCACTGCCGCGCTCGGTGAAGGACGAGGCGCTGCTGGCGATCGCCGACGCGCTGGAGGTCCGTACCCGCGAGATCGTCGAGGCCAACGCCGAGGACGTCGAGAAGGCCCGGGCCGCCGGTACGAGCGAGAGCGTGGTCGACCGGCTCACCCTCACCCCCGAGCGGGTGCGGGCCATCGCCAAGGACGTCCGGGACGTGGTGGCGCTGCCCGACCCGGTGGGTGAGGTGGTGCGCGGCTCCACGCTGCCCAACGGCATCGACCTGCGCCAGGTGCGGGTGCCGCTCGGCGTCGTCGGCATCATCTACGAGGCCCGCCCGAATGTGACGGTCGACGCCGCCGCCCTGTGCCTGAAGTCCGGCAACGCCGTGCTGCTGCGCGGCTCGTCCTCCGCGTACGCCTCCAACACCGCCCTCGTGCGGGTGATCCGCGACGCCGTGGGCGGCGCCGGGCTGCCGGCCGACGCGGTGCAGCTGGTGCCGGGCGAGAGCCGGGAATCCGTACGGGAGTTGATGCGTGCCCGGGGCATGGTCGACGTGCTCATCCCGCGCGGCGGCGCCTCCCTGATCCGGACGGTCGTGGCGGAGTCGACCGTCCCGGTGATCGAGACGGGCACGGGCAACTGCCATGTGTACATCGACGCCGAGGCCGACCTGGACATGGCTGTGGACATCCTCGTCAACTCCAAGGCCAGCCGCGTCAGCGTCTGCAACGCCGCCGAGACCCTGCTGGTGCACCGGGACATCGCCGAGCGCTTCCTGCCGCGCGCCCTGGAGGCGCTGGCGGCTGCGGGCGTGACCGTCCACGGCGACGAGCGGGTGCTGGAGCTGGCGGAGGGCTCCCCGGCCACGGTCGTGCCCGCGACGGCCGAGGACTGGGAGACCGAGTACCTCTCGTACGACATCGCCGCCGCCGTGGTGGACGACCTGGACGCGGCCGTGCGCCACATCCGGCTGTGGACCTCCGGGCACACCGAGGCGATCGTCACCACCTCCCAGGCCGCGGCCCGCCGCTTCACCCAGCTGGTGGACTCCACCACGGTCGCGGTCAACGCCTCGACCCGGTTCACCGACGGAGGCCAGTTCGGTTTCGGCGCCGAGATCGGGATCTCCACGCAGAAGCTCCACGCGCGCGGCCCGATGGGGCTGCCCGAGCTGACGTCGACGAAGTACATCGTCACCGGCGACGGCCACGTGCGCTAGCCGCTCCCGGCGGCCGGTGCGGGCGGCCCGTCGCGGGCCGAATTCCCGTACCAGCCGCGCGGATTGACCGGTTCGGGTCTACGCTGGACGGGTGCCGGACGACGTGGGGGGCAAGCCGTTCCCGGACGGCGAGGAGCCCGACAGCCACCGCCGTGGGGGTGCGGACGACCCGTTCGCCTCCACGGTCTTCGACGAGGATTTCGTGCGGTCCGCGACGATCCACGAACCCTCCGCGGTCGAGCGGATGCTCGCCGCCGACCGGGCCCGCGCCGAGGCCGACGCCGCGCGCTCCCGGGCCGGGGGCGGCCCCGCCGACGACGATCCCTACGACCCCTACGACGACGCGCGCGGCGGCCCGACCGGGCACCACGGCCGGCCGGACGGGCCGCGGGGCCTCGCCCGGAACCTCGATCCGGACGACGCCTATGGCCCCTACGGGCGCTACGGCATCGCGCGCGGGCCCTACCGGGGGCACGCCCGCTGGCACCGCCCGGTGGCCTGGGTGCTCGCCGTCGTCATGGGCATAGGCGTGATCGCCCTCGCCTTCACCGCCGTCTACCGGGGTGCCTCCTCGGGCGGCCGGCAGAGCCCCGCCCCGCCACCCGCGACCACGGGTGTGGACGTCCCGGTGGGGGAGCAGCGGGCGCCGCTGCCGTCGGTCTCGGCGGACTCCGAGCCGCCCGTGGCCTCCGCCGTGCCGCCCTCCCGCTGACGCCCTGATTCCCGGGCCGAGATGGTCACCGAAAGTGATTTTCCGTCGTCTGGAAGTCGCTTTCTGTCATTCCGTGACTGATCGCAGGATCCCTGGCCAAGGCTCGGGTCCCTCGCCCGGCCCCTTGAAATTTCGTCGGAACTTGTCGTGTACCAGGGCGTTTACCGAAGCCGCCTCGGACCTACTCTTGAGATATGAACGGGCCTGGAGACCCCCCTGAGGGCACGCCCGAGGGCCCCCAGGGAGGCGGCGACGAGGAGTACCGATCCGTCGTGTTCGACGAATCGTTCGTCCGGGCTGCCCGCCTCCAGGAGTTCTCCGCCCGCGAGCGGATGGACGACCACGCCCCCGCCGTCCGCACCCGCCACGCCTGGGCCCGCGTCAGCGCCTCCCGGCAGGTCCTGCTGCTGGTGGTACTGATCGCCCTTGCCTTCGGCACCGCCGTCTACATGGGGCTGCGCCACCCGTACAAGGAGCCGAAGCCGCCCGCCGCCGAGGCGCTGCGGATCGCCCTCGTCCCCCTCGCCCCGCGCGATCCCGTGCCCGGCGCCTCCGCCGCGAAGGACCTCTTCGACAACGGTCCGGCCGCACGGCTGCGCGACGGAGCCGAGGGCGTCACCCTTCCGGCCGCACGGCGCACCCAGAATTTCTCCGAGAGCCTGGTGATGGCCGCGCTCGCCACGGCCAAGGAGTACACGGTCAAGTCCGCGCTCGACCCGGGCGTGCTCGTCGGCGGCAACCAGCGGACCGTACGGCTGCTGCTCGCCCCCTCCCAGCTGGAGCAGTTCGACCACAGCTTCAGCCGCCCCGCCGACGACGGGCGGCACGCGGCCACCGGCTGGCTGGTCCGCTTCGACCCGGGCCAGGTGACCCTCGCCGACCGGACCGTCCGCAGCCAGGGCACGTTCACGGTCGTGGAGGCGTCCCCGGCCGCGCTGGAGGTCTCCTCCGACCACACCTTCGTCTACGCCCTCCGCCCGGCCGCCAAGGCGGGCGCGGTGGACGTCTCGCTGTTCGTCGTCCGGCGCACGATGCGCTTCCGCTTCGACCGCGACGACCTCCAGGAACACCACGTCCAGGTGCTGCAGAGCCAGACGCAGGCCGGACCGGAGTCCTGCTCGGCCGACGACGCGTCCTTCCTGCGCCCACTGTTCGCGGGGGAGAAGGCCGCGACGGAGGGCCCGGCGGGCACCGACCCCTACGCCACGGGCACCACGACGGCCGATCTCTGCGGCACCCTGGCGCCCTCGGCCCAGCCGACGCCGCCGAGGCACTAGACGCCGCCGAGGCACTAGCGGTCCGGGGTGTCGTCCCGCTCCTGCCCGCCCTTGGGACCCCCGCTCCTGGGACCGGACCCGCTGGAGCCGGGCCCGCGCCCGAACAGCTTGCCGCCCAGGTCGCTCGCCCCGCCCGCGATGTCCCGCACCAGCCCCATCAGCGGGTCCTTGCTAGCCCGCACCGACTCGGCGTAGTGGTTCGCCGATTCCCGGAAGGAGTCGCTCACCGAGGCGTCCTTGTCGTCCTCGCGCCGCGCGTAGTGGCCGTCCATGATCCGCTGGTAGTCGCGGCTCTCGGACCACTTCTTCAGCTCCGCCGCGCGCACGGTGGTGAAGGGGTGGCTGCGCGGCAGCACATTCATGATCTTCAGGACGGAGTCGCGCAGGTCGCCGCCGCGCTCGTACTCCTCGGCCTGGGCGAGGAACGCGTCCACGTTCATCTCGTGGAGGTGGTTGCCGCCCGCGACCTTCATCAGGCCGCGCATCGAGGCCCGGGGGTCCTGGCCCGCCAGCAGCCCCGCCCGGTCCGCCGACAGCTCCGACTTCCGGAACCACTCGCGCAGCGCCGTCACGATCGCTGTCACCGCCACCCCGCCCAGCGGGATCCAGGCGACCTTGAGCGCGAGCTCGGTCAGGAACAGCAGGATCGTGCGGTACACCGCGTGCCCGGACAGGGCGTGGCCGACCTCGTGGCCCACGGCCGCCCGCATTTCCTCCTCGTCCAGCAGCTCCACCAGGCCCGTGGTCACCACGATGATCGGCTCGTCCAGGCCGACGCACATGGCGTTGGGCCGGGGGTCCTGCGTGACGTACATCTGCGGGACCTTCGGCAGGTCCAGGACGGCGCAGGCGTCCAGCAGCATCGCGTGCAGACGGGGGAACTGGAGCTCGCCCACCCGCACCGAGTCCGACAGGAACAGCAGCCGCAGACTGCGCTCCGGCAGCAGCCCGCTCAGCGCCTTGAACACCGTGTCGAAACCGCTCAGCTTGCGCAGCGCCACCAGGGCGGAACGATCGGCCGGATGTTCGTAGGCCCGCGAGGAGATACCGGGGAAGTGCTTGCGCTCACGGCCGGGCAGCCGCTCCGGGCCCCCGTGCACGTACTCCTGGTCGTCGCTCATCGAGACCCCCTGACGTCGGCCGGCCGCGGTCCGCACCGGGCTTTCCGGACCCCAGCCTAGGCCGTGCCGCCGACATGGCTACCGTGGAGGCATGCCCGACATCACCACTCTCGCCGCCCACCCCGGATTCACCGAGGTCCTCGCCGTCTCCAAGGGCGACCAGGGCCCCGGCGCCCTCCTGCGCACCGTCCTGCTCGTCGGGATCGTGGGCATCGTCCTCGTCGCCTGGTTCCTGCTGCGGGGCTATCGCAAGTAGCCATCGGCGCACCCGCCGGCCGACCCCGCAGACGCCCCGGCGGCCGTCCCGTCGACCCTCACACGTGGAGTCGGCGTGAGCTCCGCATAAGGGCCCGCATACGATGTGGCAGAAGTCTCCAACCGTTAACCCGATCCCTCCCGGATAGGTTCTGCCGACGTGAACATCGCCACCGCCCACAGCGCCCTGGTCTCCCTCGCCGCCGAGGAGCACCACGTGGACAACCACGAGAGCATCAGCCCCTTCATGACCGGCGGCGCCGCCCTCGTCATCCTGCTGCTCCTGCTGTGGATCACCACCCGTTTCAACCGCGACCGCTGATCCCAGCGGTCCCTGGCGAACAGGCGTGGAAACGCGCCCAGTAGGGTCTGCACGCATGGGAGAGCAGACAGGGCCCGGGAAGCGGCGGCTCGGAGTGATGGGCGGGACGTTCGATCCCATCCACCACGGTCACCTGGTCGCCGCGAGCGAAGTGGCCTCGCAGTTCCACCTCGACGAGGTGGTCTTCGTGCCGACCGGGCAGCCGTGGCAGAAGAGTCACCGCGCGGTGTCCGCCGCCGAGGACCGGTATCTGATGACGGTGATCGCCACCGCGTCCAACCCGCAGTTCTCGGTCAGCCGGATCGACATCGACCGCGGTGGCCCCACCTACACCACGGACACCCTCCGTGAGCTGCGCGAGCTCAACGAGAACGCGGATCTGTTCTTCATCACCGGCGCCGACGCCCTGGCACAGATCCTGACCTGGCGGGACACCGACGAGCTCTTCTCGCTGGCCCACTTCATCGGCGTCACCCGGCCGGGCCACATACTGGCCAATCCGGGGCTGCCCGAGGACCGGGTCTCCTTCGTGGAGGTCCCCGCCCTCGCCATCTCCTCCTCCGACTGCCGCGCCCGCGTGGCGCAGGGTGATCCCGTCTGGTACCTCGTGCCCGACGGTGTGGTGCGCTACATCGACAAGCGCAAGCTGTACCGTCACGACGGCTGAACCGCACGACGGCCGGCTCCGGCCCGCCGGCCACTTAGGGGCACTGGTGAACGACCGACAGGACCCGTACGCGCACGACCCGTACGCGCAGGCGCAGGTTTATGGCTACGACGTCTACGGACAGCCGGTGTACCGGCCGGACGCCCCTGAGCGCGTGTACGACGCCTACGGTCAGCCGATCCAGCAGCAGGTGTACGGCTATGACCCGCACACCGCAGAGCCCCAGCAGCCGCAAGCGGCGTACGACTCCTACGCGACGCAGACCCAGCAGGCACAGCAGGAGTGGATCCCCCGGCAGACGGGCCCCGTCGGCGACGGGGCCCCGGAGGCGGCGGTGGCGGACGGCCGCATCCCGGAGCCCCGGCCCGCGGCCGACTCCGTACCCGCGGCCGACTCCGTACCCGGTTCCGCGCCGGAGGCGGAGGCGGACGCGTACCGGACCGGCCAGTTCTCCTTCATCGAGGAGCCGGACGAGGGCTCCGAGGACGTCATCGACTGGCTCAAGTTCAGCGAGAGCCGCACCGAGCGCCGCGACGAGCGCAAGCGCAAGGGCCGCAACCGCGTCGTCGCCCTCGCCGTGGTGCTCGTGCTCGCGCTGGGCGGCGGCATCGGCTGGTTCCTCCTCTCCGGAGGAGAGGAGAAGAAGGGCACGGCCGCCGCGACGGGCGCGCAGAAGCGGGACGTGATCGTCGTGCATCTGCGGCAGACCCAGGGCGGCGACAGCTCCACCGCCCTGCTGGTCGACAACGAGACCACCAAGAAGGCCACCACCCTCCTGCTGCCGAACTCGCTGGGGCTCACCACCAAGGAGGGCGGCACCGCCACGACGCTCGGCAAGGCCGTCCAGGACGCCGGCACCGGGGCGACCAGGGACGCCCTGAACACCCTGCTCGGCGCGGACATCAAGGGCAGCTGGCGGCTGGACACCCCCTACCTGGAGAACCTGGTCGAGCTCGTCGGCGGCATCACGGTCGACACGGACGCGGCCGTGCCCGGCGCCAAGCAGGGCGACGGCCCGCTGGTCGAGCAGGGCAAGGGGAAGACCCTCAGTGGCCGGGCGGCGGTCGGCTACGCCACCTACCGGGCCACCGGCGAGGACCAGGGCCGGCAGCTGGCCCGGTTCGGCCAGGTCATGCGGGCGGTGCTCCGGAAGCTGTCCACCGACCCCCAGGCGGCCACCACGACCGTGGACTCCCTGGCACAGATCCCCGACCCCTCGCTCTCCGTCCAGCAGCTGGGCGCCTCCCTGGCGCACCTCGCCGAGAAGGCCAAGGAGGGCTCGTACGCCACCTCCGTCCTGCCCGTGAAGACGGACGGGGCGCTCGGCGGGCAGGCGGCCGACAGCATGGTCAAGGACGTCCTCGGCGGCACGGTGCGCGCCACCGCCAAGGGCGCGCCGCCCCGGGTGAGCGTGAAGAACGCCACAGGGTCCGCCGCCGCGTCCGGAACGGCGCAGGTCACGCTGGTCAACGGCGGCTACACCTACGTCGACGGCGGCGGCTCGGGCACGGCGGAGGCGGCCTCCTCGGTGACCTACGCGGACGACGCCCGGGCGGCCGACGCCAAGCAGGTGGCCAGGACGCTGGGCCTGCCGGAGAAGGCCGTGCGCAAGGGCACGGGGGCGGGCAACGCGGACGTCGCGGTGGTCCTGGGCAAGGACTACAAGAGCTGAGGGCCGGAGGCCGGGGGCCGGAGGCCGGGGGCCGGAGGCCGGGGAAAAACGCCGGGAGTGGCGTCGGTGGGTCGTGAGACCCTTGAGACGTACTGACCCTCTTTACGAAAGCATGGCTTGTGACCGCCACGGACCGCTCCATCGAGCTCATCCAGGCCGCCGCCCAGGCTGCCGCCGACAAGCTCGCGCACGACGTCATCGCCTACGACGTCAGCGACGTACTGTCGATCACCGACGCCTTCCTGCTGGCCTCGGCCCCCAACGACCGCCAGGTCAAGTCGATCGTCGACGAGATCGAGGAGCGGCTGCTCAAGGAGCTCGGCGCCAAGCCGGTGCGCCGCGAGGGCGACCGCGACGCCCGCTGGGTGCTCCTGGACTACGTCGACATCGTCGTGCACGTCCAGCACAGCGAGGAGCGTGTCTTCTACGCCCTTGAGCGGCTGTGGAAGGACTGCCCGGAGATCGAGCTGCCCGCCGACGCCGTCGCCACCCGCGGCAAGGCCGAGGAGCACAGCCGGGAGCAGGCCGCCGGTGGCGACCTGGACGGAGACCTGAGCTGAACGGCCGCCCGGGCGGCCGTGGCCGCCGGCTGGTGCTGTGGCGGCACGGCCAGACCGCGTGGAACGTGGAGCGCCGTTTCCAGGGCACCACGGACATCGAGCTGACCGGCACCGGTGTCGCCCAGGCGCGCCGGTCCGCCCGGCTGCTGGCCGCGTTGCGGCCCGACGCGATCGTCTCCTCCGACCTGGACCGCGCCAGGACCACGGCGGCCGAGCTGTCGGCCGTCACGGGCCTCACGGTCATCCACCACTCCGAGCTGCGGGAGACCTACGCGGGCGCCTGGCAGGGGCTGACCCACGAGGAGATCGCCGAGCGCTACGGCGAGCAGTACGCCGCGTGGAAGCGCGGCGAGCCCGTGCGGCGCGGCGGCGGCGAGCTGGAGACCGAGGTCGCCGACCGGGCGGCGCCGGTGGTGCTGTCGCACGCCGACAAGCTCCCCGACGGCGGCACGCTCGTCGTGGTCAGCCACGGCGGCACGATCCGCACCACCATCGGCCGGCTGCTGGGCCTGGAGTCCCGCTCGTGGGAGTCGCTGGGCGGCCTCTCCAACTGCTGCTGGTCCGTGCTGGGCGAGGGCGCGCGCGGCTGGCGGCTGCTGGAGCACAACGCCGGGACGCTGCCCGAGCCGGTGCTCGGCGACGACGACTGAGCGGCGGCCTGGGTGCCCGCCGTGGGGCCGCAGTGGCCCGATTTCACATCCGGGCAGGTCACAGGCTAAAGTTCTTCTTGTTCGCGGGGAACGCGGAGGAAAACCTCCGGGGAAGCCGAGAACAGCGGGGCTATAGCTCAGTTGGTAGAGCGCCTGCATGGCATGCAGGAGGTCAGGAGTTCAATTCTCCTTAGCTCCACACTCCACGACGATCCCGTCTTCCCTCCCGGGGAGGCGGGATTGTTGCTGTTCCGGCGCGGTCCCGTGGCAGAATCGGACACCCGGGAGCGAGCGGGGCCGAGGGGGAGGGGGGGAGCGCGGTCATGGGTGCTCACAGCCGGAAGTGCGACTGGTGCGGCAGCGGGACGCCGATCGTCCGCGACATGGAGCCGCTCAACTCCGCATATCAGTACTGGTGTGTGGAGTGCGCACGGGCGCTGATCATAAAAGGCGACCCCATCGAGACCTACCGGGAGCTCGAGGGCGAGCCGATCTACGGACGACTGCTCGACGAGCACTGCGCCCTCAAGCGGTTCTACTCCTTCGTCACCGCGTGATCGCGCGAAAATCGGTCATACCGGGGCGTTGCGGGACGCTCGATGAACCGATTTGGCAGATGGGGGGGAGGTCCGTGTAATGTAATCCGTGTCGCCAGGGAGACCGCGAGGAAAACCCCGGCGGAAAACAAAACAAGGGGCTATAGCTCAGTTGGTAGAGCGCCTGCATGGCATGCAGGAGGTCAGGAGTTCAATTCTCCTTAGCTCCACAGTGGTTGAGAGGGTCGTCCGGAAGGACGGCCCTCTCGGCGTTTATGCACTCATACGTCCATGCGCTCATATGCTCACGTGTTCCTTGTCAGGTGCCGTCGAGCCGCAGCGCCAGCGCGGGGCAGCGGCGTACGGCCCGCTGTGCGCGCCCCCGCAGATGTCCGGGCACCCCGGCGTCCGCGAGCGCCGGAAAGCCGTCCGCGCCCATCCGTACGAGCTCGGGCAGCAGCCCCGCGCACAAACCGTGGCCCTCGCACAGCGTCCAGTCCACCGCGAGCCGCTGCCCGGGCCCGTCGCCCGGCCCCGCGCCCCCGGCGGCGGGGAGCGGCAGCAGCCCGGCCGTCGGGCGCCCGCAGCCGCCGCCCAGGACGTGCGCGGCCAGATCGTCCGTGAAGGCCGCCAGCGCGCTCAGCGCGAAGCGCGCCGCCCCGTCCGGGTGGCCGCACGCACCCCGCCCCCGTACGGCCCCCGCCGCCTCCCGTACGGCCTCCAGGGCCCCGCGCCCGCCCCCGGCCACCACGTCCGCCAGTGCCCCGGCCAGCGCCGGCAGGCCCAGTCGGCACGGGCCGCACTGCCCCGCCGACTCGGCCGCCAGCCAGTGCGCCACCCGCACCGCCTCGCCCAGCGGGCAGGTGTCGCCGGACAGCGGCAGCACCGCCCCCGCGCCCAGGGCCGCGCCGCGGGCGGCGAGGGCGTCCCTGGAGAGCACCGTCCCGGCAGCGGCGGCCGCGTCCAGCCAGCCACCGTGATAGCCGCCCACCAGCACGCCTTGGGGTGTGGCCCCGGCACCGCACTGGGCGAGGACGTACGACAGCGCCACCCCGCCGGGAGCCTCGACCACGCGAGGGAATGGCACCGCGCCGGAGATGGTGAGCAGAACGGTGCCCGGCTCGTCGGGGGTGCCCGTCGAGGCGTAGCGGGGGGCGCCGAGCCGGGCGGCGAGGGCGAGTTGGGCGTACGTCTCGGCGTTGGACAGCAGCGTCGGCAGGCCGCCCGGCCCGGCCGTCGTGGCGTGGCCGCGCCGCCCGGGCGGGAGCGCGGGGCCGCCGCCCACGGCGCGCAGCAGTGCGGAGGACTCCCCGGAGACCATGCGCTCGGGGAGGCGTACGACCCGGGCGCGTACGGCCCGCCCGCGCCGGTCGGACAGACCGCGCTCGCCGAGCGCCTCCCGTACGGACGCCTCCGTGCCCGTACGGGTCACCCCGACCACGAGCGTCCGCGCGCCGAGCGCCTCGGCGGCCAGCAGCGCGCCGTCCAGCACGAGATGCGGGGCGCGCCGGAGCAGCACCGCGTCCTTGCGGCACGCGGGTTCGCCCTCGCACCCGTTGACCACCACCACGGGTCGTACCCCACGCCGCCGCGCGGCCCCGCCCACCGCCCGTAACTTCCGCCCGAACGGAAACCCGGCCCCACCCCGCCCGCGCAACGCGACGGCCTCCGCCAGCCGTGTCAGCTCGTCCTGGCCGAGGGCGGGCAACGACCCGTGCACGGCCAGATGAGCCCGCCGGTCCAGCCGCGCGACATCATCGAGCCCGGCGGTGAGCCGGGGCAGCCCGAGGGCGAGCAGGTCGGGGAGCTCGGGGAGGGGGCCGCTCATGTCAGTTCAGCCCTTCCGGACGACGCGTTCAGCTTCTCCGGCGCTTGAGGAGCGGGGGGCCGGGGACGGAGCCCCTGGGAAACCGGGGGTACCTCCCAGCGGTAGCCGGGGGAGAAAGGGTGGGACTGGGGCCTCCTCCCCGCCGCGTGAGCCCCCACCGGCCGTCGCCGCACGACGAACGGCAACGCTCCCCGGCCCCGGCCGAGGTGTCGCCGAAGCGCGAGCGCCCCTGCCACCCCCACCAAACACCCCACATAACACCCCGTCACCCACCCCGCCGCCTCCCGCCCCGCGTTCAGCCCGTGCAGCAGCCCCGCGCACCACGCCCCGTACGCGCTCGCGTGCAGCATCCGCCAGCGGTGCGCGGCGCGCCCCCGCCCGGCGAAGGCGCTGCGCAGGGCGCCGGTCGCCGCCGCGAGCACCAGCAGGTAGCCCGCGAGCGAGCCGAGCCCGATCAGCCCGGCCCGGCCGGCGGTGCCGGAGACGAAGGGGATCAGGGCGGCGGTCGCGGAGGCGTGCGCCTCCGCGACCTTGACGCCCACGTGCACGAGGAGGAAGCCGAGCGCGCCGACGGCGAGGGCCCGGTGCACGGCCTGGGCGAGCAGCCTGCCGCGCGGGCCGAGGGCCAGGCGGTCGGCGGCGACGAGCCCCCAGACGACGGTCGCGGTGAGCGAGACCAGGGCGAGTACGCCACCGGCCTGGTCGAGGAAGCGGTGGAGTTCCATGCCCCGGCAGGCTAGGCAGCGCTGCGGCCCGTGCGGCCCGCTTCGCACAACCCCGATGCGCGGTGGCCCACCGCTGCTAACGTCTGTTCGTTCGGCGAAAGTTCGATCCGTAAGTCGCCGCTTTCCCAACAAACCACCCTCGCAGGCGATTTGATTGCGTGCCCGTGGTTCTCCTTTGATCACTTCTTGGTGAACACATGTCCCCAGAGTGAACGGTTTATCGGTCAGAGTGTGGCCGACCATTCGCATCGCAGGGGGTTTTCCTTGACTTCACGTCGAAGCCGTTCCGGCAGTCGCTCCAGAACGCGCGCGGCCCTGTCCCTGACGGCGGCTCTGCCGCTGGTCGTCGGGGCGCTCGCGCTCGGTGTGCCGGCGGCCCACGCCGCCTCCGGCCCGCATGACCGTCAGTCGCTGGCGGGCACCAAGCCGCTGTGGGCGACGCCCGGGGCCGACCGGGGTGCCGTCTCGGAGCGGAAGGCCGTCACCGCCCGGGTCTATCTCGCCGGCCGTGACGCCAAGGGCCTGGCCGCGTACGCGCGTGCCGTCTCGGACCCGAAGTCCGCCTCGTACGGCAAATACTTGACGGCCCAGCAGGCGAAGGAACGTTTCGGCGCACCCAAGGGCCAGATAGCCAAGGTCACCGACTGGCTGAAGTCCTCCGGCCTGACGGTGACCGGCGTCAACGACCACTACGTCACCGTGACCGGTGACGCGGCCGCCGCCGAGAAGGCGTTCGGCACCGAGCTCCACAACTACGTCAAGGACGGGAAGACCTACCACGCCCCGGCGCGGAACGCCTCCGTCCCGGACAGCCTCGACGGCGCCGTCCTGACCGTCGTGGGCCTGAACAACGCCCCGCGCCTGAGCCACCACCGCGACACCCTGCCCGGCCCGAGCGCCGGCTTCCGCAACGCCGGCCCGTTCTCCACGTACTACGGCTCGAACGTGAATACCGGCCTTCCCTCCGCCTACGGCGAGCCCGCCCCGTACGCCATCAAGGGCTACACCGGAAAGCAGCTGCGCGCCGTCTACGGGGCGAAGAACTTCACCGGCAAGGGCGTGACGGTCGCCATCACCGACGCCTACGCCTCCCCGACGATCGCCGCCGACATCCAGCAGTACGCCAAGCGCAACGGCGACAAGGCCTACCGCAAGGGCCAGTACTCCCAGGTGCTGCCCGCCGCCTGGACGCACGCCGACCCCAAGGAGTGCGACGCGGCCGGCTGGTACGGCGAGGAGACCCTCGACGTCGAGGCCGTGCACGCCGTCGCCCCGGACGCGAACATCGTCTACGTCGCCGGTTCCTCCTGCCAGGACGACGACCTGATCGACTCCCTGCACAAGATCGTCGACAACCGGCTGGCCGACATCGTCTCCAACTCCTGGGGCGACGTCGAGGCCAATGAGTCCCCGGACGTGGCCGCCGCCTACGACCAGGTCTTCCAGAAGGGCGCCGTCGAGGGCATCGGCTTCTACTTCTCCTCCGGCGACGACGGCGACAACGTCGCCAAGCACGGTGTGAAGCAGGTCGACACGCCCGCCAACTCCCCGTGGGTCACCTCCGTGGGCGGCACCTCCCTGGCCGTCGGCAAGGGCGACAAGTACTTGTGGGAGACCGGCTGGGGCACCCGTAAGGCCGCCCTGTCCAAGGACGGCCTGACCTGGGAGGGCCTGCCCGGCACCTTCACCGGCGGCGCCGGCGGCGGCACCAGCAAGGTCTTCGAGCAGCCCTTCTACCAGCGCGGCGTCGTCCCCGACACGCTGGCCAAGGCGAACGGCACCGACAAGCCGATGCGCGTCGGGCCCGACATCGCGGCCGTCGCCGACTCCACCACCGGCTTCCTCGTCGGCCAGACCCAGACCTTCCCCGACGGCTCGGTGAAGTACGACGAGTACCGCATCGGCGGCACCTCGCTGGCCGCGCCCGTGATCGCGGGCGTCCAGGCGCTGGCCCAGCAGGCCCGGCACGGCGTGCCGATCGGCTTCGCCAACCCCGGCATCTACGACCGCTACGGCACCGGCGCCTACCACGACGTCACCGACCACCCGCTCGGCCAGGGCCGGAGCATCGGCGACGTCCGCGTCGACTTCGCCAACGGCGTCGACGCCAAGGGCGGCCTGCTCACCTCGCTGCGCACCCTGGGCGGCGACAGCTCGCTCTCCGCGACCGTCGGCTACGACAACGTCACCGGCGTCGGCACCCCCGCCGACGGCTACGTGACCTCGTACGTGCCCCGTCAGCACCGCTGACCCGCCGGGCCGGTCAGCACCGCTGACCCGCCGGGCCCCGGGGCCCGCCCGCACCACGCTTCGGTGCGGGCCCCGGGGCCGCTGGGGTAACCTGACCCCATGCGTGCCGTACGCCTTCTGCTTAGCGAGCCGCGCTGATCAAGCACCGGCAGGTGACCGCCGACCCTTCGGCGGTCCGGACCGGCATCGGCGCGGCATCCCCTCCTGTGCGAGGGGTTTTTTCATTTGCGGCCCCGTCCGGAGACGCGAGCGGACAGGCGACAGACGACGATCGATGGAGCATTGAGGACGATGAGCGAGACCCCCACCGCCGCCGAGGTGGCCGCCCCGCACCGCTACACGGCCGCGCTGGCCGCTGACATCGAGGCGCGCTGGCAGGACTTCTGGGACGCGAACGGCACGTACGCCGCGCCCAACCCCAGCGGTGAGCTGGCCGGCGACGAGGCCGTCGTCGCCCGGCCCAAGAAGTTCATCATGGACATGTTCCCGTACCCCTCGGGCGCGGGCCTCCACGTCGGCCACCCCCTGGGCTACATCGCCACGGACGTCTACGCGCGCTACCACCGCATGACGGGCCACAACGTCCTCCACACCCTCGGCTTCGACGCCTTCGGCCTGCCCGCCGAGCAGTACGCCGTGCAGACCGGCACCCACCCCCGGGTGTCCACCGAGGCCAACATCGAGAACATGAAGGCCCAGCTGCGCCGGCTGGGCCTGGGCCACGACAAGCGCCGCTCGTTCGCGACGATCGAGCCGGAGTACTACAAGTGGACCCAGTGGATCTTCCTCCAGATCTTCAACTCCTGGTACGACGCGGAGGCGAAGAAGGCCCGCCCGATCACCGAGCTCGTCGACGGGTTCGAGAGCGGCCGGCGTGAGGTCCCCGGCGGCCGCGCCTGGAGCGAGCTGAGCCCCGCCGAGCGCGAGGAGGTGCTGGGCGGCTACCGCCTGGCCTACGCCTCCGACGCCCCGGTCAACTGGTGCCCCGGCCTGGGCACCGTGCTGGCCAACGAGGAGGTCACCGCCGACGGCCGCTCCGAGCGCGGCAACTTCCCCGTCTTCAAGTCCAAGCTGCGCCAGTGGAACATGCGGATCACCGCCTACGCGGACCGCCTGATCGACGACCTGGACGCCCTGGACTGGCCCGAGGCCATCAAGCTCCAGCAGCGCAACTGGATCGGCCGCAGCGAGGGCGCGCGCGTCGACTTCCAGGTCGCCGACGCCGACGACCGGAAGATCGCCGACGACCGGAAGATCACCGTCTTCACCACCCGCCCCGACACCCTCTTCGGCGCCACCTACATGGTGCTGGCCCCCGAGCACGACCTGATCGACGCGATCGTGCCCGCCGCGTGGCCCGAGGGCACCAAGGACGTCTGGACCGCCGGTGCGGCCACTCCGGCCGAGGCCGTCGCCGCCTACCGCAAGCAGGCGCAGTCCAAGACCGACGTCGAGCGGCAGACCGAGGGCAAGGACAAGACCGGCGTCTTCACCGGCGCGTACGCCCTCAACCCGCTGACCGGCGAGCGCGTCCCCGTCTTCGTCGCCGACTACGTCCTGATGGGCTACGGCACCGGCGCGATCATGGCCGTGCCCGGCCAGGACGAGCGCGACTGGGAGTTCGCCACCGTCTTCGAGCTGCCGATCATCCGCACCGTCCAGCCGCCCGAGGGCTGGGAGGGCGAGGCCTACGGCGGCCAGGGCCCGGCGATCAACTCCGCCAACGCCGAGCTGGACCTCGACGGCATGCAGATCGACGAGGCCAAGCGCACCGTCATCGCCCACCTGGAGGCGCGCGGCATCGGCGAGGGCACCATCAACTTCCGCCTGCGCGACTGGCTCTTCAGCCGCCAGCGCTACTGGGGCGAGCCCTTCCCGATCGTCTACGACGAGGACGGCGTCGCCCACGCGCTGCCCGAGTCGATGCTCCCGCTGGAGCTGCCCGAGGTCGACGACTACACCCCGCGCACCTTCGACGCGGACGACGCGGACACCTCCCCGGAGACCCCGCTCTCCCGCAACGAGGACTGGGTCAACGTCGAGCTGGACCTGGGCGACGGGCCGAAGACGTACCGCCGCGAGACCAACACCATGCCCAACTGGGCCGGTTCCTGCTGGTACGAGCTGCGCTACCTGGACCCGCACAACGACGAGCAGCTGGTCTCCGCCGACGCCGAGCGGTACTGGATGGGCCCGCGCGAGGGCCAGCCGCACGGCGGCGTCGACCTGTACGTCGGCGGCGCCGAGCACGCCGTGCTGCACCTGCTGTACGCCCGCTTCTGGTCGAAGGTCCTCTTCGACCTGGGCCACATCTCCTCGGCCGAGCCGTTCCACAAGCTCTACAACCAGGGCATGATCCAGGCGTACGTCTACCGCGACGCGCGCGGCATCGCGGTGCCCGCCGCCGAGGTGGAGGAGAACGGCGGCGCGTTCTACTACGAGGGCGGCAAGGTCAGCCGGCTGCTCGGCAAGATGGGCAAGTCCCTGAAGAACGCCGTCACCCCGGACGAGATCTGCGTCGAGTACGGCGCCGACACCCTGCGCCTGTACGAGATGGCGATGGGCCCGCTGGACGTCTCCCGCCCGTGGGACACGCGTGCCGTCGTCGGCCAGTACCGGCTGCTCCAGCGCCTGTGGCGGAACGTCGTCGACGAGAACACCGGCGAGGTCACCGTCGTCGACACCGAGGCCGACGAGGCCACGCTGCGCGCCCTCCACAAGGCGATGGACGGCGTCGGCCAGGACATGGCGAACCTGCGCTTCAACACCGCCATCGCCAAGCTGACCGAGCTGAACAACCACGTCACCAAGCTGCGCGAGGTGCCGCGCACGGTCGCCGAGGGCCTGGTGCTGCTGATCGCGCCGCTGGCCCCGCACATCGCCGAGGAGCTGTGGCGCAAGCTCGGCCATGAGGGCTCGGTCGTCCACGCGGACTTCCCCGCCGCCGACCCGGCCTACCTGGTCGACGACACCGTGACCTGCGTCGTCCAGATCAAGGGCAAGGTCAAGGCCCGTCTGGAGGTCGCCCCGTCGATCTCCGACGAGGAGCTGGAGAAGCTCGCGCTGGCCGACCCGGCGGTCGTCGCCGCGCTGGGCGGCGCGGGCATCCGCAAGGTCATCGCGCGGGCGCCGAAGCTGGTGAACATCGTCCCGGCGTGATGCTCTAGAGCGCGCTGGGGGTTTGCCCCTACGGGCAGGTTGGGGGTTCCGATGGAACCCGCGGCCTGCCCGTTGCGTTTACGGTGGAGAGGAGGCGGGGGCGGCCCCGCCGACGGGCCTTTCGGGGGCTCGCCGAGTGTCCCGCTTGCTGAGGAGCGCGTATGGTAGCCGCGGCCGTGATCATCGCCCTGATCTGTGCGCTCGTGGTGGCGCTGGCGGTGATCGCCACGGTCAAGGCGGTCCGGACCGTCAAGAACGGCGTCGACCAGGCGGTCACCCAGGCCCGGCGCACGGTCGAGGACACCCGGCTCAAGGCACGGCAGTACACCCAGACAGGCCCGGCGGGCGAGGTCGCCGAGTTGCGCCTCTCGCTGCGGACGTCGATGCGCGCCACGCAGGAGGTGCTGCGGGAGGGCCTGAAGGACGACCCCTCCCTGACCGAGTCCCTGGCCCTCTTCGACCGCCTCAGCGCACACGGCCGCGAGGTCGACGACGATCTGCGCCAGCTGGAGTCCGAGCCCGACCGGGACCGTGTCACCGCCTGCCTGCCCGACCTGCGGGAACGGACCAAGCAGATCACCCACTCCGCCGACTCGCTGCGCTTCGCCGCACAGGACCGGGCCCGGCAGTTCGCCGGCGACGAACTGTCGCTGCTGAGCGAGCAGATCCGCATGGAGACGGGCGCGCTCCGCCACTGGGAGGCCGACGCGGGCCCGGGTGCGGAGCCCAAGGCGGAGCCGGGGACGAGTCCGGGGAGGGGCTCGTCCCGTAAGGGTGCGGGTACGGATGGCGCGGGGGCCGCCGGTGCCGGTGCCGCCGGCTCCGCCGCGCGGCCGGAGCGACCCGCGATCAGCGGGAGGGATGAATCCCGGCAGTGGGGGTACGGATGGGAAAAGGTCAAGCGTCGGGAAAGCCCCGCCTGAACGAAGCGGCTCTGACCAGCGGAAACGATCAGGCGGCCCGGGCCCCGCACTGCCGGGGCGGCGACCCGGCGGGTAACCTCCGGGGCATGTCCCGCCATGTCGCGATCATCACTGATTCCACGGCCTATCTGCCCGCTCAGGCGATGGAGGGGCACGGCATCGTCGCCGTACCGCTGACGGTGGTCCTGGGCGACGAGGCGCTGGAGGAAGGCACCGAGATCTCGGCCCGGTCGGTCGCCCAGGCCCTTCAGAAACGCCGGCCGGTGACCACCTCGCGCCCCGCCCCCGAGGACTTCGCGGCCGCCTACCGTGCCGCTGCCGAGACCGGCGCCGACGGCATCGTCTCCCTCCACCTCTCCTCCGAGCTCTCGGGCACCTACGACGCGGCGGTCCTCGCGGCGAAGGAGGCGCCGGTGCCGGTACGGGTCGTGGACACCGGCATGGTCGCGATGGCCCTCGGCTTCTGCGCCCTCGCCGCCGCGGACACCGCCGAGGCGGGCGGCACGCTCGACGAGGCGGTGGCCGCCGCGGAGAAGCGCGCGCAGGGCACGGCCGCCTACTTCTACGTCGACACCCTCGACTACCTGCGCCGCGGCGGGCGCATCGGCGCCGCCCAGGCGCTGCTCGGCTCGGCGCTCGCCGTCAAACCGCTGCTCCAGCTGGACGGCGGCCGTATCGAACTGAGGGAGAAGGTCCGTACGGCCTCGAAGGCGATCGCCCGACTGGAGGAGATCGTCGTCGAGCGCGCGGGCGCCGCGCCCGTCGACGTCGCGGTGCATCACCTGGCCGCCCCGGAGCGGGCCGAACTGCTCTCGGAGCGGCTGCGGGAGCGGGTGCCGGGGCTGGTGGATCTCCACGTGAGCGAGGTCGGCGCGGTCATCGGGGCGCACACGGGGCCGGGGCTGCTGGGCGTGGTGGTCTCGGCGAGGTGAGGAGGGGGCCGTGCCCCTCCTGTGAGTGACGGAAATTTCCACAACCAGCCGGTGTTCCACAGGAATTGAGGCCTCCGGACAGGATCGGGCGACGTCACCTAGCGTGACGAGCATGACCTCTTTCGCGCCCTCTTCGACACGTACCGTGACCCCCCTCGACCTGGGCCTCGGCTCGCTGCGCGACCGCGCGGCGGCCGATCGCGGGGCTGTCGCTGATCCCGGGGCTGTCGCCGCGCGCCCGCGAAGGTGGCCGGTCCCGCGCGGTGCGATGGCCGCGCTGGGAGACCGGCTGCCCTTGTGGGTGCGGCTGCGGTGCGGCATCGCGCCGAGGACGCTCGCGGCGCTGACGGCCGTGCTGGTCGTGGCGGTCGCCCTCGGCGCGTACCACTTCTGGGCGGGGCGCCCACGGACGGTCCGGGCGCCGGCCCGCGAGGGGCCGGTCGCGGCGCCGCCACCGGCGGCCGTCCCGACGGTGCCTGGTCCGACGGTGCCCGGTCCGGGGTCGTCGGCCCGGAGCGTGGTGGTGGACGTGACGGGCAAGGTGCCGCGTCCCGGGGTCCAGCGCCTGCCGCCGGGCTCACGGGTCGAGGACGCGCTGGAGGCCGCCGGGGGAGCGCGCCCGGGAGCGGACACGACGGGGCTCAACCAGGCGCGTGTGCTGATGGACGGGGAGCTGATCGTGGTGGGCGCCCCCGCCCCGGGAGGCCCGGCGTCGGCGGCGGTAGGCGGGGCGGTGGCCGGTGCGAGCCCTCCGGGTGGCGGCGCGGCCGCCGGGCCCATCAGCCTCAACTCCGCGACGCTCGAACAGCTCGACGCCCTCCCCGGAGTGGGCCGGGTCCTCGCTCAGCACATCCTCGACTACCGCACCCAGCACGGGGGCTTCCGCTCGGTCGCCGACCTCCGCCGCGTCAACGGCATCGGAGCCCGCCGCTTCACGGACCTCAAGCCACTGGTCCAGCCATGACGCGGGCCGCTGTCCCACAGGCCGCTGCCACGCAGGCTTCTGTCACCGGTCCCGGTGATGAGGGTCGAGTCCCGGCCGACCTGCGGCTGGTCGGCCCCGCGCTCGCCGCGTGGGCCGCCGCGGCAGTCGCCCTGACGGCGGAGGGCCGGACGGTGGCCATCGCCTGCGGGGCGGCGGTGCTCGTGTCCGGCGTACTGCTGCTCGCGGCCGCTGCCCGCTGGGGGAGCCGTAGGGGCTCGGCGGAGCCGGCCGGAAGGACCGGATGGGCAGGGGCGGCGGGAGCCGTCGGCGCGGTGGTGGCCGTGTTGCTGTGTGCCGTCGCCGGGGCGGCCGTCGGGGCGTTGGCGGGGGCCGACACCCGGCGTGGGCCGGTGCCGGAGCTGGCGCGACGGCACGCCGAGGCGACCGTCGAGGCGACGGTGACCGGGGACCCGAAAGCCACCCGGCCACGGGTGCGGGGCTCGGTGCGGGCCGCGCCCGCCGTCGTGGTGGAGGCCGAGGCGAGCCGGGTGACCACCACGCGCGGGGTGACGACAGCGGTCCGCACCCCGGTGCTGCTGATGGGCCATCAGCCGTGGCTCGGGCTGCTGCCCTCCACCGAGGTGAGGGTGGAAGGCTGGCTCATGCCGCCCTCCCGGTCCGGTGACCGTGTCGCGGCCGTCGTCCGGGTCGGTGACAGCGGCCCGCCCCAGGTCGTCGCGGGGCCGTCCATGGTGCAGCGGGCGGCGGGGAGGCTGCGGGCCGGGCTGCGCGAGGCGACCGACGGGCTGGCGCCGGATGCCCGGGCGCTGTTGCCCGGCCTGGTCGTCGGGGACACCTCGCGCGTTCCATCCGACCTCGAAGAGGCCTTCCGCGCAACGGATCTGACGCACCTTCTGGCCGTGTCCGGGGGAAACCTCGCGGTACTGCTGGCCGTGCTCATCGGGCCGCCGCATCTCGCCTCGCGCGCCGAGCGCCGGGGGCTCGCGGCCCGGCTGGGGATCCCGCTGCGGCTGACGGCGGTGCTGGGCGGCGGGCTGGCGCTCGGGTTCGTGGTGGTGTGCCGCCCCGAGCCGAGCGTGCTGCGGGCCGCCGTGTGCGGGCTGATCACTCTGCTGGCCATCGGTACGGGCCGCTCCCGCGCTCTGCTCCCCGCGCTGGCGGGTGCCGTGCTCCTGCTGGTCCTCTACGACCCGTGGCTGGCGCGGGGCTATGGCTTCCTGCTCTCGGTCCTGGCCACCGGCGCCCTGCTGACCCTCGCCCCGCGCTGGGCGGCGGCCCTGCGGCGGCGCGGGATGCCGGACCGGGTCGCGGAGGCCCTCGCGGCGGCGGGCGCGGCGCAGGCCGTGTGCGCGCCGGTGATCGCCGTGCTGGCGGCGCGGGTGAGTCTGGTGGCGGTGCCGTGCAATCTGCTCGCCGAGCCGGCGGTCGCCCCCGCCACGGTCCTCGGGTTCGCCGCGCTCGCCGCCGCCCCGCTCGTGCCGCCGCTCGCCGAGGGCCTCGCCTGGCTGGCGGGCTGGCCGGCGCGGTGGACGGCGACCGTCGCCCGGACCGGCGCGGGGCTGCCCGGGGCCGAGCTGGCCTGGCCCGGCGGCTGGGCCGGCGGGCTGTGGCTGGCGGCGGCGACAGCGGTCGTCCTCCTGATCGCCGGGCGGGTGCTGCGCAGCCCGTGGGTCTGTGGGGCGTGCGCACTGCTCCTGCTGCTCGCCGTGGTCCGCCCGGCGCCCCTGACGAGGGGCCTCACCGGATGGCCGCCGCCGGACTGGCGGATGGTGGCGTGCGACGTGGGCCAGGGGGACGCCCTCGTGCTCGCCGCCGGCCCGCACAGCGCGGTGCTCGTCGACGCCGGGCCCGAGCCGAAGGCCGTCGACCGCTGCCTGCGACGGCTGGGCGTCGACGAGGTGCCGATGCTGGTTTTGAGCCACTTCCACGCCGACCATGTCGACGGCCTGCCGGGGGTGCTGCGCGGCCGCGCGGTGGGGGCGATCGAGACGACGTCGTACGCGCTGCCGCCGGGCCGGGCGGCGTTCGTCCGGCGGGAGGCCGGGCGGGCGGGTGTGCCGGTCGTCGAGGCGGTGCCGGGGGAGCGGCGGAGCGTGGGCGGGCTGTCGTGGGAGGTGCTGTGGCCGCCGCCCGCCGGGACGTCCGCCGTGGCGGAGGACGGGCCCAACGACGCCAGCGTCGTCCTCCTCGTCCGTACGGGCGGGCTCACCCTCCTGCTGCTCGGGGATCTCGAACCGCCCGCCCAGCAGGAGCTGTGGGAGACGCATCCCGGGCTTCCGCCGGTGGACGTCCTCAAGGTCGCCCATCACGGTTCCGCTTATCAGGACCCCCGGCTGACGCGTGGGCTCCGCCCCCGGCTGGCGGTGATCTCCGTGGGCGCCGGCAACCCCTACGGCCATCCGGCCGCCCGCACGATCGGCGCGCTGCGGGAGCAGGGGGCGGCGGTCCTGCGCACCGACACCGACGGGCCGGTGGCCGTCACGGGCGGGCAGGGCGGGCCGGTCGCCGTCACGGGGCAACGTCGCGGGAGGAGGAGGCGACGACAACCGGTACAAAGACCGAGACGATCTAGGACCGTGGACGGATGCCGTGCCCTCCCGGCCCGGGGGATAACGGAGTCATGCACGCAGCGAATATCGACGCCTATCTCCGTCACATCGACGCCCCCCGCCCGGCCGCCCCCACCGCGGAGGCGCTACGGGACCTTCAGTTCCGTCATCTCGTGGCGGTGCCCTTCGAGAACCTCTCGATCCACCTCGGTGAGGAGATCGTGCTGGACGGCGGGGTCCTGGTGGACAAGGTGGTGCGCAGGGGGAGGGGAGGCTACTGCTATGAGCTCAACGGCGCGTTCGCGGAGCTGCTGACGGCGCTCGGCTATCGGGTGACGCTGCTGGCGGCACGGGTGATGGGGCCGGACGGGAAGTTCGGGATCCCCTTCGACCACTTGGCCCTGCTGGTCGGGACCGAAGGCGGGCAGGGCCGGGAGTGGCTGGTGGACGTCGGCTTCGGCCGGAACAGTCACCACCCGCTGAGCTTCACCGAGCGCGGTGACCAGCTGGACCCGGGAGGGGTGTTCCGGATCGCCGAGACGGAGAAGGGAGACCTGGACGTCAGCAAGGACGGCGCGGTGCAGTACCGCCTGGAGCGGCGCCCCCGGGCGCTGGCCGACTTCGAGGCCGGCAACTGGTGGCACCGGACCTCGCCGCTGTCGCCGTTCGGGCAGTCGGTGCTCTGCTCGCGGCTCACCGAGGACGGCGGGCGGGTCACCATCAGCGGCCGCACGCTCGTGACGACGACGGACGCCGGCGGGCGGGTGGAGCGGACGCTGGCGGAAGGGGAGGTGGCGGCCGCCTACCGGGAGCACTTCGGCCTGGAGCTGGAGCGGATCCCCGAGGTAAGGAGCGCAGGCCAGGCGAGCTGATCTCCTCCCGGCCGCCGCTGCCGATTCCGCCTTCGGTCACCAGCCACCGGTCGACGGCCCGGGTGTTACTCCACCTCGGTCCAGCCGTCGTACTCCTCGGCGAGCTCGCGCAGCGCGGCGCGGTCGAGCACGCCGTCGGGGTCGTCGATGACGACCAGCCACTGGGCGTCCTCGGCGTCGTCCTCACCGGCGAGCGCCTCGCGGACGATCTCGGGGTCGTCGTCGAGGACGAACCGCCGGCCCGCCTCCTCGGCCGCCTCTTCGGCGGCGTCGCGGTCGGGCAGCACCAGCAGGTGCCGTACGGAGTCGGAAGACTGTGCAGAGAAGGGAGAAACGCTGGTCACCCGCTTATTGTGCGGTATGCCTCCGGAGGCTTTCGGAGGGGCCTGTCACTGGCGCATGGGATGCTGGTCCCGATGGCCAGGAAGACTGCAACCGACGACCTGCTCGCGCCCGTGACGATCGCCGTGGGCCAGGAGGATCTCCTCCTCGACCGCGCCGTTCAGGAGGTGGTGGCGGCTGCCCGCGCGGCCGACGCGGACACCGACGTCCGGGATCTCACCCCCGACGCGCTCCAGCCCGGCACGCTGGCCGAGCTGACCAGCCCGTCGCTCTTCGCCGAGCGCAAAGTCGTGATCGTCCGCAATGCGCAGGACCTCTCGGCGGACACGATCAAGGACGTGAAGAGCTACCTCGGCGCGCCCGCCGAGGAGATCACCCTTGTGCTGCTCCACGCGGGCGGCGCCAAGGGCAAGGGGCTGCTGGACGCGGCCCGCAAGGTGGGGGCCCGTGAGGTCGCCTGCCCGAAGATGACGAAGCCGGCGGACCGGCTCGCGTTCGTCCGCGGGGAGTTCCGTGCGACGGGCCGCTCCGCGACGCCGGAGGCCTGTCAGGCCCTGGTCGACGCGATCGGCAGCGACCTGCGCGAGCTGGCGAGCGCCTGCGCCCAGCTCGTCGCGGACATCGAGGGCGTCATCGACGAGTCCGTCGTCTCCCGCTACTACACGGGCCGGGCGGAGGCCTCCAGCTTCACCGTCGCCGACCGTGCCGTGGAGGGCCGGGCGGCCGAGGCCCTGGAGGCGCTGCGCTGGGCGATCTCCACGGGTGTCGCCCCCGTTCTGATCACCAGCGCCCTGGCGCAGGGCGTCCGCTCGATCGGCAAGCTCGCCTCCGCGCCGCGTGGCGCCCGTCCCGGGGATCTCGCCCGTGATCTGGGTATGCCGCCGTGGAAGATCGACCGGGTGCGTCAGCAGATGCGCGGCTGGTCGGCGGACGGGGTGGCGGCGGCTCTCACCGCGATCGCCGAGGCCGACGCAGGCGTCAAGGGCGGCGGCGACGACCCCGAGTACGCCCTGGAGAAGGCGGTAGTGGCAGTGGCCCGAGCCGCCCGCAGCCGCACGTAGAACACGGGCCGGCGCGAAGCCCCGGAAATGCCCGGAGGCCCCGGCCGCCCTTGGGGAAAGGGCGACCGGGGCCTCCGGAATCGTTCAGACGAGCCCAAAGGGCTCACACCGCACCCGCGTGGCGAACGACCAGGCGCGGCGGGGTGCCGGGAAACGGAGCGGTAGAGGGGCCGCTTCGGTCCGTTCCGGCGGGGGACCGGGGCTCACGCCCCGGAAAGGCTTCAGCCCTGGAGGGCGGCAACCTGCTTGGCCAGCGCCGACTTCTTGTTGGCGGCGGCGTTCTTGTGCAGGACACCCTTGCTGGCGGCCTTGTCGAGCTTCTTGCCGGCGAAGGCGACGGCGGCGGTGGCCTTCTCGGCGTCACCGGCGACGATGGCCTCGCGGGCCGCACGGACGGCGGTCTTGACCGAGGACTTGACGGCCTTGTTACGCAGGCGCGCCTTCTCGTTGGTCTTGTTCCGCTTCATCTGGGACTTGATGTTCGCCACGAAAAGAGCCTTTTCAGGTTCGTTGGATTTCGATAAGTGCGTGATCACACGACCGGTGGCCATGGGATCCCGTCGTGTGAGAGGCACGACAGGCACAGTGCACCAGGCTACCAGTAGCCACTCGGCCGTCCCAAACCGGACCGTACCCGCCGCTCATGGGACCATGGGGGAGTCGTATACCCGACTCCCGCCGAGACCAGCGTTCAAACGCCGAAGTCACCGAATGGATCCTGCGTGCCCGCGACCCCTACCAACGTGCCGGAGCCGAGCCGTACCGACCCGGCTCTGATCCGTAACTTCTGCATCATCGCGCACATCGACCATGGCAAGTCGACGCTCGCCGACCGGATGCTCCAGCTGACCGGCGTGGTCGACCAGCGGCAGATGCGCGCGCAGTACCTCGACCGGATGGACATCGAGCGCGAGCGCGGCATCACGATCAAGTCCCAGGCGGTCCGGCTGCCCTGGGCGCCCACCGAGGGCGAGGCCGAGGGCACGACCCACATCCTCAACATGATCGACACGCCGGGCCACGTGGACTTCACCTACGAGGTCTCGCGTTCCCTCGCCGCGTGCGAGGGCTGCATCCTCCTCGTGGACGCCGCCCAGGGCATCGAGGCCCAGACCCTCGCCAACCTCTACCTGGCGATGGAGAACGACCTCACGATCATCCCGGTCCTCAACAAGATCGACCTGCCGGCCGCCCAGCCCGAGAAGTTCGCCGCCGAGCTGGCCAACCTCGTCGGCTGCGAGCCCGAGGACGTCCTGCGGGTCTCCGCGAAGACCGGTATGGGCGTCGAGGCGCTGCTGGACAAGGTCATCCGCGAGGTTCCGGCGCCCGTCGGCGTCAAGGACGCCCCCGCCCGCGCGATGATCTTCGACTCGGTCTATGACTCCTACCGCGGCGTGGTCACCTACGTCCGTGTCATCGACGGGCAGCTCAAGAAGCGCGAGCGCATCAAGATGATGTCGACCGGCGCCACCCACGAGCTGCTGGAGATCGGCACCAACTCGCCCGAGATGCTCCCGGCCGACGGCCTCGGCGTCGGCGAGGTGGGTTACATCATCACCGGTGTGAAGGACGTCCGTCAGTCCAAGGTCGGTGACACGATCACCTCCCAGCAGAACGGCGCCACCGAGGCCCTGGGCGGCTACAAGGACCCGAAGCCCATGGTCTTCTCGGGCCTGTACCCGCTGGACGGCTCGGACTACCCGGAGCTGCGCGAGGCCCTCGACAAGCTCCAGCTCAACGACGCCGCGCTGGTCTACGAGCCGGAGACCTCGGCCGCCCTCGGCTTCGGTTTCCGCGTCGGCTTCCTCGGCCTGCTCCACCTCGACGTG
>NZ_JBEZUS010000012.1:0-86856 GCF_040636475.1 Streptomyces sp. NPDC037389
CGCAAAATCACATCTGAGCCCCACGGCCTCCCGCGGGGAGCGGGGGCCGGTCGCCGCGGGCCGGTGGGGGCTGGTCGCGCCCACGCGGCGGTAGCCGCATATCGGCACTGCCCCGCGCCCCTTCCGGGGCGCGATACCGCACCGGACTTCGACAAGACCGCTCAGCGCTGGGCCGGGACCGAGTCGGAGCCCGGGCCCCGGCGCTGTTCGATCAGGGTGTCGCGGATCTGGGCCAGCAGCTCGATCTCGGTGGGTTCGTCGGGCTTGGTCTCCGCCGGGGTCCTCGCGGCCTGGCGGTCCTGCCAGCGCTTCATGGGCAGCAGCATCAGGAAGTAGACCACTGCCGCCGTGATCAGGAACGTCAGTGTGGCGCTGAGCACCGAGCCCCACTGGATGTAGACGCCCTTGGTGACCTCGCCCGTCGCGGCGTTCCGCGTGCAGGGGCCCTTGAGGCAGGACGCGTAGTGGTCGAGGTCCTTGGTGCCGAAGGCGCCCACGACGGGGTTGATGACGCCCTTCACCACAGAGTTCACGATGTTGGTGAACGCCGCTCCGATGACGACCGCGACCGCGAGGTCGATCACATTGCCCCGCATCAGGAAGGCCTTGAAACCTCCGAGGACTCCTGTCTTCTTATCGCTCCCGGAGCTCACCGAACAACCTCTCTCTGTACGTACCTATGCCGGAATGGCCGATTACATAACATACGAGAGAGTCTGGCTGGTCTGTCCAATCCGCAAACGCGCGCCCTGGTGCGTCGGCGGCGCCCGCGCCGCCCCACGCGCACTGGCGCGAACATCGGCACCCGGCGCCCCGGCGGGCTCCAGGGCGCGGGGAAGGGGCGGGAAATCGGGGTGGGGGCAGGGGCCGTGGGCATGGGGAACACCACCTGACGTGGGGAGCGGCAACGGACGCTCCCCACGATCCCGGCTCCGCGCCGATCCCGCTGGGCCCTGTGGACTACTCGCGGGTTGTGGACAACTCCGTCACCCCTGCGCGCCCCGCGCGTCCCCTACGGCAGCTCGATCCCCAGGTCCCATCCCTCGTGCGCCCGCGTGCACAGACAGTCCCGGTCCTCCGTCTTCGGCAGCGCGCCCACCGCGTCGAACAGCACCTCGCGCAGCCGGTCCACGTTCTCGCCGAAGACCCGCAGCACGTCCTCGTGTGAGACGCCCTCCCCGGCCTCCGCGCCCGCGTCCAGGTCCGTGACCAGCGCCATCGACGTGTAGCAGAGCCCCAGCTCCCGGGCGAGGACCGCCTCCGGGTGCCCGGTCATGCCGACCACCGACCAGCCCTGCGCCGCGTGCCAGCGCGACTCGGCACGGGTGGAGAAGCGCGGCCCCTCGATGACGACCATCGTCCCGCCGTCCACCGGCTCCCAGCCGCGCCCGCGCGCCGACCCGAGGGCCACCGAGCGTCCGGCGGGGCAGTAGGGGTCGGCGAAGGTCATGTGGACCACGTTGGGCACCGAGCCGTCGGGCAGCGGCTCCCCGTCGAAGAAGGTCTGGGCGCGGGACTTCGTACGGTCCACGAGCTGGTCCGGTACGAGCAGGGTGCCCGGTCCGTGCTCCGGGTGGAGACCGCCCACCGCGCACGGGCCCAGGACCTGCCGGACGCCGACCGAGCGCAGAGCCCAGAGGTTGGCCCGGTAGTTGATGCGGTGCGGGGGAGTGCGGTGCTCGCGGCCGTGGCGGGGCAGGAAGGCCACCTTCCGGCCCGCCAGCTCGCCGAGGAAGAGCGAGTCGCTCGGCGCCCCGTAGGGCGTCTCCACCGTGATCTCGGTCACGTCGTCGAGGAAGGAGTAGAACCCCGAGCCCCCGATGACCCCTATCTCCGCCGTGGTCGTCGCCGTGGTCGTCGCCGCGCTGCTGGTCTCAGGCATGCGCTCACCCTAACCGCCCCGTCCCCGCCCGCCGGGGAGTCGGCGAACGCCGCGGACCCCGCGAACGCCACGGAGCCCGCCGCCCCCGGATACAAGGGGGCGACGGGCTCCGTCGGAACGCGCGTGTGTCAGGCGGCCGAGCTGCTGCTCGTGGTGCTCGACGAAGAGCCGCTCGACGAGGAAGTGCTCGACGAGGAGGTGCTCGCGGTGCTCGAAGAGGACGACGAGGAGGACGACGTCGAGGACGTCGACTTCGACGCCGGGGTGCTGCTGGACGACGAGCCACGGCTGTCGTTCCGGTAGAAGCCCGAGCCCTTGAAGACGATGCCGACCGCCGAGAACACCTTCTTGAGGCGTCCGTCGCACTGCGGGCACACGGTCAGGGCGTCGTCGGTGAACTTCTGCACCGCCTCGAGGCCCTCGCCGCACTCGGTGCACTGGTACTGGTAAGTCGGCACTTGTTCCTCCTGGCACTCTCACTCATTGAGTGCTAACGACGCTCAATAGTGCAGTATTCCGGCCCGTCAGTCCACCGAAACGGGCTCACGGTGACCGACCCCACGTGCCACGACACCTGCCGCGACGACCGACTCGCCCTTCGGCGTCAGCGCCTTGCGCAGGCCCAGCAGGACCACCAGCGCCAGCGCCGTACCGCCCAGCGGCACCAGGAATCCGGTGCTCGCGCCGTGGGCGTCGATCAGCCGGCCGCCCACGGTGGCGCCGGCGGCCTGGCCCAGGCCGACCGCGCCGGTCAGCCAGGTGAAGGCCTCGGTCCGGGCGCTCGCCGGGACGAGCTTCTCGACCAGCGTGTAGCCGGTGATCAGCGAGGGCGCGATGCACAGGCCCACGAGCAGGCCCGCGGCGCCGAGCAGCGGCAGGGCGTGCGCGGCCCACAGCGGCGTGGTGGCCAGGACCAGCAGCGGGTAGGCGATCAGCAGTCGGCGCTGCGCGCTGGTCTTCCAGGCGACGGCGCCGCAGACGATGCCCGCGATCATGTTGCCGGCCGCGAACGTGCCGTACATCAGACCGTTGAGGCCGGGCTCGCCCAGCTCCTTGGTGAAGGCGGTCATCGAGACCTGCATGCCACCGAAGACCGTGCCGATGCCGAGCATGGTGATCGCCAGCACCCGGACACCGGGCACGGACAGCGCGGAGGCGCTCTTGGCGCTCCCGGCGGCCGGGCGGCCCGCGGCGGCGGGCTGCGTACGCCGCTGGGTGGCGAAGATCAGGCCGCCGATCAGCGTCAGGGCCGCCTCGGCGACCAGACCGGCCGCCGGGTGGACGCCGGTGCACAGCGCGGTGGCCAGCACCGGGCCGATCACGAACGTGAACTCGTCGGTGACCGACTCGAAGGCCGCGGCCGTGGGCATCAGCGGGGAGCCGTCCAGCTTGGCCGCCCAGCGGGCCCGGACCATCGGACCGATCTGCGGGGTCGACGCGCCGGCCGGCACGGCCGCCACGAGCAGCGCCCACAGGGGCGCGTGCGACAGCGCGAGCACCGTCAGCAGCGAGATCGTGGCGGCGTGCACGACGACACCGGGGATGAGCACGGTGGCCTGTCCGAAGCGGTCCGCGAGTTTGCCGCTCAGCGGGGCGAACAGGGCCATGGCCACGCCCGCCGTCGCCGAGACGGTGCCCGCGGTGCCGTACGAGCCGGTGGTGTCGTTGACCAGCAGCAGGATGCCGATCGTCAGCATCGCGAACGGCTGGCGTGCCAGGAACCCGGGGAGCAGGAACGACAGCGCGCCGCGCGTGCGCAGCAGGCTGCCGTACCCGGCACGGGCCTCGGCCCCGGTGGTGTCATTGACCGTGGCTGCCACGGTCCGGCCTTTCCGCCGCCTGGTAGCGCACGCCGGACGAACGGAAAACGCCGCACGGAGCGCGCCGAGAGCTGTCCTCTCGCGCAGGACCGTGGTAGATACCGATCCGGCCGCCTTTATGCGGCCACGGCCGCCGTGCGGTCGCGCCAGCTCTGCGTCAGGCAGAGATGGTTCGATGTTGTCGGGTCCTCGCGTGACGCCCTGAGGTCCTGGCGGACTCTCGATACGCACGCGAATAGTCCGAATAGCTTACTTAACCAACTTCTTCTTCACCAGCCCCTTCTTTGCCTTGCGCTTCGCCATCGCACTCTCCGGGGGCTGCGCGGGAGCGCCCAGCCAGCCCGCCAGCTTGCCGCCCTCGCCGACCGCCCGCAGCCGTCGCTCGGCCGCGTCACGCACCGGGTCGGTGGCCACGACCAGCAGCTCGTCGCCGTGGCGCAGGACGGTCGAGGGTCCCGGCACGAAGCTCGCGCCGTCCCGGACGACCAGGGTGACGGCGGCCCCGGCGGGCAGCCGCAGCTCGCTCACCTCCACGCCATGCATGCGCGAACCGTCGGGGACGGAGACCGACAGCAGATGCCCGCGCAGCCGCTCCAGCGGCGCCGACTCGATGCCCAGGTCCCGGGCCTCCTCGTCGTCGCCCAGCTTCAGCCGTCGTGCCAGCCAGGGCAGGGTCGGGCCCTGTATCAGTGTGTAGACGATCACCAGCACGAAGACGATGTTGAATATCCGGCGGCTGTCGGCGACCCCGGCGACCATGGGGATGGTCGCCAGCACGATGGGCACCGCGCCGCGCAGTCCCGCCCAGGACAGCAGCGCCTTCTCCTGCCAGGGCGTCCGGAAGGGCGCCGTGCTCAGGAACACGGACAGCGGTCGGGCCACCATCGTGAGCACCAGCCCCACCACCAGCGCGGGCAGGATGTCGCCGCCCAGCTCGTGCGGGGTGACCAGCAGGCCCAGCAGTACGAACATGCCGATCTGGGCGATCCAGCCCAGTCCCTCGGCGAAGCCGCGGGTGGCCGGCCAGTGCGGCAGCTTGGCGTTGCCGAGGATCAGGGCGGCGAGATAGACGGCCAGGAAGCCCGACCCGTGGGCGAGCGCGCCGGCCGCGTAGGCGGTGACGGCGATGGCCATCACGGCGATCGGGTAGAGACCGGAGGCGGGCAGCGCCACGTGCCGCAGCCCGTACGCGCCCGCCATGCCGATCAGCAGGCCGGCGGCGGCGCCGATGGCCAGCTCCAGCGCGATCTTGCCGAGCAGCAGATACCAGTGGTCGACCGGGCCGGCGGCCGAGAAGGCCACGACGAGGATGACGACGGGGGCGTCGTTGAAGCCGGACTCGGCCTCCAGGACACCCGTGAGCCGGCCGGGCAGGGGAACGTTCCGCAGGACGGAGAAGACGGCGGCCGCGTCCGTGGAGGACACCACGGCGCCGATGATCAGTGCCTGGCGCCATTCGACGCCGGCCAGGTAGTGCGCGGCGGCGGCCGTCACACCGACGCTGATCGCGACACCGAAGGTGGAGAGCACGGCGGCGGCGGGCAGCGCCGGCTTGATCTCGTGCCACTTCGTGCCGAGACCGCCCTCGGCGAGGATCACGACCAGCGCCGCGTAGCCGATGACCTGGGTGAGCCCGACGTCGTTGAAGGAGACGCCGATGCCGTCCTGGCCGATGGCGACACCCATGCCGAGATAGAGGAGCAGGCTGGGGAGCCCGCTGCGTGAGGAGATCCGGACCGCCGCCACCGCCACGAGCAGCACGAGCGAGCAGATCAACAGGAGTTCGTTGAGGTGGTGGACAGTCAGGGGCCGGTCCCTTCACGAGGTGTTCCACGGGCGTCGTCATACGGCGTCGGGGTGTTCACGATTCGGCCGAAACGTTCCTCCTGTCCTGGGGGCCGCGAGGGCGGGGGCAATCGGGGGATGCGTCCAGAGGAAGTTAATTTCCTCATCTAATATTTTACGGGTTCTTAACGCCTCTTCGGCACTCCGCACTGGCCGGATGTCGATCGGTACGGCACCGCGTCCGGGCGCCCCGCGCCCTGCGCCTATGGTTGCTTCCAGCATTCCCAGGACCATCTGCCCCTCAAAGGACAGCGATGCCCGCCAACAAGAACGGCCCCGGCAAAAAGAAGAAGGGGCGACGCGCCCGCCTGCTCGTGATCACCACCGTGCTGCTGCTCGTGGCGGGCGTCGCCTTCGGCGCGTACTGGAGCGTCAGCACCGTTCGCGCCTCCTTCCCCGAGACCGACGGCACCCTCCAGCTCAAGGGTCTGTCCGGTCAGGTGAAGGTCGTCCGCGACGACCACGGCATTCCCCAGATCTACGCCGGCAACGCCGAGGACCTCTTCCGCGCCCAGGGCTTCGTCCAGGCGCAGGACCGCTTCTGGGAGATGGACGTCCGCCGCCATCTGACGGCCGGACGGCTCTCCGAGATGTTCGGATCCGGCCAGGTGGAGACCGACGCCTTCCTGCGCACCATGGGCTGGCGCAAGGTCGCGCAGCAGGAGTACGACACCAAGCTGTCGGCGAGCACCAAGAAGTACCTCCAGGCGTACTCCGACGGCGTCAACGCCTATCTGAAGGACCACAAGGGCAAGTCGCTGTCCGTCGAGTACGCCGCCCTCGAGTTCGAGAACGACTACAAGCCCGAGGCCTGGACCCCGGTCGACTCCGTCGCCTGGCTCAAGGCGATGGCCTGGGACCTGCGCGGCAATATGAAGGACGAGATCGACCGCTCCCTCGCCTCCTCGCGGCTGACCCCCCAGCAGATCGACGACCTGTACCCGGCGTACCCGTACGACCGGAACAAGCCGATCGTCGAGGGCGGCACGGTCGACTCCGCCAAGACCTTCGACCCCAAGGGCGCCGCCACCGGCGGTGCCCAGTCCGCCGGTGCGCAGAACCCGGCCACGGCCGGGGGCGCGGGCGCGGCGAACGGCCTGCGCAGCAGCCTGGCCTCGCTGTCGAGCTCGCTGGAGAAGATCCCGGCGCTGCTCGGCCCCAGCGGCAACGGCATCGGCTCCAACTCGTGGGTCGTCTCCGGTCAGTACACGACCACCGGAAAGCCGCTGCTGGCCAACGACCCCCACCTCGCGCCGCAGATGCCCTCGCTCTGGTACCAGATGGGCCTCCACTGCACCACCACCGGCGAGCAGTGCCCGTTCGACGTGGCCGGCTACACCTTCGCGGGCATGCCCGGCGTGGTCATCGGCCACAACAAGGACATCGCCTGGGGCATGACCAATCTCGGCGCCGACGTCTCCGACCTCTATCTGGAGAAGGTCACCGCCGACAGCTACCTCTACGACGGCAAGCAGAAGCCCTTCGCCACCCGCAAGGAGACCATCAAGGTCGCGGGCGAGAAGAGCCGTGAGATCACCGTCCGCGAGACCAACAACGGCCCGATCGTCTCCGACCGCAACGACGAGCTCGTCAAGGTCGGCGGGAAGGCGCCCGTGCAGGACCCGGCGCCGGACCGCGCCGAGGGCTACGCCGTCGCGCTGCGCTGGACCGCGCTGGACCCGGGCAAGACGATGGACGCCATGTTCTCGCTGGACCGGGCGAGCGACTGGGCCTCCTTCCGCAAGGCGGCGGCCGACTTCGACGTCCCCTCGCAGAACCTGATCTACGCCGACACCAAGGGCAACATCGGCTACCAGGCCCCGGGCCGGATCCCCGTCCGCGGCAAGGCGGGCGGCGAGGCCAAGGGCGGTGAGACCGGCGAGACCCCGCAGAAGGGTCAGACCGGGACGAACGGCACTCCTCGGAGCGGCGCCACCGGCGAGCCGAAGACCGACGTCAACGGCGACGGCAAGATCGACGCCAAGGACGGCGCCAAGCCCGACGCGCAGGCCCCCGCGCCCGACGGCCGGCTGCCCGCTCCCGGCTGGGACCCGGCCTACCAGTGGACCGACTACGTGTCGCAGTCCGCGCTGCCGTACGACTTCAATCCCAAGCGCGGCTACATCGTCACCGCCAACCAGGCCGTCGCCGACAAGACCTACCCGTACCTCCTGACGCAGGACTGGGGCTACGGCGCCCGCAGCCAGCGGATAAACGACATGATCCAGTCGAAGATCAAGGACGGCGGGAAGATCTCGACGGAGGACATGCAGAAGATTCAGATGGACAACAGCAGCGAGATCGGCAAGCTGCTGACGCCCTACCTGCTCAAGATCGATGTCAAGGGTGCCAACGAGCGCGAGACGAAGTACGTCCGCGAGGCGCAGAACCTGCTGAAGGACTGGGACTACACCCAGGAGCCCGACTCGGCGGCCGCCGCGTACTTCAACGCGGTGTGGCGCAACACTCTCAAGCTCGCCTTCGGCAACAAGCTCCCCAAGGAGCTGCGGGTCAAGGGCCAGTGCCTGCGGGTGCGCCCGCCCAATGACTCCGGCCCGCAGGAGGACCTGGACGGCAACACCCGTCTGGTCCTCGAGTGCGGCGAGCGCGATTCCGACGCCGCGCAGCCCGACGGCGGCGACCGCTGGTTCGAGGTCGTCCGCAACATCCTGGACAAGCCCGACAACGCGTGGTGGAAGACCAACGGCACCCGCGCCAACCCGGGCGCCGCCGGTCGCGACCAGCTGCTGGCCCAGGCCATGATCGACGCCCGCATGGAGCTGACCTCCAAGCTCGGCAAGGACGTCACCCAGTGGAGCTGGGGCCGGCTGCACCAGCTGAACCTGAAGAACCAGACCCTCGGCAAGGAGGGCCCCGCCATCGTCCGGTGGATGCTCAACCGGGGCCCCTGGAACCTCGCGGGCGGCGAGGCGGCGGTCAACGCCGCCGGCTGGAACGCGGCGGGCGGCTACGACGTGGTCTGGGTGCCGTCCATGCGGATGGTCGTCAACCTCGCCGACCTCGACAAGTCCCGCTGGATCAACCTCACCGGCGCCTCCGGCCACGCCTACAACGCCCACTACTACGACCAGACGGACATGTGGGCCAAGGGCGAGCTCCTGCCGTGGGCCTTCAGTAAGGATGCCGTCGAGAAGAGCAAGGACGCGGTCCTGACGCTCAAGCCGTAAGCCCTCCCGGCGGGCCCGGGCCGGGGCCGCCGTCGGCCGGCACCGCCGGGATCCGCCGTCGTGGGTCCTCGCCGTCACGGCGGGGACTTCCACCGCGGTGGTGGGTACGGGCCGGTCCGGCGATGGGCTCGGCGTCAGCCGAAGCGGCGGACCCCGCCAGGGGTGATCACCGCGTGCACGGGGTGGTCGTGCGGTTCCTCCGGGACCCGCGCGACCACCTCGTTGTCGTAGAGGAGCACGACGCGGGCGGGGGCCGCCCCCGCGCGGTCCAGCCGGGCCAGCACCCGGTCGTAGGAGCCGCCGCCCCGCCCCAGCCGCAGCCCGCGCCCGTCCACGGCGAGCCCGGGCAGCAGTACCGCGTCGGCCCCGGTGACCGCGTCGGGGCCGAGCCGCTCCCCGTCGGGCTCCAGCAGGCCCCGGCCCGCCCGGACGAGATGGTCCGGGCCCCGGTAGAGCCCCCAGTCGAGATCGTTGTCCGGCAGCAGCACCGGCAGCAGCACCCGCACCCCTCGGTCACGCAGCGTGTCCAGCAGCGCGCGGGTGCCCGGCTCCCCGCCGACGGAGACGTACGCGGCCACCGTCCGCGCGTCCGCGAGCTCCGGCAGCTCCAGGGCGCGGCGGCCCAGTTCCGTCTCGTACGCGTGGATGTCATCCCTGGTCAACCCGGCTCTCACCGCCAGGAGGGCGCGTCGCAACGACGCCTTGCCGGGCTCGGGGATCTCTGCTGACGAACCCATGGTTTCGGCAATCTCCTGTCTGGGGTCATACTCGGCGGAGTCACATCTTCCGCTCAGTCTCAACGGTTAGTGTTCGGCCCATGACTCAATCGCGCCCTCGGATCAGCAAGGCTGTCATCCCTGCCGCCGGGCTCGGAACCCGTTTTCTCCCGGCCACCAAGGCCACGCCCAAGGAGATGCTGCCGGTCGTCGACAAGCCGGCCATCCAGTACGTGGTGGAAGAAGCGGTTCACGCGGGTTTGTCGGACGTCCTCATGATCACGGGCCGTAACAAGCGCCCCCTTGAGGACCACTTCGACCGCAATTACGAGCTGGAGGAGGCCCTGCGGCGCAAGGGCGACGAGTCCCGCCTCGCCAAGGTCCAGGAGTCCAGCGATCTCGCCACCATGCACTACGTGCGCCAGGGCGACCCCCGGGGCCTGGGTCACGCGGTGCTGTGCGCCGCCCCGCACGTGGGCGACGAGCCCTTCGCCGTGCTGCTCGGCGACGACCTGATCGACGCGCGCGACCCGCTGCTCTCGCGCATGGTCGACATCCAGCGCAGGCACGGCGGCAGCGTGATCGCGCTGATGGAGGTCGACCCCGCGCAGATCGGGCTCTACGGCTGCGCGGCCGTCAAGCCCACCGACATCGAGGACGTCGTCGAGGTCACCGGCCTGATCGAGAAGCCCGGCCCCGGCGAGGCGCCCAGCAACTACGCGGTGATCGGCCGCTATGTCCTCGACCCGGCCGTCTTCGACGTGCTGCGCGAGACCGAGCCCGGCCGGGGCGGCGAGATCCAGCTCACCGACGCCCTCCAGGCCCTGGCCGCCGCGCCCGGCCTCGGCGGGCCCGTGCACGGCGTCGTCTTCAAGGGACGCCGCTACGACACCGGCGACCGCGGTGACTATCTGCGTGCCATTGTCAGACTGGCATGCGAACGCGAGGATCTGGGACCGGACTTCCGGGCCTGGCTCCGGAGTTATGTCACCGAGGAGATGTAGCGACTTGAGCAGTGTGACGGACGGGTCGGCCGCCGGAGGGGACCGCATCTGGTCGGTGGACGAGCACCTCGACGACATCCTCGGGAAGATCCGCCCGTTGGAGCCGATCGAGCTGCAACTCCTGGACGCGCAGGGCTGTGTGCTGGTGGAGGACGTCGTCGTCCCCGCCGCCCTGCCCCCCTTCGACAACAGTTCCATGGACGGCTACGCCGTCCGCACCGCCGACGTCGCGGGGGCGAGCGAGGAGTTCCCCGCCGTGCTCACCGTCGTCGGCGACATCGCGGCGGGCAGCGCCGAGCTGCCCGCCGTGGGCCCCGGCGAGGCCGTACGGATCATGACGGGCGCCCCGCTGCCGCCCGGCGCCGAGGCCGTCGTGCCCGTGGAGTGGACCGACGGCGAGACCGGCGAGGGCCCGGCCGAGACGATGGCCGCCGCCGGACCCGAGGGCTCCCCGGTGGAGGACGACGGCTTCGGCGAGGTCCGCGTCCACCGTCCCGTCGCCGCCCGCGCCCACATCCGCGACCGCGGCAGCGACGTCGCCGCGGGCGAGATCGCCGTGCGGGCCGGTACGGTCCTCGGCCCCGCCCAGCTCGGGCTGCTGGCCGCCGTCGGCCGCGCCACCGTGAGCGTACGGCCCCGCCCCCGCGTCGTCGTGCTCTCCACCGGCAGCGAGCTCGTGCCGCCCGGCGAGCCCCTGGGCGAGGGCCGCATCCACGACTCCAACAGCTTCATGCTCACCGCCTGCGCCCGGGACGCCGGAGCCCTCGCCTACCGCGTCGGCGCCGTGGACGACGACCCCGTGGTCTTCCGCGCCACCCTGGAGGACCAGCTCGTGCGCGCCGACGCCGTCGTCACCAGCGGCGGCGTCAGCGTCGGCGCGTACGACGTGGTCAAGGAGGCCCTGACCGGGCTGACCGCCGAGGAGGGCCGGGTCTCCTTCCGGCGGCTGGCCATGCAGCCCGGCAAGCCCCAGGGCTTCGGCCGCGTCGGCCCCGACCGCGTCCCCCTGTTCGCGCTGCCGGGCAACCCCGTCAGCTCGTACGTCTCCTTCGAGCTCTTCGTCCGGCCCGCGCTGCGCGCCCTGATGGGCCTCCCGCCCGGCGACCGCGAGACGGTACGGGCGGTGTGCGTGGACGGGGTGAAGTCCTCCCCGGCGGGCAGGCGGCAGTTCCTGCGCGGCCGTTACGCGGACGGCGAGGTCACCCCGGTCGGCGGGGCGGGCTCCCATCTGGTCAAGGCCCTCGCCGACGCCGACGCCCTGATCGTCGTCCCCGAGGACACCACGTCCGTGGACCCGGGCGCCGAGGTCGAGGTCGTCCTCCTCGGCTGACGTCCTTCCCGGACGGTCCGCGCTCCCTCCGGGTACGGTGGCTGCCCACAGGGACCGGACCGGGAGAACGATGAGCAGCGGCCAGGAGCACCTCACCCATCTCGACGCCACGGGCGCGGCCCGCATGGTCGACGTCTCGGCCAAGGAGGTCACCGCGCGCACCGCGAGGGCGAGTGGCCGGGTGCTGGTCTCGCCGCGCGTCGTGGAACTGCTGAGGGGCGAGGGGCTGCCCAAGGGCGACGCCCTCGCCACCGCCCGGATCGCCGGGATCATGGGCGCCAAGCGGACGCCCGAACTGATCCCCCTCTGCCACCCGCTCGCCCTCTCCGGGGTCACGGTCGACCTGACCGTCACCGACGAGGCCGTCGAGATCCTCGCGAGCGTGCGGACCACGGACCGCACGGGCGTGGAGATGGAGGCGATGACGGCTGTGGCCGTCGCGGGGCTGACCGTGGTCGACATGGTCAAGGCCGTCGACAAGGCGGCGGTCCTCACGGACATCCGCGTCGAGGAGAAGACGGGCGGCAAGTCCGGCCCGTACGTCCGGCAGGAGGCCGGCGCGTGACGGCCGGGCGGGCGGCGGGCCCGGCACCGGCGGCCGGGGACGGCGGCCGGGCCCCCGGCACCGGCCCGGACGCGACGGGCGCCGCCGCGTCCTACCGCGCCCTGGTGGTCACCGCCTCCAACCGGGCCTCGGCCGGCGTCTACGAGGACCGGGGCGGGCCCCTCCTCGCGGCCGGGCTGACGTCCATGGGCTTCGCCGTCGACGGGCCCCTGGTCGTGCCCGACGGCGAGCCCGTCGAGCAGGCCCTGCGCGCGGGCGTGGCCGCCGGGTACGACGTCATCGTCACCACCGGCGGCACCGGGATCTCCCCCACCGACCGCACCCCCGAGGCCACCCGCCGCGTCCTGGACCACGAGGTCCCCGGCATCCCCGAGGCCATCCGGGCCGAGGGCCTGGCGAAGGTGCCCACGGCCGCGCTCTCCCGGGGCCTGGCCGGAGTGGCCGGACGGACACTGATCGTCAATCTGCCCGGGTCCACGGGCGGCGTACGCGACGGGCTGGCCGTCCTGGAGCGGCTGCTCCGGCACGCGGTGGACCAGCTCCACGGCGGCGACCACCCGAGAAACCCCGCAGTCGCCCCATGAACATCTGGCCGGTCGAGCTGGCGGACGGCGATGTCGCCCTGCGCCCCATAAAACTGCGCGACCAGCGCGCCTGGCGCGAGGTCAACCGGCGCAACCGTGACTGGTTGCGCCCCTGGGAGGCCACCGTGCCCCCGCCGCCGCCCGGCGGGCCCGTCGCCCAGCGCCCCACCTACCGGCAGATGGTCCGCCATCTGAAGGCCGAGGCGCACGCCGGGCGGATGCTGCCGTTCGTGATCGAGTACCGCGGTCAGCTCGTCGGCCAGCTGACCGTGGCCGGGATCACCTGGGGCTCGATGTGCTCGGCCCACATCGGCTACTGGGTGGACGAGGCCGTCGCCGGCCGGGGCGTGATGCCCACGGCCGTGGCGCTGGTGGTGGACCACTGCTTCCACGCGGTCGGGCTGCACCGGGTGGAGGTGTGCATCCGGCCGGAGAATCTGCCCAGCCGCCGGGTGGTGGAGAAACTGGGATTCCGCGAGGAGGGCCTACGCCCCCGCTATCTCCACATCGACGGCGCCTGGCGCGACCACCTGGTCTACGCGCTGACCGCCGAGGAGCTCCCCGAGGGGCTGCTCGCCCGCTGGCACCGGTCCCGGCCGAGGGGCGGGACGGGCGCGGGGACCGGACTCTCCCCGGAAATAAAATAAACGTTCGAATTGACCGGTCAATTGACGGTATTCGTAGGGTTCCGATCTCAACAATCACAAAAAAAGTTCGAGATATCAGCCGGATCGTGCGACACACCGCGCCAATTGGCGGAATCATCTGCGCACACCCCTCTACCGTGTGAAGGGTGAGCAGCAGCGGCCTGATCTACGCAGTCATCGTCGGGGCCTGGGCCGCCTACTTGGTGCCGATGTGGCTCCGTAGGCAGGACGAGCTCAATGAAGCCCGTCCGACGGAACGCTTCAGCACGGCCATCCGGTTGCTGTCCGGACGGGCGGGCATGGAGCGCCGTTACGCCAAGGACCTGGAGGGGCGTGCCCCCGCCGAGGCGGCGGCCCCCGGGGAAGCCGGGGAGCCGGAGCCCCGGGCGCCCGAGCCGGACGCGGCGACCGAAATGGTCGACGTCCGGTCCTTCGGCGCGCCCGCGTCCGGCCGGCCGGACGCGGCGCAGGCGCCCCCGGCGGCCCAGCCCCAGACCCCGGCACCGGCCCCGTCGGCGTCCCCGTCGCCATCGGTCGCGGCCGCCCAGGCCGGCGCCCTGACGGCGGCCGAGCGTGCCCGGCGTTCCAAGGTGCTGGCCCGCCGCCGCCGGACCACGGTGCTGCTCTTCCTCGCCTTCACCCTGGGCGCGGTCGTCGCGGGCGTCGGCGGCCTCTCCCTCCTGTGGGTGCCGGGCGTCCCGGCCGTGCTGCTGAGCGCGTACATCTGCTACCTGCGCATCCACGAGCGCCGCCGTTTCGCCTTCACCATGGACCAGCGCCGCGCCGAACTGGCCGCCCAGCGCCTCCGCGAGGGTCGTGCGCGCTCCCACTCCGCGCCCCCCGAGGACGGCTCCGGCGACGCTGACACCGTTGTCCACCACGCGGCGCCCCCGGCGATGGGCGGCGCGGCCGCCGCGCGCAGCGCGGGCCGGCGCGCCCTGGTCGAGCAGACCGACCACGCCGAGTGGGTCGACCAGCAGCGCGAGCGGGACCAGGGCGAGGGCTGGGAGCCCGTGCCCGTCCCGCTGCCCACCTATGTCTCCGCGCCGGTGGCCCCCCGGGCGACCGGCGGCGGCGCGGCGGACACCTGGAGCTCGGCCCGCTCCAGCACCGCCGAGCCGGCCGACGCCCACCGGCCGCCCGCCGAGGACCGCCGGGGGACCCGCCCCCGCCGTCCCCGTCGCGAACGCGGGCACACCCCGCTGTTCGACCAGTACGCCGACGAGGGCCGCCCCCGCGCCGCCAACGAGTGACGCCGGGGGCCGCTCCCCGCGCTGACCAGCGGAGGCGGTGGGGAGCGGATTTCCGGGCAGTGCGATGGGGGTGCTAGAGTTTCACTCGTTGCAAGGGCCTGTGGCGCAGTCCGGTAGCGCACCTCGTTCGCATCGAGGGGGTCAGGGGTTCGAATCCCCTCAGGTCCACAACAGAAGGTTCCCGAAGCGGAATGGGAGCCAACGGGAGATCCCGTCCGATCGTCAGATCGGGCGGGATCTTCTCGTTTTCGCGACAAGAGTCCCGCTCCGAGAACGGAGCGGGACTTTTCGCGTTCCGCCCGTCCCGAGGGCCGAAGGGCGACCTCCGAGTGACCGGAGGGAGGGCTACCAATGTGGGGTGATCACATACATTCCCCATCAGATCGTCCGATATCGATCAGATGGAGGTACGGCAATGACTGGTGTGTCCCGCAGACGATTCGTCCAGGGCGCGGCCGTGACGGGTGGGGCGGCGGTGGCCGGGTCCGTGTTGGGCCAGACGGTGGCCGAGGCCGTGCGCATACCCGGCGGCGGTGTCGCGGAGAACGCGGCGCTCAGCGTGACGAAGGGGGATCCGCGATATCCGAGCCTGGTGTCGGGGGTGAATCTGCGTTGGGTGGGCACCCCCGATGCCGTGCGGGTTGTGGGGTCCGCCGACCAGGTGGCGCAGGTGGTGCAGGAGGCCGTGGACAGGGGGCAGCCGGTCGCCGTGCGCAGCGGTGGGCACTGCTACGAGGACTTCGTCACCCGGCCCGAGGTGCGGGTGGTCATCGACATGTCGGGCATGTCGTCGGTGACGTACGACCGGGACCGGCGGGCGTTCGCCGTGGAGCCGGGGGCGACGCTGGGCACCGTCTACCGGGCGCTGTTCAAGGGTTGGGGCGTGACCCTGCCCGGTGGCACCTGCCCCACGGTGGGCGCGGGCGGGCATGTGGCGGGTGGTGGCTACGGTCCGCTGGGACGGTTGCACGGGCTGATCGTCGACCATCTGTACGCGGTCGAGGTCGTCGTGGTGGACGAGGCCGGCAAGGCGAAGAAGGTGGTGGCCACCCGGGAGCCGGACGACCCCAACCGTGAGCTGTGGTGGGCGCACACGGGGGCCGGCGGCGGCAACTTCGGTGTCATCACCTGCTACTGGTTCCGCTCGCCCGGCGCGACCGGCACCGAGCCCTCGGCCCTGCTGCCCAAGCCGCCCGCCGAGCTGCTGGTCGCCGAGGTCACCTGGTCGTGGGAGGGGATGACGGAGGCGGCCTTCACCCGCCTGCTGAAGAACTTCAGCCAGTGGCACGAGAAGAACTCCGCGCCGGGCACCCCGTACGCGTCGCTGTTCAGCCACCTGACGCCGCAGCACCGCTCGGCCGGGTCGTTCTCGATGAACACCCAGATCGATGCCTCCGTCCCGGACGCGGACAAGCTGCTCGACGCCTTCCTGGCCGCGGTCAACGAGGGCACTGGGCTGACGTACCGGGTCGGCGACCGCAAGAGGGTGCCGTGGCTGTACGTCGTGACCCAGTGGGCCGGCTGGGTGGGCGGGACCACGGCCCGCTGGAAGGCCAAGTCGGCCTACCTGCGCAAGGCGTTCCCCGACACGCAGCTCAAGGCGTTCTACAAGCACCTGACACGCACCGACTACGACAACCCGGGCGGTTTGGTCGTCCTCTCCAGCTACGGCGGCCGCATCAACCAGGTGGCCCCGGGCGACACGGCCGTCGCGCAGCGGGACTCGATCGTCAAGCTGCTGTACGTGAGCCTGTGGAACGAGGCGTCGGAGGACGCCAAGCACCTCGCCTGGATCCGGGAGTTCTACCGCGACGTCTACGCGGCGACCGGCGGTGTACCGCGCCCCGGCGGGGTCGACGACGGCGCGTTCATCAACTACGTGGACGCCGACATGGCCGACCCGGCGATCAACGCCTCGGGCGTGCCGTGGCACCAGCTGTACTTCAAGGACAACTACAGCCGGTTGCAGGCGGTCAAGGCCAAGTGGGACCCGAAGAACCACTTCACCCACTCGATGGCCATCCGTAAGCCTTGACGCACGGCCCGTAGGGGCGCCCGCGCGAGCGGGCGCCCCTACGGGGGTGGGATCCGGCGAAGGACGGCTCAAATGCCGATCCCGCAGCCACCGGTGGCGTCGACGATCTGGCCGGTGATCCAGCCGGCGTCGGCGGAGGCCAGGAAGCCGACGATGCCCGAGACGTCCCCGGTCTGCCCGACGCGGTCGAAGACCGAGAAGCCCGCGATGACCTTGCGGGTCTCCGGGTCGGCCAGGTAGGGGGCGAGGTCGGTCTCGATGATGCCCGGCGTCACGGCGTTGACGGTGATGTTCCGCGAGCCGAGGGCCTGGGCGAGGGTGAGCGTCAGGGTGTTCAGGGCGCCCTTGGCCATGGCGTAGGCCGTCATCGGCGGGTAGGCGACGCGGGTGACGCCGGAGGAGACGTTGATGATCCGGCCGCCGTCGCGCAGCCGCTCCAGGCCGTGCTTGATGATGAAGAACGGCGCCTTGGCGTTCACCGCGAAGACCCGGTCGTAGCCCTCCTCGTCGACGTCGGCGATGCCGCCCTCGACCAGGATCCCGGCGTTGTTGACCAGGATGTCCAGGCCCGGCCGGTCGGAGAACTCCCCGATCCGCTCGTCGAAGGCCGCCCACAGGGCCTCGGCGTCGCCGGGCTCGCCCAGGACCGCGCCGAGGGGGAACGCCCGTCCGCCGGCCGCCTCGATGGCGGTCACGGTCTCCTTGGCGGCGGCCTCGTTCGAGCCGTAGTGGACGGCGACGAGCGCTCCGTCCGCCGCCAGTCGCTCGGCGACGGCCCGTCCGATGCCCCGGCTGGCGCCGGTCACCAGTGCCGTCTTGCCGCTGAGCCCGCTCATGTTTCCTTCTCTCTTTCGTCGTTCGCTTCGGACGGTGTCGGTCACGGGGACGGGATCAGGCGGCGGCGTGCTCGCGCACCAGGCGCGTGATCTCGTCGGCGACGGTCCCGGGCACCTCTTCCGGCTGCCAGTGCGAGGCGTCCTTCAGGGTCACGAGCCGGTAGGGCCCGGTGACGTGCTCGGCGGTCCTCTCGGCGGCCAGGGTGCTGACCGAGGGGTCCGCCTCGCTCCAGATGAACGTCGTCGGCACGGGGACGACGCCGGTGGGCTCGCTGTCGTCGAAGAGGGTGCCGACGCGGTACCAGTTGAGGGCCGCGTCCAGGGCGCCCGGCCGGGTGTGGACGGCCATGTAGCGGTCGATCTGCTCGTCGGTGAGCACGGTGTCGACCACGTGGTACCACTCGCGCAGCTCGGTGGCGCCGTTCGCCAGCATGGCCTCCGCCCGCCCCGGCGCGGTGAGGAAGTCCACGTACTCCGAGCTCTTCCGCTGTTCCGGGTCGTTGCGGAAGGCGTGCTGGTAGGCGTCGAGGTGCGGGAAGGCCACCGCGGTCAGGGTGCGGACGCGGCCGGAGTGGCGGGCGGCCAGGTGCCAGGCGACGATCGCCCCCCAGTCGTGGCCGACGACGTGGGCCGACTCCAGGCCCAGGGCGTCGAGGACGCCGAGCGCGTCCCCGGCGATCTTCGGCAGGGTGTAGTCGGCCACGTCGCCGGGGCGCGCCCCGGGGGAGTAGCCGCGCTGGTCGAACGCGATGGTTCGCAGCCCGGCCGCGTTGAGCAGCGGTACGACGTCCAGCCAGGACTGCCGGCTCTGCGGGAAGCCGTGCAGGAGCAGGACCGGCGGGCCGTCCTGGGGGCCGCTGACATCGGCGTCGAAGGTGAGGCCGTCGACGGAGATCTGCATGGTGTTCCTGTCTTTCGGGTGGGGATCCGGGGGGGAGCGGAGGATCGCGGGGTCAGTCGCCGGTGGTCCGCCGCTCGTGGCGGTCCAGGGCCTCCAGGACGGCCGGGCTCGCCAGGGCCTCCGGCGCGTCGACGAGGCCGATCACACGCATGAGCGCGCCGGAGACCTCCTCGTCGTGCGCCGCGGCGGCCTGGACCCGGGCCAGGTGGGCGTGACCGGCCAGGACCTCCTCCGTGCGCTCGCCCTCGACTTCCGGGAAGCCCAGGTCGCCGCTGATGGCCATGGACCAGGCGCCCTCGACGGCGTCGGCGGCCAGGGCCCGGAAGTACGCGAGCGGGTCCGGTCCGGTGTCGCGGCGCAGGTGCTCGCGCAGGGAGAGCGCCTGGAGGGCGGAGACGGTCATGCCCTGCGCGTAGGAGGGGTTGAAGCTGCACACGGCGTCGCCCAGGACCAGCAGGCCTTCGGGGAGGCTGGGCATGCGCTCGTAGTGGCGGCGCAGGTTGGCCGGGAAGCGGTAGGCCACCAGCTCGTCCAGCGGCTCCGCCTCGGTCAGCGCCTCGTGGACGCCGGGCACGGACAGCGACTTGACGAAGGCGAGGAAGCCCTCGTCGTCGGTGGGCGGGTGGTCGCCGAGAATGCCGTAGGCGGTCACCACGCTGCGGTCCCCGTCGACCGCGCTGACGATCACGCCGCGCGGCCGGTCCGGCGAGGCGACGGCGTTGACGGCCATGTCGCCGTCGAACGGCTCGCCCCGCAGCCGGTAGTGCCGGGTGGTGTAGCCCAGGCCGATGCGGTGCCGGGACTCCTCGACGCGCGGGTAGCCGAGCTCCTCGAGCCAGGCGGGGGTGCGCGAGCCACGGCCGGTGGCGTCGACGACCAGGTCGCCCTCGACGAGTTCCTCGGTACTGTCCTCCGCCTGTCGCAGCACCCACGCGCCGGTGATCCGGCCGCGGTCGGGGGCGGCCTGGAGGCGCAGGATGTCGCAGGTCTCCAGGAAGGCGACGTTGGGCAGCGCCTGGACGCGGGCGCGGACGTGCCGTTCCAGGAAGGGCCTACGGGAGGTGAGGGCGACGAGGCCGGTGGCCGCGGGCCGCAGCCGCTCGCCGTTCATGTACCAGCGCACGTCCTTGCCGACGTCGCCGCGGGCGCCGCCGTTCGCGGCCAGCTCGTCGGTGAGGCCCGGGAACAGCTCCTCGATGATCTGCTGGCCGCGGGAGAGCAGGCCGTGCACGTGCCGGCCCTGTGGTACGCCGCGCCGGGTGCCGGTCACGCCGGTCAGCTCGTCGCGGTCGATCACCAGGACGTTCTCGTAGGACTCGGACAGGACGCGGGCGGCGAACAGGCCCGCCATGCTCCCGCCGAGCACGATGGCACGTCTTCCCCGTTGGTTGTTCATTGTGGTGCGCACCTCTCTCGGTTGGTTGTCGGTCGGTGCTTCGGTCGGCTGGTGTGCTCCGTCAGTGCGCCGGGGCCGCGGCCTTCGTCTCCCCGCCCGCCTCCGCGCCCTCGGGCTCGGGTTCGGCGGCGGAGATCGGGGGGATGTGGCGCAGCAGCGCGAAGACGATGACGGTGGTCAGGAGGGCGAACCCGCCGCTGACCCAGGCGGCGGTGTGGAAGCCGTGGGTGAAGGCCTCGTGAGCGGCCTTCAGCAGGCCGTCACCGACGGTGCCGGGAAGGCCCTCGGCCGCGGCGGCGGCACCGCCGATGGTGTCGCGGGCGGCGTCGGCGGCGGCGTCGGGCACTCCGGAGGGGGCCTTGTCGGCCACGTCGGAGCGGTAGACCGCGACGGCGATGCTGCCGGTGACGGCGATGCCCATGGCCAGGCCGATCTCGTAGGCGGTCTGGCCGGTCGCGGCGGCCGAGCCGGCCTTCTCCGGCGGTGCGGAGCCGACGGCCAGGGCGGTGCCGAGCACGCTGATCGGCGCGACGCCGAACATGACGACGGCGAGCGAGACCGAGGCGAGGACGACACCGGAGTCGTCGCCCGCCACCCGGGCCGTCATGCAGCAGCCGACGGCGGCGATCAGGGTGCCCACGATCAGGACGTAGGCGGGGCGCACACGGCGGGCGAAGACGGGCGTCAGCTGCGAGCCGAGGACCAGACCGGCCGCGCCGGGCAGCAGCCACAGGCCCGCCTCCAGCGGCGAGCGGCCGGCGATGAACTGGAGGTACTGCGGGACGAGGACCTCGACGCCGTTGAGGGCGGTCATGCCCAGCAGCAGCGTCAGCAGGGCGCCGGTGAAGGCGCGGTGGGAGAACAGGCGCAGTTCCAGGAGCGGCGACTCCAGCCCCCGCTGCCGGCGGACGAAGAGCACGGCGAAGACCACGCCGATGAGCAGGGACACACCGACCTGCGGGCCGAACCCGTACTCCGCGAACTTCTTGACGGCGTAGACGAGCGGCAGGATGCCCAGCAGGAACAGCACCACGCTGGCGAGGTCCAGCCGGCCGGCCTCGGGGGCGCGGTACTCGGGCAGCAGGAGCGGTGCCGTGACCAGCGCCAGCACCATCACGGGCACGCCGATGAGGAAGACCGAGCCCCACCACCAGACGGCCAGCAGGCCGCCGCCGATCACCGGGCCGATGGCCAGGCCGACGGAGAGCGCGGTGACCCACATGGCGATGGCCGTGGCCCGCTGCCGGGGGTCGGCGAACATGTGGTTGATGAGCGACAGAGTGGAGGGCAGGACCGCGGCGCCGGCGACGCCCAGCACCGCCCGGGCGGCGATCATCATCGCCGGGGTGGTGGCGTACGCGGCGGCCAGCGAGGCGACGATGAAGCCGACCGCGCCGATCATCAGCAGTCTGCGGCGGCCGATACGGTCGCCCAGACTGCCCATGATCACCATCGTTCCGGCGGTCAGGAAGCCGTAGATGTCGGTGATCCACAGCAGCTCGCTGGACGACGGCTCGATGTCTGCCGTCAGATACGGGGTCGCCAGCCACAGCACGCCCAGGTCCACGGTCATCAGCGCGGTGGGCAGCAGCAGGACGGCCAGGCCGAACCACTGCCGTGGCCCGGCCCGCAGGGTGGATACGGGTGCGGCGTTGGAGGACATGGCCGTAACCCTGCGGACCGGCGCTTCCGGCCCGCTTCCGGTCGGCTTCGGGTGTGCTTGCGGCGGGAGCACACCGGTGGCGCTCGAGGCGGCCTTGCGGGAGGCTCGTAGTCCGTTTCGGACACATGGAGTTCGTCAAGTCCGAACAAAAAACCGCGGGTAACTTACCTATGGTGAAGGAATGCGTTTTGGAGTGCTGGGCCCACTGGAAGTGTGGACCGCGGACGGCAGGCCCGTCCGTGTCCCCGAGCTGAAGGTCCGCGCGCTGCTGACCGACCTCCTCGTCCACGAAGGCCGCCCGGTCTCCGCCGACCGCCTGATCGAGGACCTGTGGGGACGCGCCCGGCCCCGCAACCCCGCCGGAGCGTTACAGGCCAAGGTCTCACAGCTGCGCCGGGCGCTGGAGGACGCCGAACCCGGCGGCCGCGCCCTGGTCGTCTCCCGCCCGCCCGGCTACGCCTTGCAGACCGACGCCGTGGACCACCGGCGGTTCACCGAGCTCGTCGAGCGCGCCCGGGCGGCCGGCGGTCCGCGCGAACGGGCCGCGCTGCTGGGCCGGGCGCTCGACCTGTGGCGCGGGCAGGCCTACGCCGACTTCGCCGACGAGGAGTTCACCCGCGCCGCCGCCGCCCGCCTTGAGGAGGAACGTCTCGTCGCCCTTGAGGAGCAGGCCCGGGCCCGCCTCGAGCTCGGCGAGCACAAGGTGCTCGCCGGCGAGCTGGCCGACCTCGTGGCCGCCCACCCGCTGCGCGAGGGCCTGCGCGCCGTCCAGCTCCTCGCCCTGTACCGGTCGGGCCGGCAGAGCGAGGCGCTCGCCGGGTACGAGGAACTGCGGGTCCGGCTCGCCGAGGAACTCGGCCTCGACCCGTCCCCCGAACTGGGCGCCCTCCACCGGGCCATCCTCGTCCAGGACCGCTCGCTCGCCCCCGCGCCCGCTCCGGCCGCCGCCCCGGTCCGGCCGCGCACCAACCTGCCCGCGCCCGTCAGCGAACTCATCGGCCGGGAACAGGCCATGGAGGAGATCCACGCCCGGCTCGCCGCCGGCCGCCTGGTGACCCTCACCGGCTCCGGCGGCGTCGGCAAGACCCGCCTCGCCCTGGAGACCGCCACCCAGCTCGCACCGGGCTACCCCGACGGCGCCTGGCTCGTCGAGCTGGCCGCGCTGGACGCCCACGGGGGCGCGGACGCCCTCGTCGAGGCCCTGCTCACCGTGCTCGGCATCCGTGAGGACGGCGCGCCCGGCATCCTCACCGGCGGCAACGCCGTCACCCCGCTCGACCGGCTCACCGACGCGCTGCGCACCAAGCAACTCCTGCTCGTGCTCGACAACTGCGAGCACCTCGTCGAGCACGTGGCCCGCCTCGCCGCGACGCTGCTGCACGGCGCGCCGGGCCTGCACATCCTGGCGACCAGTCAGGAGCCGCTCTCCTTGTCGGGCGAGACGGTGTGGCACGTCCCGCCGCTGCGACTCCCGCACCCCGGCGCCGGGGACGACCCGGAGGTGCTGCGGCAGTCGGCCGCGGTGCGGCTGTTCGTGGCCCGTACCGCCGCGGCCGTGCCCGGCTTCGAGCTGGACTCCGGCAACGCCGCGGCCGTCACGGCCGTCTGCCGCCGCCTGGACGGCATCCCGCTCGCCCTCGAACTCGCCGCCACCCGGGTGCGCGTCCTCGGCGTCCACGCGCTCGCCGACCGGCTCGACGACCGCTTCCGGCTGCTCGCCACCGGGCTCCGCGGCGCCCCGGCCCGGCAGCAGACGCTGCGCGCGATGATCGACTGGAGCTGGGAACTGCTCACCGAGCCCGAACGCACCGTGCTGCGCCGTCTCGGCGTGCACGCCGAGGGCTGCACCCTGGAGGCCGCCGAGGCGGTGTGCGCCGACGACGTCGTGGCCCCGGAGGACGTCCTCGGCCTCCTCGCCCGGCTCGTGGACCGCTCCCTGCTCCTCGTCGTCCCGGGCCCCCACGGGCCCCGCTACCGGCTCCTGGAGTCCGTCGCCGCCTACTGCCTGGAGCGGCTGCGCGAGACCGGCGAGCTGGCCTCCGTCCGTCTGCGCCACCAGCGGTACTACGCCGAGCTCGCCGAGCGGGCCCGGCCCCGTCTGCGCGGCCGGGACCAGCAGCGCCTGCTGGAGCTGCTGGACGCCGAGACCGCCAATCTGCGCACCGCCCTGGACGACGGCGACGGCGCGCTGGCGCTCCGCCTGGCCAACGCCCTGACCTGGTACTGGATCCTGCGCGGCCGGCTCGGCGAGGCCCGGCGCTCCCTGGAGGCGGCGCTCGCCGCGGGGGCGGGGACGGCGGGCCCCGCGGCCGTACGGGCCCGGGCCTGGCACACCGGCCTGACCATCCTGGGCGGCGGTGACGTCGCCGGCCGCGCCGGGCTGGTGCGCGCGGCCCTCGCGCCGTACGCGGAACTCGCCGATCCGAGCGGGCTGGCGGAGGCCGAGTGGTTCCTCGGGCACGCCCTGTGCAGCATCGGCGACCTGGCCGCCAGCGAGGAGCTGGTCAACCGGGCCCTGCGCGGCTATCGCGCGCTCGGCGACCGCTGGGGCACGGCGGCGGCACTCGGCGACCGGGCCCAGCTGCGGCTGCTCCGGGGCGACCTCGCGGGCGTCGAGCGCGACGGCGAGCGCAGCGCGGAGCTCTTCCGCGAACTCGGCGACCGCTGGGGCCAGCTGCGGGCCGTGCCCGCGCTCACCACCTGGGCCGAGGTCTTCGGCGACTACGACCGGGCCGCCCGGCTGCTGCGCGACGGGCTGCGGATGGCCGAGCGGCTGGGCATGTGGACGGAGGCGTCCGACCTGCTCTCGGGGCTGGGCCGGATCGCCCTGCTGACCGGCGACCACGACCGCGCCCGCGCGTTCCACGAGCGCTCGATGCGGCTCGCCGCCGAGCAGGGGTTCCGGATCGGCGAGGTCAACGCCGAGGTGGGGCTCGGGCTGGGGGCGCGGCGCGAGGGCGAGCTGGACATCGCCGAGGCCCATATGCGCAACGTCCTGCACTGGCACCGCCGTGTCGGGCTGGAGGGCGCCAACGCGCTGATCCTGGCCGAGCTCGGCTTCATCGCCGAGCAGCGGGGCGAGGCGTGCGAGGCCCTCGCGCTGCAACTGGAGGGATTCGCCGTCGCGCGGGCCACCGGCGACCCCCGCGCGCTGGCGCTCGCACTCGAGGGGCTCGCCGGCGCCCGGGCCCTGGCCGGCGACCCCGCCCATGCCGCCCAGCTGCTGGGCGCGGCGGCCGCGGCCCGCGCCTCGACGGGAGCCCCGCTGCCACCCGCCGAGCGCGGCGACGTCGACCGGGTGACGGCGGTGGTGCGGGAGGCACTGGGGGAGGAGGGCCGCGCGGCGGAATTCACCCGGGGCGGCGGGGCGTGGCCGGAGGAGTGCGCGGACCTGGCGGAGCGGGCCAAGGGGTCTTCGGCCGACGTCAGTTGAACGGCCGATGATTGAACGGCTGACTTATTAAACCTCGTTGAATAAAATGTGACTCAGATCATGTTTCCAGCGGTAGGGAAACGGTTCTGCTGAGTGTGTGGCCCATGGCACGATCTTGCGGATCGCTACTTCCCGGTAATACCGGGCCCCGTGGCGGTCGCAACCCTTCCTGATGCCGTGTGATGCGGCCCGGCCGTGTACCCCGCCGGGTCGCCCCCACCTCACGCTCCCAAGGACTTGAATTTGCGTAAGTCTGTTAGATACGCCGCCGTTTTAACTTCTCTGACCGCTGTGTCCATATTTTCCACGGGTTGTTCGGCGGATAGCTCCTCCAAGGCGGCCAAGGGCTCGGACGCCGAGCCGGTCGCCGCGACGTCGAACGCCCTCGCGCCGCAGCTCGCGGTCGCCGCCGCCCCCGCCGGGGCGGGCGCGCCGAGCGCGGTGGCCCGCCCCGACGGTGGTTCGAGCGGCACCGCGGCGCCCAAGGCGGCCAAGTCGGCGCTGAAGGTCGCCTCGTTCGACCAGCGCAGTGGCCGGGCCGTGATCGCGGGCCCCAAGGGCGACGGCGTCGCGAAGAAGCCGAAGGGCATCGCGCCCCAGCCCCACAAGTCGCCGCAGACCTCGCAGCCTTCGCAGTCGAACGGCTCGAATGGGTCGGACCAGCCGGCTCAGCCGGCCAAGCCGGGCGGGGCCGAGGCGAACAGCGTGGCCGTCGGCGACGTCATCGCCAGCGCCCCCGCGCCCGGCGCGCCCTCCGGCCTGCTGGCCAAGGTGACCAAGGTGCTGGGCACGACCGACAAGGGCACCGAGGTCAATACGGCCCCGGCCACCCTCGACGCGCTGCTCGGCGACTCCGAGGCCAAGGGCTCGGTGCCCGTCGACCCGTCGGCCGTGAAGGTCGTACCGCTCCTGCCGGGCGTCAAGGCATCCTGGACGAAGCCGGACGGCGTGCACGTGGGGCCCCAGGGCGCCAAGGTGCCGCTGGGCAACCTGCGGCTGGACGTCGGCGCGTCCATCCCCACGCCCAAGGGGTCCCCGGTCACGGCCGAGGCCTCCGCCGCGGGCTATGTCCAGCTCGCCCCCGAGGTGGACTTCTCCTACAACGGCAAGGGCGTCGGCTCCACCGGCGGCCCGGGCACCGCGTCGCTGGCCCTGTCCGGCGACTGGTCCTCCGCGTGGGAGCTGAAGGGCCAGGCGGTGGCCACCACCGCCGACAAGCCCATCAAGCTGCCCTTCGCCAAGCTCCACGCCGACCCGGTCATCCAGGTCGGCCCGGTGCCGGTCGTCGTCAACCTCGACCTCACCTGCTACCTCCAGATCGACGCCGAAGGAAAGATCTCCGTCGACGTCAAGCAGGAGCTGAAGGGCGACTTCAAGGTCGGCGGCGCCTACACCTGGGGCAAGGGCTGGACGCCCGTCAGCAGCTCCCAGATGAACGCCACGCCGGTGCGGGCGACGGCCGGCGCGGCGGGCAAGGTCAAGGCCACGCTCGGCACAGAGGCGTCCGTGGGCCTCTACGGCGCGGTCGGCGTCAGCGCCAACCTCGCCCCCTACCTGCGGGCCGAGGCGGAGGGCACCGCCACCGCCGCGTCCGACGGGTCGGCCTCCGCGAGCGGCAAGTGGGCCGCGTACGGCGGTGTCGACCTGACGGGCTCGCTCCAGGCGCAGCTGAAGATCTTCGGCACGCCGCTGTTCGAGCGGCGGATCCCCGTCGACATCCTGCACCGGGAGTGGAAGCTCGCGGGCGGGGAGGGGACTGTCAGCAAGGCGGCCAAGAAGCGGTAGCGCGTCAGCGCGATTCCGGGGACCCCTGTCGGCTTGTGCCGGTGGGGGTTCCCGTGTTCCTGGGGTTCCGCCCCGGACCCCGGTCCTCAAACGCCGGACGGGCCGGGTTGTGTCCGGACGGGCTGAGTTGTGCCCAGAGGGGCTGAGTTGTGCCCGGAGGGCTCTACAGCCGTGACGCCACCGTCCTCGCGATGCGGACGATGTCGCCCGTCGGGCGGGTGCGGGTTTCCGGGGGGCGGTGGGTCCAGCGGTCCTCCAGGGCGAACCAGTCGATGGGGTGCGGGTCGCGGTCCTCGTCCAGGGCCGTCTCCAGCTCCGTGAAGTACGTCTTCCAGCGCAGCCGGTAGAGGCCGCCCACCAGGCCCGCCCACTCGCGGTTCGCGTAGTCGTGGAGCTTGCCGCCGTCCGCCGCCGGGCGGGGGCCCCAGACCGTCAGCAGGGAGAGGGCGTCGGCCTGGAGACGGTCGCGTTCGGCGTCGGAGGAGCCCCAGGCGCGGGCGGCGGCCAGCCAGCGGCCCAGCAGGTGGCGGTCGTCCGTGGCGACGATCTGCTCCAGCAGCTCCATCCAGTCGAGCCACTGCCGGGTGAGGTCGCCGAAGCGGTCGCGGTCCCCCTCGTCGTAGGCGGCCTTGACGCGCGGCAGCAGCAGCCGGCCGCGGTTGGACACGCACTGGCGGGCGACGTCCACGAGGTCGGCCCGGTACGCGGAGCTCGCGCGCAGGGGCGGGGCCACGGACAGCAGGGCCGGGAGGGCCGTCTCGAACTCGGCGGCGTCGTAGCGCAGCTTCTGCGGCGACCAGCTCGCGGCCCGGTCGACCGCCAGGTCGGGGCGGGCGCCGAAGAGGCCGTCGGCCTGCTCGCTCCAGCTGTCGGCGCGGGTGGTGCCGTAGGCGGTGCGGCGCAGGGCGTCCCAGGCGCGGGCGGCGCCCGCGTCGGCGGCCCCGTAGCGGGTGACGGCCCACTGCCCGAACCACGTCCGGAGGTCGACCGGCCCGGACGTCCAGGCCAGGTCGGAGAAGAGGGCGAGGGCGGCGGGGTCGTTGTCGGCGGCCTCCGGCATCACGGCGATGCCGCGCAGGGCGCTGCCCGGCTTGGTGCGCCACTGCTCGTACAGCGAGACCCATTCGGGGGTGTTGGCGCCCAGCTGGGTGTGGCCGCCGAAGTTCCAGATGGTGCCGAAGGCGTAGGGCGTGCCGCCCCAGTCCCGCTCCCGGTCGACGATCTTCGGGAAGCGGTCGGGGATGCCGTCGAGGACGAGCATCCGGGAGCGGTCGACGGCGTCGACGATCTCCCGCCGGGGGTTGTGCTGCCAGCCGAGGATGGCCCAGACGGCGTCCGGGTGGGCCGTGCGCAGCGCCTTCTCCACCGCCTTGGCCGCCGCCCCGACGGGGACGTCGCCGGGGGAGCCGCCCTCGTGCAGCAGGTCCATCTTGTACATGGCCGTCGCGCCGTAGAGCTCCTGCTGCACCCGGTAGAAGGTGCGGGCGACGGCGGCGAAGTGGGGGGTGCGGGGGTCGAGCCAGTCGGGGCGGTCGAAGCCGCACCAGCCGCCCTGCGGAATGGTCCGGGCGCCCTTGTCGCGCTCGGCGTAGCCGGGCGGGACGGTGCCGAAGTAGCCGGGCAGCACCGGGGTCATGCCCAGCTCGCGCAGCCGGCGCACGATCCTCTGCGCCAGGGCGGTGCGGCGGTCGAGGAGTTCGGGGGAGGCGGGCCCGCCGAAGGAGGCCATGTTCTGCATCAGCCACCACGGCTGGTGCGCGGGGCCGGGAACCCACGCGCGGACTTCCGCGTCGCTGTAACCGTGTTCGATGAAGGTGCGGTGGTACACGGCGTCGGCGCCCGCGTAGACGAGGACCTCGTTGAAGCCGTGGAGGGCCAGGACGTCGAGCTCGCGCTCCCAGTAGTCCCAGTCGTGGTACGGGCCGGTGTAGCCGTCGTTGGTGTCGTTGAACACGAAGCGGTGGGCGACGTTCGCCGTGCCGGCGACCGGGGTGCCGACGGCGGGGAGCCGGGCCGGGAGGAGACCGGTCTGCTCGCCGCGCCAGGAGACATGGGCGTGCGCGACGTGCCGGAGGTAGTGGTGGAAGCCGGTCAGCTGGACGGCCGCCGTGGTGCCCTCGACGGTGATCCGGCCCGCCGTGCCGGACACCCGGAAGGCGTCGTGGCCGCCCCGGCGGGGCACGGTACGGAAGGTGACCTGGTCATGGTGGCGCGGCAGCAGCCGGGCCAGCGCGGAGGCGGCGGCCCCGGCCGGGGCCGCCCCGGCGGAGGGCACCCCCACCGTGCCGAGTGCGGCGGTCCCGGCGAGCGCGCCGAGGATCGTACGACGGGCGATGGGCATGAGTGACCTCCACCGTGGCGCGGCGGCCTGCCGGCCGGCGACTGGCTACGGGCCGGCTCCCGGCCGTCGGCTGACGGCCGGCCGGCCTGGACCACTTGAGCGCGGAGATCCTATGAGTCCTCGTCGGGAATCGGTCAAGGGCGCGGGCGTCGAACCAGCCACGCCGGTTACATTTGGCACGAATGGCCCCGCGAGCCTCGTGCGACCTGCTAGGGGCGCCTGTTCCGTTCGCTCGGCTCGACCAACGCGTCCCGCTCGTCCAGTCCGCTCCTGTCCCGACGGCGTGAGGAAGTCCGTGCGACCACTCCACGCGAAACCCGTGCGACCGATTCACGCACGGCCCGGCGCCGCCACCCTCGCCGCCGGACTGCTGGCCGCCCTGCTCTGCGGCTGCGCGGAACCCGGCGGGCTCGAGGACGCGGGCCCCGCCCGGCCCCCCACCGCCCTCACCGGCCCGGTCTACGCGATCGAGGGCCCCGGTAAACCCTCGCTGCGCCGTCCCGCGTCCTTCGAGGCCGGTGAGTCCGTACGGCTCACCGGGCTGCGCTGGCTGTCCTGGGGCGGTCCGGCCGCCGAGGCGACCGGGGAGGCGTCCGGCGGTTGGTGCCTGCCGGGCTGCCGCGACAGGAGCTACCCGGCGAAGGTCACCTTCGCCGGCCTGGTGCGGAAGGATCGTTCCGCCTACTACGGGCGGGCCGTGGTCGTCGTCGACGGGCTTCCGCCCGGGCAGCACAACGAGCTGCGCGACCTGCGGCTCTTCGTCCCCCAGCAGGCGCCGCGCTGAGCGCGCGGAGCCCAGCCCCCAGCCGAGGAGACTTCAGTCGATGGGTCTGCGTACGAAGATCGGGGTGGCCATCACGGCCACCGCCGCGGTCGTCTCCGTCCTCATCGGCCTCGTCGTGCACCACCGCACCGCGCTCAACCAGCTGGAGACCGCGCGCGAGTCCCTCGACCAGCGCGTAGTGTCCGCCGCCGAGGACCACGCGGCGGGCTTCGACCGCCCCCGGGTGATCCTCAACCCCCACCGGCTGCCCGAGCCCCTGCGGCGCGCCGTCGACCGGGGCAGACGCGCCACCTACCTGGACCGCTCGGGACCCGAGCCGACCCTGTGGGCCGCGACGCGGGTGGGCGACGACACCATCGTCCTCAAACACCCCTACACCCGGCAGATCCGCAACCTGGAGGAGCTCGACGAGGTCCTGTGGCTGGCGGGCGGCATCGGCACCGCCCTCGCCGGAGTCGTCGGGGTGGCGCTGGCGACGGTCGCGGGGCGCCGGCTCAACGCCTCCGCACGGACCGCCGAGCGGATCGCCGACGGCGACCTCACGGCCCGGCTCCGGCCCCGGGGCGGCAAGGACGAGCTCGCCCGGCTGATCCACGCCGTCAACACCATGGCCGACGCGCTGGCCGCCCGTCTCCAGGCCGAGCGCGAGGTCACCGCCAACATCGCCCATGAGCTGCGCACGCCCGTCGCGGGCCTGGTCGCGGCGGCGGAACTGCTGCCGCCGGGCCGGCCCGCCGAACTCGTCCGGGAGCGGTCGCACCGGGTGCGCACGCTGATGGAGGACGTCCTGGAGGTCGCCCGCCTCGACGCGGACGCCGAGCACGCCGAGACGGACGTACGGGCGCTGGGCGAGCTCACCCGGCGGGCGGTACGGGCGGCGGCGGCCGGGACGGGGGAGGCCGTCGAGGTCAGGGTGGTCCGCGACCGGCTGGTCGAGACCGACGCGCGCCGTGTCGAGCGGATCCTGGCGAACCTCGTCACGAACGCCTTCCGGCACGGCTCGGGGACGGTGGTGGCCGAGGTCGACGACGGCGTCATACGCATACGCGACCTGGGCCCCGGCTTTCCCGAGCAGCTGCTCTCCCACGGCCCGCAGCGCTTCCGCACGGGCTCGCGGGCCGGCCTCGGCCTGGGGCTGACGATCGCGGTCGGCCAGGCACGGGTGCTGGGCGCCGCCCTCTCCTTCACCAACCCGCCGGGCGGGGGAGCGGAGGCGGTGCTCGACCTGAGCGACGCGATACGGGACGATCCGCCGGACGACGGCGACTGACGTGCGGGGTGCGTCGGCAGGCTGAAGAGTGGATGCCGTGAACGACAACGTCCTCTTCCTGAACGTCGCCGGCCCCGCCAAGGGCCACAAGGCGCTGGACGCCCTGCGCCGGGCCCACACCGACAAGGAGGTCACCCTGCGCGAGGGCGCCGTGATCGCCCGGGACGCGGAGGGCGCCCTCGACTTCCCCGACGCCGTCGACAACACCGGCACGGCCACCGCCTTCGCCATGGGCGGCCTGCTCGGCGGACTGCTGGGCATCCTCGGCGGGCCGCTCGGCGTCCTGGTCGGCTTCGGCGCGGGCGGCCTGATCGGCGGCGTCCACGACGCCCGCGCGGCCACCGCGTCGAACGCGGCCCTGGAGATGCTGGCGGCGGAGGTGCCGCCGGGCAGCACGGTCCTGATGGCCGAGGTCCGCGAGGACGACCCGGGCCCGGTCGACCGCGCCCTTTCCCCCTTCGGCGAGGTCCGCCGCTACCCCGCGGAACGGGTCCGCGCGGAAGTGGAAGCGGCCATCGCCGCCGGCCACGGCACCTGACACGCCCCCGGCCCCGGCCCGTACCACGGGGGCTGCGCCCCGCGCCCCCCCGAAGCCCTAGCGGCAGCGCAGCGGCTTGGTGAAGCAGCGGCTCGTGTCGTATGCGCGGTAGTAGCCGAATTTCCCCTCCGCCGGTACCGGGGCGTAGCCGCTGGAGAGGTAGAGGGTCATGGCCTCCGGCTGCTTGTCGCCCGTTTCCAGGACCATGCGGGCGCGGCCCGCCCCGAGGGCGTCGGTCTCCAGGAGGGAGAGGACGCGTCGCGCCAGGCCCCGGCCGCGGGCCCGGGGTATCACGAACATCCGCTTGAGCTCGGCGTCCCCGTCCGCGTACCCCACGCCGCCCTCGGAGTCGCGCTCCATCGCGCGCCAGCCGCCCGTGGCGACCGGCTCGCCGTCCGTGTCGTACGCGATGAGATACAGGCCACGCGGCGGGGCGAAGTGCGCCGGGTCCAGGGGGGTGTCGTCGCCGCCCCCGTACCGCTCGGCGTACTCCAATTGCACCTGGTCATTGAGCTTTACGGCGTCCGGGTGGTCGTAGGCGACCGGCACGATCTCCATGCCGCGATGGTACGTGCGGGCGGCCGCCGGGCGGCAAGGGATTTCAGGAGTCGGTATCGTGCCGGGATGCTCACCGTTACCACCGCAAATGTGAACGGACTGCGTGCCGCCGCCAAGAAGGGTTTCGTCGAGTGGCTCGCGCAGACCGAAGCCGACGTCGTGTGCCTCCAGGAGGTCCGCGCCGAGCCCCACCAGCTCCCGGACGAGGTCCGCGACCCCGAGGGCTGGCACGTCGTCCACGCCCCGGCCGCGGCCAAGGGCCGTGCGGGCGTCTCCCTCTACTCCCGGCGCGAGCCGGACGCGGTGCGCGTCGGCTTCGGCTCGGCGGAGTTCGACGGCAGCGGCCGGTACGTGGAGATCGACCTTCCCGGTGTGACCGTGGCCAGCCTCTACCTGCCCTCGGGCGAGGTGGGCACGGAGCGGCAGGACGAGAAGGAACGCTTCATGGCGGAGTTCCTGCCCCACCTCGTGGGACTGAAGGCCCGCGCCGCGGCGGAGGGTCGCGAGGTGCTGGTCTGCGGCGACTGGAACATCGCCCACACCGAGGCCGACCTCAAGAACTGGAAGGCCAACCGCAAGAGCGCCGGCTTCCTCCCCGAGGAGCGCGAGTGGCTCGGCGAGGTCTTCGAGGAGTACGTGGACGTCGTCCGTACCCTCCACCCCGGGGTGGAGGGCCCGTACTCGTGGTGGTCGTACCGGGGCCGCGCCTTCGACAACGACTCCGGCTGGCGCATCGACTACCAGGTCGCGACGCCGGGCCTGGCCGGGCGTGCGGTGAAGGCGGTCGTCGAGCGGGCCGCGAGCCACGACCTGCGCTGGTCGGACCACGCACCGGTGACGGCCGTCTACGAGGCGCGGTAGTCCTCCGGGCGGATGGCGGATCGCCCCGTGGCGGAGGGGGCGCGGGCGGATTACGCCCGGGGACGGATGGGCGGCGGCGGGCGCTGCTGAACGATGAGTTCGGCAGCAACCGCAGCAACCGCGGCTCCACCGGCCTCCTCGGGAGAAACACCATGGCATACGCATCGTCCGTCCGTCTTTCCTCGCGCTCGCGCAAAGTCGCCGCGCTGGGTGCCGCGTTGGCCGCCACCGTCACCCTCGGTGGTGCCGCCGCCGGGAACGCGGCGGCGGACACCGCCCCGAAGCGCGCGAGCGTGACCGGGTCGGCGACCTTCGAGCTCCCGTACTCGCCGGACAAGGACGTCCGATCCTTCACCTTCGACGCCCACGCCAAGCCCTACAGCCGACCGCTGGCCGGGCTGCCCACCGGGCTGCCCACCGATGCCGAGGGGACGGTGAAGGTCTCCCACTACGTCGCCGCGCTCGGCAAGACCGTGACCGCCGAGGGCAAGGTCGACTGCCTCGTCACCGGGCCGGGCGTCGCGTCCCTCACGGCGGTGATAACCAAGATCAGCCCGGACGTCCCGCAGGACGGGCTGGGCAAGCGGCTCGGCTTCAGCGTCCTGGACGGCGGCAAGGAGAAGGCGGGCCACAAGTCACAGGACCGGGTGGGCTTCTCCTGGGCGGCGGTGAACGTCCTGCGCGACGGCGACAAGGGCGCGAAGGAGCCGGTGGCCTCCGACGTCGGCACCTGCATGTCCTCCGCCCCGTACGCCCCGGTCACCAAGGGCGGCTACACGGTCCGGCACGCGGAGCTCCCGCCGGTCCCTAAGGGGTAGTCCGGGCCGGAGTGCCGTGCGCGCGGGGCGGTGGGCTGGTATACAGGAGGCGAAGCGCGATGTCCGTTCGGGACCTGCCGGATATAGGCCCCGCCGGTCGGAGCGTTGGCTTCTGCTCCTGCTTGCAGGAACAGGAACGCCCGCCACGGAATCTGGATTCGTGACGGGCGGGCCGAAAGAGTGGTCGTTCGAGGCCTAATGGGGTTAGGCCTCGCCGGTCATCCCTTGCCGATCATGAGCAAGATCAGCGTTGTGACGGTGACAAGCAGTTCCACTCACGGTGTAACTGCTTTCACCCACCGCTTCCCCTGCCCCCAGTCGATCGACGGCTTCGGCTTCCTATGACGAGACATTCCCGGCGCCTTTCCTTCGAAGGAGAGGCCCGCCGACGGCGAGGCCCCATGAAGGAACCCCGGACACGGCACGATGTGGCCCGCGTCCGAGGCCCCTGGCTGGAGCCTCGAACGCAGCGAACCGCACCTAGGAAAGGCGCGCGTTGAGCCGATATGGCTCGACCCGTCACAACAGGGACTTTAGTGCCGCCATCCCCAACTGTTAGCCCGTTAGCAAGGTTTGGGCGGGGCGCACGCGGGCTCGTCCCCGGGGCTCATGGCGTCGCGCGCGCCCGCCCCGCGCGACCGTCGGTCCATCGCCAGTGAGAACTCCGCGTCCACGACCGTCCGCGCCAGCGGTCGCAGGCGCGTCAACTCGCCGTCGATAGACGCCGGATCGGTGTGTTCGCGCACCAGCCGGCTGAACATCCCCGCCAGCGCGTCCGCGTGGGCGCGGACCTCGCGGGCCGCCGTGAGGACGGCGGAGAGGGGGATGCCCGCGCGGACCAGGTCCGTGGAGGCGTCCAGGAGGCGGCTGCTGATGTGGACGATCCGCTCGCCGTCCACGGCGAGATAGCCGATGTCGAGGGCGGCGGCGAGGTTCTCCGGGGTCACCTCGCCCGCGAAGTGGTCGGCGAGCTCCTCCGGGGTCAGCCGGACCGAGGTCTCCCCCGACTCCGACTCCGGCCAAGAAGTGCCCAGGAGTTCGGCCACGTTGCGCCCGCCCTCGAAGGCCGCGATCAGCTCGGCGATGCCGCCGAGCGTGTGGCCCCGGTCCAGCAGCGCGGCGACCGTGCGCAGCCGGTCCAGGTGGGGCTCGCCGTACCAGGCGATGCGGCCCTCGCGGCGCGGCGCCGGAAGGAGTCCGCGTTCACGGTAGAAGCGCAGGGTGCGCACCGTGATGCCGGCCTCCGCGGCCAGTTCCGCCGTCCGGTACTCGCGCTTCCCGTCGTTCGCCACGCGGGAAGCGTACGCGCGACCGCCGGTAACTTCCCTTCCCCCGGCCACTATCGCCGCGGCCCGTCCCTGCCCTACGCTCCGACCGTGCCAGTGAGCGCTGGCGCGGTCGAGCGGGTGCTTCTGTGGAACTGGGGCCGGGAGGCGGCGGCATGGTCGAGCACGAACAGCGCGTACGTCACGTGCGCGTGGCGGTGATCGGGTCGGGGTTCGGCGGGCTGGGCGCGGCCGTGCGGTTGCGCCGCGAGGGCGTCACCGACTTCGTCGTCCTGGAGCGCGCGGACTCCGTCGGCGGCACCTGGCGGGACAACACCTATCCCGGCTGCGCCTGCGACGTTCCCTCGCACCTCTACTCGTTCTCCTTCGCGCCCAATCCCGAATGGCCGCGCAGCTTCTCGGGCCAGCCGCACATCCGGGCCTATCTGGAGCGGATCACGGACACCTTCGGGCTCCGCCCGCATCTGCGCTTCGGCTCCGAGGTGCTGGCGATGCGCTGGGACGCCGAGCGGCTGCTCTGGGAGATCAGCACCTCCAAGGAGGACTGGACGGCCGACGTCGTCGTCTCCGCCACCGGGCCGCTCTCCGACCCCCGGATCCCGGACGTCGCGGGGCTGGCGGACTTCCCCGGGCCCGTTTTCCACTCCGCCCGCTGGGACCACGAAGCCGACCTGCGCGGCAAGCGCGTCGCCATGGTCGGCACCGGCGCCTCGGCGGCCCAGATCGTGCCCGCGATCCAGCCCGAGGCGGCCCGTCTCACCCTCTTCCAGCGCACCCCGCCCTGGGTGCTGCCGCGCTTCGACCGCCGGATCACCGCCGGCGAGCGCTGGCTGCACTCGAAGGTCCCGGCCACGGGCATGCTGCGGCGCGGCACGCTGTGGGGCGTACGGGAGATGCAGGTCGGCCTGTTCACCAAGTGGCCCGAACGGCTCGGGCTCATGGAGCGCGTCACCGCCGCCCATCTGCGCAGAGCCGTCAAGGACCCCGCCCTGCGCGCCAAGCTGCTGCCCGACTACCGCATCGGCTGCAAGCGCATCCTGCTGTCCGACGACTACTACCCCGCGCTCGCCCGCCCCAACGTCGACGTCGTCGCCTCCGGTCTCGCCGAGGTGCGCGGCTCCACGCTCGTGGCCGCCGACGGCACGGAGACGGAGGCCGACGTCATCGTCTTCGGCACCGGTTTCCACACCACCGACATGCCGATCGCCGACCGCGTCACCGGCGCGAACGGCACCACGCTCGCGGAGGAGTGGGGGAAGGGCGGCATGGCGGCCCTGCGCGGCGCCAGCGCCGCCGGGTTCCCCAACTTCCTCTTCGTCATAGGACCCAACACCGGCCTGGGCAACAACTCGATGATCCTCATCATCGAGGCCCAGCTGAACTATCTGGCCGACTTCCTGCGCCAGCTCGACACCATCGGCGGCCGGGCCGCCCTGGACGCCCGCCCCTCCGCCGTCCGCGCCTGGAACCGCGGCATCCAGCGCCGCATGGAGCGCACGGTCTGGAACACCGGCTGCCGCAGCTGGTACCTCGACGCCCAGGGGCGCAACACCACGGTCTGGCCGGGCAGCACGGCGGAGTTCCGCAAGGTCACCCGGCGGGTGGACCTCGCCGAGTACCAGCTGCTGAGGGCGCCCCGGGCCCGTACGAAGGCCGGTGCGGCCGACGCCGCAGGAGCCGTGCGATGAGGCCCCGGACGAGCCTGCGCGGGCAGGTCGCCGTCGTCACCGGCGCCGCGCGCGGCGTGGGGGAGGCACTGGCCCGCGCGCTGTCGGCGCGCGGCGCGGACGTGGCGCTCGTCGGGCTGGAGCCGGACGAACTGCGCCGGGTCGCCCGGACGCTGCACGGCGAGGCCGCGTACTGGCACGCCGACGTCACCGACCACGAGGCCATGGCGGGCGTGGCGGCGGAGGTCAAGGCGCGCTTCGGCAAGGTGGACGTCGTCGTCGCCAACGCCGGTGTCGCCGCCGGCGGCCCGCTGGTCGGCTCCGACCCGGCCGACTGGCGGCGGGTGATCGAGGTCAACCTGATCGGCAGCGCCGTCACCGGCCGCGCCTTCCTGCCCGTCCTCACCGAGAGCCGTGGCTATCTGCTCCAGATCGCCTCCCTCGCCGCGATCACCCCGGCGCCCATGATGAGCGCTTACTGCGCGTCCAAGGCGGGCGTCGAGGCGTACGCGCACAGCCTGCGCGCCGAGGTCGCCCACAAGGGCGTACGCGTCGGCGTGGCCTATCTGAGCTGGACCGACACCGACATGGTGCGCGGGGCCGACGAGTTCGAGGTGATGCGGGAGTTGCGGCAGCGGCTTCCGTGGCCGGCCAACCGCACCTATCCGCTGGCGCCGACCGTCGACCGGCTGGCGAACGGTATCGAGCGGCGCTCGGCCCACGTCTACGGGCAGGGCTGGCTCCGCGCGTTGCAGCCGCTGCGCGCCGCGCTCCCGGCGCTGGTCGCCCTGGGCGGCCCGCGCGAGATGCGGCGCGCCGAACCCCGGCTGGCCGGGGCGCGGTTCGGGCTGGTGGGCGCGGGCGGCGAGGCGGACACGAAGGCGCGCACGGAGCGTCACTGATCGACATGCGGGCGGCGCGGGGGCGTGTGAGGCTGGTCGCGGCCCACTTCCCCGATCACCCCTTAGGAGTGAGTTACGCATGGGCATCAAGGACGAGATGCAGGGCAAGGCCCAGCAGGCCAGGCAGAAGGCCCAGCAGGCCAAGCAGCAGGCTCAGCAGAAGGGCCAGCAGACGCAGGACAAGGTCAAGGGCCAGCAGCAACAGCAGCAGCAGAAGAGCCAGCAGCAGAACCGCCAGCAGTCCCTGGACGACATCCAGGACGAGTTCGACGACCGTCAGTAGCCTGCCGACCGTCGAGTACGAGTGAGGGGCGCGCCCAGCAGCAGGGCGCGCCCCTCACTCGTACTCACCCGCGCGGCGGCAGCTTCGGGCGGCGCAGGTCCGGTACGCCCGAGTAGTCGGGCGGGTTCGTCGCGCCGTGCTGTTCCAGCAGGTCCAGCGCCACCCGTACCGCGTCGTCCAGTTGCTTGTGGCGGCCCTCGGCCCAGTCCAGCGGGGTGCGGTCGACCTCGATGTCGGGTTCGACGCCGTGGTTCTCCACGCCCCAGCCGTAGGCGTCGAACCAGGCGGCGTTCATCGGCACGGTGATGGACGTGCCGTCGCCGAGCCGGTGGCGGCCGGTCATGCCGACGACTCCGCCCCAGGTGCGCAGGCCGACGACCGGGCCGATGCCCTGGAGCTTGAACGCGGCGGTGATCATGTCGCCGTCGGAGGAGGTCATCTCGTCGGCGATGGCGACGACCGGGCCGCGCGGGGCGTTGGAGGCGTACGAGACGGGCTGGGCGCCGCGGGTGAGGTCCCAGCCGACGATGGTGCGGGTGAGCTTCTCCACCACCAGCTCGCTGATGTTGCCGCCCGCGTTGCCGCGCACGTCCACGATCAGGGCGGGCCGGGACATCTCCATCCGTACGTCGCGGTTGAACTGCGCCCAGCCCGAGCCGCCCATGTCGGGGATGTGGAGGTAGCCGCACTTGCCGCCGCTGAGCTCGTGGACGACAGCGCGGCGCTTGGTCACCCAGTCCTGGTAGCGCAGGGGCCGTTCGTCGACGAGGGGGACGATCGCGACCCGGCGCGGGTGCCCGTCCGGTTCGGGCGGGCGGAAGGTGAGCTCGACGGTCGTCCCGCCCGCCGCCGCGAGCAGCGGGTACGGGCCGGCGACCGGGTCGACGGGGCGGCCGTCGACATGGGTGAGTGCCCAGCCCTCGCGGATGCCCGAACCGGCCAGCGGGGAGCGGGCCTTGGAGTCGGAGGAGTCGCCGGGCAGGACGCGGCGCACGGCCCAGGAGCCGTCCTTCCGATGGGTGAGGTTGGTGCCGAGGAGGCCGATGGCGCGCTGGTAGTGGGGCGGGCCCTCGTTGCGGCGGGCGGGGACGACGTAGGCGTGGGAGGTGCCCAGTTCGCCGAGGACCTCGCGGAGGAGGTCGGCGAACTCGTCGGGGGAGGCGACGCGTTCGAGCAGCGGACGGTACTGCTCCAGCACCGCGTCCCAGTCGATGCCGCACATGCCCGGTTCCCAGAAGTAGGCGCGGATGATCCGGCCCGCCTCGGCGTAGGCCTGCCGCCACTCGGCGGCGGGGTCGGCCTCGTGGAGGATGCGCCGCATGTCGATGAAGACGGTCGAGTCGGGGTCCGGGGTGTCGGCGGCGGGGACGACGCGCAGGTCGCCGTCGTCGTTGACGACGAGCCGGGTGCCGTCGCCGCTGACCGCGTACCAGTCGATGGAGGAGGTGAGTTCGGTGCGCTTGGCCTTGACCAGGTCGAAGTGTTCCAGTGTGGGCTTGCCGGAGACGTCGGTGGGGCTGGCGAAGGTCTCGCCGAGGGCGCCGGAGATGGGCCACCGCAGCCACACCAGACCGCCGCCGCCGACCGGGTGGAGCGAGGAGTACTTCGAGGCGGCCACCGGGAACGGCGTCACCCGGTTCTCCAGCCCCTCCACCTCCACCACCAGCGCGCCCTCGTGGTCCCCGGTGTCGTCCAGGTCGAGCCCGCCGCCCGCCGGCCGGCCCTCGGCGGACAGCGCGAACGGCGAGCGTGTGGCCGACGACAGCGGGACGAGGTAGGGGCGGCAGCCCAGGGGGAAGGAGAGGTCGCCGGTGTGGACGTCGTACACCGGGTCGAAGCCGCGCCAGGAGAGGAAGGCGAGGTAGCGGCCGTCGCGGGTGAAGACGGGCTGTTCGTCCTCGAAGCGGCCGTTGGTGACGTCGACGATCAGCCGGTCCGAGAGCCGGGCGATCTTGATCTGCCGGAGGGAGCGCCCGACCCCCGGGTGGGACCAGGTCAGCCAGCCGGAGTCGGGGGAGAAGGCGAGCTCGCGCACGGGCCCGTTGGCGGACTGGATCAGCTCCGTGACCTCGCCCGTCCCCTCGGCCGTGGCGTCCACGAGCAGCAGCCGCCCGTCGTGCGAGGCGACGGCCAGCCGTGCGCCGTCGGGCGAGGACAGCAGCTCGTGCACCCGGCCCAGCAGGCCGGCGGCCAGCCGGCGCGGTTCGGAGGGCCCGGAGGCGCGCGGCAGCTGGGCGATCTCGATGGCGTCCTCGCCCTCGGCGTCCGTCACATAGGCGATGCGGCCGGTGGAGCCCAGCATCTCCGGCAGCCGCACCCTTACGCCCGGGGTGTCGGAGATGGCGCGGGCCGGGCCGTCGCGGTGGGTGAGCCAGTACAGGCTGCCGCGCACCCCGACCGCGCTGGCCCGGCCGGTGGTGTCCACGGCCAGCGCGCCGACGTGCTGGGCGGCCTGCACCTGGTACGTGCGCCGCCCGGCGCGCGGCCCGCCCAGGCGCAGATCCAGCCGGCGGGGGGCGGCGCCGGGGGAGAAGTCCTCCACCAGCCACACCTCGCCCGCGCACTGGTAGACGACGCGGGAGCCGTCGGTGGCGGCGTGGCGGGCGTAGAAGTCGGCGTGATCGGTGTGTCTGCGCAGATCCGAACCGTCGGGCCGGCAGGAGTAGAGGTTTCCGATGCCTTCGTGGTCGGAGAGGAAGGCGATCCGGCCGTCGACGAACATCACCGAGTCCAGATGGCCCTGGATGTCCGGCACCAGCCGGGTGCCGTGCAGCCACAGCCGGCCCGTCGCCCCGCCCCGGTAGCGCTTCCAGGACGCGGGCTCGTGCGGCGGCTTGCCGGCCAGCAGCAGGGTGCGGTGCTCGCCGTCGACCTCGCCCATCGCGATGTCGGACACCGGCCCCCACGGCAGCCGCAGCCCGGGGCCGCCGTCGGTGGGCAGCCGGTAGGCCCAGGAGAAGTACGAGAACGGCTGGCCGTGCGAGGAGACGGCGAGGATGTCGTAGCCGCCGTTCCGGTCGGAGGGCGCCCAGCCGCAGACCCGGGTGTCGGTGCTGCCCCAGTAGCTCAGCCGGCGGGCGGGCCCGCCCTCGATGTCCACGAGATGGATCTCGGGATCCAGACTGCGCCAGTTGGTGAAGGCGATGTGGCGCCCGTCGGGGGAGAAGCGGGGGTGCCCGGCGCGGGTGCGGTCCACGGTCAGCCGCCAGGCCCGCCCGGCGGCGGCCCCCGGCGGCCCGATCGGGGCCAGCCAGAGGTCGTCCTCCGCCACGAAGCAGAGCAGCTCGCCGTGCAGATGAGGAAAGCGGATGTAGGCGTCGCTCACGCGTCAATGGTTTCGGGCGGCTGATCCCCCGGCAACTCGGTTCGTGACGGAGAACACCATCGAAACGATGTCGTTTCGCTGCGGCCCGGGCTTACTCTCGTACGGTACGAAACCGTTTCGTACGGCTACGGGGGGAAGGGAGGGGCGGTATGCCCACGGAACCACCCAAGCCGGCGGTCCGCCGCACCAGGCTGACCCCCGAACGCGAGGCCGAGCTCTACGAGGCGGTGCTCGCGATCCTGTGCGAGGTCGGCTACGACGCCCTGACGATGGACGCCGTCGCCGCCCGGACGCACTCCAGCAAGGCCACCCTCTACCGCCAGTGGAAGGGCAAGCCGGAGCTGGTCGCCAAGGCCCTGCGGCACAACAAGCCGGGCAGCCTGGAGGGCATCGACACCGGTTCGGTGCGCGGTGACCTCCACGCCATGGTGTGCCAGGCCGACACGGAGCAGATGGAGAAGGACACCGCCCTGCTCCGCGGGCTCGGGCACGCCGTGCACACCAACCCGGAACTCCACCGGGCGTTGCGCGAGGTGCTCGTCGAACCCGAGATGGGATGGATGGACGAGATGCTCCGGCGCGCGGTCGGACGTGGCGAGCTGGTGGCGGACAACCCCGCCATCCCCTTCGTCGCGCACATGATGATCGGCGGCTTTCTGGCCCGTCCGCTCATCGAGGACCGGGCTCCGGACGCCGAGTTCCTCACCCACTACGTCGACGCCGTGATCATCCCCGCTCTAGGCGTATGACCACCCCCCACTTACACCCCCACTTACACCCCCACTGAGGCCCCACCTGACGTACCGCTCCCGTCGGGCTGGTTCCCACTTCCAGTTCCCCGCATCACTCCAACCGACGGGAGCATCACACTCGTGGCCACGTTCCTCTACAGACTCGGAAGACTGTCCTTCCGACGGCGCTGGTACTTCGCCCTCATATGGGTGCTGCTGCTGGTGCTGGCCGGGGCGGGCGCCGCCACGGCGTCCAAGTCCACCAACAACGACTTCTCCATACCGGGCACGGAGGCCCAGCAGGCCTTCGACCTCCTGGAGGAACGTTTCCCCGGCAATACCGAGCAGAACGCCTCCGCCCGCGTCGTCTTCAAGGCCCCCGCAGGCCAGAAGCTGACCGACCCCAAGAACAAGGCGGCCGTCGAGAAGGTCGTCGCCGAGATCAAGCGCGGCCCGCAGGTGGCCATGACGGTCGACCCGTTCCAGGGCCAGGCCGTCAACAAGGACCAGAACATCGGGTACGCCTCGGCCGCGTACAAGGTCAAGTCCATGGACCTGACCGAGGACACCCGCACCGAGCTCAAGGACGCCGCCCAGCACGGCCGCGACGCCGGGCTGACCGTCGAGGTCGGCGGCAGCGTCCTCCAGCAGATGCCCGAGGGCGGCTCGGAGATCATCGGCATCGCCGTGTCGGCACTCGTCCTGGTGATCACCTTCGGCTCGCTGGTCGCGGCCGGACTGCCGCTGCTGACCGCCATCATCGGCGTGGGCATCGGCGTCTCCTCGATCGCCGCCCTGGCGCCCGTGCTCGACCTCTCCGCCAACACCTCGACGCTCGCCATGATGATCGGCCTCGCGGTCGGCATCGACTACGCCCTCTTCATCGTCTCCCGCTACCGCGCGGAGCTCGCCGAGGGCCGTGAGCGCGAGGAAGCCGCGGGCCGCGCCGTCGGCACCGCCGGTTCCGCGGTGGTCTTCGCCGGCCTGACCGTCGTCATCGCGCTGGCCGGCCTCGCGGTCGTCAACATCCCGATGCTGACGAAGATGGGCATGGCGGCCGCCGGCACGGTCACCATCGCCGTGCTCATCGCCCTGTCGCTGATCCCCGCGCTGCTGGGCTTCGCGGGCAAGCAGGTGCTGCCCCGCAAGATCCGCAAGGGCGGCCCCGCCGCGGCCGCCGGCGACAAGCCCAACATGGGCACCCGCTGGGCCCGCGTCGTGCTGCGCCGCCCGGTGCTGGTGCTCGCGGCCGGTGTGATCGGCCTGGGCGCGATCGCCGTGCCCGCCGCCTCGCTGGAGCTCGGCCTGCCCGACGACGGCGCCGCCTCCAAGAGCTCCACCCAGCGCAAGGCCTACGACCTGCTCAGCGAGGGCTTCGGCCCGGGCTTCAACGGCCCGCTGCTGAACGTCGTGGACCTGAAGGACGCCAAGGACCCCAAGGCCGCGGCGCAGAAGACCCACGACACCCTGGCGAAGCTGGACGACGTCGCCATGGTCACCCCGGCGCAGTTCAACAAGGCCGGGGACACGGCCACCCTGATGGTCATCCCCAAGTCCAAGCCGACCGGCACCGAGACCGAGGACCTGGTCCACGCGATCCGGGGCGAGCGCGCCGCGCTGGCCTCCGACACCGGTGCGAAGATCCTGGTCACCGGCGGGACGGCGATGAACATCGACGTCTCGCAGAAGCTCAACGACGCCCTGCTGCCGTACCTGGCGCTCGTCGTCGGCCTGGCCTTCCTGCTGCTGATCGTCGTCTTCCGGTCCATCCTGGTGCCGCTGAAGGCCGCGCTGGGCTTCCTGCTGTCGGTGGTCGCCGCGCTCGGCGCCGTCGTCGCGGTCTTCCAATGGGGCTGGCTGGGCTCGCTCTTCGGGGTCGAGGAGACCGGCCCGATCATGAGCATGATGCCGATCTTCATGGTGGGTGTCGTCTTCGGTCTGGCCATGGACTACGAGGTCTTCCTCGTGACCCGGATGCGCGAGGCCTACGTCCACGGCGAGCGCCCGGGCGAGGCCATCGTGACCGGCTTCCGCCACGGCGCGCGGGTCGTCACGGCGGCGGCCGTCATCATGATGAGCGTCTTCGCGGGCTTCATCGGCTCGTCCGAGCAGATGATCAAGATGATCGGCTTCGGCCTGGCGATCGCGGTCTTCTTCGACGCGTTCGTGGTCCGGATGGCGATCGTGCCGGCGGTCCTCGCCCTGCTGGGCAAGACGGCCTGGTGGCTGCCGAAGTGGCTGGACAAGGCGCTGCCCAACGTGGACGTGGAGGGTGAGGGGCTCCAGAAGACGCTCGCGCCTTCCGACGGGGCCGGTTCGCCCGACCCGGACGGGGAGCGGGAGCCCGTCCGCGTCTGACGCGGCATTCCCGGTGCTTCGCGGCCCGGTGGTACGGTCCCGCTTCGGCGGGTCCGGTACCGCCGGGCCGCGTCGTTTCGGCCGGTCGCCGTCGCGGCGGGGAGGGGGCCCGGGTCCCGCCCCTTCCCGGGGGCCGGGGGCCGGGGGCTTGCCCCCGGTGGACGGCTACGTGGCGTACGCCATGAATTCGGACGGAATGGGAACCGCCACCCGCCACGGTGGCGTTTTTCTAAGTCCACGCAGGTGGGCGCGGTCGGGGGACGCGTGTGAAGGAAAGGGCTTCGCGTTGAACCTGATCGATGTGCTGCTGTTGCTGCTCGTCCTCGCCTACGCCGTCTCCGGCTACCGCAGGGGCCTGGTGGCGAGCGTCGTGCTGCTCGCCGGGTTCCTCGGCGGCGCCGTGCTGGGCGTCTGGGCGCTGCCCTACGCCCTGGAGCCCTTCGAACCCGGTACGTCCCTGGCGGCCGTCGCCGCCGTCCTGGTCGTGCTGATCCCGGCCGTGATCGGCCACGCCGTCGCGGGCCGGTTCGCCTGGCGGCTGCGGTCCCGGCTGACGTGGGCGCCCGTGCGCGGCCTCGACGGCATAGCCGGCGCGGCCGCCGCCTCACTGGCCGTGCTGCTGGTCGGCTGGGTGGCCGCGAGCGTGCTCGGCTCGGCGAACTCCGCCTCCCTCACCCGGGAGATCAAGGAGTCGAAGCTGCTGGGCGCGGTGCACAAGGTGATGCCCGAGCAGGCGCCCACCTGGTTCAGCCGGACGACCGACGCGCTGGCGGGGGCCGGGTTCCCCCAGGTGTTCAACCCCTTCGAGAGCGAGCCCGCCACCAGCGTTCCCAAGCCCACCGGGGACATGGTGACCGCGGACGCGGCCCGGGCGGCCCGGCGGAGCGTGGTGAAGGTCGAGGGCGTGGCGAACGTCGGCGGCGACGGGCGGCGCGGCCAGGAGGGCAGCGGATTCGTCTTCTCCCACGAGCACGTGATGACCAACGCCCACGTGGTGGCCGGCGTCAGCGACCCGACCGTCAAGGTCGGCGGCGTCGGGCGGGCGTACAACGCGAAGGTCGTCCTCTTCGACCCGGACACGGACGTGGCCGTCCTGGACGTCCCCGGCCTGGACGCGCCCGTGCTGCCCTTCGACAAGAGCGCCAAGCGCGGCGACGCGTCCGTCGTCGCGGGCTTCCCCGAGAACGGCGGCCTCGACCTGCGCGCGGCGATCGTCGCCAACGAGGTCCGGGCCAAGGGCCAGGACATCTACGGCGACGGCATCACCACGCGCGAGGTCTTCTCCGTCCGCTCCACGGTCCGCCCCGGCAACTCGGGCGGACCTCTGCTGACCCCCTCCGGCAAGGTGTACGGGGTGGTCTTCGCCCGTTCCACGACGGACGCGGAGACGGGCTACGTGCTGACCGCCGACCAGGTCGCCGACGCCGCGCGACGGGCGGCACAGGCGACCACACCGGTCAGCACCGGCAGCCGGGCCGCGCTTTAGGCGGTGGCCGGGGCGGGGCCTGGGCCCGGTGGGCCCCGGTCCCCGGGCCCGGTCTGCCGGTCTGTCGACCTGCCGGTCTGCTCTCAGTGGCCGTCCCGGCTGTTCCGGTCGGGACGGCCGTTCTGGTCGTTCTGGCCGTGCCGGTCGTCGCGGTCGGGGCGGTCCTGCCGGTCAGAGTGGTCCTGCCGGTCGGGGCGGTCAGAGTGGTCCTGTCGGTCCTGTCGGTCCTGTCGGTCCTGTCGGTCCTGTCGGTCGGGGCGGTCGTTCCGGTCAGGATGGTCGTTCCGGCCGGGATGGTTCTGCTGGGGCTGGGTGTCCTGCCGGGGCTGGTGGTTCTCCCCGGGCTGCTGGTCCTGCTTGGGCTGCTGGTCCGGACGGTTCGGACGGTTCGGGCGGCCCGGGCCGTCCACGGGCGTCTGGGCGGGGCAGGCGTCCAGGACCTGCCGCAGCTTGTCCTTCTCGGCACGGGTGACGCTCAGCCCGTAGTAGTCCTTCACCCCGATCCACGCCTGGCTGTAGAGGCACTGACCGATCGGGTCCTGCGGCATCCACTGGTCCGGGGACTTGTCGCCCTTGCGGCGGTTGCCCCAGGTGGACACCACGATCAGCTCGGGGGAGGCCGTCAGGTCGTTGGCGAACTCGACGCGCTTCTCCGCCGACCACTCGCGTGCCCCCGAGCCCCAGGCGTTGCGCAGCGACACGATGTGGTCGACGTCGACGTGCACCGGGTCGGCCAGCGTCCTGTTGTCGTACTCGCTGTGCCACTGGCCGCCGACGACCCGGCACTTGCCCTGGAGCGTGGCCGGCACGACGGAGTAGAGCTTCAGGGCGACCTCGCGCGTCGTGCACTGGTCCAGGCCGTGCCGCACCCAGCAGGTCGCGCCGAAGTAGCGGTGGTCGTAGCCCTCGCCCCGCAGTGGCCTGACGTCGAGGTCGCCGAGCATGCGCGTGGCCTCGTCGCGGCCGGGCAGGTTCCTGGGCCATCTCGTGGGCACGCGCCTGGGCGCGCGCTTGGGCAGGGCGCGGCCGTGGCGCGCGGGCGCGGCCCCGGCCGAGGAGCCGTGCGGCGCTCGCTCCGGGGGCTTGGCCGGGGCGGAGGGTTTGGGCCGCGCGGGCTTGCCGCCGGGAGGGTCGGACTCGGGGCCGGGCACGGGAGGCCGCGAGTAGATGTCCCCCTCGTCCGGCGACGGGCCCTCGCAGGCGGTCTCGTCGTAGTCGCCGGGCAGTCCGGCCGCCCGGGGCCGCGCGTGATCCGTGCCGGGCGGTGGCACGGCCCGGGCGGTGGTGCCCGGACCCGCCGCCAGCAGCAGGGCGGCGGCGGTGACGGTGGACGCGAGGAACGGCCGCCGGTACCGGCGCGCGGATATGTCCTGCGATCGCATGGGACCTCCTTCGGTGGCTCCGCAGCCAGGGGCAGAGCAGAGATGGCCGTCATGATGAGTAAGCCGTGGAACGGGACATATGCCCGAGGCGGCGATGAATCACCCGACTGGCCCCGGGGGCGGTTCCGGCCCGTGCCGGCCGGTGGGGCGCGGGCCCCGGCGAGGGGCCTGGCGCTCGCCGGCTTCGTCAGCTTCTACGCCTTCTCCAGCCCGGACGGCCTGGAGAAGGTCGCCCACGACAAGGGCATCGACGCCAGGGCCAAGGAGCATGCGGCCAAGGACTCCCCGCTCGCGGACTACCAGGTCAAGGACGTCCCGGACGCCCGGCTCTCCGGCGGACTGGCCGGTGTGATCGGCGTCGGGGCGACGCCGGCGGTGGGCACGGGCGTCTTCGTGGTCGTACGCCGTCGCAGGAGTAACGCGGCCAAGGCCGCAGCCGTGACCGGCGAGACCGTCTGACATGGGCGCCGATGGGGGTACCTCCCATGCGTTCAGCTATGGGGGAGCCCACAAGCTCTACCGGCACGCCCGGTCGCCGGTCCACGACCTGCCGCCGCACTGCGAGCTCGCGGCCGTCTTCTGCTTCGTCCTCGTCGTCGTCTCCATGCCCCGCGAGGCGGTGTGGGCCTTCGGGCTGTACGCGCTGCTGCTCGCGGCCGTCGCGGGCGTGGGCCGGGTGCCGTACGGGTTTCTGCTGCGGCGGCTGCTGATCGAGGTGCCGTTCGTGGCGTTCGCGCTGCATGCCGTTCGTCGTACCCGGCGAGCGGGTGCACGTCCTCGGCGTGGCGCTCAGCGGACCCGGGCTGTGGGGCGCCTGGAACATCCTGGCCAAGGGCACCCTGGGCGTCGCCGCCTCGGTGCTGCTCGCCGCGACGACCGAGCTGCGGGCGCTGCTGCTGGGGCTGGAGCGGCTGCGGATGCCGCCGCTGCTCGTCCAGATCGCGTCCTTCATGATCCGCTACGGCGATGTGGTCACGGACGAGATGCGGCGGATGCGCATCGCCCGGGAGTCGCGCGGCTTCACCGCGCGCGGGGTGGGCCACTGGGGGGTGCCGGCCAAGTCCGCGGGGGCGCTGTTCATCCGCTCGTACGAGCGTGGTGAACGCGTCCACCTGGCGATGGTCAGCCGGGGGTACGTGGGCACGATGCCCGTGATCGACGACGTGACCGCGACCCGTGCGCAGTGGACGCACGCTGCCGCGCTGCCGCCGGCCGCGCTGGCGGTCTGCCTGACGGGATGGACCCTGACATGACCGCCCTTTCCCCTTCCCTGGAGGTCTCCGGGCCGGCCTTCGCCTACCCCGACGGCCACCAGGCCCTCTTCGGCGTCGACCTGACCGTCCGGCGCGGGGAGCGGGTGGCCCTGCTCGGCCCCAACGGCGCCGGGAAGACCACCCTCGTCCTCCACCTCAACGGCATCCTCGGCGGCGGCGTGGGCTCGGTCCGGGTCGCCGGGTCGCCGGGCTGCCGGTGACGAAGCCGAACCTGGCCGAGGTGCGGCGCCGGGTCGGCATCGTCTTCCAGGACCCGGACGACCAGCTGTTCATGCCGACCGTCCGCGAGGACGTGGCCTTCGGCCCGGCCGCCGCCGGGCTGCGCGGCCCGGAGCTGGAGGAGCGCGTCCGTACGGCCCTGGAGCGGGTCGGCATGGCGGACTTCGCCGACCGCCCCCCGCACCACCTCTCCTTCGGGCAGCGGCGCCGGGTGGCGGTGGCCACGGTCCTCGCCATGGAGCCGGAGATCCTCGTCCTCGACGAGCCCTCCTCCAACCTCGACCCGGACTCCCGGCGTGAGCTTGCCGACATCCTGCGCTCGCTGGATGTGACGGTGCTCATGGCCACCCACGACCTGCCGTACGCGCTGGAGCTGTGCGAGCGCTCGGTGATCCTCAGCGGCGGGGTCATCGCCGCCGACGGGCCCACCGGGGAATTGCTGTGCGACGAGGGCACCATGCGGGCCCACCGCCTGGAGCTGCCGTTCGGCTTCGACCCGCGCACGGCGGTCGTGGGGAGGTGACCCCCGAGGTGATCCGAGGTGACCTGAGGCGACCTGAGGCGACCCCCGTCCCCGACCACTTCCGGACACGTTGCACCATGGTGGATGGTTTTGTAGCGATCGGCACAGTGGGAGCGGAAGACAGTGGTGGACGTCCAGGGCACGGTGACGGACGGCTTCGAGCCGGTCCGGGACGCCTTCGCGGAGAACTTCGCACGGCGCGGTGAGCGCGGCGCGGCCGTGACGGTCTACCGGGACGGGCGGAAGGTGGCCGACCTGTGGGCCGGCACGAAGGACGCGGACGCGGATCCGGACGGTGACGCGGAGCCCTGGACCCGGGGCACCGCCCAGATCGTCCGCTCCGCCACCAAGGGCGTCGCCGCCGCCGTCCTCCTCCTGCTGCACCAGCGCGGCCAGGTGGACCTGGACGCGCCCGTGGGCACGTACTGGCCCGAGTTCAAGGCGGCCGGCAAGGAGCGGGTCCTCGTCCGTCACCTGCTCGCCCACCGCGCCGGGCTGCCCGTGCTGGACACCCCGCTCACACCCGCCGAGGCCATCGACGGCGTCAGCGGCCCGCGCGCCCTCGCCGCGCAGGCCCCCGCCTGGGAGCCCGGCACGGACCACGGCTACCACGCCCAGACGTACAGCTGGCTGCTCGGCGAGCTGGTGCCGCGCGTGACCGGCCGGTCCCTGGGCAGGTGGGTGGCCGAGGAGATATCCGGGCCGCTGGGCCTGGACCTGTGGATAGGCCTGCCGGACGCGGAGCGGCACCGCGTCGGCCGGATCGCCGACGCCCCGGCCCCCGCCGCGCCCGCCGCCGCCGGGCTGCGTGTCCGACCCAAGGCGTCCGTCACCGACGCCTACCGCGACCCGGACTCGCTGACCCGCCGCGCCTTCGGCGCGATCAGCCCCGCCGCCGACGAGAACGACCCGGCCTACCGCGCCGCCGAGCTGCCCGCCTCCGCCGGCATCGCCACAGCCGACGCGCTGGCCCGCTTCTACGCCTCGCTGATCGGCCCGGTCGACGGCGGCCGCCGGCTCTTCGCCCCGGCGACGCTGACCCTGGCGCGCACGGAGGAGTCGGCGGGCCCGGACCGCGTCCTCGTCGTCAACACCCGCTTCGGCCTCGGCTATATGCTCCACGGCCCGGCCTCCCCGCTGCTGGCCCCCGGCTCCTTCGGCCACCCGGGCCGCGGCGGCTCCCTGGCCTTCGCCGACCCCGAGTCGGGCGTCGCCTTCGGGTACGTCACGAACGGCATGCAGAAGAACGTCACGGCGGACCCGCGCGCCCAGGCGCTCGTCCGGGCGGTCGCACGGTCGCTGGCGGGGTAGAGCGGGGTAGAAGGGGCCCTCGGCGGGGTAGAGCTGGCCGCATGACCCGAAGGTTCGAGGGCTACGCTGTACTGATCACGGGCGCGGGCCGGGGCATCGGCGAGGCCACGGCGCGCCGCTTCGCCTCGGAGGGCGCGCGCGTGCTCGTCACCGACCTGGACGGCGAGCGCGCGGCGAAGGCCGCCTCGGGCCTGCGGGCGGACGGGCTCACCGCCGATTCGCTCGCCTGCGACGTCGGCGACGCGGCGGCGGTCGCGGCGGCGCTGGCCTTTGTGGCGGAGCGCTACGGACGCCTGGACGTACTGGTCAACAACGCCTACTCGTTCCACCCGGACCCACCGCTGGTCGAGGACTTCCCGGACGAGGCGTGGGCCCGCGACCTCGACATCACCCTCACCGGCGCCTTCCGGTGCGTCCGGGCCGCGATGCCGCTGCTGACCGCCGCGGGCGGCCGTGCCTCGGTCGTCAGCGTCGGCTCGGTCAACGGCGAGCAGGACTTCGGCAACCACGCCTACAGCGCGGCCAAGGCGGGCCTGGCCGGCCTGACCCGGACACTGGCCGGCCACTGCGCGGCCCGGGGCGTACGGGTCAACCTCGTGGCGCCCGGCACGATCCGCACCCCCGGCTGGGCGGGGCGGGAGGACTCGCTGGACCGGGCGGCCGAGCACTACCCGCTGGGACGGGTCGGACAGCCGGAGGACATCGCGGCGGCCGTCGCCTTCCTCGCCTCGCCGGACGCGTCGTGGATCACGGGGGTGACGCTGCCGGTGGACGGCGGCATCCTGATCGGGAACCTGGGCCTGCGGCAGGCGCTGCGGCGTGACTCGGACTCGGACTCGGACTCAGGATCAGGCTCAGACTCAGCCGAGGGACGACCTGATCATGGCCAGGATGTCGTCGTCGGAGAGCCCGAGCGCGCGTGACTCGGCGACGAGTTCGCGCGCCCGCGCGGTGAGCCGGGCGCGCCCGGAGGTCGCCGTCCCGCCCGTCACCACGGCCCCGCGCCCCCGGCGCAGCTCGATGAGCCCCTCGTCGCGGAGCTGCTGATAACCGCGCAGCACGGTGTGCATGTTGACGCCGAGGGACGCGGCGACCTCCCGCGCGGACGGCAGCCGCTCGCCGGGGCGTACGGAGCCGTCGGCGATGGCGCCGCGCAGCCCGCCGGCGATCTGTTCGCCGAGGGGGACGGATGAGGACGGGTCGACCCGGAACAACATGTCAGCCCCGCACTCCGTTTCCGTTGGAACGTTCCCTGTCGGCCAGGGTGTTGAGCAGCGCGGCGGCGGTGGCCGCGTCGTCGACGGTGACGACGAACTCGCTGCCGGTGGTCAGCCGGGCGCTGAGCGCGTCGCCGGAGCGCAGCACGATACCGCTGATGCCGGGGTGGGCCCGGTAGCCCCAGCCGCCGAGGTCGCGCAGGGCGTCGACGGGCCGGTGGCCGGCCTCCTCGATCCGCTCCAGCGGTACGTTCAGGCGCGGCCAGGGCAGGGCGGCGGGCGTGACGGTGATGCCGCGCCGGTCGGCGCTGACCCGCACCCGGCAGAGGAGCACCAGCGGCACCCCGCAGACGAGGCAGACGAGCCCGCCGGTCCAGCCCGTGACGATCGCGACGAACACGCCCGTCACGAGCATGATCGCCCCGACGCCGATCTGCGCCCGGGCCCCCACGACCCGGGTCCAGCTCGCGCTCTCGCTCTCGCCGAGCGGCAGCCGTGCGGCTTCGGCGGGGGCTCGCTCGGTGGCCGGGGCGGGGGCCTTGTCCCGCCCCGTGACCAGCCAGCCGAGAACGCCGTACACGGCACCGGCGGCGAAGCCCAGGCCCGCCTGCCAGAGGGGGAGCGTGACGGTGGCGGCGTCGCCGCCCGCGCCGACCTCGGCATTGGCGCGCAGAATGCCGACGACGATCCATCCGAGGGCCACGCCCATGCCGCCCCCGGCCACGGCGACCCCGCGCTGCTGCCCGGGCGCCGACCGCGTCAGCCACGTCAGGAACGCGAACACCACACCGATGACGAGGAGCACGACGAGGGAGACGGCGAGGAACGATTCCGGGTCGTCGAACCCATCGGCCTTGTTCCCGGGGCCGATGTGCGAGGCCATGGGGTGTGGCAGCCGGTCGCGGAACGAGTAGTAGGCGGTGACGACTGCGGCGCAGGCGAGGGGATGGGGGAGGACGGCGACGAGAACGCGGCGTGCGGTGGACGACATGGCACCTCCAGTTGTTTGCATAGTAATAGAACAAGACAAGTGGTGTTGTGGAAGGATGCGGCTCCCGATTGGCTGAAAAGGAGCGGCGTGAGACGAGGAATCATCAGAACGGCCTTCGGGGTACTGAAGCGCCGACCGGCGCTCCTGTGCTTCCCGGCGATGAACATCGCCGCGCTCGCCGCGGTCCTGACGACCGCTTGGCTACTGCCCCTGAGCGGCGTCCGCGACCGCGTGCTGGACGGCCAGGCGCCGACGACGCCCCAGACTGTCGAACTCTTCGCGCTGCTGGCCCTGCTGTCCTGTGTGGGCACCTACTTCACCGCGGCGCTGCTCCACTCCGTGCACGCCCTGCTGGACGACGACCGGCCCACGATCCGCACCTCCCTGCGCGCGATGCTGCGCCGCTTGCCGACGCTCGCCTGCTGGAGCGTGCTCGGCAACACGGTTGGGGTGCTGCTACAGATCGCCGAGTCGACGGTCGGCGTCTCCTGGCTCTTCGACGTGGCCGGGCTGTCCTGGTCGCTGCTGACCTACTTCGCCCTCCCCGTCCTCGTCGTCGAGGGCTCCGGCCTGCTCACGGCCCTGCGCCACTCGCTGGCCCTGGGGCGCCGGGAGCTGGGTGCCCAGGTGGCCGGATCAATGCGGGTTTTCCTGACGACCGCGCTCGTGGCGGCCATGGGCGTGGCAGCGCTGATCCTCGCGGTCGAGACGGACGACGTCGCGGTGATGCTGGGCGTGGCGGGCGGGGTGGTGCTGCTGTGGCTGCTGACGGGCATCGTCACGTCGACCATGTCGGGCATCTACCGGATGGCGCTCTACCACCGCGAGGTGACGTCGGGGGACGTCCCGCCGCTGCTGCCCTTCCGGTCCGCGCTGCCGGCTGCCCAGCCGGGGCTGTGGATGTGACCGGGCCCCACTATCGGTCGGGGAGCCCGTGCTTCGGGAACTCCTCTGTACGGACGGCGTAGTGCCAGGCCAGATCGCGGACCTGGCAGGCGCTCAGTACGGCCGAGGGCTCTTCGATCAGCTCGACGCCCAGTGTCGCGGCGTGCTCGCCGAAGTGGAAGCGGGCGAGGATACGCGAGTCGAACAACCAGAAGTCGCCGTCGGGCAGCCCGACGCGCTCGGCGTCTATGCGGGCCAGGTAACGGACGTCTTCGCCTGCCTCGGCGTTGCTGAGCCCCGAGGCCAGCAGGAAACGCTGCCCTTCGGTCGGCGGGTCATCGACGACGCGCACCCGCTCGAATCGCTTTCCCGCTTCGGCCTGGGCGCGGACGTTCGAGTGCCACGGATGATCGGCCTCGTAGGCCAGGGTCTCACCGGCTTGCCAGCGCTTCCACCTCACGCTGCGTCGGTCCGACGGGTACTCCTGTCGCGTCTGGAGTCGCCAGGCTGTGTGCTCGAAGTCCTCAAACAGGTAAGAGACCTCACTGAGCGGGATGATGTCCGGCACATGCTCACCTTTCATCGGGCATGGCGAAGTTTCAAGACCGCGTCCATGCTCACGGTCGGCAGGGTGCCCACTTCGGCGGCGGCGATGATGCGCTCGCGGTCCGGGTCGGTGTCGAGCATCGCGTGGCCCCACCAGGTCGCGATCAGGTTGTGCAACTCGGGCCCCGCCTCGGTGGTGAGGACCAAGCGGTAGAGCTCCGGCCGCCGTTCCGGATCCAGGGCATCGGCGATGACCTGGATCGTGCGTGGGGCGCGGGGGATCACGGTTGGGCCCCCAGGGCGGCTCGGATCGCGGCCATGTCGCGTGTGGTGGCGGCGATGGCGCCGGAGGTGTCGTGATGCGCGGCTGCCGCCGCCGCGGTGTCGAGAAGGCAGCGCCAATCTCAATTCGTTGGCTCTCCTGGTGCGGAATTCCGCTGCCTTACCGGTTCCTACGCCTTAGCGCGCGCGATCTCCCGGGCCCGTTCCGTCAGTTCCCGCACCGCTCGTGCCTTCCCGTGCGGGCGGATCCGGCGCCGCATCGTGTCGAAGTGCTCGTCCCCGCGGGCCGTCGAGAGCTGGACGTAGTCGTCGAGGAAGGCGTGCCACGTGGCGCACGCTGCCTCCACGTGGCCGAGCTCGAACTGACGCTGCGCCAGTAGAGCGTTGGAGTGCACGCGCCCCTGGCGCTCCTGTCGCGGCTGAACCTTGAGGCACTCCCGCATCGCGCGGATCGATCCTTCCAGGTCCTTGAACTCGTAGAGCACGTGCGACACGTGGAAGTGGTACGCGCTCGCGTCGTACCCGCCGATGGCCTCCCGCCGGGAGTCCGCCTTCGACAGGGCCGCCTCCGTCTCCCGCAGCCGCGCGAGCGCGGTGTGGCGGTCGCCCGTCATCGACGCGGCGTGCGCCTGCTGGCCCGCGAGGAAGGCCCGCAGGCGCGGGCCGGCCTTCGGCGAGGCCTCGGCGGCGGCGTCGGCGAGCTCCAGGGCCTTGGCGCCGTGGCCGAGGTTCGAGGCCTGGAGGCTCATGCCGCGCAGGGTGCGGCAGTAGGTGACATGGTCCTCCGCCGCTCCGGCGAGCTTGAGGGCCTTGGTGTAGTAGAGCTGCCCGAGGCCGTGCTCGCGCTCGTACATCGCCATCCAGCCGGTCAGATAGACGAGGTCGGACGCGGCGGACAGCATGCCCTTGCGCACGTTCCCCGGGGCCGACGCCTTCAGGTACGGGGCGATGGTGTTGACCAGGAAGGCGGCTGCCATGGGGCGGGCGTGGCCACCGCCGAGCTCGTCGAGGATGTCGGCGATCCTCTCGGTCATGGTGCGGACCGTGGCGACCTCGCCCGCGCCGATGCGTACGGTGCGGCCGGTGTCGCCCGTACGATGTTCCACGCCCCCGGCGAGGTCGGGGAAGAGCGGGATCGCGAGCGCGGCCGAGTACACGCCCGCCGTGAGCACGCCCCGGCGGGACGGGTCCATGTCGGCCCTGCCGACGTCGATCAGCTCTTCGAGGGTGTTCCTGCCGTCGTTCCCGTCCGGGGCGGGCAGCCCGGCCTCGGCGTGTGTTACCGGCCGCTTCAGGCGGCGGGCGAGGGTTTCGAGGACGATGGGCCGTACGTCCCGCCGGGGCATCGTCCCGGACAGCCAGTGCGAGACGGCCGACTGGTCGTAGCGCAGAGCCGACCCGGCCTCGGCGCCGGTCCGGTTGACTGCCGTCGCGAATTGGCCGCGCGACCACTTCGCCTGGTCGAGCAGAGCCACCAGGGCCGTGTTCGAGGTGCGTGGGTTGCTCGCCATGCTTCAACTCCTGCCGACTTTCATGGCTTTCACGTTCACGCCTTGCCTCCACGGTACCGGCGAGGGCCGCGAGGGGTGTTACCTCTGCGTACCGGACGATCTCCACGAGGGAGCCCTGAAACGTGGACCTGGAAGCCCATGACACCGCGACCGCGATGTCCCGCTACGTCGCCGACGCCATCCGCCGCGCGATCGCGCACCCCGCCGCCCTGCCCCGGCACGAGGAGGTCGCGGAGACCACCGCGTGCCTGCGCGGGTTCCTGGAGGAGCTGCTGCCGGTCGCGGAGGCGCACGTCGGCCGCATGCCGCCGACGACGCCGGACGGTGAGCGGGCGCGGTCGGTGGTCGGCGCGGCCCGTCGCGCGCTCGCGGAGGGGCCCGGGGCCGGGCTGCGCTCGGCCGTCGGGCACATGCGGGACCTCGGCCGGGCCTGTCACGAGCTGAGGAGCGCGTTGCCGTGCGCCCAGTGCGCGTACATCAAGGCCGACCGGCACGAGGCCGAGCGGCAGGGCGACTCCGCCGCGATGCGGGACGCCGCCCTCCGGATGGGCGTCCACCAGCGCGAAGCGCACGCGTCCGTGGTGGCTCGGTGAGGCCCTGTGAGAGGTCGCGCACAAAGCGCTGGACGCGTCCGGTGGTGGGTAGCGTCCGCGCGAGGCGAAGGGGTGGTCCGGGCAGGGCGGGCGCCCCGGAGAGTGAGGATGGCATGTCCAGTACACGTCGAGCCGTCTCCGTCCTGACCGGTGTCGCGGCCGTCGCCGCCCTGAGCGTCATGGGAGGCGCGGGGACCGCTGCCGCCGCCCCGAGTCCGATTCCGGCGGCCTGCGACATCAACGCCGGGCTTCCCGACCTCCCGGCACCGGCCGCCGACGTCGTGAACGGCGCCGTGAAGGACGTGGCCGGCATCGCCGGCCAGAGCATCAGCCTGACCGGCAGCCCCGGCATCAGCTGCTCCGCCTGACCGGAGCGACGCGCCCCCCGCGCCCTCACAGCTCCGTTCCCTACGATGGCGCGGTGACCAGTGACACCGCGACGCACCCCCGGCAGGGCCGAACGACGGACGAGCAGCCACTCCCGTGGCAGCGCAGACTCCGCCGGTTCGGCTATCAGGGGGGTGTGGCGCAGCCGGATGTGAGGGAGCGGCTCGTGCCCGCGTTTCCCGAGCCCGGGACGCGGGTGTGGGAGGCGATGGGGGCCGGGCCGGGGGCGGCGCGGGTGCTCGCGCGGTCGATGGGGTGGGCCGGGCCGCTGGTCGTGGCGCTGTTCGCGGGGCTGATCCGGTTCTGGAATCTGGGCTCCCCGAACGCCGTCATATTCGACGAGACGTACTACGCCAAGGACGCCTGGGCCCTGCTGGAACGGGGCTACGAGGTCGACTGGAACAGCGTCAAGGACGTCAACGACCAGATCATCGCCGGGCACGCCGCCGTCCCCGACGCCCCCGGGTACGTCGTGCACCCGCCCGTCGGCAAGTGGGTCATCGCCGTCGGCGAGTGGATGTTCGGGCTGAACCCCTTCGGCTGGCGGTTCATGGTCGCCGTGCTCGGCACGCTGTCGGTGCTGATGCTGTGCCGCATCGGGCGGCGGCTGTTCCGGTCGACGTTCCTGGGGTGCCTCGCCGGGGCGCTGCTCGCCGTCGACGGGCTGCACTTCGTCATGAGCCGCACGGCGCTGCTCGACACCGTGCTGATGTTCTTCGTCCTCGCCGCCTTCGGCTGTGTGCTCGTCGACCGCGACAAGGCGCGGGCCCGGCTCGCCGCCGCCCTGCCGGAGCGGCAGGACGGCACCGGCACCGTCCTGCCCGACGCCGGGGTCGGCGACCGGCTGCGGCTGGGGTGGCGGCCCTGGCGGCTGGCCGCCGGGGTGTTCCTCGGGCTGGCCTTCGCCACCAAATGGAACGGCGCCGTCTACCTCGCCGCGTTCGGCCTGATGATCGTGCTGTGGGACGTCGGCTCCCGCCGCCTCGCCGGCGCCCGGCGGCCCTGGCTGTCCACGCTGCGGCGCGATGCGCCCTGGGCGTTCCTGTCGACCGTGCCGGTGGCGATAGGCGTGTACATCGCCTCCTGGACCGGCTGGTTCACCCACAGCGGCACGTACAGCAAGACGGCCGGCTGGCAGCACAGCGGCTTCTTCCGGCACTGGGCCGAGAGCGACGGCGGACAGAGCCCCGACGGCTTCCTCGCCGGGATCCTCAACCCGCTGCGCAGCCTGTGGCACTACGAGCGGCAGGTGTGGGACTTCAACACCACCCTCTCCTCGCCGCACACCTACCAGTCCAACCCCTGGAGCTGGCTGGTCCAGTCCCGCCCGGTCTCGTACTTCTACGAGTCCCCCAAACCCGGCAACGGCGGCTGCCCCATCGACACCACCGACAAGTGCGCCCGCGAGGTGCTCGCGCTGGGCACCCCGCTGCTGTGGTGGGCGGGCTGCTTCGCGGTCATCTATCTGCTCTACCGGTGGGCGCTGCGCCGCGACTGGCGGGCCGGCGCGGTGCTGTGCGGGCTCATGGCCGGATACCTCCCCTGGTTCATGTGGCAGGAACGGACGATCTTCGTCTTCTACGCCGTCGTCTTCGTGCCCTTCCTCTGCCTGGCGGTGGCCATGATGGTCGGGGCGATCCTCGGCCCGCCCGGCTCCACCGAACGGCGCCGCGCGCTGGGCGCCGTCGGCGCGGGCGTGCTCGTCCTGCTCATCGCCTGGAACTTCATCTACTTCTTCCCGATCTACACCGGCCAGGCCATCCCCATGGACGCCTGGCGCAACCGGATGTGGTTGGACACCTGGATCTGACATCTGGATCTGACACTTGGACCTGACGCCTGGATCTGGCATCTGGACCCGATTTCGTCCGGAGCCCTTTTCCTCAGCGCCGTTTGACGCCCCGTCGGGTTCAAGCGGCTGTTTCCGGCCGTTTCACACCATGCGTCACCACCATCCCGTAGAGTGCCGTCCGAGGTTTTAATCAGGTGATTAAAACCAGGAGGGGGCAGGGGAGCATGCGCACTGGTGCGAAGATCGGCATAGGCGTCGCCGCAGCGGCGGTCGTGGGGGCGACCGGGCTGGGCGCCTACAACCTCGTCGACGCCGTCACAGGCGGCGGCGCGGGCGGACTGAGAGCGGAGGCCGCCCCGGCCCGCACCGGGCCACCGACGTCCGACGAGACCGAGAAGACCGCGCGCGACTTCCTCGGCGCCTGGGCCGCCGGGGACACCGGCAAGGCCGCCGGCCTCACCGACAACGTCCAGGCGGCGACCACCGCCCTGACCGCCTTCCGGGACGCCGCGCACGTACAGAAGGTGACGTTCAAGCAGGGCGCGGCCGTCGGCACGAAGGTGCCCTTCTCCGTCAGCGCCGAGGTCGTCCTCGACAAGCAGCGCACCACCTGGGCCTACGACTCCTCGCTCGACGTCGTCCGCGGCGCGGAGGGCGGCCGCGCCAAGGTCGGCTGGCAGCCGACCGTCGTCCACCCCGAGCTCACCGCCGGCCGGACGCTGCGCACCGGCGCCACCGAGGAGCCCAAGGTCGTCGCCGTCGGCCGGGGCGGCGTCGAACTGGACCCCGGCAAGGACCACCCGTCCCTGGCGTCCGTCCTGCCCGAGCTGCGCAAGAAGTACGGCGAGAAGGCGGGCGGCGAGCCCGCCGTCGCGGTCCGGCTCGAAGGGCCCGCGGGTACGGCGCCCAAGAACCTCCACGTCGTCTCCGAGGGCAAGCCCGGCAAGCTGCGGACCACCATCGACGCGGGCCTCCAGCGAGCCGCCGAGGCCGCGGTGAACAGGTACAGCGACGCCTCCGTGGTCGCCGTGAAGGCGAGCACCGGCGAGATCCTCGCCGTCGCCAACTCCAAGAAGGGCGGATTCAACGCCGCGCTGGGCGGCACGACCGCGCCCGGCTCCACGATGAAGATCATGACGTCCGCGCTGCTGCTGGAACAGGGCAAGGCCGCGCCCGCCAAGTCCGTGCCGTGCCCGAAGAACGCCACGTACGGCATGACCTTCCACAACGTCGAGAACAGCGAGAACCCCCGGGCCACCTTCGCCCAGGACTTCGCCGCGTCCTGCAACACCGCCTTCATCTCCTTCGCCGGGCAGCTCTCCGACGGCGCCCTCGCCGCCGAGGCCCGCGACGTCTTCGGGATCGGGCTGGACTGGAAGGCCGGCGTCGCGACCTTCGACGGCCGGGTGCCCACCGACGGCGGTGCGGGCAAGGCCGCCTCGCTCATCGGGCAGGGCCGGGTGCAGATGAGCCCCCTCAACATGGCGTCGATCGCGGCGACCGTCCGCGAGGGATCGTTCCACCAGCCGTACTTCGTGGACCCGTCCCTGGACGGCCGTCAACTCGCCAAGGCCGCCCGCCCGCTGGCGCCTTCCGCCGCCAACGACCTGCGCTCGATGATGCGGCTCACCGCCGTCTCCGGCACGGGCGCCAGGGCGATGGCCGGCCTCGGCGGCGAGATCGGTGCCAAGACGGGCTCGGCGGAGGTCGACGGCCAGTCCGCGCCCAACGGCTGGTTCGCCGCGTACCGCAACGACGTGGCGGCGGCCGCCGTCGTCCCGCAGGGCGGGCACGGCGGCGACTCGGCCGGCCCGGTCGTCGCGGCGGTGCTGAGCGCGGACCCCAGGCCCGGGGCCGATGTGACGGGGTGACGTGACGGGGTGACGTGACGGGGTGACGTGACGGGACGACGGGGTGACGGGCTGTCCGGGTGACGGAAACGACATCGCGGGCCCCCACCGGCGCCGCTAGCGTCGGGTGTCATGAGCATTCCGTGCCGCATACCTGACCGCCGGGCCGGGGGTGGTGGCGCATGACGCCGCTCGTCGCCATCGCCGTCCTCATCGCCGCCGTCACCCACGCCAGTTGGAACGCCATCGCCCACGGCATCAGGGACCAGCTACTCGCCTTCACCCTCGTGGGCGGCGGCGGGGCGCTCTGCGGGGCGGCGCTGCTGCCGTTCGTACCGACGCCCGCCGCCGGGGCCTGGCCGTACCTGCTGGCCTCGGCCGTCCTCCACACGGTCTACCAGTTCCTGCTCATGCGGTCGTTCACCCTCGGCGACTTCGGCCAGATGTACCCGATCGCCCGCGGCACCGCCCCGCTGGCGGTCACCGGCCTCGCGGCGCTCTTCGCCCACGAGGTCGCCGACGGCCGTCAGCTCGCGGGCGTCGCCGTCGCCTCCGCCGGGCTGACCGGCCTCGCCCTCTGGGGCATCCGCGGCTCGGGCGCCCGGCCCCGGTGGGCGGCGATCGGGGCGGCCGTCGCCACGGGGCTCGCCATCGCCGCGTACACGGTCGTCGACGGCCTGGGCGTACGGGCCTCGGGCTCGTCGCTCGGCTACATCTCCTGGCTGATGATCCTGGAGGGGCTGGTGATCCCCGCCTGGGCGGTGGCCGCCCGGCGCGGCGCCCTGCTCGCCCAGATCCGCCCCTTCGCCGTTCGCGGGCTGCTCGGCGGACTGCTGTCCGTCTTCGCGTACGGGCTGGTGCTGTGGGCGCAGACGCGGGCGCCCCTCGCCCCGGTCGCGGCGCTGCGCGAGTCGTCGATCATCGTGGGCGCGGCGATCGGCACGGTCGTGATGAAGGAACGGTTCGGGGCGCCGAGGATCGCGGCGGCGGGGCTGATGGTCGTCGGGATCGGGCTGATGCTGCACGCCAGCTGATGCCGCACGCCAGCTGATGCCGCACGCCAGCCGATGCGGGGTGCCGATGCCGCGCACAGGGAGACGCGCCGCCGGGCGGGTGAGGTGCGGACACCTCGGCGGCCGGTTCCGGTATCCCTGCCCCATGCGCAACCGCATTCGCATCCGCATCCGCGTCGTCCGTGACAGCGTCGCCGCCGGGGCCCTCGCCTGCCTGGCCACGGCCGCCCCCGTGGCCGCCGCCCCCGTGACGGCCGCGCCCGCCCCCCGGTCCACGGGCTCCATGACCATCGACCCCACCGCCACCCTCGCCCCCGACGGAACCCTCACCATGAGCGGCAGCTACCGCTGCACCGTCGTCGAGCACACCGGCACGGTCTTCGTCGCCAGCAACGTCCTCCAGAACCGCCGGACCGAGGGCGTCGGCGGCAGCAAGGCCGTCTGCGACGGCACCCGGCACCGGTGGCGCAACTCGGCCCGCCCCTACGGGGCGTCGCTCCGGCCCGGCCCGGCGCGGGCCGACGGCACGCTCCTCCAGATGAGCTCCGACCGGGGTGGGATCCCGCTGCCGCGGTTCCTGGCCATCGCCCACGAGCGGGACATCACGCTCGTGCCGACCCGCCGCGGCTGAGGCCCGAGGACCCCGGCGTCCGGAGGGGCGCCGCCGCGAGCTGCGAGGATGGGAGCGTGACTGGAACTCTCGTACTCGCAGGAACCCCCATCGGCGACGTCGCCGACGCGCCCCCGCGGCTGGCCGCCGAGCTCGGCACCGCCGAGGTGATCGCCGCCGAGGACACCCGCCGGCTGCGCCGGCTGACCCAGGCGCTGGGGGTGCAGACCACCGGCCGGGTGGTCTCCTACTTCGAGGGCAACGAGTCCGCCCGGACGCCCGAGCTGGTCGAGGCCCTCGTGGGCGGGGCGCGGGTGCTGCTGGTCACCGACGCGGGGATGCCGTCCGTGTCCGACCCCGGCTACCGGCTCGTCGCGGCCGCCGTGGAGAAGGGCGTCAAGGTCACGGCCGTGCCGGGCCCCTCGGCGGTGCTCACCGCGCTGGCGGTCTCGGGCCTGCCCGTGGACCGGTTCTGCTTCGAGGGCTTCCTGCCCCGCAAGGCCGGCGAGCGGCTGGGCCGGCTGCGCGAGGTGGCCGACGAGCGCCGCACGCTCGTCTACTTCGAGGCCCCCCACCGCCTGGACGCCACGCTCGCCGCGATGGCCGAGGCCTTCGGCGCGGACCGCCGCGCCGCCGTGTGCCGGGAGCTGACGAAGACCTACGAGGAGGTCAAGCGCGGCCCCCTGGAGGAGCTGGCGGCCTGGGCGGCCGAGGGCGTCCGGGGCGAGATCACGATCGTCGTCGAAGGGGCCCCCGAGCGCGGGCCCGAGACCCTGGACGCCGCCGAACTCGTCCGGCGCGTACGCGTCCGGGAGGAAGCGGGCGAACGCCGCAAGGAGGCCATCGTGGCCGTGGCGGCGGAGACGGGCCTACCCAAGAGAGATGTGTTCGATGCGGTCGTAGCGGCAAAAAATGCCGCACAGCGGGATTGACAGTAAGGTAAAGGGCTAACCTGAAAAGCAAAGCCCTGGCATGGCAGCCAACGCTTTCGGGCATGGAGCCGCCAAGTTTGTCCCAATTCGTGGGTCAGGCTGCTGCGCCGTCGCCGGGATGGGCGTTCCCTTGTGGTGGGACGTCCGGTCCCGGAGAGACTTGTCCGACGGACAAGAGGAGCTGCCATGAGCGAGACCGCAGGAGCTTCGAACGGAGCCCAGCGCGCGACCCGCACGGTGACGGAGCAGACCGCCGCCGCGTTCGAGCCGGCCCACGAGTCCTACTCCTTCGTCTGCATGCGATGCGGGAGCGGCTGGGAGCAGTCGTACGAGATAAGGCACCACGTGGACGCGAAGGGCCTGCCCTTCGTCACCTACTACGCGGACGGCGAGCGCGTGCCGTCTCCGCTGACCCGCCCGACCTGCGTCAACTGCGGTGCGCACACGGTGCGCATCATGCGGTCCGGGCAGGTGTCCGTGGTCGCCGACGCCCTGCATCTGGCCGAGCGCACGGCCGTCCCGGCGACCCTCCAGTCGGCCGCCGGACCGCTCCATGACGGTGGCACCCACAGCACCCACGAGCGCCGTGAGGGCCACCACTGGCACCTCTCCGATCTGCTGCGGCCCTTCCACCGGAAGTGAGCCCGACGGGGTGAGCCCGGCCGCGGGGGACCGCCCTCCCTAGAATCGCGGTCATGGCGGCAACGACATCGAACGACAGCACGAGCAACGGTCCGGTCGGCGGCGAGCGGAAGAAGAACGACAAGGACGTCCCTCCGCCGCTCCCGGCACCGTTGGCCGTGCCCGTCGCCGACTCGCACACCCACCTCGACATGCTCCCCCGGCTACCGCTGGGAGGTGCCCCCACCGGCACGGTCGAGGACGCGCTGGCCAAGGCCGCTTCCGTCGGGGTCGCCACGGTGATCCAGGTGGGCTGCGACCTGGCCGGGTCGCGCTGGGCGGCCGAGACGGCCGCCGCGTACGAGCCCGTCTGGGCCACGGTGGCACTGCACCCGAACGAGGCGCCCCGCATCGTCCTCGGCGACCCCGACGGCTGGTCGCGGCAGGGCGCCCGCGAGCCCGGCGGCATGGCCGCCCTGGACGCCGCGCTCGAGGAGATCGACCGCCTCGCCGCCCTGCCCCAGGTACGCGGGGTGGGGGAGACGGGACTGGACTACTTCCGTACCGGACCCGAGGGCATGGCCGCCCAGGAGTACTCCTTCCGGCGCCATATCGATATCGCCAAGCGGCAGGGCAAGGCCCTGGTCATCCATGACCGCGACGCCCACGACGACGTGCTGCGCGTCCTGGCCGAGGAGGGCGCTCCCGAGCGGGTGGTCTTCCACTGCTACTCCGGTGACGCCGCCATGGCGAAGGTCTGCGCCGAGGCGGGCTACTACATGTCCTTCGCCGGCAACGTCACCTTCAAGAACGCCCAGCACCTGCGCGACGCCCTGGCCGTCGCCCCCCTCGACCTGATCCTCGTCGAGACCGACGCGCCCTTCCTGACCCCGGCCCCGTATCGCGGACGGCCCAACGCGCCCTACCTCATTCCGGTCACATTGCGCGCGATGGCCGAAGTGAAGGACATCGGCGAGGACGCCCTGGCCACGGCGGTAGCGGCCAATACCGCACGCGTCTTCGGATACTGACGCCGGTTTTCGCGACACCGTGTGACGATACGACTTTGGTGGGTGATGGTCGCTCCGCTACAGTCCCGGGCCTAGCCGGACCAGTGGAGTGTCGTGAGTCATGCACCGGGCAGCCCCCACGCTGCACCCCGCGCCGCGACGGGAACCCCGTCGTACGACCCGTACGCGCCCCGCGAGCCGTACGGGGCGCCGCCGCCCGAGTCGTACGGGTCGCTGTACGAGCCGTACGGGAACGATGGGAGCCATGGGAACCATGGGGCGTTCGCGCCCCTGGAGCCGTTCGAGGCGTACGAGCCCTACGACCCCTACCGGCCGCCGCATGAGCCGCACGGCCTGTCCGACGCGCCTTCGCAGGAGCGGTACGGGACGTACGGCCCGTACGGGGGCCACGAGGGCTACGAGGGCTACGAGGCGTACGAGCCGTTCGGGCAACCACAGCTCCCCCGGCAGGCGACCCCGCCGAGCGGCCGGGGCTCCGGGGGCCATGGCCCCGGGGTCTACGGGGATCTCGGGATCTACGGAAGCCCTGGGCCCCAGGGCGGCCCCGGCGCCGTGGCCCCCGTCGCCGACAGCCTCCCCGTGGCGGGCCCGCCCGTGGCCGGGCCCGGCCCGGACGTCGGCGCGGGCCCCGGCCGCGACACCGGTGCCGCCCCCATCCCCGGCCAGGGCCACGGCTCCGGCCCCGGAGCCCCCGGTGGCCGGGCAGCCTCGCGGCGGGCGGCGGCCGCGGGCGGTGGCCGTAAGCGCTCGGCGCGGAGCGCCGCCCCCCGGCCCGGGGCGGAGGCGGGCACCCAGCCCCAGTCCCCGCCCCGAACCCGTTCGGCGCCCCGCGAGCGGGCCGCCGAGCCGCTGCGGCGGCTGCTGCCGCAGGCGCTCGTCGTGGCCTTCCTGGCCGGCGGGACGTCGGCCTTCATCGCCGGCGACAAGGCCGTCCAGCTCAGCGTCGACGGCAAGCCCCGCACCCTCCACACCTTCGCCGGCGACGTCGACGAGCTGCTGGCCGACGAGGGCATGGCCGTCGGCGAGCACGACATCGTCGCCCCCGGACGCCACCACGACCTGGCTTCCGGCGACCGCGTCATCGTCCGCTACGGACGGCCCGTCTCCCTCACCCTCGACGGGGAGCGCCGCCAGGTGTGGACGACCGCCCGCACCGTCGACGGCGCCCTGCGCCAGCTCGGCGTCCGGGCCGAGGGCGCGTACCTGTCCGCGTCCCGCTCCGCGCCCATCGGGCGCAAGGGCCTGGACCTGGACGTCCGTACCGAACGCACCGTCACCTTCATGGCCGACGGGCGCGAGCGCACCGTCCGCACCAACGCCGCGACCGTCCGCGAGGCCATCGAGCAGGCCGGCATCGGGCTGCGCGGCGAGGACACCACCTCCGTGGACCCCGAGAGCTTCCCCCGCGAGGGTCAGACGATCTCCGTCATGCGGATCTCCGCCGACGAGGAGACCAGGGAGGAGCCCATCGACTTCTCCACCGAGCGCCACGAGGACCCCTCGCTCTACAAGGGCACCGAGGTCGTCTCCCAGCGCGGCGAGAAGGGCGTCGAGCGCGTCACGTACTCCCTGCGGACCGTCAACGGCGTCAAGCAGAAGCCCAAGAAGATCCGCTCCGAGGTCGTCCGGCCGCCCCGCACCGAGGTCGTCAAGGTGGGGACCAAGGCCCGGCCCACCACCGTGCAGGGCGCGGAGGGGCTCAACTGGAACGGGCTCGCGCAGTGCGAGGCGGGCGGGCGGCCGGACGCCGTCGACCCGTCGGGCACCTACGGCGGGCTCTACCAGTTCGACACCCACACCTGGCAGTCCCTCGGCGGCGCCGGCCGCCCCCAGGACGCCCCGTCGGAGGAGCAGACCATGCGGGCCAAGAAGCTGTACGTCAGCCGGGGGGCGAGCCCGTGGCCCGTGTGCGGCCGTAAACTTCACGGGTGAGCTCCAGCCCCAGCACAGACGAATCCGGCGAGTCCGGTGCCCTGCTCGGCCCGTCCGACATCCGCGAACTGGCCGCCGCCCTCGGGGTCCGCCCCACCAAACAGCGCGGCCAGAACTTCGTGATCGACGCCAATACGGTCCGGCGGATCGTGCGGACCGCCGAGGTGCGGCCCGACGATGTCGTCGTCGAGGTCGGACCGGGCCTCGGGTCGCTGACCCTCGCCCTGCTGGAGGCGGCCGACCGGGTCACCGCGGTCGAGATCGACGACGTGCTGGCCGCAGCGCTCCCGGGCACGATCGCCGAGCGACTGCCCGGGCGCGCCGACCGCTTCGCGCTCGTGCACAGCGACGCCATGCACGTCACCGAGCTGCCCGGCCCGGCGCCCACCGCGCTCGTGGCCAACCTGCCGTACAACGTCGCCGTGCCCGTGCTGCTGCACATGCTGGACCGGTTCCCCAGCATCGAGCGCACCCTGGTCATGGTCCAGGCCGAGGTCGCCGACCGGCTCGCCGCCAAGCCGGGCAACAAGGTCTACGGCGTCCCGTCCGTGAAGGCCAACTGGTACGCGGAGGTCAAGCGCGCCGGCGCCATCGGCCGCAATGTCTTCTGGCCCGCGCCGAACGTCGACTCCGGCCTCGTCTCGCTGGTCCGGCGCACCGAGCCGATCAAGACGACCGCCACCAAGGCCGAGGTCTTCGCCGTCGTCGACGCCGCCTTCGCCCAGCGCCGCAAGACGCTGCGCGCCGCGCTGGCGGGCTGGGCGGGCTCGGCGGCCGCCGCCGAGGCCGCGCTGGTCGCCGCCGGGATCTCCCCGCAGGCCCGCGGCGAGGCGCTGACCGTGTACGAGTTCGCCGCCATCGCCGAACAGAAGGGCGCCGCGCAGTGACCGTCTCCGTCACGGTTCGCGTCCCCGCGAAGGTCAACGTCCAGCTCGGCGTGGGCCCGCTGCGGCCCGACGGCTTCCACGACCTGGCGAACGTCTTCCTGGCCGTCGGGCTGTACGACGAGGTCACCGTCCGCCCCGCCGACGAGCTGCGCGTCACCTGCTCCGGCCCGGACGCCGCCCAGGTCCCCCTGGACCGCACCAACCTGGCCGCCCGGGCGGCGCTCGCCCTCGCGGCCCGCCACGGCCGGGACGGAGGCGTCCACATCCACATCGACAAGGACATCCCCGTCGCGGGCGGCATGGCCGGCGGCAGCGCGGACGGCGCGGGCGCCCTCCTCGCCTGCGACGCCCTGTGGGGCACCGGCGCCTCCCGCGAAGAGCTCCTGGAGATCTGCGCGGAGCTCGGCAGCGACGTGCCCTTCAGCCTCGTCGGCGGCGTGGCACTCGGCCGCGGCCGGGGCGAGCTGCTGACGCCGCTGGAGGCGGGCGGCTCCTTCTCCTGGGTGTTCGCGGTCGCCGACGGCGGCCTGTCCACGCCCGCCGTCTACGCCGAGTGCGACCGGCTGCGCGGCACCACGCCCGTACCCGACCCGGAGCCTTCGGCCGCCCTGCTGGCCGCCCTGCGCGCCGGCGACGCGGCGGCGCTGGCGGCCGCCGTGAGCAACGACCTCCAGTCGGCCGCCGTCTCCCTGCGCCCGTCGCTCGCCGCGACGCTGGCGGCGGGCGAGGAGGCCGGGGCACTGGCCGCCATGGTGTCCGGCTCCGGCCCGACGACGGCGTTCCTGACCGCCGACGCGGCCGGCGCGGAGAAGGTCGCGGACGCGCTCCGCTCCTCCGGCACGTGCCGCGCGGTACGGGTGGCGGCGGGCCCGGTGCCGGGCGCGACCGTGGTGGCGCGCGGGGCGTAGCGGGACGGCGGCGGCCGCCGCGCCTGGCGCAACGCCGGCGGCGACGGCCACGGCGGCTGGCCCGCCTTCGGACGGATCACCACGGGCCTCGGCAACGGCAGCGGCGGCCGTATCCGCGTCTGACCCCGGGGCCCCGGGCCTGGGTCCGGGGCCCCGCTCCCGGCGTGGGATCCTGGGAGGAGTCCCACGAATCAAGGAGCGGCAGCGGCATGGCAGCCAACCTGGTCAATCTGGAAGCCGTCGACAAGGTGTACGGCACGCGTGCGCTGCTCGACGGCATCTCCCTCGGGGTCAACGAGGGCGACCGGATCGGCGTCGTCGGCCGCAACGGTGACGGCAAAACCACGCTCATCCGCATCCTCGCCAAGCTGGAGGAGGCCGACAAGGGCCGTGTGACCCACGCCGGTCACGTGCGCATGGCCGTCCTCACCCAGCACGACTCCCTGGACCCGGCCGCAACCGTCAGGCACGAGGTCCTCGGGGACATGGCCGACCACGAGTGGGCCGGCAACGCCAAGATCCGCGACGTGCTCACCGGCCTCTTCGGCGGCCTGGACCTGCCGGCCTTCCCGCAGGGCCTGGAGACCGTCATCGGCCCGCTCTCCGGTGGCGAGCGCCGCCGCATCGCGCTGGCCAAGCTGCTGATCTCCGAGCAGGACCTGATCGTCCTGGACGAGCCCACCAACCACCTCGACGTCGAGGGCATCTCCTGGCTGGCCGGCCACCTCCAGGCCCGCCGCTCGGCGCTGGTGTGCGTCACCCACGACCGCTGGTTCCTCGACCAGGTCTGCACCCGCATGTGGGACGTCCAGCGAGGCGCCGTCCACGAGTACGAGGGCGGCTACAGCGACTACGTCTTCGCACGCGCCGAGCGGGAGCGGATCGCCGCCACCGAGGAGGCCAAGCGGCAGAACCTGATGCGCAAGGAGCTCGCCTGGCTGCGGCGCGGCGCCCCCGCCCGCACCAGCAAGCCGCGCTTCCGTATCGAGGCCGCCAACGAGCTGATCGCGGACGTGCCGCCGCCGCGCGACACCTCCGAGCTGATGAAGTTCGCCAGCTCGCGGCTGGGCAGGACCGTCTTCGACCTGGAGAACGTGACCGTCCAGGCCGGCCCCAAGTCGCTCATCGAGCACCTCACCTGGCAGCTGGGCCCCGGCGACCGCGTCGGCCTCGTCGGCGTCAACGGCGCCGGCAAGACCTCGCTGCTGCGCACCCTCGCCGAGGCGGCCCGCACCGAGGGCGAGAAGCAGCCGGCGGCCGGCAAGGTCGTCGTCGGCAAGACCGTCAAGCTCGCCTACCTCTCCCAGGAGGTCGCCGAACTCGACCCCGCCATCCGGGTCCTGGAGGCCGTCCAGCAGATCCGCGACCGGGTCGACCTCGGCAAGGGCCGGGAGATGACGGCCGGACAGCTCTGCGAGAAGTTCGGCTTCACCAAGGAGAAGCAGTGGACCCCCGTCGGCGACCTCTCCGGCGGTGAGCGCCGCCGGCTCCAGATCCTGCGCCTGCTGATGGACGAGCCCAACGTCCTCTTCCTCGACGAGCCCACCAACGACCTCGACATCGAGACCCTCACCCAGCTCGAGGACCTCCTCGACGGCTGGCCCGGCTCGATGATCGTCATCAGCCACGACCGGTACTTCGTCGAGCGCACCACCGACCGCGTCTTCGCGCTGCTCGGCGACCGGGCGCTGCGGATGCTGCCGCGCGGCCTCGACGAGTACCTGGAGCGCCGTCAGCGCGTCATCGAGGCCGCCGCGCCGGCCGCCCCCGCCGCGCCCGCCGCCGTCAAGGCGAAGCCCGCCGCCGACGCCCGCGCGGCGAAGAAGGAGCTCCAGAAGATCGAGCGCCGCCTGGACCGCATCAGCGAGCAGGAGACCAAGCTCCACGCGCGGATCGCCGAGCAGGCGACCGACTTCGAGGCCGTGGCCAAGCTCGACGCCGAACTGCGGGAACTGGCCGGTGAGCGCGACGAGCTGGAGCTGCGCTGGCTCGAACTGGCCGAGGACGCCTGACGGGTCGCAAGGCGACGTAAGGCGTCATCAGGCGCAACAGTCTCGTTACGGGCCGGTCTCAGGTGGTGGATACATCCGAGATCGGCCCTTGGCGTGTCTGCGCCGGGTGGTACAAAGAACACCCGCTCGCCTGCCGCACACTGGCGGGATTCATGCGGTGCAGCAAGCCCCGGACCGCGCGTAAAGAGGAAAGCTGATGTCACAGCCGCCGCAGCCACCCCAGCCACCGCAGGGACCGCCGGGCGGAGGCTTCGGCGCACCGCAGGACCCCCGGGGCGGCTTCGGCGCCCCGCAGCCGCCGCAGGGCCCGCCCCCGGGCACGGCCCCGCAGGCCCCGCCGCCCACCATGGTCAGCCCGCCCGTGCCCCTGCCCCCGCCCTCCGGCGCTCCCCGGCCGCCGCAGCCGGGCGCGGCCCCGCAGGTCCCGCCCCAGGCACCGCCGCCCACCATGCTGAGCACGCCCGCGGTCCCGCCGCCGGGCGCCCCGCAGAACCCGCCGCCCGGTGCCCCCGCGGCCCCGCCCGCCCCGGGCCCGGTCCCGCAGGCCCCGCCGCCCGGCGGCTACGGCTACCCGGGCGCGCCCGGCGCTCCCGCGGCTCCCCCCGCTCCCGGTTATGGCTACCCCGGCCCGGCCGGTGCCCCCGGCGGCTACGGCTACCCGGGCGCTCCCGGTGCCCCCGGCCAGCCGCAGTTCGGCGGGTACGGCCCCACCGCGCAGTTCCCCGCCGGCGCGCCCACCGGTGCCCCTGGCGGCAACGGGCCCAAGAAGCGCATGGCGATCATCGCCGGCGCGGTGGCCGCGGTGCTGGTCGTCGCCGGTGGCGGCATCTGGTTCGCCACCAAGGGCGGCGGTGACGACGACAAGAAGACCGAGGCGGGTTCGAGCGCCGGTACCCAGGGCGGCCAGCCCCAGGGCGGCGGCCAGGCCCCCAGGACCATCGACGGCAAGCTGCTCTTCACCGTCGACCAGCCCAAGGTCGACGACCTCGTCAGCGTCAAGGGCCTGTGGGCGACGGACAAGGTCTTCGCCAAGGCCGACGTCTACAAGATCGTCGGCTATGGCCTCTCCGGCGGCAAGCAGTGGGAGGTCCCGCTCGACGGCGAGATCTGCTGGTCGTCCCAGCGGACCACGGCCGACGGCAAGACGGCCCTGGTCGTCAAGGACGGCAAGGCCAACAACGCCCAGTGCACCCAGGTCGTCGCCCTCGACCTGAACAACGGCAAGAAGCTCTGGCAGAAATCGGCCAAGAGCGGCGACCAGGACGTCCGCTTCGACGAGGCCACCATCGGCGGCGGCACCGTCGCCGCGGGCGGTACGTCGGGCGGCGCCGCCTGGTCGCTGGACGGCGGCAAGGAGCTGTGGAAGCCCAAGCCGGGCGACGACTGCCGGGACGACGGCTACGGCGGCGGCTCCAAGCTCGTCGCGGTCCGCCGCTGCGGCGACTACTCGCGCCCGCAGATGCAGGTGGAGACCCTCGACCCGGCGTCGGGCGCGCGCAAGTCGGTCTACAAGGTCCCCGCCGGCCTCCAGTACGTCCACGTCGCGTCCACCGACCCGCTGGTCATCGCGGTCGACGCGGGTGGCTCCAAGGGCAGTGGCGCCTCCGACTTCCTGGCGATCGACGACAGCGCCGCGGAGGGCAAGCTGCGCTCCAAGATCTCCACGGGCAACGGCGGGTTCACGCCGAAGTGCCCGTCGACCGACGTCGAGGGCTGCACAAGGCTCGCCGTCACCAAGGACACCCTCTACCTGCCCTCCGAGGAGCACTCCAGCGGCAACGCCCAGCAGGTCGGCCGCGTCAACGAGATCGTCGGCTTCGACCTGGCCACCGGTCAGTCCAGGGGCAAGGCGGACGGTGTCCCGGGATCCACTCTGACCCCGCTGGGCGTCGACAAGGACGGCTACCCCATCGGCTACCAGGACCCGACCTACAAGGCGGGCGGCCAGGTGGTCCGGATCGATCCGAAGTCGTTCAAGACCGATGTCCTGCTGAAGAATCCGGCCTCGTCGGCGCAGAGTGAGCGCATGCTCTCGCCGACCATCCAGCCGACCCTCTGGTCCCAGGGCCGGCTGTACCTGGGCGGCAGTTACGCCAACAAGCCCAGCTCGGTGAGTTTCGGTAAGCAGTATCTGGTGATGATTTTCGGCGGTAGTTGATACTGATCGATTGACGAGCACTCCAGCCGTATCCCTGCCCACCGCGTGTGCATGCCTGAACGATCCGTTTCAGTCGCGAAGTACACGTGATTGGCAGGGATTTCGGCATTCCGGGGGACTTCTCACCGGTAAGGGGCGCGGAACGTCGAACAAGCGTGTAGCTTCCCGGGCAAGAGGGTGCCGGGGAGACGTACGCGAGCGGCAGTGGGCGGCAGCGGACGACAGGGGGGAAGCTCAATGGGCGTGCGGCTCATGGTGGTGGACGACCATCGTCTGCTGGCCGAGGCCCTCGCCTCGGCACTGAAGTTGCGCGGGCACCGCGTGCTGGCCGCGGCCGCGCCCAGCGCCGGCGCGGCCGACCTGGTCATCAGCCGCGCCCCCGAGGTGTGCCTGCTGGGCACGGCGTCCCCGGCCGAGCCGGGCGCCTTCGACCCGGTCGTCCGGATCAAACGGGAGCGCCCCCAGGTCGCCGTCGTCGTGCTCGGCCCCGTGCCGAGCCCGCTGGGCATCGCGGCCGCCTTCGCCGCCGGAGCCTCCGGCTACGTCCGGCACAACGAGCGCATCGAAGGCGTCGAGCGGGCGATGATGAAGGCCCGCGCGGGCGAGGCCGCCGTGGAGCCCCAGCTGCTCCAGGGCGCCTTCACCGAGCTGCTCAACCCCGCCACCCAGCCCGACGACGAGGGCGCCCGGCTGCTCCAGCTGCTCACCCCGCGCGAGGTCGAGGTCCTGGTGCGGGTCGCCGAGGGCGAGGACACCCGGCTGATCGCCGCCGGCATGGGGATAGCGCCCAGCACGGCCCGCACCCACGTCCAGCGCGTCCTGATGAAGCTCGGGGTGGGCTCGCGGCTGGAGGCGGCCGCCCTGGCCGCCCGTACGGGCCTGCTGGACCGCGCCACGGGCAGTTCCGCGACCGCCCCCGCGCCGGTGGTCAGTCCTCCCCGTCCGCCGGGGCCTCCCCGGGGGGTGCCGGGTCAGCAGGGCGGCGGCTGAGCCACAGGAAGAGGCCGCCGAGCGCGAGCATGCCGAGACCGGCCCAGAGATTGACGTTCACGCCCTGGGCCTTGCGCAGGTCCGCGTCGGAGGCGGCCAGCCCGGCGGCGGTGAGCAGCAGCCCGTAGACGGCGAACAGGCCGCCGATGACCCGCCGTATGTCGAAGGCGCTCTTCACGGTGTTCTCCTCCGGTGAGCAGGGTCCTACAGCGAGAAGGGGACGTAGCAGAGGGCTGCCAGGAGCACGGCGCCCCAGCCGAGCGGTGCGGGCCTGCGGTACCAGGCGGTCCCGCCCTCGACCGGCGCGGCGGCCGTCCCGTACACCAGCCCCGTCAGCGCCCCGGCGGGCCTCGGCTCGGTGACGAGCGAGACCACGAGCATCACCGCGGCCGCGACGGCGAACGCCACGATGGACGAGACGAAGTTGGCGCCCTGGTCAGTGGGGATGCCGATGACGCCCCGCCGGTACAGCCAGAAGTAGTTGACCATCGCGGCCGCCGTGCCCGACAGCAGCCCCCAGAAGCCCGCCGCGGCCGTGGCCCGCTTCCAGAACATCCCGATGACGAAGACCGCGAAGAGCGGCACGTTGAAGAACGAGAACAGCGTCTGGAGATAGTTCATGATGTTGGAGAAGGACGAGGCGATGAACGCCGTGCCCATGCCCGCGAGCACCCCGACCGCCGTCACCGCGCGGCCGGTGGCCAGGTAGTACGCGTCGGGGCGGCCCGGCCGTACGTACGCCCGCCAGATGTCGCTGGTGAAGACCGTGTTGAAGGACGACACATTGGCGGCCATGCCCGCCATGAACGCCGCGAGCAGGCCCGTCACCGCGACGCCCAGCATGCCGTTGGGCAGCAGGTCGCGCATCAGCACGGGGATCGCGTCGTTGTAGCTCAGCCCGCTGCCGGCTCGGCCCAGGGACGGCTCCAGCACCAGGGCGATCAGCCCCGGCACGACCACCACCAGCGGGACCAGCAGCTTCGGGAAGGCCGCGATCAGCGGCGTCCGGCGCGCCGCGCCCAGGTCCTTCGCGGAGAGCGCCCGCTGCACCTCGGCGAAGTTCGTCGTCCAGTAGCCGAAGCTCATCACGAAGCCCAGACCGAGCACGATGGTCAGCCAGTTGGCGCCCAGCGGATTGGCGTGGCCGACGCCCGTACCGCCCCAGGCGCTCAGGAAGTCCTTTCCGTGCGCGGCGGAGACCGCGTCCCACAGCCCGCCCGGGCCGCCCACGCGCTTGAGGCCGACGACCGTCAGGGGCACCAGCGCCGCCAGGATCACAAAGAACTGGAGGACCTCGTTGTAGACCGCCGAGGTCAGCCCGCCGAGCGTGATGTACGCCAGGACGAAGAGGCCCGCGACGATGATCGCGACCCCCTGCGGCCAGCCGAGCAGCGCCCGCAGCACGAGCGCCAGCGCGTAGAGGTTGACGCCCGCGATCAGCACCGACGACACCGCGAAGATCACGGAGGAGAGCAGATGCGAGGCGGGCCCGAACCGCCTCAGCAGGAACTCGGGCACCGAGCCGACCTTCGACCCGTAGTAGAACGGCATCATCACCAGCCCCAGGAAGACCATGGCCGGTATCGCCCCGATCCAGTACCAGTGCACGGTGTACACGCCGTACTGCGCGCCGTTGGCGGCCATGCCCAGGATCTCGGTGGCGCCGAGGTTGGCGGCGACGAAGGCGAGCCCGGTGATCCAGGCGGGCAGGGACCGGCCGGAGAGGAAGAAGTCCAGGCTGGTGCGGACCGAACGGCGCGCTGCGACGCCGATGCCCAGGACCACGGCGAAGTAGATCGCCAGGATGGCGTAGTCGAGCCCGTTGACGGGGAGCCGCAGACTCTCGGCCGAATAGCGCATGCTTCACCTTTCGGTCGCTCGGGCGCTGTTGACCGTGCTGTCGGGTCATGATTCCTTGTGTTCGGTTATGTGTGAAGGTGTGTGAGGAGAGGTCGTATGAAGAAGACGGCGGCCCGGCTCGCCGACGGCCGCGAACTGCTCTACTTCGACTCGCGCGACGACGCCGTGCGCGACACCGCCGACCGGCGCCCGCTCCAACCCCCGTCAGCGGCAAGTGAGATCCGCTACGACCCGCTCGTCGGCGACGGCGTCGCCATCGCCGCCCAGCGCCAGGACCGGCCCCTCCACCCTGCCGCCGACTCCTGCCCGCTGTGCCCCTCGCGCGACGGCCGGCACACCGAAATCCCCGCCCCCGCCTACGAGGTGGCCGTCTTCGAGAACCGCTTCCCCGCCCTCTCCGGCGACAACGGCCGCTGCGAGGTCGTCTGCTTCACCGACGACCACGACACCTCCTTCGCCGCCCTCGACGACGACCGCGCCGCGCTCGTCCTCGCCGCCTGGACCGACCGCACCGCCGAACTCGCCCTGCTCCCCGCCGTCGAGCAGGTCTACTGCTTCGAGAACCGCGGCCACGAGATCGGCGTCACCCTCGGCCACCCCCACGGCCAGATCTACGCCTATCCCTTCGTCACCCCGCGCACCGCGCGCATGCTCGACTCCGCCGCCGCCCACCGCGAGCGCACGGGCGGCCGGAACCTCTTCGACGACGTCGTCGCCGACGAGCTGGCCGACGGCCGCCGGATCGTCCTCGACGGCGAGCACTGGCTGGCCTTCGTGCCCTACGCCGCCCGCTGGCCGTACGAGATCCGGCTCCACCCGCGCCGCCGGGTGCCCGACCTGCCCTCCCTCGACGACGCGGCGCGCGCCGAGTTCCCCCGGGTCTATCTGGAGCTCCTGCGGCGCTTCGACCGGATCTTCGGCCCCGGCCTGCCGCCGACGCCGTATGTCTCCGGCTGGCACCAGGCGCCCTTCCGGCACCCCCACAGGAATGAATTCGCGCTCCACCTCGAGCTCTTCACCAGCCGCCGGGCTCCCGGAAAGCTGAAGTTCGTCGCCGGTTCGGAGGCAGGCATGAACGTGTTCATCAACGACGTGCGGCCGGAGGCCGCGGCCGGACGGCTACGGGAGGTAGCGAGCGCATGAACAGCGGAGGCGGCGGAACGTACCTGGTCACGGGCGGTGCCGGCTATGTCGGCAGTGTCGTGGCCGCGCACCTGCTGGCCGCCGGGCACGAGGTGACCGTCCTCGACGACCTCTCCACCGGCCACCGCGACGCCGTCCCCGAGGGGGCCCGCTTCATCGAGGGCCGGGTCCAGGACGCGGCCCGCGAGCTGGTCGCCGGCCATGACGCCGTGCTCCACTTCGCCGCGTTCTCGCAGGTGGGGGAGTCCGTGACCCGCCCGGACGCGTACTGGCGCAACAACGTCGGCGGCACGCTCGAACTGCTCACCGCCATGCGGGACGCGGGCGTGCGCACCCTCGTCTTCTCCTCCACCGCCGCCACCTACGGCGAACCGGCCACCGTCCCGGTCACCGAGGACGCCCCCACCGCCCCCACCAACCCCTACGGCGCCACCAAGCTCGCCGTCGACCACATGATCGCCGGGGAGTCCGCGGCCCACGGCCTGGCCGCCGTCTCCCTGCGCTACTTCAACGTGGCGGGGGCGTACGGGCGCCACGGCGAGCGGCACGCGCCCGAGTCCCATCTGATCCCGCTCGTCCTCCAGGTGGCGCTCGGGGAGCGCGAGGCGGTCTCCGTCCACGGCGAGGACTACCCGACCCCCGACGGGACGTGCGTCCGCGACTACATCCACGTCGCCGACCTCGCCGACGCCCACCTCCTGGCCCTCGGCGCCGCCCGCCCCGGCGAGCACCTGATCTGCAACCTCGGCAACGGGCGCGGCTTCTCCGTCCGCGAGGTCGTCGAGACCGTCCGCAAGGTCACCGGGCACCCCGTCCCGGAGCTCCCCGGCCCGCGCCGGACGGGCGACCCCGCCGTGCTCGTCGCCTCCGCCGAACGCGCGCACCGGCTGCTCGGCTGGCGACCGCGCCGCCCGGAGCTGGCCGCGATCGTCGAGGACGCCTGGGACTTCGCGCGGCACGGCGCGGCCCGGGAGCGCGCTTGAGCGCCGGGCGGGAGGCTTCAGGGCCGTCGGCGGCCGCCTTTCGCGTCGTGCACGGCACCGGCTGCGAGGGCGTGTGGGCGGCGCCCGGCCGGGTGAACCTCATCGGCGAGTACACCGACTTCAACGACGGCTTCGTGATGCCGCTCGCCCTGCCCCGGGTCACCCGGGTGGCGGCCCGCGCCCGCGCCGACGGGCGGCTGCGGCTGCACTCGGCGGACATGCCGGGCGGCGTCGTGACCGTGGCGCCGGACGAGCTGCGGCCCGGCGCCGTCCGGGGCTGGGTGGCGTACCCGGCGGGCGTCCTGTGGGCGCTGCGCGAGGCGGGCCACGCCGTGGCGGGCGCGGACCTCCATGTGGAGAGCGAGGTGCCGGTGGGGTCGGGGCTCTCGTCCTCCGCCGCCCTGGAGATCGCCACCGCGCTCGCCCTCGACGGGCTGTACGGGCTCGGGCTCGCCCGCCCGGAGCTGGCCCGGCTGGCGCGGCGGGCCGAGAACGCCTTCGCCGGCGTCCCCTGCGGGATCATGGACCAGACCGCCTCGGCGTGCTGCGCGGCCGGCCACGTCCTCCACCTCGACACCCGCGATCTCACCCGGCGGCACATCCCCTTCGACCCGGCGGCGCACGGCCTGCGCCTGTTGGTCGTCGATACCCGCGTCAAACACGACCTGGGGGAGGGCGAATACGCGCGGCGGCGCGCGGGGTGCGAGGCGGCAGCGCGCGCACTGGGGGTGCGCGCCCTGCGAGATGTCCTGTACGAGGAACTCGACGACGCGGTGGGGGAGTTGCGGACCGTGGACGGTGCGGGCGCGCTGGTGCGGCACGTCGTCTCCGAGAACGAGCGGGTACGGGCCGTGGCCGCGCTGCTCGACGCGGGCGACCCGCGGGCCGTCGGCCCGCTGCTGACGGCCGGGCACGCATCCCTGCGGGACGACTTCGCGGTCTCCTGCCCGGAGCTGGACCTGGTGGTCGCCGCGGCGAACGGGGCGGGCGCGCTGGGCGCGCGGATGACGGGCGGCGGCTTCGGCGGCTCGGCCCTCGTCCTCACGGACGAGGCGACGGCCGGCGCGGTGGAACGGGCCGTGACGGAGGCCTTCGCCGCCGCCGGGTACGCCCCGCCGCGCGTCTTCACGGCGACGGCGGGTGAAGGCGCCCGGCGCGAGCTCTAGGCCCCGGAGACGGGCGGGAACCGCTTGATCAGCAGGTGGTTCGTCATTCCCGGCGGATAGTCCTCGACCGCCGCCACCTCCTCGTAGCCCACCTTCCGGTAGAAGCCCGGCGCCTGGAAGTCCCACGTCTCCACCTGGCTGCCCACCGCACCGTGCTCCTCGCGCGCCACGTCCTCCGCGCGTGCCATCAGCGCGGAGCCGAGCCCCTCGCCGCGGTGGCGCCCGTCCACCCAGAGGAGGTCGACGTGGAGCCAGCCCCACTGGACGTGCCCGACGAGCCCGCCCGCCGGCTCGCCGTCCGGGCCGGTCGCGTACACCTCCACGGGGACGCTGCGCTCGACGGATGTTCCCCGCAACGCCCGCATGACGGACGAACGTTCGGTATTGGTCGCGCGGAGTCGCGCGAGGACCACATCACGTCGTTCCGAGTCGTTCACCGCCTCAATACTGAACATAAAGCTCACGATAAACACCCGGGTCAAGCAGTTTTGCCAATCGGCTTCCGTCGCCGGACCCCGGCCGTACGCTGATGCACAGTGCCGGTGGGGGCCGGCGCTGATCAGGGGGCGAGACAGGCAGGTACGACGCCCGGGGCGGGGTGGTTGTCAGGGCACGGCGGCGGCCGTGCGCGCGTGGCGGCCCCGGGCTCGGGCGCCGTACCCGCACTGCCTCCGCCTACCGGGACATGGGGGTGGTTGTGGCACGTATTCGGGTATTGGTGGTCGACGACCACCGCATCTTCGCCGAGTCGCTCGCCGCCGCCCTCGCGGCGGAGCAGGACGTGGACGTCTCGGCGGCCGGCAGCGGGCCGGCGGCGCTGCGCGCGCTGGAGCGCGCGGCCGGCGAGGGGCGTCGCTTCGACGTCCTGCTGATCGACGCCGACCTCGGCACGGTGGGTCCGGACGTCGCGCATGTGCCCGCGCAGCCCCGGAGTCCGGGCCAGGACGGCTCGGGGCCGGGCGAGGGCGCGGTGGACGGGATCTCGCTGGTGGCGAGGGTCCGCACGGGCCATCCGGGGGTGCGGACGGTCGTACTGGCCGAGCGCGACGATCCACGGCGGGCGGCCGCCGCGCTCCAGGCGGGGGCCGGCGGCTGGGTGGCCAAGGACTGCTCGCTCTCCCGCCTGCTGTCGGTGATACGGGGCGTGTTGCGGGACGAGACGCATCTGCCGCCCGCCCTGCTGACGGGCGTGCTGCGCGAGCTGACGGCCGCGCGCAAGCACCGCACCGAGAGCGAACGGCTGGTGGAGTCGCTGACCCCGCGCGAGCGCGAGGTGCTGCGCTGCATGGTGGCCGGGCTGGGCCGCAAGGCCGTCGCCGAGCGGCTCTATCTCTCCCCGCACACGGTCCGTACGCACATGCAGAACGTGCTCGGCAAGCTCGGGGTGCACTCCACCCTGGCCGCCGTGGCGCTGGCCCGGCGGGCCGGGGTGGGCCCGGTGGACCTAGCCGGGGACGTTGTCGAACGGGGCGGTCAACTGGCGTAGCAGCCCCGCCAGTTCACCGCGCTGTCCGGTGGACAGCTCGGAGAGGATCGCGCGCTCCTGGGCAAGAAGCCCGGCGAGTGCCTGGTCCGCGCGGTCCCGCCCCTCGGCGGTGAGCCGGACGAGCACCCCGCGCCGGTCGCTGGGGTCCGGCTCCCGCTGGACCAGGCCCTTCTTGGCGAGCCGGTCGATGCGGTTGGTCATGGTGCCCGAGGTGACCAGGGTCTGGGTCAGCAACTGCCCGGGGGAGAGCTGGTAGGGGTCCCCGGCACGGCGCAGGGCGGTCAGGACGTCGAACTCCCAGGGCTCGAGCTCATGCTCGGCGAAGGCGATCCGGCGCGCCCGGTCGAGATGCCGGGCCAGTCTGGAGACGCGACTGAGCACTTCGAGTGGTTCCACGTCGAGATCGGGGCGCTCTCGGCGCCACGCCGCGACCAGCCGATCGACCTCGTCCTCCATGGGATCAGTGTAGTAGGTCTGTCGACATGAAGTCTCTTGACGTCAAGATAGCTTTCAAGGACTCCTTGAGACAGGACTCCTTGAGAGCAGGACTTCTCGAGGCCGGACTTCTTGAGGCAGGGAGACACCGCGATGCGCCACACCCCCGACTGGGACCCCGCCCAGTACCTCCGCCACGCCGGGCACCGGACCCGCCCCTTCCATGAGCTGCTCGCCCGCGTCCCGGAGCTGCCGGGCCGGGGCGGCCGTCCCGCCCGGATCGCCGACCTCGGCTGCGGCGCCGGCAACGTCACGGCGCTCCTCGCCGAACGCTGGCCGGACGCCCGCATCACCGGCTACGACAACTCCGCCCCGATGCTCGCCGAAGCCGCCGCCCACGCCGGCCCGACCCCCGGGGGCGGCCGCGTCGACTTCGCCCACGCGGACCTGACGGACTGGGCGCCGGGCGCCCAGCGCTACGACCTGATCGTTTCCAACGCCGCGCTCCAGTGGGTGCCCGGCCATGTACGGGCCTTCCCGGCCTGGCTGGCCGGCCTCGCTCCCGGCGGCACGTTCGCCTTCCAGGTCCCCGGCAACGGCGACGCCCCCAGCCACGCCCTGCTGCGCGAGCTCTGCGCGTCCCCGCGCTGGCACGACCGCCTGGGCACGGCGGGCCGCTGCACCCTCGACATCCTCCGGCCCGTGGAGTACCTGGAGCGGCTGACGGCGCTCGGCTGCGAGGTGGACGCGTGGGAGACGACGTACGTCCACGTCCTCCGCGGCGAGGACCCCGTCCTCGACTGGGTCCGCGGCACGGGGCTTCGGCCGGTCCTGACCGGCCTCGCCGATGATGCCGCCGCGACGGAGGCGTTCCTCGCGGAGTACGGGGCGCTGTTGCGGGCCGCCTACCCGGCGGGGGTGGATGGGACGACGCCGTTCCCCTTCCGGCGCGTCTTCGTGGTGGCGCGGCTCGGCACCGCCGGACCGGCCCACGTCGGCTGATCGCCGTCGCGGCGGGACCGGGGCCTCCTCCCCGCCGCCACGGCGAGTCCCCCCCGCCGGGGAGCCCGGCGGTGCCCAACCGGGGGCACCCGGCCCGGCCGGGGCTACGACTTCCGATGCCCCACCAGCCGCGGCTTGGGCTCCAGCCCGTCCAGCCCGTGCCACGCCAGATTCACCAGATGCGCCGCCACCTCCGCCTTCCGCGGCTTCCGCACATCCAGCCACCACTGCCCGGTCAGGGCGACCATCCCCACCAGCGCCTGCGCGTACAGCGGCGCCAGCTTCGGGTCGAAGCCGCGGGCCTTGAACTCCAGGCCCAGGATGTCCTCCACCTGCGTGGCGATATCGCTGATCAGCGAGGCGAACGTGCCCGTCGACTGCGCCACCGGCGAATCCCGCACCAGGATCCGGAAGCCGTCCGTGGACTTCTCGATGTAGTCCAGGAGGGCGAAGGCCGCCTGTTCCAGCAGCTCCCGCGGATGGCCCGCCGTCAGCGCGCCCGTGACCATGTCGAGGAGCCGCCGCATCTCGCGGTCCACGACCACCGCGTACAGCCCCTCCTTGCCGCCGAAGTGCTCGTAGACCACCGGCTTGGAGACCCCGGCCTTCGCCGCGATCTCCTCCACCGACGTCCCCTCGAAGCCCTTCTCGGCGAAGAGCGTGCGACCGATGTCCAGCAGCTGCTCACGGCGCTCCGCACCGGTCATCCGCACACGGCGGGGCCGGCCGCGCCGGCTCCCGGAGGCAGCGGGCAGGTCCTTGTCACTGGTGTTGCTGTCGATCGCCACGCTGTCAATCATGCCGCGTGCGCGGCACCCTCCTTATCCCGTTTCTCCCCGGACGCCCGCCGGGACTCGATCCGGCCGGCGTTCGGCCAGCGCACGTCGTACGCCCAGCCCGCCCGCTCGAACCAGCGGATGATACGGGCGCTGGAGTCCAGCTGCCCCCTCAGCACACCGTGCCGCGCCGACGTCGGGTCGGCGTGGTGGAGGTTGTGCCAGGACTCACCGCACGACAGCACGGCCAGCCACCACACGTTCCCCGAACGGTCCCGCGACTTGAACGGACGCTTGCCGACGGCGTGGCAGATCGAGTTGATCGACCACGTCACATGGTGCAGCAGCGCCACCCGCACCAGCGAACCCCAGAAGAACGCCGTCACCGCACCCTGCCACGACCAGGTCGCCAGCCCGCCCACCAGCGGGGGCACCAGCAGCGAGACCGCCGTCCACAGCACGAACTGCCGCGAGACCGCGCGAAGGGCGGGGTCCTTGACCAGATCGGGCGCGTACTTCTGCTGTGACGTCTGCTCCTGGTCGAACATCCAGCCGACGTGGGCCCACCACAGCCCCTTCATCAGGGCCGGCACGGACTCGCCATAGCGCCAGGGCGAATGCGGGTCGCCCTCGGCGTCGGAGAACTTGTGGTGCTTGCGGTGGTCCGCGACCCAGCGGACCACCGGGCCCTCGACCGCCAGCGACCCCATGACCGCCAGCGCGATCCGCAACGGCCGCTTGGCCTTGAACGAACCGTGGGTGAAGTACCGGTGGTAGCCGATTGTGATGCCGTGGCAACCGATGTAGTACATGGCTACCATCAGGCCCAGATCCAGCCAGCTCACCCCCCAGCCCCAGGCCAGCGGAACGGCGGCGAGCAGGGCGACGAACGGAACGACGATGAACAGCAGCAGGGTGAACTGCTCGATCGACCGGCGTTGCTCCCCGCCCAGCGTGGCGGAGGGGAGTGGGGTCTCCTGGGCCTTCGGCGCGTCTTCGAGCACGTCGGGGCTTGCAGTCATGGGTTCCCTCATGGGGGTCGGATCTTGATCACGGTTCCTACGGTTCCGTAACCTACGGCTTCGTAAGTATGGCAGGGCCGGGCGCCTGGGCAAGAGGGCTGAGGGCAACCGCGCGTCGGGTGGCGACCTATGCTGTTGCCGTCGGACAGCGCGGTCCGCCACCCCTCCAGAAGTGCCGGAAACTCTGCAAGGAGCAGCACCTGTGAGCAGTGCCGACCAGACCAACGCCGCCCTGCGCGCCGACATCCGCCGCCTCGGTGATCTCCTCGGGGAAACCCTGGTCCGCCAGGAGGGTGAAGAGCTCCTCGATCTGGTGGAGCGGGTACGAGCGCTGACCCGCACCGACGGCGAGGCCGCCGCCGCGCTCCTGGCCCGCACCGACCCGGACACGGCCGCCAAGCTCGTCCGCGCCTTCTCCACCTACTTCCACCTGGCCAACGTCACCGAGCAGGTCCACCGCGGCCGCGAACTGCGCGCCAAGCGCGACGCCGAGGGCTCGATCCTCGCCCGCACCGCCGACCAGCTCAAGGAAGCCGACGCCGAGCACCTCCGCCAGACCGTCGAGAACCTCGGCGTACGCCCCGTCTTCACCGCCCACCCCACCGAGGCCGCCCGCCGCAGCGTCCTCAACAAGCTCCGCCGCATCGCCGAGCTCCTCGACACCCCCGCCACCGGCACCGGCGACAAGCGCCGCACCGACCTCCGCCTCGCCGAGAACATCGACCTGCTCTGGCAGACCGACGAGCTCCGCGTCGCCCGCCCGGAGCCCACCGACGAGGCCCGCAACGCCATCTACTACCTCGACGAGCTCCACGCCGAAGCCGTCGGCGACGTCCTGGAGGACCTCGCCGCCGAACTCGACCGCGTAGGCGTCGGCCTCCCCGCCGGCACCCGCCCCCTGACCTTCGGCACCTGGATCGGCGGCGACCGCGACGGCAACCCCAACGTCACCCCCCAGGTCACCTGGGACGTGCTGATACTGCAACACGAGCACGGCATCACCGACGCCCTCGAACTCGTCGACGGCCTCCGCGGCGCCCTCTCCAACTCCATCCGCAACAGCGGCGCCACCGAGGAACTCCTCACCTCCCTCCAGCGCGACCTCGAAGCCCTCCCCGAGATCAGCCCCCGCTACAAGCGCCTCAACGCCGAGGAGCCCTACCGCCTCAAGGCCACCTGCGTCCGCCAGAAGCTCGTCAACACCCGCGAGCGGCTGGCCAAGGGCACCCCCCACCAGGAAGGCCGCGACTACCTCGGCGCCGGGGACCTCCTCACCGACCTCCAGCTCATCCAGGACTCCCTCCGCGTCCACCGCGGCGGCCTGATCGCGGACGGCCGCCTCGAACGCGCCATCCGCACCCTCGCGGCATTCGGCCTCCACCTCGCCACCATGGACGTCCGCGAACACGCCGACGCCCACCACCACGCCCTCGGCCAGCTCTTCGACCGCCTCGGCGAGGAATCCTGGCGCTACGCCGACATGCCCCGCGACTACCGCCGCCGCCTCCTCGCCAAGGAACTCCGCTCCCGCCGCCCCCTGGCCCCCAGCCCCGCACCCCTCGACGCGGCCGGAGCCAAGACCCTCGGGGTCTTCGGCACCATCGGCGAAGCCCTCGAGAAGTTCGGCCCCGAGGTCGTCGAGTCCTACATCATCTCCATGTGCCAGGGCGCCGACGACGTCTTCGCCGCCGCCGTCCTCGCCCGCGAGGCAGGGCTCGTCGACCTCCACGCCGGCTGGTCCAAGATCGGCATCGTGCCGCTCCTGGAGACCACCGACGAGCTCAAGGAAGCCGACCGGATCCTCGACGAGATGCTCGCCGACCCCTCCTACCGACGCCTGGTCGCGCTGCGCGGGGACGTCCAGGAGGTCATGCTCGGCTACTCCGACTCCTCCAAGTTCGGCGGCATCACCACCAGCCAGTGGGAGATCCACCGCGCCCAGCGCCGCCTCCGCGACGTCGCCCACCGCTACGGCGTCCGCCTGCGCCTCTTCCACGGCCGCGGCGGCACCGTCGGCCGCGGCGGCGGCCCCACCCATGACGCGATCCTCGCCCAGCCCTGGGGCACGCTCGAAGGCGAGATCAAGGTCACCGAGCAGGGCGAGGTCATCTCCGACAAGTACCTCATCCCCGCCCTCGCCCGCGAGAACCTGGAACTGACCGTCGCGGCCACCCTCCAGGCCTCCGCCCTCCACACCGCCCCCCGCCAGTCCGACGAGGCCCTGGCACGGTGGGACGCGGCCATGGACACCGTCTCCGACGCCGCCCACTCCGCCTACCGCCGCCTGGTCGAGGACAAGGACCTCCCCGCCTACTTCTTCGCCTCCACCCCCGTCGACCAGCTCGCCGAGCTCCACCTCGGCTCACGCCCCTCCCGGCGCCCCGACTCGGGAGCCGGCCTCGACGGCCTGCGCGCCATCCCCTGGGTCTTCGGCTGGACCCAGTCCCGCCAGATCGTCCCCGGCTGGTTCGGCGTCGGCTCCGGCCTCAAGGCCGCACGCGAAGCAGGACTCGACAACGTCCTGGACGAAATGCACACCCACTGGCACTTCTTCCAGAACTTCCTCTCCAACGTCGAGATGACCCTCGCCAAGACCGACCTGCGCATCGCCCGCCACTACGTCGACACCCTCGTGCCCGACGAGCTCAAGCACGTCTTCGACACGATCCAGGCGGAGCACGAGCTGACGGTGCAGGAAGTCCTGCGCATCACGGGAGAGGACGAACTGCTGGCGGCGAGCCCGGTGCTGCGGCAGACGTTCCACATCCGCGACGCCTACCTCGACCCGATCTCCTACCTCCAGGTGACGCTGCTGGACCGGCAGCGGCGCGCCGCCGAGCAGGGCCAGGACCCGGACCCGCTCCTGGCGCGGGCCCTGCTCCTGACCGTCAACGGCGTCGCGGCCGGCCTGCGCAACACTGGCTGAGGCCACAGACGGGGGGGGGGGGGGGGGGGGGCCCCCCCCCCCGCCCCCGGGGGGGGGGGGGGCGGGGGGGGGCGCCCCCCCCACACACCCCACAAAAAAGAGTCCACAC
>NZ_JBEZUS010000012.1:86866-209981 GCF_040636475.1 Streptomyces sp. NPDC037389
CGCCCGCGGGGGGGCCGGGGCCCTCTCCCGCCCGTCCCGGGCCGGGGGCGCGGCCGCCCTCCCCCGGGCGGGGCCCCCGGGGGGGGGGGGGGGGGCCCCCCCCCCCCCCCCCACCCCTCCGGTCAGGAGTTGTACGTGCTCTGCGCCCGCTCCAGACCGTCCACGATCAGAGTCTCCACCGCGTCCGCCGCACGGTCGACCTCGAAGGCCAGCTCCTTGCGCTCGGTGGACGAGAAGTCCTTGAGAACGAAGTCCGCCACCTGCATCCGCCCCGGCGGCCGGCCGATGCCGAACCGCACCCGGCAGTAGTCCGCACCCATCGCCTTGGTGATGGACTTCAGACCGTTGTGGCCGTTGTCACCGCCACCGAGCTTCAGCCGCAGCTGCCCGAAATCGATGTCCAGCTCATCGTGGATCGCGACGATCCGCTCCACCGGCACCTTGTAGAAGTCGCGCAGCGCCGTCGTCGGACCACCCGACAGATTCATGAACGACATCGGCTTGGCGATCACCACCCGGCGGCTCCCCGGCCCCGGCGGGCCCACCCGGCCCTCGACGACCTGCGCACGCGCCTTGTGCGCCTTGAACTTGCCGCCCATCCGCTCGGCCAGCAGATCCGCGACCATGAAGCCCACGTTGTGGCGGTTGCCCGCGTACTCCGGGCCGGGATTGCCGAGGCCCACGATCAGCCAGGGGCTGGAGTCGTCCGTCATGCGCATACCTCCTTCATACGCCAACCGCCGCCCCGCTCCGGCGAGGGAACGGGACGGCGGTGGGAAACAAACCCGCGAGGGGCGTGGCTCAGGCCCTGAATCAGGCCTTGACGACCAGCAGGTCGACGTGCTCCAGGAAGCCCTTCAGCGGGTCGCGCTGAACCTGCTTGGGAACGACGACCTCGTTGCGGCCCTCGATGTCCAGGGACAGGACGACGCCCGGGTTCTTCAGGGCCATCATCAGGTCGTGGCCCGGCAGGGACACGTGAAGCGGCTCGGCGCCGTGGCCGTAGATGACGGCGGGAACCTGGTCGGCGCGACGGATGCGGCGGGCGGCGCCCTTGCCGAAGTCGGTGCGGACGGCAGCGGCGAGCTTGATCTCGGCCATGGTGCACTCCTCGAGTAGCAGCTGATGCGGACGGTCACCCGGCCCAACGAGGCCTGCTACGAAGAGCGCGTCGATAACGGACCGCCGCACATGAGTGCGGCCTCCCTCGCCGAGCAACTCCAGGAGTCTACCCGGCGGGGGAGGCCGCTCAGAAATCGATCAGTGCGATCGATCAGCGGATCAGCGGATCTGCATGATCGTTACAGCACTCGGCCCGGCTTGGCTCAGCCCAGCTCGTCGAAGAGGCTCGTGACCGAACCGTCCTCGAAGACCTCACGCACGGCGCGGGCGATCGTCGGCGCGATCGACAGCACCGTGATCTTGTCGAGCTCCAGCTCGTTCGGCGTCGGCAGCGTGTCCGTGAAGACGAACTCGCTCACCTTGGAGTTCTTCAGCCGGTCCGCGGCCGGACCGGAGAGCACACCGTGCGTCGCCGTCACGATGACGTCCTCGGCACCGTGCGCGAACAGCGCGTCGGCGGCGGCGCAGATCGTGCCACCCGTGTCGATCATGTCGTCGACGAGCACGCAGACGCGGCCCTTGACGTCACCCACGACCTCGTGGACGGTCACCTGGTTGGCGACGTCCTTGTCACGACGCTTGTGGACGATCGCCAGCGGCGCGCCCAGACGGTCGCACCAGCGGTCGGCGACGCGCACACGACCGGCGTCGGGGGAGACGACCGTCAGCTTGTCGCGGTCGACCTTGGCGCCCACGTAGTCCGCCAGGATCGGCAGCGCGAACAGGTGGTCCACCGGGCCGTCGAAGAAGCCCTGGATCTGGTCGGTGTGGAGGTCGACCGTCAGGAGGCGGTCGGCACCGGCCGTCTTCATCAGGTCCGCGATCAGACGGGCCGAGATGGGCTCACGGCCGCGGTGCTTCTTGTCCTGACGGGCGTAGCCGTAGAACGGCAGGATCACGGTGATGCTGCGGGCCGACGCGCGCTTCAGCGCGTCGATCATGATCAGCTGCTCCATGACCCACTTGTTGATGGGAGCCGTGTGGCTCTGCATCAGGAAGCAGTCGGCGCCACGCGCCGACTCCTGGAAGCGGACGTAGATCTCACCGTTGGCGAAGTCGAAGGCCTTGGTCGGGACCAGGCCGACGCCCAGCTGGTGCGCGACCTCCTCGGCAAGCTCGGGGTGGGCGCGGCCGGAGAAGAGCATCAGCTTCTTCTCGCCGGTCGTCTTGATCCCGGTCACAGCACAGTCTCCTTGGATGTCGCTTTGTGTGCGCTTATCACGGTACGCCCCGCGTGGCGTGCCGGTGTCACGGTCACTGCTCGTCGCCGGTGTCCCGCTGGGCCTCGGAAGCGGCCTGCGCGGCCGCGCTCCCGGGACGCTTGCGGGCCACCCAGCCCTCGATATTCCGCTGCTGGCCACGGGCGACGGCCAGCGAGCCCGAGGGCACATCCTTGGTGATGACCGAGCCGGCGGCGGTGTACGCGCCGTCCCCGATCGTGACCGGAGCCACAAACATGTTGTCCGATCCGGTCCGGCAGTGCGAGCCGATCGTCGTGTGGTGCTTGGCCACGCCGTCGTAGTTCACAAAGACGCTCGCCGCGCCGATGTTGGTGTACTCGCCGATCGTCGCGTCGCCGACATACGACAGGTGCGGGACCTTCGTCCCCTCGCCGATCTCGGCGTTCTTCATCTCGACGTAGGCACCGGCCTTGGACTTCCGGCCCAGCTTCGTCCCCGGCCGCAGATAGGCGTACGGGCCCACGAGCGCGCCCTCGCCGATGACGGCGGACTCCGCGACGGTGTTGTCCACGCGGGCGCCCTCGCCCACCGCGGTGTCCGTCAGCCGCGTGTTCGGGCCGACCTCGGCACCGGACGCCAGATGGGTGGCGCCCAGCAGCTGGGTACCCGGCTGCACCAGCGAGTCCGGCTCGAAGGTCACCGTCACGTCGACCCAGGTGGAGGCCGGGTCCACGACCGTCACACCGCTCATCATCGCGACGTGCAGCAGCCGCTCGTTGAGCAGCTTGCGGGCCTCGGCGAGCTGGACGCGGTTGTTGATCCCCAGGATCTCCCGGTGGTCGCCCGCGACGGCGGCACCGACCCGGTGCCCGGCCTCGCGCAGGATCCCCAGGACGTCGGTCAGGTACTCCTCGCCCTGGCTGTTGTCCGTACGGACCTTGCCGAGCGCGTCGGTCAGCAGCTGGGCGTCGAACGCGAACACCCCGGAGTTGATCTCACGGATGGCGCGCTGCTCGTCGGTGGCGTCCTTGTGCTCGACGATCGCGGTCACGGCGCCCGAGGCGGCGTCGCGCACGATGCGGCCGTAGCCCGTGGAGTCGGGCACCTCGGCGCTGAGCACGGTCACGGCGTTGCCGTCGGCGGCGTGGGTGTCCGCGAGGCGCTTCAGGGTCTCACCGGTGAGCAGCGGGGTGTCGCCGCAGACGACGACCACGGTGCCGTCGAGGGCGATACCGCTGTTCGACAGCTCCTCCAGGCCCATGCGCACGGCGTGGCCGGTGCCGTTCTGCTCGTACTGGACGGCGGTACGGACCTCGGGGTCGGTCTCGGCCAGGTGCGCGGAGACCTGCTCACGGGCGTGGCCGACGATGACGACGAGGTGCTCGGGGTCGAGCTCGCGGGAGGCGGCGACGACGTGCCCGACGAGGGAGCGGCCGCAGATCGCGTGGAGGACCTTGGGGGTCGTGGACTTCATGCGGGTGCCCTCACCCGCTGCGAGGACGACGACGGCTGCCGGGCGGTTGGCGCTCACGGGTGTGCCCTTCGGCTTCGAGGGGGGGTGGACATCCGCAGGATACCGGGGCGTAAGAAGGTCGAAACGCGCGCGGGTCCTGACCTGGGAGGTCAGGACCCGGTGATTTGGAGCGTCACGCTCCCCCGCCAGGACTTGAACCCGGACAGATGGCACCAAAAGCCACAGTGCTGCCAATTACACCACGGGGGATGGTAAAGCATGCCAAACCGGACGATCTCTAGATCATCGCTTTGGCCCCCACCACTATGCCGTACCACCAGCCTTCAATGCGACGGTACAAGTCGGCACCTTCGATCACGCGGACGGCCAAGCAGCCTCGGTAGCCCTCCCCGACGTTCTTGCGGACGGTCTTCGGGTTGTGCTTCTTCAGCGTCGTCTTGCAGAAGCTTCGGGCGTCGACGCCCACGATCTCGGCCCAGAATTCTTCCGCGCCAGCGACATCGGCGGACTCGTGGATCATCAAGTGGAATCGCAACCGGCCCTTCTCGATGCCGAGGAGGCGCAGCCATGCGAGATAGACCTTGATCATGTCGGGGTCGCTGTTGACGAAATTCACGCACTCGCTGGGACGGTGCGTTTTGCTCTTGGTGCCTTCCGACCAGTAGAGCCCGACCCCGATGAGGAAGAGCTCCCGCTCGGTCATCCGGCCGATCTCGTACGCCGCCTCCAGCTTCGTCTCGATCTGCTTGATCGTGCGGGCCCGTCTGTGAGGGGCCCATCGGGCCTCCCGCATCTCGTGCATCTGTCTCGCCGTCTTCTGCGGCTTGGGAAGATCCCGCACCCACAGCGACACCGAGCTCTTCGCCACGCCCAGCTCGGCGACGATCTCGTCGTACGTCCTCCCGGCCAGCCGTAGCTCCCGCGCGCGGGCCCGCATGTCCGTCTTCGCTTGGACCATGACGCCAGCGTCCGCGCCCGGCCCCACCGGACGGATCGAATCCGCGATCGATTCAACAGTTCGGGCGAAACATGCTCCTTTCGCCCCCGTTCGGATCCGCTCCGTGCTGCCGCGCGCACGGGAAAACCGATGGCGCCCGCCCGTAGTCTGGGTGGTATGACCGCAACGGGGGCAATCGTGGAAGAGGGCGCGCGCGGCGCGCCCTCGGGGCCGTGGTGGTGGGCGCGGCGGCGGAGCATGGTGCTCGATGTGGCGCTGGCTCTGGTGTCGGCTCTGGAGTGTCTGCTGGAGGGTGTCTCCTTCGCGCACGAGGTGGGGATGCCCGCCGAGCTCGGTGGGCTCATAGGCGTGCCCGTGGGGGCCGCTCTGGTGGTGCGGCGGCGCTGGCCCGTCGCCGTGGTGCTGATCTCCATAGCGACGACTCCGGCCGAGATGGGTTTCCTGCTCGGCATCGTCGGTCTGTACTCGCTGGCGGCCTCCGAGGTGCCCCGGCGGATCATCGTCGTGCTGTCGGCGGCGTCGCTGCTGGGCACGCTGGTCGTGGCGGTCGCCCGGTTCCATCAGGACATGGCCCAGGACGGTTACCACCCGGGCTGGTGGTCGATGCTCGCGATCTCCGTGCTGCTGGCGCTGGGGCTGACCGCGCCCCCGGTGCTGATGGGGCTGTACGTGGGGGCGAGACGCCGGCTGGTGGAGAGTCTGCGCGAGCGGGCGGACGGTCTGGAGCGGGAGCTGTCGCTGCTGGCCGACCGGGCGGAGGAGCGGGCCGTGTGGGCTCGTAACGAGGAGCGGACCCGGATCGCCCGGGAGATGCACGACGTGGTGGCGCACCGGGTGTCGTTGATGGTCGTGCACGCTGCCGCGTTGCAGGCCGTGGCGCTGAAGGATCCGGAGAAGGCTTCGCGGAACGCGGGGCTGGTGGGTGACATGGGGCGCCAGGCGCTGACGGAGCTACGGGAGATGCTGGGCGTGCTGCGGACGTCGCAGGACGGGTCGCCGGCCGCCGAGCGGCCTGGGGCGGCGGAGTCGCAGCGGTTGGCGGAGGTCGCGGTGGCCGTGTCGGCCCGGGCGCGGGCGGCGTCGGGTGTGCCGGTGGTTTCGGCGGTCTCGGCGGTCTCGGCGGCTCCGGGTGTTCCGGTGGTGGCCGTCGTGGACGGTGGGCCGACGCTGGAGGGGCTGGAGGACCTGGTGGGTCAGTCCCGGGATGCCGGGATGGCCGTGGAGCTGTCCGTGGTGGGTGAGGGGCGTTCGTACGCGCCGGGTGTGGAGCGGACGGCCTACCGCGTGGTGCAGGAGGCTCTCACGAACGTCCACAAGCACGCGCCGGGCGCCAAGGCCGTCGTACGGCTCGCGCACCGGGACGCGGAGGTGGCCTTGCAGGTGGAGAACGGGCCGTCCGACGGTGGCGGTACGGACGCGGGGCTGCCGAGTGGTGGCAACGGCCTGGTGGGCATGCGGGAGCGGGTGACGGCGCTGGGCGGGGTGTTCGTGTCGGGGCCGACGGACGCGGGGGGATTCCGGGTGTCGGCGGTCATTCCGGATGCGGCGGCGGCGTAGCGCGCCGCCGCGGAGCGCTAGTGCGGGCCCGCCGCCGAGAGGCGTGAGGGCCTGACGCCCGTCACGAGTGTTCCGATCGCGTGGTCGATGTCGGAACCGAGGTACCAGTCCCCGGTGTGGTCAAGGCTGTAGACGCGGCCGTGGGCGTCGATGGCGAGGAGGGCCTGGCCGTCGAGTTCCTGGCCGAGGGGGCAGACCTCGGTGCCGAGTGCGCGGCCGAGGTCGGCGACGGTGCGGGCGAGGTGGAGGCCGTGCAGGGGGTCGATGTGGAAGGGCGTGGGGGCGATGTGCCGGCCCGGTCCGGGGCCGGTGATGTGCAGTCCGCCGAATTCCGCCCAGGCTTCGACGGCGGCGGGGAAGACGGTGTGCCGGTGTCCGCCGGGGGAGACGTGGGCGCGCAGCGCGTCGGCCCAGTTCTCGGCGGCTTTGATGTCCCAGCGGCCGGGTTTCCAGCCCGCTTCGTGCAGGGCGGCGTCGACGGCGACGGGGAATCGGGTGGCGGCGGTGCGGTCGAATGCGCGCATGGCGGGTGGTCAGCTCCTGCCGTTGGTCGGTGCGGCGGGGTCGACGGCCCGTACGCCGAAGTGGGCCAGGAGTTCGGTGCAGGAGCGGCAGGGCGGGGCGTAGCAGCCGTGGCGGGGGTCGCCGTCCTCGCGGATGTGGCGGGCGGTCACCTTGGCCTGTTTGAGGGCGCGGCGTGCCTCGCCGTGGGTGAGGGGTTTGCGGGCGGCGCGTTTGCTGCGGCCGGTCTCGTGGGCGGTGAGGTAGCGGGTGAGGAGTACGGCTTCGGGGCAGCGGCCGGTGAAGCGTTCGCGGCGTTCGTGGGTGAGGGTGTCGAGGAAGTCCTGGACGAGGGGGTGGAGTCTGGGTGGTTGGTCGGATTTGGCCGCGGTGCAGGTGAGTGTCTCGCCGCGGACGGACAGGGCGGCGGCCACGGCGGGCAGGAAGCCGTCGCGGCGGTGCAGCAGGACGGGCGGCCGCTCGGCGTCCTCGGTGGAGCTCCAGGTGAGCCGGGGGTCGCCCGGGGTGCTCGCGTCGGTGTGCCGTTCCTGAGTCGTGTGCATGGCGGTTCTTCCCTCCCGTGCAATCCCCCTGTTGCGGGGATCAGCCTGCCAAACGGGGCGGCGGGTGTGGAAGGCAGGTCGGTGTTGTACGGGTCTGGTGTGTCGAACGGTCACTGTGAGGTCACGAGTCGTCGCGGCCCGGTCGTCGGCGTAAGGGGTTCGTACGCATTCGCATACGGGTGCGGCCATGGGCGCGGGGTCCTTCTTGCGGCAGCGCATAGGCTGTCGGGCACGAGTGTTCCCGGCGTCCGCCGCATGGCCGGGGTGTTCAGCAGTCCCGCAGGGGTCGGTAGGTCCTGTGGGGAGACACAGTTCAGCAGGGGGCTTCCGCCATGACGACAGGTCGGCTCGGGCAGCAGGCCGCGCCACCGAACGCGGCCTATGCCGGGCAGGTCGTGCACTTCCCGGATCCGGTGCGTCGCAGCCGTTATCCCAAGGGTGTGCGCGTCGACGACGACGGTTTCCCGGACTTCTCGCCGTACGCGCGGGCGGCCGCGGAGATCGCCGAGCCGCCGGAGGGTTTCGGTGTGGACGAGTTGCGGCTGACCGACTACGTGTCGGCCAATGCCGCGCAGCACGCCGAGGGGCACGAGCTGTGGGCGAGTCTGTCGCCGGTGGCGACGCCGCACGGCTGGACCTGGCATCACGTCGCCGGGACCCGCCGGCTGGAGCTGGTGCCGGTGGAGATCAAGGCGCTGCTGCGGCATCACGGCGGGCTGGCGTCGGCCGTCGTCGACCAGGAGAAGCGGGGGACGCGTCCGCTTCAGGAGACCCGTCCGGTGCACTTCGCGCTGCCGAAGCGGGATCTGGCCGTGACGGAGGAGCAGGTGCAGGGCGTCGAGGAGGACCTCGGCTACCGGCTGCCCGGCGCGTACCGGGCGTTCCTGAAAGCGGCGGGCGGCTGCGCGCCGGTGGGCGCGGCGCTCGACGCGGAGCTGGGGCTCCTGGTCGACCAGCCGTTCTTCACGGTGCGCGACGAGGCGGCCGTCAACGACCTCGTGTACGTCAACAAGTGTCTGCGCGATCACTTCACCAAGGACTATCTGGGCGTCGGCTTCGTCCAGGGTGGTGTGCTGGCGGTGAAGGTCAGGGGCGAGGCGACCGGTTCGGTCTGGTTCTGTCCGTACGACGACGCGCGCGACCGTGACGGCTGGACGGTGCAGGACCGGGTGGAGCGGCTGCTGCTGCCCTGCGGTGAGGACTTCGACGCGTTCCTGTCGCGGCTGGCGGGTGGTCCGCCGGAGCTGGAGACGGTGGCGAACCTGATGGTGGACGGTGGCTTCGCGCACACCGTCCCGGTGGAGGGATGAGCGGCGCAATGGTGACGTTCGCGCAGGCGCAGGAGCGCGCGGAGCGCTGGGTCAACGGTGATGTGCCGGCCTATCTCCAACGGGAGGTGAAGGTCCGGGAGTTCGACCTGGGCTTCGTCTGCTGGGCGGAGGACCGCGAGGACGGTCCCCGGGGTGACGGGGGCCGGGTGCGGCTGGTCATCGCGCGGGACAGCGGTGAGACGACGTTGTGGCCCGCGCTGCCGGTGGGCGAGGTGATCCGGCGGTACGAGGAGGAGTACGGGACGGTGGAGGAACAGCCGGCCGGGGGTACGGGGGATGCCGCGCCGCGGCGGCTCGACCTGGAGGCGACGTCGTTCCTGCTGAGTCCGCCGCAGTGGCTTCAGGACGCGGCGGACGCGATGGGGATTCCGGATCGGCGGTCGGGGTCGTCGCAGGCGTCGACGCCTGCGCCTGCGCGGCCGGAGGCCGGGCCTGAGCCCGTGCCCGAGGCCGAGCCTGTGCCCGAGGCCGAGCCTGAGCGGGCGCCCGAGCCTGCATCCGCGCCTGTGCCTGTGCCTGTGCCTGTACCTGTGCTGGTCAAGGAGCCGGCTTCCGAGCCTGCTCCGGTTCCGGCTGTGGCCGCCGAGGCGTGGGCGGGGGCGGACGTCCGCCCGGACGACGAGGAGGACGACCTTTCCGTCGGCCTGCCCGCCACGGTCCTGGCCCCTGCCCTCTCGGGCTCGGACTTCGACGACACCCCGCCCCCGATCACGCGCCCGGAGGCCAAGACCGAGCTCCTCCCACAGGGCAGCGCCCTGCCGCGCACGGCGATCGCCCCGGCGATCGACGGCCCGGACGCGCCGGGCATGCCGCCTGCGCTCGGTGTTCCGGGTGCGCCTGGCGTTCCGCCGGTTCCGGGCGCGCCCGGTCAGCCCGGCGTTCCGCCGGTTCCGGGTGCCGCGCCTGGTATTCCGGGCGCCCCGGGCCAGGCCCCGGACGCGCAGGTGCCGGCCGTTCCGGGTCAGCCGGGGACGCCGCCGGTTCCGGGCGCGCCCGGTGCGCAGGTGCCTGGCGTTCCGCCGGTTCCGGGCGCGCCCGGTCAGCCCGGGATGCCGCCGGCTCCCGCTGCCGGGCAGCCCGGCGCTCCGCAGGCCGCCCCGGGCTTCCCGGGCCGACCCGGTGTCCCGCCCGTCCCCGCTCCGGGTGTGCCGGGTGCCCCCGGTCAGGCCCCGGGTGCGCACGGCCCCGGTGGCCCCGGCCGGCCCGGCACGCCGCCGGCCTCCGGCGCCGATCCCGCCAGTGCCCCGCAGGGCCCCGGTGGGGGTGCGCACGCCGCCGCCACGATGCTGGCGAGCCCCGGGGGGCCCATGCCCCCCGCGCCGCCCGGTGTTCCCGGCGCGCCCGCGCGGCCCGGGGCCCCGCAGGGGCCCGGTGGGGTCGCCCACGCGGCGACCATGCTGGCGAGCCCGGGCGCGCCCGGCATGCCGGGCGCCCCCGGCGCACTCGCCGTGCCGCCGCAGGCGCCGGGGCGGCCCGGTGCCGCGCCGCCGCCCGGCGGTGGTGCGCACGCGGCCGCGACCATGCTCGCCGGCCCCGGCACCCCCGGCACCCCCGGCGCTCCGCAGCCGCCGCAGGCCCCCGCTCCCGCCTACGGCTACCCGCAAGCCGCCCCCACCGGGCTGCCCACCGTCGGGCCGGGCTATATGGCCGTGCTCCGTTACCGTGCCCAGGACGGGTCCGAGCAGCAGATCATCCGGCGCAGCGCGCCCGGTACGCCGCATCCCGAGTGGCAGATCCTGCACGAGCTGCGGGCGATGAACGTGCCGCCGCAGCAGGTGCTGGAGCTGCACACGGAGCTGGAGTCCTGTGACCTGCCCGGCGGGTACTGCGCGCGGATGGTGCGTGAGACGTGGCCGCAGGTGCGGGTCAGTCACACCGCCCCGTACGGGCGTGACCACGCCACCCGTCAGCAGGGCATGCGTCATCTCGTGGCGCACCAGGGCGAGCTGCACCAGGTCGCGGACGGTCCCGCGCGGCCCGCGCCGAATCCGGTGCCGTTGCCGCACCCGGGCGCGATCCAGCCGGCGCCGCCGGTCGGGCCGGATGTGATCGGGCGGGAGCTGGCGGAGGCGTTCGGTCCGCAGGGGGTGTTCCGGTTCGATCAGCGGGCCGTGTCCCGGCAGGGTGTGCCGGAGATCGTCGCGCAGACGCTGGTCTGGGCGGGGCTGCCGGCCGACTTCGGGCCGTTCTTCTGGGCGCGGGCGCAGCCGGGCCGGCCTGTGCCGACGCTGGCGGAGCTCGCCGCCGAGCGCGGTGTGCGGCCGGCGGCGGACGCGGGTTCGTACCTGGTGATGGGCGGGGACTTCGGCCGTCAGCTGTGTGTGCAGTACGGTACGGCGCACATCGTGGCCGTTCCTCTTGAGGCGGGGCCGGACGGCCACCCCGTGCCGCCGCAGTTCGTCAACACGAGCCTTCCTCAGTTCGTTCGCTCTTTGGCGCTGCTCGGGAAGATGTGGCGGTGGCGTTACGGGTTGACGCCGGAGCAGGCCGGGCGCTGGACCGTGGACTTTCAGGAGCAGCTGGCCGCGCTGGACCCGGCCGCTCTGTCCACGCCGGAGAACTGGTGGGCCGTGCTGCTGGAGCAGATGTGGGACGGTCTCTTCTAGCGGCCGGTCCAGCGGTCGGTGAGGCGTGCCCGGACGGCGTGGTGCGCCCGGTCCCCGGTTCGGGGCCGGGCGTCCGGTGTCGCGGAGTGTCGTGTCATGGGCGCTCGGGTTGTCCGGGAATGATGGACGCCGACCTGTCGCATACCGGATTTCCGGATATAAGGGGCTACAAGGATGAGTTCACCGGTGTCTCCTGACGGTTTCGCTGTTGTACGAGGCCGTGGTTACCGGCCCGAGCAGGTCGACCGCACGGTGGCGGAGTGCGCCCGGCAGCGGGACTCCGCCTGGGAGCGGGCCGCTCGGCTGACGGTCCTGGCGCGGGAGATGGAGGACGAGGTGCGGCACCTCGCCCAGGTCGTCGCCAAGCTTCCGCCGCAGACGTACGAGACCCTCGGTCCGCGTGCCCAGGGCCTGGTGGCGACGGCCGAGCTGGAGGCGGCGGGGCTGCGCGAGCGTGCCGAGGCCGAGGCGACGGGGCTCGCCGAGGCGGCGGAGACCCATGCGCGTTCGGTGCGGGAGTCGGCGCACGAGTACGCGGTGGCGGTGCGTGGCGAGGCGGAGGAGTGGGCGCGGCAGGCGCAGCTGGCGGCGCAGACCGTCGCGGACGATCTGCGGACCACGGTGCGTCAGGAGACGACGGAGCGGCGTGAGGAGTCGCTGGCCTCGTTGAAGGAGATGCGGCAGCGGACGGCCCACATCCTGGCCGAGCAGGAGAAGGAGCACTCGGAGCGCTGGGACGCGGCGGGGCGGGAGATCGCCGAGCGCGAGGCGGCGATGGACGCGCGGGTGGCGGCGCTGGAGGAGTACGCGCGTACGGCGCTCGGTGACGCGCGGCGCCGGTACGCGGACACGGAGGAGGCCGCGCGGCACGGCCAGGAGGACGCCGAGGCGCAGGCGGCGGCGGTGATCGCGCAGGCGCGGGTGCGCGAGGAGCGGATCGCGCGGGACACGGAGCGGGTGCTGCGTGAGCACGAGGAGCGGCGTGAGGAGCTCAAGTCGCACATGGCGCACGTCCGGCACAGTCTGGCGGCCCTGACGGGCAAGCCGGTGGCCGAGGACGTGGCGGCGAACGAGTAGCGGACGGCCCCGCCTCCATGTGGGGGCGGGGCCGTCGTGCGCGCTGCTTCTCGTTACTTCTTGGTGGGTGTCGCCGAGGGCGTGGCCGGGGGTGTGGCCGGGGCCGGGCTCTGTGTCGCGGGGGCCGCGACGGTCAGTTCCAGGTCGAGGATCGCGCCGTCGGTCGTGGTCAGGTGCAGGATGTACGTTCCGGCGTGCTCGTCGGTGAACAGCGTCGGCAGGGCGACGTAGCCGTTCTCGTCCGTCTTGACGAGGGTGACCCGGCGCTGCGGGGTCTCGTCCCCGTCCAGGAAGTACGGGCCGGTCGTGGCGGGCGTCTTGCCGTCGCGCTCCAGGACGGTGGCGGTGACCATCGCGCCCGCGACGGCCTTGCCCTTGTCCGTGGCCTTGAGCTTGACCTGCCCCTTGAAGGAGCTCTTCGGAGCGGCCGTCAGGTCGCCCTTGCCGTCGCGCTCCAGGGCGGTGGCGCGCGGGGCGGGTGCTGCCTTGACGGTGCCGGCGAAGTCGACAGTGATCTTGGCGCCGCCCTTGCCGTCGACCGTGGCGCGCACGGTGAAGTCGCCGGCGAGCCTGCCCGCGGTGAGCTTCGGGGCGACGGCCTTGCCGTCCTTGTCGACGGTGACGGTGGCGGTGCGGCTCTTGTCCTCGAAGCGGGCTTCGGTCCTCAGACCGACGACCTCGAACGTGACGCGGGTGCCCGCCGGGGCGGCCTTTCCGCCGGCGGTCAGGGCGCGGACGGCCGGCTGGCCGGCGAAGGTCTCGCCGGCCGTGGCCGTCAGCTGCTCGTCGCCGACGCGGTCGAGGCGGGAGACGGCGGCCGGCTTCTCCGGGGTGGGCTTGTCCGGGTTGTCGGGCTTGCTCGGGTTGTCGGGCTTGGGCTTGTCCGGCGTCGGCTTGTCCGGCGTCGAAGGTGTCGAGGGCTTCGAGGGCGTACCGGGCTTGGCGCTGCCCGTACCGCCATTGCCGCCATTGCCGCCGTTCCAGGGCGGCGTCGGCGTGGGCTTCGGGCCGCTCCACGGGGGGGTCGGCGTGCGGGACGGCCCGGTGCCGGTGCCGGTGTCGGGCGTGGTGCCGACCTGGCCGCTCTGGTACGTCCGCATCCAGGCGAGGACGGCGTTCACGTACTCGCGCGAGTTGTTGTAGCTGAGGATGGCCCGGTCGAGGTCGGCGGGGTCGCGCAGGTCCTTGTTGCCGGCGCAGAGGTAACGGGCGGTGCCCGCGGCCGCGTCGAAGATGTTGTTGGGGTCGGCCTTGCCGTCGCCGTTGCCGTCGACGCCGTAGCTCTCCCAGGTGGAGGGGATGAACTGGGTCGGCCCCACGGCCCGGTCGTACTGGGCGTCGCCGTCCCAGCGGCCGCCGTCGGTGTCCTTGATCTCCGCGAACTGGCCGCCCGTCAGCCGGGGCCCCAGGATCTGTCTGTCCGTCGTGCCGTCCGAGCGCAGCCCGTAGGAGGCCGCGTGCTCGGACTCCACCTTTCCGATGCCGGCGACGAGCTGCCACGGGATGTGGCAGCCCGGGTAGCGCTCGGCGGCGAGCTTCTCGGCGTTCTTGTAGGCGGCGAGGGCGGTCACCGGGATGCCCGTGCTGCCGTCGGGGGTGTCACCGCGGCCGACGGGGCTGCCGGGCTTGCCGGAGGCGCCGGGGCGCGGGACGAGGTCGGGGAGGGTGAGGTTGGGGACGCCGTGCGGCTTCCGCTGCGGATTGTCGGGCCCGGGGGACGGGTCGCCGCCGAACGCGCCGCTCGCGGGGCTGGCGCCCACCGCGGCGGTCGTGAGGCTGGCGACGAGCAGAGCGGTGCACAGTCCCTGGCGCGAGACGCTCGCAGCGCGGGTACGAAGTATCTTCACGGAGGCTGCTTCCTCGGGAGACCGGCGGCCGTGTGAAGGGGTTCGCCCGTCTCTCCCCTCGGCCATAGACCCGAACATTAATTCCCAGTGGCCGCAATTGTCTTGTCCGGGGACTGGCTTCACAGATTCTTCGCGGCCTCTTCTTCCACAAGTGGCCTTCCGGAGTGGGTACTTCCAGGCCTTCGCGCGGCCGACGCGTGGCCGGTGCGTAGCGGACCTCCAGCTTCCGTCAGGGTCGGTCCTGCGAACCCCTAGGGGTATCGCCGTACGTTCTCCACCTCCCGGTTCGTACCGCAGGAGGAGGAGTGGGGCCCGGGCCGCTGCCTACATTTCTGTGAGCGGCCGGAGTGCGGGGGGTGGGGCTCGGGGCGCTTCGGCATGAGCCCACACCCGTATATAGGAGAAGCACACCGTGACAACCGCTGTATCGATTCCCAAGGCCGGGGGCACCGGAGGTCAAGCGGCCGTCGCGGCGCGGGCCCGACAGGTCGTCAAGGCGTACGGGTCCGGGGAGACCCGGGTCGTCGCCCTCGACCAGGTGGACGTGGACATCGCCCGTGGCCAGTTCACGGCCATCATGGGCCCGTCGGGGTCCGGCAAGTCCACGCTGATGCACTGCCTGGCCGGGCTCGACACCGTCAGCTCGGGGCAGATATTCATCGACGACACCGAGATCACGTCGCTGAAGGACAAGAAGCTCACGCGGCTGCGCCGGGACCGGATCGGCTTCATCTTCCAGGCGTTCAATCTGCTGCCGACGCTGAACGCCCTGGAGAACATCACGCTCCCCATGGACATCGCCGGCCGCAAGCCCGACCAGGCGTGGCTGGACCGGGTCGTCGACACCGTCGGTCTGTCCGGGCGGCTCAAGCACCGCCCGAACCAGCTCTCCGGCGGTCAGCAGCAGCGCGTCGCCGTGGCCCGCGCCCTCGCCGCCCGGCCCGAGATCATCTTCGGTGACGAGCCCACCGGAAACCTGGACTCCCGCTCCGGCGCCGAGGTCCTCGGCTTCCTCCGCCGCTCGGTGGACGAACTGGGGCAGACCATCGTCATGGTGACGCATGACGCCGTCGCCGCCTCGTACGCGGACCGCGTCCTCTACCTCGCCGACGGGCGCATCGTCGACGAGATGTACGCCCCGACGGCGGACGCCGTCTTCGAGCGGATGAAGAAGTTCGACGCCCGTGGGCGGGTGTCGTGACCGTCCTCAAGACCTCCCTGCGCAACGTTCTCGCGCACAAGGGACGCATGGCGCTCTCCGCCGTCGCCGTCCTGCTGTCGGTGGCGTTCGTGTGCGGCACGCTCGTCTTCACCGACACCATGAACGCCACGTTCGACAAGCTCTTCGCCTCCACCGCCGCCGACGTCAGCGTCTCCCCGAAGAAGACCGACGACGCCCAGGAGACCGGCCGGCCGGAGACCGTCCCCGCGTCCCTGGCGCCCCGCCTCGCCAAGGTGACCGGCGTCGCGAAGGTCGAGCCGCACGCCACCAGCCGGCAGCTCACCGCGGCCGACGCGAAGAACAAGAGCATCAGCCCCGAGTCCGGCGCCCCCACCGTCGGCACCAACTGGGACGAGAGCCAGAAGAAGTCCGTCGAGATCACCAGCGGCCATGAGCCGCACGGCCCCGGCGAGACCGTCCTGGACGCCGACACCGCCAAGAAGCACGGCCTGAAGACGGGCGACAAGCTCCGGGTCATGGCGGCCCCGGGTGACTTCTCCGTGACGATCGTCGGCATCGCCACGTACAAGACCACCAACCCGGGCGCGGCAGTCCTCTACTTCGACACCCCCACCGCGCAGGCCCGGCTGCTCGGCGGCGCCGGCACCTACAGCGGCTACGGGCTGACCGCCGCCCCCGGCGTCACCGACGAGCAGCTGAAGCAGGACGTCACCGCCGCCCTCGGCGCGGACGGCGCGGACTTCGCGATCCGGACCGCCGCCGAGACCAAGGCCGAGAACAAGAAGGACATCGGCTCGGTCCTCGACGTCATGAAGTACGCGCTGCTGGGCTTCGCCGGCATCGCCGTCCTCGTGGGCGTCTTCCTCATCGTCAACACCTTCTCCATGCTCGTCGCCCAGCGCACCCGCGAGATCGGCCTGATGCGGGCCATCGGCTCGAGCCGCTCGCAGGTCCTGCGGTCCGTGCTGGTGGAAGCGGTCCTCCTCGGCGTCGTCGGCTCGGTGCTGGGCATCGGCGGCGGTATCGCCCTGGCCGTGGGACTGATGGAGCTCATGGGCTCCATGGGCATGAACCTCGACACCTCCGAGCTCACCGTCAAGGCCACCACGCCCGTCGTGGGCCTGCTCCTCGGCGTCGTCGTCACCGTGCTGGCCGCCTTCCTGCCCGCCCGGCGGGCCGGGAAGATCTCCCCGATCGCCGCCCTGCGCGACGCGGGCACCCCCGCCGACGGCAAGGCCGGCAGGATCCGGGCCGTCATCGGCCTGACCGTCTCGGCCGCCGGCGGCGCCGCGCTGCTGGCCGCCGCGAACGCGGACGAGCCGTCGGCCGGCTCGGGCCTGCTGGGCCTGGGCGTACTGCTCACCCTCGTCGGCTTCGTGGTCGTCGGCCCGCTGCTGGCCGGCTTCGTGGTCCGCGTCATCAGCGCCGTCGTCCTGCGGGTCTTCGGCCCCGTCGGCCGGCTCGCCGAACGCAACGCCCTGCGCAACCCGCGCCGCACGGGCGCCACGGCCTCCGCCCTGATGATCGGCCTCGCGCTGGTCGCCGCCCTGTCGGTGGTCGGCTCCTCCATGGTCGCCTCGGCCACGGACCAGCTCGACAAGTCCGTCGGCGCCGACTTCATCGTCCAGAGCGACCACGGGCCGCTCACGCCGAAGCAGAGCGAGGCCGTCCGCCGGGCCACCGGCATCGCCCACTTCACGACGATCACCACGGTCAAGGCCCGGATCGCCCTCCCCGACGGAACGTCCGTCACCCAAGGTTTGAACGCCTCCCAGGCAACCTACGGCGAGGACCTCCGCACGGAGACCGTCCAGGGCACCCTCGCCGACGCCTGGGGCAAGGACGCCATGACCGTCCCCGAGGGCTTCGCCAAGGACCACAGGATCAAGCTGGGCGACCGGCTGACCGTCGCGATGACCGGCGGCCGCGAGGCCAGGCTCCAGGTCAAGGCCATCACCTCCGACGACACCAGCATCAACAAGGGCGGGATGTTCATCGGCCTCGACACCGCCCGGCAGTACCTGCCGGCGGACCGGATGCCGCTGGACATGCTGATCCTCGCCAAGGCCACCGACGGCCACGCCAAGGAGGCCGCCGCCTCCCTCAAGGCCGCCGTCGCCGACTACCCGCAGGTCAAGGTCCGCGACCAGGCCGACTACAAGAAGCTCATCCAGGACCAGGTCGGCCAGCTGCTCAACATGATCTACGGCCTGCTGGCCCTCGCGATCATCGTGGCCGTCCTGGGCGTCGTGAACACCCTCGCCCTGTCGGTCGTCGAACGCACCCGCGAGATCGGCCTGCTGCGCGCCATCGGCTTCTCCCGCCGCCAGCTGCGCCGCATGATCCGCCTGGAGTCGGTGGTCATCGCCCTCTTCGGCGCGCTGCTCGGCCTGGGTCTGGGCATGGCCTGGGGCACCACGTCCCAGCGACTGCTGGCCACGCAGGGGCTGGGCGTGCTGGACATCCCCTGGCCGACGATCACCACGGTCTTCCTCGGCTCCGCGGTGGTGGGCCTCCTCGCCGCGCTGATCCCGGCGTTCCGGGCGGGACGGATGAACGTCCTGCGGGCGATCGCGACGGACTAGCCGCCTCGCCGCCTCGCGGACACGAACGGCCCGGACGCGCCACGGGGGTGCGGGTCCGGGCCGTTCGGCGCCGCCGGGCCCCTCGCCGACGGCTGATCGCCGTCGCGGCGGTTCTGAGGCCCGCAAGGTGCCCGGCGGTACCGAACCGGCCCCCGCCCCGTGCCGAGCCCCGGCGGGTGTCGGCACCCCGTCGTAGTCTGGAACCCCCGGCTCGGCCGCCCGCAGGGCACCCGCGTCGGGCTAGTCGCGTTGTCCACCCCCGGGACGGGATGCACTTCATGAGCCTGCACGGTCTGCTCGACGCCGTCGTCAACGATCCGGCGCTCGCCGAAGCGGTGAAGGCCGCCGGCGACGGCAACCGGCCGCACATCGACTTGGTCGGCCCGCCCGCCGCGCGTCCCTTCGCGATCGCCGCGCTCGCCCGGGACGCGGGGCGGCCCGTGCTCGCCGTGACCGCCACCGGCCGGGAGGCCGAGGATCTGGCGGCGGCGCTGCGCTCGCTCCTCCCGGAGGACGCCGTCGTCGAGTACCCCGCGTGGGAGACGCTGCCGCACGAGCGGCTGTCCCCGCGCTCGGACACCGTCGGCCGCCGTCTCGCCGTGCTGCGCCGCCTCGCGCACCCGAGCGGGGACGACCCGGCCGCGGGGCCCGTCAGCGTCGTCGTGGCGCCCATCCGGTCCGTGCTCCAGCCGCAGGTCAAGGGCCTCGGCGACCTGGAGCCGGTGAGCCTGCGCACGGGCCGGACCGCCGACCTCGAAGAGGTCGTGGCCGCCCTCGCCGCCGCCGCGTACTCCCGTGTCGAACTGGTCGAGAAGCGCGGCGAGTTCGCCGTCCGCGGCGGCATCCTCGACGTGTTCCCGCCGACCGAGGAGCACCCCCTCCGCGTCGAGTTCTGGGGCGACGACGTCGAGGAGATCCGCTACTTCAAGGTCGCCGACCAGCGCTCCCTGGAGGTCTCCGAGCACGGCCTGTGGGCCCCGCCCTGCCGTGAGCTGCTGCTGACCGACGAGGTCCGGACGCGGGCCGCGGCACTCGCCGAGGAGCACCCCGAGCTCGGCGAGCTCCTCGGGAAGATCGCCGAGGGGATCGCGGTCGAGGGCATGGAGTCCCTCGCGCCCGTCCTCGTCGACGACATGGAGCTGCTCCTGGACGTGCTCCCGGCCCGCGCGATGGCCGTGGTCTGCGACCCCGAGCGGGTCCGGACGCGAGCCGCCGACCTGGTCGCCACCTCCCAGGAGTTCCTCCAGGCGTCCTGGGCCGCCACGGCCGGCGGCGGCGAGGCCCCCATCGATGTGAACGCCGCGTCCCTGTGGAGCATCGCCGACGTCCGCGACCGGGCCCGTGAGCTCGGCATCATGTGGTGGTCGGTCAGTCCGTTCGCCTTCGGCGACATCGAGCACAGCGCGGCGGGCGGGACGGAGCTGGGCGGCGATGTGCTCCGGCTCGGCATGCACGCCCCCGAGACCTACCGCGGCGACACCGCCCGCGCCCTGGCCGACACCAAGGGCTGGGTCGCCGACGGCTGGCGCACGGTCTTCCTCACCGAGGGCCACGGCCCCGCCGCCCGTACGGCCGAGGTGCTGGCGGGCGAGGGCATCCCCGCGCGCCTCGACGCGGACCTGCCGGGGCTGACGCCCGCCCTCGTCCACGTCTCCTGCGCGAGCCTCGACAACGGCTTCGTCGACCCCGCCCTCAAGCTCGCGGTGCTCACCGAGGCCGACCTCACCGGCCAGAAGTCCGCCAGCAAGGACCTGGGCCGGATGCCGGTCCGCCGCCGCAAGACCATCGACCCGCTGACCCTCCAGGCCGGGGACTACATCGTCCACGAGCAGCACGGCGTCGGCCGCTACCTGGAGATGATCCAGCGGACCGTCCAGGGCGCCACCCGCGAGTACCTGCTCGTCGAGTACGCCCCCGCCAAGCGCGGCCAGCCCGGCGACCGCCTCTACATCCCCACCGACCAGCTGGAGCAGGTCACCAAGTACGTCGGCGGCGAGGCCCCCACCCTCCACCGCCTCGGCGGCGCCGACTGGACGAAGACCAAGGCGCGTGCCAAGAAGGCCGTCAAGGAGATCGCCGCCGACCTGATCAAGCTCTACTCGGCCCGGATGGCCGCCCCCGGCCACTCCTTCGCACCGGACACCCCCTGGCAGCGCGAGCTGGAGGACGCCTTCCCCTACGCGGAGACGCCCGACCAGCTCACCACCATCGCCGAGGTCAAGGAGGACATGGAGAAGACCGTCCCCATGGACCGCCTGGTCTGCGGCGACGTCGGCTACGGCAAGACCGAGATCGCGGTCCGCGCGGCCTTCAAGGCCGTACAGGACGGCAAACAGGTGGCCGTGCTGGTGCCCACCACGCTGCTGGTGCAGCAGCACTTCGGCACCTTCTCCGAGCGCTACTCCCAGTTCCCGGTGGTCACCAAGGCCCTTTCCCGCTTCCAGACCGACACGGAGGCCAAGGCCGTCCTGGAAGGCCTGCGCGACGGCTCGGTCGACATCGTCATCGGCACCCACCGCCTCTTCGCCTCCGAGACCAAGTTCAAGGACCTGGGTCTGGTCATCGTCGACGAGGAGCAGCGCTTCGGCGTCGAGCACAAGGAGCAGCTGAAGAAGCTCCGTGCCAACGTCGACGTCCTGACGATGTCCGCGACCCCCATCCCCCGTACGCTCGAGATGGCGGTCACCGGCATCCGCGAGATGTCCACGATCACCACCCCGCCGGAGGAGCGCCACCCGGTGCTCACCTTCGTCGGTCCGTACGACCAGAAGCAGATCGGCGCCGCGATCCGGCGCGAGCTGCTGCGCGAGGGTCAGGTCTTCTACATCCACAACCGCGTCGAGTCCATCGACCGGGCGGCGGCGAAGCTGCGCGAGATCGTGCCCGAGGCGCGGATCGCCACGGCCCACGGCCAGATGGGGGAGTCGGCGCTGGAGCAGGTCGTGGTCGACTTCTGGGAGAAGAAGTTCGACGTGCTGGTCTCGACGACGATCGTCGAGTCGGGCATCGACATCTCCAACGCCAACACCCTCATCGTCGAGCGCGGCGACAACTTCGGCCTGTCGCAGCTCCACCAGCTGCGCGGCCGTGTGGGCCGCAGCCGTGAGCGCGGCTACGCCTACTTCCTCTACCCGCCGGAGAAGCCGCTCACCGAGACCGCGCACGAGCGGCTGGCCACCATCGCCCAGCACACGGAGATGGGCGCGGGCATGTACGTCGCCATGAAGGACCTGGAGATCCGCGGCGCGGGCAATCTCCTCGGCGGCGAGCAGTCCGGTCATATCGCGGGCGTCGGCTTCGACCTCTACATCCGGATGGTCGGCGAGGCCGTGGCCGACTACCGGGCCTCGGTCGAGGGGGGCGCGGAGGAGGTGGAGGCGCCGCTCGAGGTGAAGATCGAGCTGCCCGTCGACGCGCACGTCCCCCACGACTACGCGCCGGGCGAGCGGCTGCGCCTCCAGGCGTACCGGGCCATCGCCTCGGCCAACTCCGAGGAGGACATCAAGGCCGTCCGCGAGGAGCTCACCGACCGCTACGGCAAGCTGCCGGAGCCCGTGGAGAACCTGCTGCTGGTCGCCGGGCTGCGGATGCTCGCGCGTGCCTGCGGGGTCTCCGACATCACCCTCCAGGGCTCCAACGTGCGCTTCGGCCCGGTGGAGCTGCGCGAGTCCCAGGAGCTGAGGCTCAAGCGGCTCCACCCGCGCACGGTCATGAAGCCCGCCACCCAGCAGATCCTGGTGCCCCGCCCGGCGACCCGGCCCATCGGCGGCAAGCCGCTGGTCGGGCGCGAGCTGCTCGCGTGGACCGGCGAGTTCCTCACCACGATCCTCGGCTGAGGCCGGGTGCCCAGGGGTCAAGCCCCCGGGCACCCCGGCGCGGACTAGCCGATGTGCCGCAGGACGGCGTAGCCGCTCTCGGTGCCGAGCACGGTGAACACGGCCCCCGGGTGCCGGTGCCGCGCGTCCTCGACGAGGTCCTGCGCGGTCCGGCCGTCGGTCATGCGCAGCGCGATGTAGTCGGGGACGATGCCGCGGGTGTCGCCCGTCCAGAAGACCCGGCAGCGGTGGACGAGCCGGCTTATGGGGGTGATGTCGGCCTCGACGGTGGCGTTGTCGGGGATCCGGTCGAAGAGGCGCTCCGCGGCCTTGACGCTCTCGGGTATCCGGTAGGTGTCCGGCATCGTCAGGGAGTACACCGGCAGGGACGCGCTGAGCGCGAGCGCCGCGGCGAGGACGGCGGCGGGCAGCTGGTGGGCGTAGCGGCGCGGCCAGGCGCGGCCGGCGCCGCGCGCCTTGGTGAGCGCGTCGGTGAGGGCGATGAAGACGATGGGCATCAGGACGGCGCTGTAGTGCCAGTCGGTGCCCCAGTAGTGGTCGTCGTGGGAGGCGAACCGCCAGCCCAGGGTGGGCAGGGCGACGAGCAGCACCGGCGAGCGCAGGGCCAGCAGTCCGGTGGTGGGCAGCAGGATCCACAGCAGGGTGCGGACGGCGGTGTCGACGGGGATGGTGGGCGCGGGGCCGCCGTCGCCGCTGAGCTTGTTCCAGTAGTCGTAGGAGCCGCTGTTGTTGAAGCCGGGGATGATCACGCCGAGGGCGAGCGCGGTGGCCGCCAGTCCGAAGGCCACCAGTCCGGAGGCCAGGGCCACGGCCCTGGGGTCGCGGCCCGTGCCGCGCAGCCGGAGCAGGATCACCACGCCGATGGCCGCGGCCGTGACTCCGAGGTCCTCCTTGACCAGGGCCAGCGGCGCCGCCCAGAGCACCGCGGCCGTCCACCGCCGGCGGACCAGTGCCTCCAGGGAGAAGGCCAGCAGCGGCATGGCGAAGGCGATCTCGTGGAAGTCGAACTCGACCGCGCGCTGGACTCCCCAGGACAGTCCGTAGGCGATGCCGATCGCGAGGCCCCGGCCGCGGCCGAGGAGGTGGGCGGCGAGCCGGGTGACCGGCACGGCCGACAGCGCGAACAGCACGGCCTGCACCACGAGCAGGGTGACGGGGGTGGGGAAGACCCGGTAGAGGGGGGCGATCAGCGCGGTGACGGGGCTGAAGTGGTCGCCGAGGATGTTGGTGCCGGGGCCCTTGAGGTCGGCTATGGGCGCCCGCAGATGGGCGTAGGCCCGTATCGCCTGCTCGAAGATGCCCAGGTCCCAGGACATGGTGAGCATCCGCAGATGACGGCTGACGGACAGGGTGGTGTAGAGGACGAACAGGGCGGCGCCCACCCAGTAGGGGTCCAGTCCCGGTGCGCGCAGCCGGGCGGACGGGGGGCGTCCGGCCGGCGTGGCCTCGGCCGGGCTGTGGCCTGCTGCCGACACGTCGGCGGTGGCCGAGTCCATGGGTGGTCCTCTCTCTTCCTACGGCTTCCGGGGCTTCGCGCCCCTTGGCTGGCTTCAGCCGGTTTTCTTGCGGTCCGTGCTCCCCGCTGGTCTTGAAGTATGCGTCCTCGGCGGCGGGCGTCATGATGGCGTCGCACGCCAGGATCCGGCGCTCTCTCCGGCGGCTGGGCCGGACGCACGCGCGATGCCACTCTCCCGGGAGTCTCCCGGGGCGTTCGCGCATCCCGGCGGACCGCGAATCGTTGGCCGAATCAGTGGCTTGGGCCACGCGGACTGCCTACCATCGATCAACGCCAGGCCGATGGACCGCACGTCGCGGGGCGCCGCCCCGCCCTACGCCCCTGCCCACGCATGCCGCACGATCTCCGTTGCCGGGAGGCTTCATGATCCGCCGCAGGACAGCGCTCTCCGTCTCCGCCGCCGGGCTGCTCGCCGTGCCCCTGCTCACCGGCTGCGGCTCCACCCCGCACCCCGGTGCCGCCGCCGTGGTGGGCAAGGACCGGATTACCGTCGCCCAGCTCCAGAACCAGGTGGAGGACGTACGGAAGGCGCAGCGGTCCTCGCCGCAGGGACGGCAGCTGCTGGCGGGCAGTGCCCGGCTCAGCCAGGACACCCTGGTGCGGCTGATCCAGTACCGGGTCATCGAGGCCGCCGGCCGGGACAACGGCGTCGACGTGACCCGGCGGGAGCTCCAGGAGCGCCGGGAGGAGGTCGAGAAGCTGCTCGGCGGCCCGACGGCGGTCGACAGCCGGTTCCTCGCGGCCGGGATCGCCCCCGACCAGGTCGACCAGGAGCTGTCGGCCGGGCTCGTCCGCGCCAAGCTGGAGAAGAAGCTCGGCCAGGCCCGTGCCGTCGACGAGCTGATGAAGACGTCCGAGGCCCTGCGCGTCGACGTCAATCCGCGCTACGGCACGTGGGACGCCAAGCGCGGCACGGCCCGGACCGTCCAGGAGCCCTGGCTGCGCCCCGCCGGGCAGCCCGCCCCCGAGCAGCCCGCCTGAGCGCCCGGCACGGCGCCCTCGGCCCCGGGCCGGGCGCCGTGCCGGTCGCCTAGGCTCGGGCGTGTGAATGACCGTCGTGTGAATGACCGCGTGAACGCCCCCGCCGACGCCCCCGAGGGCGACTCCCTCGGCCGTATCGTCCTGCTGACCACCAGCCACCGGGTCGCCCCCGGTCTGCTGTCCTGGTCGGCGTGGCAGACGCTGCGCGCCGCCGACCGGGTGCTGTGCGCCGACGCCGGCCACCCCCAGCTGCCGTATCTGGGGGAGGCCGGCGTCGTGGTCGAGCGGGCGGCGCCGGTCGCGCGGGAGCTCGTCGACTACTGCGCGGCGGGCGGGCGCACCGCCGTGGTGCTCACCTCCGCCGAGGGCGAGTCGGCCCTCACCGACGGTCTGGCCCGGCTGGCGGGCTCCGGCCGGGAGTCGATGCCCGCGCTGGAGCTGCTCCCCGGCTCGTACGACCTGCCCGGCGCCCGGCTGCTCGACCTGGTGCAGGTGATGGACCGGATCCGCGTGTCCTGCCCGTGGACGGGTGTCCGTACCCATGAGGACCTGGCGAAGTACGGGCTGGAGGAGATGTACGAGCTCCTGGAGGCCATCGAGACCGGTGACCGGGAGGAGCTCCGGGAGGAGCTGGGCGACGTTCTGCTCCAGGTCGTCTTCCACGCCCGGATCGCGCAGGACGACCCGGACGAGCCGTTCTCCGTCGACGACGTCGCCGCCGGCATCGTCGACAAGCTCATCCACCGCCACCCGCACGTCTTCGGGGAGGAGTCCGCCGAGACGCCGGAGGAGGTCAAGGCGCACTGGATGCGGACGAAGGCCGACGAGAAGCGCCGGGAGTCGGTCACCGAGGGCGTGCCGCTGGGGCAGCCCGCCCTGGCCCTGGCCGCGAAGCTGGCCTCCCGGGCCCGCCACGAGCGGCTGGAGGTGGCCCTGCCGGACGGGGACGGCGTCGGCTACGAGCTGCTGGCGCTGGCCGTACGGGCGGAGGCGGCCGGAGTGGAGCCGGAGACCGCCCTGCGGGCCGCCGCGCGCACCTACCGTGACGCGATCCGGGCCGCCGAGGAGGCCCGGGGCGATGCCGGTGGCGGGGCCCCGGAGTAGCGCGGACGGGGCGTTCGCTCACCCGTTCGGCCCAGTGGCGGTCTTGACGGCGCGGCCAACGGGTACCCGAATCCCATGCGCACCGATCCCCTCGTCACAGCCGCGGCCCTCGCCGCTCCCGCTCAGCTCGGCGGCATCGCCCCCTTCATCGTGGGGCTCTTCGTCGTCGCCATCCTGATCGGCGCCATCGTCGTCGGCCGGAGGGTCCGCGACCGGGAGCCCCCGCCGCCGAGCCAGCCGCAGCGCCGCCAGGGCGCGTGGCAGACCCGGCAGGAGCACGACCGGGGGCCCACCTCGCCCGACCACGGTCCGGGGCACACCCACGACGAGGAGTCGGTGGGGTACGTCACCGAGCACCACGAGTCGGACGAGATGCAGACGGAGGCCAATGGGGAGCGCCGCCTTCCGCATGAGATGAGGAACCCGGGCAGCCACCCCGAGGAGCTCTCCGAGGAGCGCAAGAAATGGGACCCCGGCAGCAGCGGCGCCTTCGGCAGCGGCGGCGGTGGACACCACTAGGGGGCGCCCAGCTGGCGCCGGGTAGGTAGCGTCGGGGCGTGCACGAGAATCACACGCCCCCCGCCCCACCCCTCTTCACCTGGGAATTCGCCTCCGACCCCTACCCGGCGTACGCCTGGCTGCGCGAACACGCGCCGGTGCACCGCACCGAGCTCCCCAGCGGCGTCGAGGCCTGGCTGGTCACCCGTTACGCCGACGCCCGGCAGGCGCTCGCCGACCAGCGGCTGTCGAAGAATCCCGTGCACCACTCCGAGAGCGCCCACGGCAAGGGAAAGGTGGGCATCCCCGGCGAGCGCAGCGCCAATCTGATGACGCACCTGCTCAATATCGACCCGCCGGACCACACCCGGCTGCGCCGGCTGGTGTCCAAGGCGTTCACCCCGCGCCGGGTCGCGGAGTTCGCGCCCCGCGTCCAGGAGCTCACCGACCAGCTGATCGACGGCTTCGTGGAGAAGGGGGAGGCCGACCTCATCCACGAGTTCGCCTTCCCCCTCCCCATCTACGCCATCTGCGACATGCTCGGCGTCCCCCGCGAGGACCAGGACGACTTCCGGGACTGGGCGGGGATGATGATCCGCCACGGCGGCGGGCCACGCGGCGGAGTGGCCCGCTCGGTCAAGAAGATGCGGACGTATCTCGCGGAGCTGATCCACCGGAAGCGGGAGGACCTCGGGGAGGACCTCATCTCCGGTCTCATCCGGGCGAGCGACCACGGCGAGCACCTCACGGAGAACGAGGCCGCGGCGATGGCCTTCATCCTGTTGTTCGCCGGTTTTGAAACAACTGTGAACCTGATCGGTAACGGAACCTACGCGCTGCTGCGCCACCCGGATCAGCGCGAAAGGCTCCAAAACGCCCTGGCCGACGGCGACGAGAGCCTCCTCGCCACCGGCATCGAGGAACTCCTGCGCTACGACGGCCCGGTGGAGCTCGCCACCTGGCGGTTCGCCACCCAGGACCTGACCATCGGCGGGCAGCGCATCGCCGAGGGCGATCCCGTGCTGGTCGTCCTGGCCGCCGCCGACCGCGATCCCGAGCGTTTCACCGACCCCGACACCCTTGATCTGTCCCGGCGCGACAACCAGCATCTGGGCTACGGGCACGGCATCCATTACTGCCTCGGCGCGCCCCTGGCCCGTCTGGAGGGCCAGGCCGCGATCGCGACGCTGCTGCGCCGGCTGCCCGATCTCTCCCTCGCCGCCGAACCCGGGGACCTGCGCTGGCGCGGCGGCCTGATCATGCGTGGATTGCGCACTTTGCCCGTGGAGTTCACGCCCAAAAGCCCCCTCGTGTGACGCCCGGTCAATCGGCGTTTATCGGCGCGTGACCTCCGCTACACCGGCTTGTGACTCCCGGAAGCCGTCGCTATGGTCTGCGACCAACCGGACGCCGCCCACACGAGAGGCCCACACATGCGCTCAGGAACCGGTAGACATCGCCGCCCCCGCCAGGCACCCGCCATCGTGCTCGCCGTCGGGGTGACCGGCGCCAGCGCGGCCCTGCCGCTGCTGGCGTCGGGATCCGCCGTCGCGGCGGACGCGGGCACCTGGGACAAGGTCGCCCAGTGCGAGAGCGGAGGGATGTGGAGCGCCAACAACGGCAACGGCCTCCACGGCGGTCTCCAGATGACCCAGCGGATGTGGGAGCAGAACGGCGGCATCGCGTACGCGCCGCGCCCCGACCTGGCCAGCCGGTCCCAGCAGATAGCCGTGGCCGAGCGGATCCTCAAGGCGGAGGGCGCCGACACCTGGCGCAGCTGCGCGGTGAGTTCGGGCCTGGCCGGCGAGGCGGCCCAGGGCGAGGACAAGGCGCCGGAGGTGGACCCGGGCGACGGGTCGTCCTCCGCCGCGCCGGAGGCCGGCCGCCCGCGCACGCCCGGGCGCGGCAACCAGCCCGCTCCCGAGCGCACGTCGCCCGCGCCGTCCGCCCCGTCCTCCGGGTCGCCCAAGCCCGCGCCCGGCTCGTCCGGTTCGCCCACGCCGGGCTCCTCCGGCACCCCGTCCGCTTCCACGAGCCCGTCCCCGGACACCTCCCCGGGCAAGCACCGCAAGGACCCGTCGGGGCAGCCGACGACGGGTACGACCCCCGGCGCGTCGGCCGATCCGACCGCCATCCCGACCGCACCGGTCGGCAGCCCCTCGAACACCCCGGCGAACACGCCCTCGGACACCCCTGGAACGGGATCCTCGCCTTCCGCTTCGCCGCTTCCCGGTGATGCCGGAACGCCTTCCGGAACGGGCCGCCACCGTGCCGACCCGTCGCCCTCCGGCGATGCTCAGCGGCCCTCCCGGGGCGGCGAGGGCCGGACGGATCTGCCCGCCGCGAACGACTACACCGTGCGGCCCGGTGACAACCTGTCAGCGATCGCCGAGCAACACTCGGTCGCCGGAGGCTGGCAGACGCTGTATCAGAAGAACGAAAAAGCAGTCGGTTCTGATCCGGACCTTATCCGTCCTGGTCAGCGGCTTGACATCAAGCAGTAGCGCTCCGGTTCGAGGCGAATGTCCGTTCCAGTCGAAAGTGAGACATGGGTCTCGTTGACGACCCGTCGGATGCCTCAAATCCGATTTGCTCGAATGGCCTCTCACCTGCGGAAACGTCAAGTTTCTGGGGCTGACTCCGGCCGTCGGTGGCTGAAAAGTGGGGTTTGAACCCGTCGGCCGCCTGTGATTACCGTCGTCACCGCTCGCCACCGCGAGCACCACGGCCGCACGCCGAATCCTGCCGGCGGCCGGGGGAGTCGTCGCGCAAGCGCCGTAGGCAGGAGCGGGGGAACCAAGGTAAGTCGCCGTAACGGTCCCAAGGCCAATGGCCGAAGGAGCGGGACGGCTCGGGGTGAAGCCCGGAACGCGAAAGCGCACCGGGCCGGGCGAACTCACAGCCCGAACCCGACAGCTCACCTCGTAGGCGTCGGTGAGGAAACCGACTCATGTCCAAGGGCAAGCACCGTCGTCCGTCCAAGGCCGTCCGCATCGTCACGCTCGCCGGCGTCACCGGCGCGGCTGTCGCAGCCCCTCTGATGGTCGCGACCTCCGCCAACGCCGCCTCCGTCTCCACGTGGGACAAGGTCGCCGAGTGCGAGTCCAGCGGGAACTGGCACATCAACACCGGTAACGGCTACTACGGTGGCCTGCAGTTCTCGACGTCCTCCTGGAAGGCCGCCGGCGGCGGGCAGTACGCCCCGCGCGCCGACCTGGCCACCAAGTCCCAGCAGATCGCCACCGCCGAGCGCCTGCTCGCCATGCAGGGCCCGGGCGCCTGGGGCTGCGCCGGCTACGGCGGTCTGACCAGTGGCGGCGCCAAGGCGAACGTCGACACGGACGACTCCGACGGCGGTTACGTCGCGAAGAAGTCCACGAAGTCCGCCTCCGGCGCCTACGGCAAGGCCCACGCCGACCGCAGCAAGCGCGAGGCCGCGCCGCAGGGCAAGCACAGCAGCAAGCCGGTCCAGCAGTCGGACGACTCCGACGACGAGGCCCCGGCGCCGAAGCAGACCGCCCCGCGGACCGTTCAGAAGGGCGACGGCGAGTACCAGGTGAAGGAGGGCGACACCCTCGGCACCATCGCCGCGTCCCAGAAGGTCCAGGGCGGCTGGCAGAAGCTGCACGAGCTCAACAAGAAGATCGTGCCCGACGCCGACGTGATCTTCCCGGGCCAGCAGCTCCACCTGCGCTGAGCAAGGGCCGGCCGGGGCCCCACCGGGCCCCGGCCGGCCGAGCGACCGCCCCGCTCCGATGCGACCTCCCCCCGAGCCGCATCGGAGCGGGGCTCCGCTCGTTCTGTCGACCACTTGTTGAGCGAACACACCGACGATTCGTCCGGGGATCTCGGCGTTTGTGCCAATTTTCGGCGCGGGTGACAGGGCAAGGGCGGGCGCACGCTCCGGGGCCCGTTAGGCTCGTGGTGCAGAACTCCAGACACACACGAAGGAGACCCTCGTGCCGTCCATCGACGTCGTCGTAGCTCGCGAGATCCTCGACTCGCGAGGCAACCCCACGGTCGAGGTCGAGGTCGGCCTCGACGACGGCTCCACGGGCCGTGCCGCCGTACCGTCCGGCGCCTCCACCGGCGCCTTCGAGGCCATCGAGCTCCGCGACGGTGACCCCAAGCGCTACCTCGGCAAGGGTGTCGAGAAGGCCGTCCTCGCCGTCATCGAGCAGATCGGCCCGGAGCTCGTCGGCTACGACGCCACCGAGCAGCGCCTGATCGACCAGGCCATGTTCGACCTGGACGCCACCGACAACAAGGGCTCCCTGGGCGCCAACGCCATCCTGGGCGTCTCCCTTGCCGTCGCGCACGCCGCCTCCGAGGCGTCCGACCTGCCGCTCTTCCGCTACCTCGGCGGCCCGAACGCGCACCTGCTGCCCGTTCCGATGATGAACATCCTGAACGGCGGCTCGCACGCCGACTCCAACGTGGACATCCAGGAGTTCATGATCGCGCCGATCGGCGCGGAGTCCTTCTCCGAGGCCCTGCGCTGGGGCACCGAGGTCTACCACACCCTCAAGGCCGTGCTGAAGGCCAAGGGCCTGTCCACCGGTCTCGGCGACGAGGGCGGCTTCGCCCCGAACCTGGGCTCGAACCGCGAGGCCCTCGACCTCATCCTCGAGGCCATCAAGCAGGCCGGTTACACCCCCGGCCAGGACATCGCGCTCGCCCTGGACGTGGCCGCCTCCGAGTTCTACAAGGACGGCGTCTACAAGTTCGAGGGCAAGGACCGCACCGCGGCCGAGATGACCGAGTACTACGCGGAGCTCGTCGCCGCGTACCCGCTCGTCTCCATCGAGGACCCGCTGTTCGAGGACGACTGGGCCGGCTGGAACACCATCACCGAGAAGCTCGGCGACAAGGTCCAGCTCGTCGGTGACGACCTGTTCGTCACCAACCCCGAGCGCCTCGCCCGCGGCATCGAGGAGAACTCCGCCAACGCCCTGCTGGTCAAGGTCAACCAGATCGGCTCGCTGACCGAGACCCTGGACGCCGTCGAGCTGGCCCAGCGCAACGGCTTCAAGTGCATGATGTCCCACCGCTCCGGCGAGACCGAGGACGTCACCATCGCCGACCTGGCCGTCGCCACCAACTGCGGCCAGATCAAGACCGGCGCCCCGGCCCGCTCCGAGCGCGTCGCCAAGTACAACCAGCTGCTGCGCATCGAGGAGATCCTCGACGACGCCGCGGTCTACGCCGGCCGCAGCGCCTTCCCGCGCTTCAAGGGCTGAGCCGTCCCGCTTCGCCTGAGCGATGAGGCCGTAAGCCTCAAGGGCTGACCTTCTCGCCAGTCTCCGTACGTCCCCGGCCGCGGTCCCGTACCGTGTCCGGGGACGTACGTTCGTAACGGACTCTCCAGGGGAGGCGACGTGGGCGCGGACCGGTTCTCCACCGCGACCAGGCTCAAGGCGCTGGGCACGGCGCTGGTGCAGGGGCCGACCGCGGCCCGGGTCTACCGCGCCCGCCCGCAGCGCCGCTCCCGGCTCACCGGCCGCGCGGCCCTGCTCGCGCTCGTCGTCTGCTCGCTCGTCGTCGCCCTCGCCTACCCCATGCGCCAGTGGGTCACCCAGCGCTCGGACATCTCCGACCAGCGGCACCGGACGGAGCAGGCGCGCGAGGAGGTCAAGCGGCTGCACGAGGAGAAGGCCCGGCTGGAGGACCCGGCGTACGTGGAACAGCTGGCGCGCGAGCACCTCCACTTCGTACGCCCCGGCGAGACCGGATACACCGTGGTGGACGGCACCGCCGACGGCGGGCGCCACAAGGACCAGGGCGCCGCCGACCGGCCCTGGTACAGCAATCTCTTCGACGATGTGGACGCCTCCGACAGCCATCGCTGACGGCGCATCCCCACACCTAGTACGCACACGACCGACGCACACGACCGATCGAGCACGAGCGAGCACATGGACACGCCTCCTCCGAAGACCGAGCCCACCGAGCCGACGGACGCGGACATCGCCGCGTTCAAGGAGCAGCTGGGCCGCCCGCCGCGCGGACTGCGCTCCATCGCGCACCGCTGCCCCTGCGGCAACCCCGACGTGGTCGAGACGGCGCCGCGCCTGGAGGACGGCACGCCGTTCCCCACCCTCTACTACCTGACCTGCCCCCGCGCCGCGGGCGCGATCGGCACCCTTGAGGGCTCCGGCCTGATGAAGGAGATGCAGGACCGGCTGGCGACCGACCCGGAGCTGGCCGCCGCCTACCGGGCCGCCCACGAGGACTACATCGCGCGCCGCGACGCCATCGAGGTCCTGGAGGGCTTCCCCAGCGCCGGCGGCATGCCGGACCGGGTGAAGTGCCTCCATGTGCTCGTCGGCCACTCGCTGGCGGCCGGCCCGGGCGTGAACCCGTTCGGCGACGAGGCCATCGCCCTGCTCCCGGAGTGGTGGAGCAAGGGCCCGTGCGTGAACCCGTGCGCCGGTGAGGAGGGCTGCGCGTGACCCGTGTCGCCGCCGTCGACTGCGGTACGAACTCCATCCGGCTGCTGGTGGCCGACGCCGACCCGGCCACGGGCGAACTCATCGAGCTCGACCGCCGGATGACGATCGTCCGCCTCGGCCAGGGGGTGGACCGCACGGGCCGCTTCGCGCCGGAGGCGCTGGAGCGCACCTTCGCCGCCTGCCGCGAGTACGCCGAGGTCATCCGCGAGCTCAAGGCCGAGCGGGTGTCCTTCGTGGCGACGTCCGCCTCCCGGGACGTCTCCAACCGCGAGGAGTTCGTGCGCGGCGTCAAGGACATCCTGGGCGTGGAGCCCGAGGTGATCAGCGGTGACCAGGAGGCCGAGTTCTCCTTCACCGGGGCCACCAAGGAGCTCGCGGGCCGCGCCGACCTCGCGAAGCCGTTCCTCGTCGTGGACATCGGCGGCGGCTCGACGGAGTTCGTCGTGGGCGAGGAGCACGTCCGGGCCGCGCGCAGCGTGGACGTGGGCTGCGTACGGATGACGGAGCGTCATCTCGTGACGGACGGCGTGGTGTCCGACCCGCCGGCCACCGACCGGATCGCCGCCATACGGGCCGACGTCGAGGCCGCGCTGGACCTCGCCGAGCAGAGCGTCCCGCTCACCGAGGCCCGCACGCTCGTGGGCCTGGCCGGTTCCGTCACCACCGTCGCGGGCATCGCCCTCGGCCTGGCGGAGTACGACTCCGCCGCCATCCACCACGCGCGGATCCCCCTGGAGCGGGTCCGGGAGATCACCGCCCGGCTGCTCGCCTCCACTCACGAGGAGCGCGCCGCGATCCCGGTGCTCCACCCCGGCCGGGTCGATGTGATCGCCGCGGGCGCGCTGATCCTTCAGTGCGTGATGGAGCGTGTGGGAGCCAAGGAGGTCGTCGTGAGCGAGCACGACATCCTCGACGGCATCGCGTGGAGCGTCGCCTGACGACCGCCCGGAAGCTGCGCCACTGACCTGCGCCGATGCCCCGGCACCGCTTTGAGCGGTGCCGGGGCCGATCGGCTGCCGGTGTCGGTCGGTGCCGGTCTGATCAGGCGGAGCTGTCCGTGTCCTCCGCCGGGATCGGCAGGCGCCAGTTCGGACCGTCCGGCGAGCCGAGCCACACCCGCTGATCCTTTGCCGTGACAGTGACTCCGAACTCCGTCGGCATGGGGGAATCAGCAGCGCGCCAGGTGTCGAGCGAGTCTTCCAGTACGTCCCACAGGGCGACCGAGCCGCCCTGACGGACGTGCCATTCGTCGCCGCTCTTGGGGGTAAGGACGGCGAACGACTCGTCGTCCAGCACGTACGTGCAGGGCGTGCCGTCGTCGGCCGGCATGGTGAAGAATCGGGCGCCCGGCATGGCGAGCTGGGCCACGAATCCGCTGCCGGGCCGGGTCAGCGTGTCGGGTCCGTACGGGGTGCTGCGTGAGACGCCGGCTTCCGGCCCGGGGATCATGCCGAGGCTTTCGGGTGCGTCCTGCTGGCGGGCGATCATGAAACTCGGGTCGCCGGCAACGAGCCGGCCCTCGGCGCGTTCGTCATGGCCGACGGTGAGGCGGACGAGACCGAGGGAGCGCATCCAGCCGCGGAGGGTGGTGAGGACGATTCCGCCGGGGCGGGTCTGCCGCACCCATGCGTGGGGGATGTGACGGACGCCGCAGGTGGCGATCGTACGGTCGTACGGGGCGCCCCCGGGGTCTCCGGCGAGGCCGTCACCGACGATGAGGCGTGGGGCGTATCCGCAGCGGTTGAGCGCGTCGCGGGCGCGGGCGGCGATGTCGGGGTCGGTCTCGATCGAGGTGACCTGTCGGGCACCGAGGCGGTGGCACATGAGGGCGGTCGAGTAGCCGGTGCCGGTGCCGATCTCCATCACGTTCATGCCGTCGTGTACGTGGAGTTCTTCCAGCATGGTCACGACCAGGGCCGGCAGCGTCGAGGACGACGTCGGGTGCGCGCCGCTGATCGGCTGTGGGTCTGTCCAGTCGATCTCGCGGCCGTCGAACTGTGTGATGAGGGTGTCGTCGGCGTATGCCTGCCGCAGCCATTCCTCAGCGCCGGAGAGTTCGGGGGTGACGGGCGCCCAGGTGGTCAGCCCGGGGGCGTCGGTTTCCCGGTAGAAGCGGCGGACGAACTCATGGCGGGGGACCGCTTCGACGGCGGCGCGCCATTGCGGCGAGTGCAACCGCCCTGCGTCGGCGAGACGCGCGGTGAGCTTGTACCGCAGGTCGGCGGCGATGGAGTCGATGTCAGGTTCGGCCGTCATGGGTACCTCGTTCCAGAAGGTCAGCTAGGGCCGCAGTCATGGGTAGGCCCGTGGGGGGTTCCAGCCATGCCCATTGCCCGGAGGGGTTGCATTCGATGAACGTCCACTCGCCGGAGGGGGCCAGGGCGAAGTCGAACGCGCCGAAGACGAGCCCGAAGTGCCGGAGGTAGGCGAAGAGCGCCCGCTCGACGTCCGGCGGTGGGGTGACAGGGGCGTACGTGTGGGTGCTGTAGTCGGTGTCCCAGGTCTCTCGCACGGTGGCGCTCCTTCCGGGTTCAGCGACGATCTGAACGGTTGCTTCACACCGGCCAGGAGTCGCCTGGCGTGTCGAGCCACGCCTCTTGCCCGTCCGGTGTCACGGTGAGCCCGAAGCGGTCATGCGTGGGTCTGCCCTGCTTCTGCCACCACCGGAAGGCGGCTTCCACGTCATCCCACAGTCGGCGCGGGCCCGACTGCCAGACGCGTGTCTCTTCCCCCTCCCGGAACATCACGCAGGCCCAGGAGCGGTCACCCAGCCCGTAGAACCACACGGGACGCGCGCCGTCACGGGCGTCGGCCACGGCCTGAACGCAGTGCGGCACACGGAGACCCAGGGCGAATGGGAGGGCGGTGTACCGACCGGTGATGAACTCGGACTCGGTAATCGCTGTGGTGGAGGTGTCCGCCTTGGCGAACGTGCCCGCCGGAACGTATTCCGCGTGCGGTCGGCGGGGCGAACGCTGGGCCCGGATCTTCATGAACTCCACGGGGCGGGTGAAGTGGCCGAGCGCGACTCCGCCGTTTGCCCTCAGGCGGAGCACGGCGTCCGCATTGCTGTAGTGCGTGCCCCACGGGGCGACGATGATCCCGCCCTTACGGATCTGCGACAGCCACGCCCCCGGGGACTCCCGGAGTCCCACGGTGGCGAGGACGCGGTCGTACGGTCCATGGTCCGCGTAGCCCTTGAACCCATCGCCCTCGACCACGTCCGGGTACAGCCCGGCCGCACACAGCCGCTCGCGGGCCCGCATGGACACCGTGCGGTCGATCTCGATCGTGGTGACGCGTCCGCGCCCCCGTGACCCCACGCAGCGGTGGTACAGGGCCCCGGCGGTCTCACCCGTCCCGGTGGCCACGTCCAGCACGTTCATGCCCTCGTCCGCGCCCAGATCCTGAAACAGCCCGTAGTTCACGGACGGCGCGGACGACGAGCTCGTCGACACGCGCCCCGGCGCGGTGCCGGAGTGCTCGCCGTCGTCCCACTGGGTCACGATGGGCTGGTTGCTGTCCACAGCCGCGTACCAGCCGTCAGGGTCGGTGGTCCGGTCGACGGCGACGCTCGTACCGGTCTCCATGTCCCACGGCCAGATGAGATCGGGCAGGAAGGCGGCCCGATCCACTGCGGCGAAGGTCGGCGCCCAGTCCGACGACATCGCCTTCGTCTTAAAGAGGACGCGCCCCAGCTCATTTCGGCTGGGGCGCTCCACCTGCGGGTTGGACGTCACTTGCGGTGGGCCCCGTCTCCCTCGGGGCTACCGCCGTCGGGGGACGGGGGCTCGGACGGCGGTGTCCACGGTTGCCCGGGGTATCCGTCCCCCTCGCCTTCGTCCTTGCCGCGCCCGCCGTCAATGGCGGTTACGAACTGAATATGCACCTTGTACCCTTTCGCTCGTTCGTCGGATGGGCACTTGCACCTGCCCGGCCGCCGACCGTCCTCACCGTTGTGAGGTGGCGACCGGACAGGGGTCTAGGGAGGGGGTGCGTGGTCCCGGATCGTAGGGGCACGGCCGGGGCCGGGGTGGCGTGTCGCCTTTATCGGGTGGTCTGTCGCGGAATGCGTGCCTCCTGGCATGCCGGGCAGATCACGGGTGCGTAGTGCCTGCGGACAGCGGCCGGCAGTTCCGGGTGCGGCATGGAGGGCGGGGAGAAGAACGGCCCGACCGCTTCGGCCCAAGTGAGGCGTTTCGCCGGTGGCGCGGGCACTGACGGCGCCTTGGAGGTTTCCGAACGCGGCGGCGTCGGTTGTCCGATGTGCCGAACCCGACGAAGAAGGCGCCAAAGCCAACTCATGGGTGCATCACCCGCAGGTGGCGACAGATGGCCACGGTGAGAAAGTGGGCGGCGTCGGTACGACCCTCCTCCACCGCCTTCCTGCGCTCGGCCTTGAGCCTGGCGATGTAGTCGCATCGCAGCGGGGTGACGACTTCGAGGGAGTCGCCCTTCGCCTCCCACTCACGCCCACCGTCGAGTCGGCGCAGTTGGTAGCGCGGCCCGACCTTGTCCATGACCTTGCCGATACGGCCTGTGGCGAAGTCGTTCACCACCTGCCCGATCAGGGGGGTGCGATCCGGCTTCGACGTCACGCCGTCCCCCCGGCGGTGGTGCCCGAAGCATCCGGGTCCGCCAGCTTCGCGGTGTACAGGAATCCGCCGGCCTGACGGACCTCGTGTTTGACGCTCTTACGTTCGGTGGCCGAGGTTGAGATCATCGAGGGCCAGCCCGTGACGATGCCGTCGATCTCGCCTTCGCAGAGGCGGCTGAGCGCTTGTGCCAGTCCGCCACGCTCCCTGGGGGCGAGCTGGGCGTCGTCCTCTTCAATGACGCCCACAACCTCCCAGCAGAACGCTTCGGCCGCTTCCTCGCACGTGTCGCGTGCCTGCCGGGTGAGGGCGCCATCGCTGCCGGACAGATAGATGAGGCACTTCACCCGCCCGATTGACGGTGAAAAGCCGGCCGCCGCGTCTGCCAGGGCGCGGCGGCGCTGCTGGTCGTGCTCGGTTCGGCGCACGCCCGGCGGCTCGTGAGATTCGGGACTCTGATTGCTGAGCATGACGGGCATGGTGCTCTTGGCGGAGCCGCTGGTGAAGCGACGGAGCGTACGACTTGGCGAGATCATCGCCGAGAACTCGCACGCTCCGTATCACCTACGCGATCAAGGGAACACCGATGACGTTGCTGATGTGTCGCACCTTCGCCGTGGAAACCTTCGCGATCCGCTGACCGATCACGCCGGGGAGGGCTTGGTGTCGGACCCACTCGGGAGCGTCGAGACCAACCTCGATGAGGACGTCTGCGGCTTGGTCGTAAAGTCCTGCGGCGCACTGGGCAAGGGCGATGTCAAGTTTGTACCTGTTCCTCGCTACCTTGGACATTTGGGCCGGAATATCGCTCATGCCTTTTTGGTTCGCGAGTTTCAACGCCTTCCCGTAGTTCTTGAGGGCGACGTGGATGCCGACCGCTTCTGTCTTCGCGGCGGTGGGGCCGAACGCGGTTCCCCAAAGCTTTTCGTCGCTGCCGAGGCGGGCGGCAGCGGCGTGCGCCTGCGAAATGTAGTCGGCGGCGCCGGTCTCGTCCTCGCGGCGTGACGCGGCCACGGCTGCGGAGATCATGAGGCGTCCGTATGCGATGAGTCGGGGGCGGTCGGCCTTCCTGAAGGAGGGTTCGACCGCGAGTGCAGCGCGCTCGGCCACTGCCTGCGAGCGTGCCGTCTTGGCGCCTCGCAGGTAGATCCATGACAGCGTGGACTCGAGCAGCGCCGTCATGATCGGGTCGTCCACCTCCTTGGCGTGGCGCTTCGCTGAGGTGAGCGCGCTTAGGGCGAGGTCTCGGAGCCCGAAGCCATTCGAACAGGAAGCGGCGACGCGGTAGGTGCTGGCCAGGATGAGGCCAACTTGTTCCCGTTCGGAACCAGTTGCGGATTCATACCTCACCTGTCCCTCCAGGAGGACTTTCGAGGCATAGGTACTGATGTCTGCTGTATTGCTGCTCCAGAAAGCCGACCATGCGAGGTCGCGCGCCCTGGCCAACTCGGCGACGCTGCTCGGGTCGTCAATGCCTTCCCATGCATCAAGGGCGCTTTCGTGTACGGCATCGGACAGCCGACGCAGCGCGGCGCGGTCCGTTCGGGTCATGCCGCGGCGCGGTGCCTGCTGACCCAAGATCGTGCCCACGTCGGTGTTAAGGACGTTGGCGAGTTTCAGAAGCGAACCGACCGAGAGTTCGCCGCGATCCTGCTCGGCCTTCTGCACCAACGCAAGGGATACGCCCGCAGCTTCGGCGAGCCCTTGCTGCGTCAGATCGGAGCCGCGCAGGTGCTTGATCCGCGCCCCGGTGGTCATATTGGCCCAGCTGCTCACGTTCACCTCGGGGAGTTAGTAGAGCTCGGCGTCGTTCCGATGGTAGGCCGGTGCACGGGGGCTGGTCGGGTCGAGCGTCAACAACGCAAAAGGGTTTCCGGTGGCGCGGGCGAGGCCGCCGGCGACCTCGTTCACACCGAGAGCCTGACGTCCGGCCTTTACACCCAGGGCGGCCAGGAGGTAGCCGTGCATCAGAGCGCTTTCGAACGGCTGAGCGTTACGGCGCTTACGCCGGAGGCGTCCGCCGAGCGCATCGCAGAGATAAGGAAGACGGCATGACACACGTTGTCGACACCTCGATACTTCCCGTGAAGTGGTGGAAGGCGAGCGCGTCCGGGGCGGTGTCCGACTGTGTCGAGGTCGGCATCGTGAGCGATGAGGAAAGAGTGATCGCGGTGCGGGACAGCAAGCGTCCCACGGGGCCCGCGCTCCTCTTCGACCGCAGGCAGATGCGCGGTTTCGTCGAGGCGGTTCGCGGCGGCGGGCTCGGGCGAGGCTGCGGCGGGGCCCCGACGAGGGTGCGTGGAGCGCCGTGCAGGGAACGCCCGGAGCCTGCCTTAAGGGACGTACCGGACGGCCCGCGGGCAGGCCGCCGGGAAATGTTCGTGAAATCCTTCACATGAAAAAGCGGCTCCGGAGCGTCGGAAGAGGGCCTTCGGTCCCTCTTTCCGGCCCTCCGGGGCCTTGGCGGTGGGAAACCAGCCGGTTTCGGCCGGGTTAAAGGAAGCCTTATGCGGGCCCGGCCCGGACCGTGGTCCAGTCGCCGTTCGTGCCCCAAGGCCAGTTCAGCGGGGGTGCTCAACGCCCGTCCGCCCGTTGCGGTTCCCTTGCGGAGGTATGGCGTCCATCACGGGGGCGGCGGAGTGTAGCAGACCCCTTTTCGAGCCTTGTGAAGGGGCTCACGAGCACCCCATGGGAGAGTGCTGGATACTCGAATCATGAGCACCACGGAGCGTCCACGGATCCTCGTAGTAGGCGGTGGGTACGTCGGCCTGTACGCGGCGCGTCGCATCCTCAAGAAGATGCGGTACGCGGAGGCGACCGTCACGGTCGTCGACCCGCGCTCGTACATGACGTACCAGCCCTTCCTTCCCGAAGCAGCCGCCGGCAGCATTTCCCCCCGCCACGTCGTGGTGCCGCTGCGACGTGTGCTCCCCAAGGCGGAGGTCCTCACGGGCCGCGTCACCACCATCGACCAGGACCGCAAGGTCGCGACGATCGCCCCGCTCGTCGGCGAGGCGTACGAGCTGCCCTTCGACTACCTGGTCATCGCGATGGGCGCCGTCTCGCGCACCTTCCCGATCCCCGGCCTCGCCGAGAACGGCATCGGCATGAAGGGCATCGAGGAGTCCATCGGCCTGCGCAACCACGTTCTCGAGCAGCTCGACAAGGCCGACTCGACGAAGGACGAGGAGATCCGCCGCAAGGCGCTGACCTTCGTCTTCATCGGTGGTGGCTTCGCCGGCGCCGAGACGATCGGCGAGGTCGAGGACATGGCGCGCGACGCCGCCAAGTACTACCCGAACGTGAAGCGCGAGGACATGCGCTTCATCCTCGTCGACGCCGCCGACAAGATCCTCCCGGAGGTCGGCCCCAAGCTCGGCGAGTACGGCAAGAAGCACCTGGAGAGCCGCGGCGTCGAGATCTACCTCTCGACCTCCATGGACTCCTGCGTCGACGGCCACGTCGTGCTGAAGAACGGCCTCGAGGTCGACTCCAACACGATCGTGTGGACCGCGGGCGTCAAGCCCAACCCGGCCCTGGCCCGCTTCGGCCTGCCGCTGGGCCCGCGCGGCCACGTCGACACCTCCGAGACCCTCCAGGTCCAGGGCACCGACTACATCTGGGCCGCGGGCGACAACGCCCAGGTCCCGGACATGGTCGGCCGCAAGGCGGGCAACGAGAACGCCTGGTGCCCGCCCAACGCCCAGCACGCGCTGCGCCAGGCCAAGGTCCTCGGCGACAACGTCCTGTCCGGCATGCGCGGCTTCCCGCAGAAGACGTACTCGCACGCCAACAAGGGCGCGGTGGCCGGCCTCGGCCTCCACAAGGGCGTCGCGATGATCGTCATGGGCAAGACCAAGATCAAGCTCAAGGGCCGTCTCGCCTGGTACATGCACCGTGGCTACCACGGCATGGCCATGCCGACCTGGAACCGTAAGATCCGCATCTTCGCGGACTGGACCCTGGGCATGTTCCTCAAGCGCGAGGTCGTCTCCCTGCGCGCCATGGAGAACCCGCGCGAGGAGTTCTACGAGGCCGCCAAGCCGGCCCCGCAGGCCCCCGCCAAGACCGAGAAGGCCAAGGCCTCCTGACCCCCGGTCACAACTGAACGACAGCCGAAGGGCGTCCACCTATCCGTGGGGTGGACGCCCTTCGGCGTACCCGGACGAGGCCTGAACCCTCGCGCGGGGAAGGACTAGAGCACGACCTGCCGGTGTTTCAGGTGTCAGGCGAAACGATCTGCTGACCCTTCATCATGGAGGTGTGCGACATGGCCGAGGCCGCTCGACGGCTCACCGCGCTCGCGGAGCGCGCCCTGGGCGCCCCGTTCCCGGTCCGGGTACGTGCCTGGGACCGCAGTGAGTCCGGCCCGCCCGGCCCGCCCGTACTGATCGTCCGGCGCCGGCGCGCCCTGCGCAGGCTGCTGTGGAAGCCCGGTGAGCTCGGCCTGGCCCGCGCCTGGGTCGCCGGGGACCTCGACGTCGAGGGCGATCTCTACGAGGCCCTCAGCCTGCTCTCCGGGTTCTTCTGGGAGCGCGACGAGGACGCGGACCGCCCCACCGGCCCCACGGCCGTACTCAAGGCCCTGCGCGACCCGGAGATCCGGGCCGCCGGACGCGAGCTCCTGAAGCTCACCGGGCCCTGGACGCCGCCCGCGCCGCCCGCCGAGGAGGCCCGCCGGGGCAGCGGGCCCCTTCACTCCCTGCGCCGCGACAAGCAGGCCATCAGCCACCACTACGACGTCGGCAACGCTTTCTACGAGCACGTCCTCGGCCCCTCCATGGTCTACTCCTGCGCCTACTGGGAGAGTCCCGGGTCGACTCTTGAGGCGGCCCAGCGCGCCAAGCTCGACCTTGTTTGCCGCAAGCTGGGGCTCAAACCCGGAATGCGGCTGCTCGACGTCGGCTGCGGCTGGGGCTCGATGGCCCTCCACGCCGCCCGCGAGTACGGCGCGGACGTCGTCGCCGTCACCCTCTCCGAGGAGCAGGCCGCCTACGCCCGCAAGCGCGTCGCCGAAGCCGGACTGGCGGACCGCATAGAGCTGCGCGTCCAGGACTACCGGGAGGTCGCCGACGGGCCCTTCGACGCCGTCTCCTCCATCGGCATGGCCGAGCACGTCGGCTCCGAGCGCTACGCCGAGTACGCCGCCGACCTGTACGCCCTGCTGCGGCCCGGTGGCCGGCTGCTCAACCACCAGATCGCCCGCCGCCCGCTGCGGGACGAGGGCGACTACCGCGTCGACGAGTTCATCGACCGCTACGTCTTCCCCGACGGCGAGCTCGCCCCCGTCGGGCGGACCGTGGCCCAGCTGGAGGAGGCGGGCTTCGAGGTCCGGGACGTCGAGGCGCTGCGCGAGCACTACGCGCTCACCCTGCGGAGCTGGGTGGCCAACCTGGAGGCCCACTGGGACGAGGCCGTGCGGCTGACCTCCCCGGGCCGCGCCCGCGTCTGGCGGCTCTACATGGCCGCCTGCGCGCTGTCCTTCGAGCGCAACCGCATCGGCGTCAACCAGGTGCTGGCGATCCGCACGCCCGAGTCCGGGGAGCCCGGGCTGCCGCTGCGCACCCGCGACTGGAACTGAGACCGCGGGACAACGCGAAGGGCCCGGTCCTGGGGGAGGACCGGGCCCTTCTCTTCAGCGGATACGGCTGTCGCTACTCGGCCTTGATGGCCGACAGCATGTTGAGCTTGGCCGCCCGGCGGGCGGGCCACAGCGCGGCCAGCACGCCGACCACCGCGGCCAGCAGCAGGAAGACGCCCATCCGGCTCCAGGGGAGCACCAGCTCGTAGGTGTCCAGGCCCTTCTTGATGAGGTCGCCCGCGGCCCAGCCGAAGAAGACGCCCAGGCCGATTCCCATCACACCGCCGAAGAGCGAGATGACCAGCGACTCCAGGCGGACCATCCGCTTGATGCCCTTGCGGTCCAGGCCGATGGCGCGCAGCATGCCGATCTCCTGCTGACGCTCGAAGACGGACATCGCCAGGGTGTTGATGACGCCGAGGACGGCGACGACCACGGCCATGGCCAGCAGGCCGTAGAGCATGTTCAGCAGCAGGCCGATGGCCTTGGAGATGCCGTCGGAGATGTCCTGCTTGGTCTGGATCTGGATGGCGGGGTTGTCGCCGAGGGCCTTGGCCAGGGAGTCCTTGACCTTCTCGTCGGCGCCGCCCTTGACCTTGACCATCACCTGGCGGTCGTCGACCTGCTGCTGGTGCGGGGCCAGGGTCGGGGCGTCGATCCAGACGCCGCGCATCAGGTCGTTGCCCTTGTAGACGCCGCCGACCGTCAGCTTGCCCTTCTTGCCGTCCTCGAAGGTGACGTCGAAGGAGGAGCCGAGATTCCAGTGCTTGGTGCGGGCCGTGGCGTCGTCCACGAGGACCTTGTCACCGGAGAGGGCGGCGAACGAGCCCGACGTGAAGTCGAGGTTCGTCAGCTTGCCCATGTCCTTGCCGTTGACGCCCGTGAGGCTCTGGTGCTCGCCGTCGATCCGGGCGGGGGAGGAGCGCAGCGGGCTGGAGGCGACGACGTCCGGGTGGGTGGAGAGCTTCTTCTCCACGTCGGTGGACAGCGGGGTCATGCTGGCCATGGAGACGACGTAGTCGGCCTTCAGGGAGCCCGTGGCCATCTTGTCGATGGCCTGCTGGACGCTGCCGGCGATGACGGTCAGACCGGTGATCAGGGTCAGGCCGATCATCAGCGCGGAGGCGGTGGCGGCGGTGCGGCGCGGGTTGCGGACCGCGTTCTGCCGGGCGAGCTTGCCGGGCATCCCGAAGAGGCGCAGGACCGGCGCCGAGGCGGCGATCACCGGGCGGGACAGCAGCGGCGTCAGCACGAACACGCCGATGAGGACCAGGCCCGCGCCCAGGCCCATCATGGTCGAGCTGGAGGCGGTCAGGACGATCGCGGCGCCGAGGGCGGTGATGACACCGCCGATGGAGTTGCGGACGACCAGGGACTTGGTGGTGGCCACGGCGTGGACGCTGTTCATCGCGGCGACCGGGGGGATCTTCGCGGCGCGGCGGCCGGGCAGCCAGGCGGCGAGCATGGTGACGACGATGCCGACGACCATCGAGACCAGGACGGTGCTGGGGGAGATGACCAGCGGGCCGTCCGGGATGGTGGCGCCCGTGCCGCCGATCAGCGACCGCAGGCCGGCGCCGATGCCGATGCCCGCGACCAGACCGGTCGCACCGGCGACCGTGCCCACGACGAACGCCTCGATGAGCACCGAGCGGGTGACCTGGCGGCGGCTCGCGCCGACGGCGCGCATCAGGGCCAGTTCCTTGGTGCGCTGGGCGACCAGCATGGTGAAGGTGTTGGCGATGATGAAGATGCCGACGAAGAGGGCGATGCCCGCGAAGACCAGCAGGCTGGTCCGCATGCCGTCCATGGACTGGGAGATCATCCGGCTCTGCTCGTCCGCGAGCTGCTTGCCGGTGGTGGCCTCGGTGTCCTTGGGGAGGATCTTCTCGAGCGAGGACTTCAGCGCGGTCTGCGAGGTGCCCGCGGCGGCCTTGACGTCGATCTCGTCGAAGGCGCCGGGCTTGCCGTAGAGCTTCTGCGCGGTGGCGGTGTCGAACAGGGCGAGGCTGCCACCGGCGGAGACGTTGCCGTCCTCGGTGGTGAAGATGCCGCTGATCTTCTGCTGGAGCACGGGGCCGTCGACGGAGACGCGGACGGTGTCGCCGACCTTGTAGCCGGCCCGGTCGGCGGTCTTCGCGTCGAGGGCGATCTCGCCGGCGCCCTGGGGCGCGCGGCCGGTCTTCATCGGGTAGCGGGCGTCCTTGCCGCCCTGGCCCGCGTAGTAGTTGGCGCCGGACGAGGAGAAGCCCTCGCCTATCAGCTTGCCCTTCTTGTCGGCGATCGCCGCGAAGCCGCTGACGGAGCCGGTGGCGGAGGCGGCGCCGGGGACCTTGGCGGCCCGGTCGAGGAGGTCCTGCGTCAGCCGGGGGGCCGCGCCGGGGACGCCCTTGTCGCCGCTCTCCTTGTGGGGCTGGACGGCGACGTCGACGCCCGTGAAGCCCTTCTGGGAGCTCTTCTGGAAGGCGTCGGAGATGGTCGAGGTGAAGACCAGGGTGCCGGAGACGAAGGCCACGCCGAGCATGACGGCGAGGACGGTCATCAGCAGCCGGGCCTTGTGCGCGAGCACATTGCGCAGCGCGGTGCGGAACATGGGGTTCAGTCCTGAAGTTCGAGTCCGGCGGGGGTCAGCTCGTGCGGCCCTTGGCGTCGAACCGCTTCATGCGGTCGAGGACGCCGTCGGCGGTGGGCTCGCGCATGTCGTCGACGATCCGGCCGTCGGCCAGGAAGATCACGCGGTCCGCGTAGGAGGCGGCGACCGGGTCGTGGGTGACCATGACGACGGTCTGGCCGAGCTCGCGCACGGAGTTGCGCAGGAAGCCGAGGACCTCGGCGCCGGAGCGGGAGTCGAGGTTTCCGGTGGGCTCGTCGGCGAACATGATCTCCGGTCGGCCCGCGAGGGCGCGGGCCACGGCGACGCGCTGCTGCTGACCGCCGGAGAGCTGGTTCGGGCGGTGCTTGAGGCGCCCGGAGAGGCCGACGGTGTCGACGACCATGTTCAGCCACTGCTGGTCGGGCTTGCGTCCGGCGATGTCCATGGGGAGCGTGATGTTCTCCAGGGCGGTGAGCGTCGGCAGCAGGTTGAAGGCCTGGAAGATGAAGCCGATCTTGTCGCGGCGCAGCCGCGTGAGCTTCTTGTCGTTCAGCGCGGTGAGCTCGACGTCGCCGATGCGGGCCGAGCCGCCCGAGACGCTGTCGAGGCCGGCCATGCAGTGCATGAGCGTGGACTTGCCGGAGCCGGAGGGGCCCATGATCGCGGTGAACTCGGCCTGCCGGAAGTCCACGGAGACGGCGTCCAGGGCGACCACCTGGGTCTCGCCCTGGCCGTAGACCTTGGTCAGGTCCGTGGCGCGGGCTGCCACAGCGGTGCTGCGGACGGCGGTCGGGGCGCCGAAGGGCATGGTGGTCACGGTGGGGCCTCTCCTGTCGGGACGGCGGGCTCCGGGACTCGTCGTCCACGGAATCAGGGCATGTACACCATGGTCCGACGCGCTTCGGCCGCCCGGATCAGCCGTAGCTACCGTTCCCGGGACAGCCTCCGGAGGTATGCCGGGAGGGCCCTGTCATCCCTGGGTAGGAGACAGACCCTTACCGAGGGCGACGAGATTGCGACAATTCCCGTTGCCCGTGGGGGCGGGGTGGTGAACGGCGGAGATCGGCCCCTGGCATGTGCCAACGGCGTCATCCCAGCGCTGATGGGGGCTCAGTTGCCCATAAAATAAGACAACCTCGGGTTCATGTTCCGCTGTTTGGGGGGCGCGCCACGGCTAGGCTCGTGCTGCTCTCCTTGAGGGGAGGCTCGCGCGCCTCACCGCCGGGCTGCCCGAGAGTCCCCCGCCCGGATGGTGGAATGCAGACACGGCGAGCTTAAACCTCGCTGGCCCTCAGGGCCGTGCCGGTTCAAGTCCGGCTCCGGGCACCTCATCACTTCGCGAGTCGCTTCGCGATCACTTCACGAGAGCCGTATTGCCGTCGGCATCGCGTTAAGAGTGCCGCATTTCGTGGTTCTCCCGGAACCGGTGGGCCCCGGATCGCGTTGTCGGGTACGGGGGCCGGCAGAGAAAAGATCGTCCCGTAGCAGGAGAGCCTTTCCTTTGCTAGCCCATTACCCTTGACGCCAAGGCCGCGCAGGGTGGCCACGGAGGAGTGAGATGAGGAGCAGCAACCCGGTCTTCTCGCGACGGGGGTTCAGCCGCGACAACAGCGGTTACGCGGGCTTCGGCGCGGGGGCGCAGGCCGGGGCCGCGTCCCAGGGGAACCCGTACGCGAGCAACCAGTACGCCGGGAACCCGTACGCCCAGCCCAGCAACCCCTACGCGACGAATCCGTACGCGCAGGGCGGGCCGGATCTCCAGCAGGGCCACCCGCAGGCCCCGGCGCGGGCCGCCGGCCGGATGACGATCGACGACGTCGTCACGCGGACCGGCATCACGCTGGGCACGGTGATCGTCGCGGCCGGTGCCGCCTGGGCGCTCTCGCTGCCCGTCGGCGTGGGCTTCGGCGCCGCGTTCGTGGCCATGGTGCTGGGCCTGGTCCAGTCGTTCAAGGCCAAGCCCTCCCCGGCGCTGATCCTGGCCTACGCGGCCTTCGAGGGTCTCTTCCTCGGCGTGATCAGCAAGTACTACAACGCGGTCGCCTACGGCGCCCCGATGCAGGCCGTGCTCGGCACGATGGCCGTCTTCGCGGGTGTCCTGATCGCCTACCGCACCCGGATCATCCGGGTCGACCGGCGCTTCACGCGCTTTGTGATCGGCGCCTCGATCGGATTCCTTCTGCTGATGGTCGCGAACTCGCTGTTCGCGGTCTTCGGCGGCGGTGACGGTCTGGGCTTCCGCAGCGGTGGTCTCGGTATCGCGGTCGGCGTCGTCGGTGTGCTGCTCGGTGCGGCCTACCTGGCGCTGGACTTCAAGCAGATCGAGGACGGCGTGGCCTATGGTGCTCCCCGCGAGGAGTCCTGGCTGGCGGCCTTCGGTCTGACGCTGTCGCTCGTCTGGATCTACACGGAGATTCTCCGGATCATCGCGATCCTGAACAACGACTAAACATCCGCGTGGGTATATCTGGATATATCCATGGCATGACAGGCCCGGGAAGGCGACGCCTTCCCGGGCCTGTTCCGTTCACGCGTGGCGCGTGGCTCAGCCCAGCTTTCGCGCCGCTCGGCGGAGGTCGTACTCGTGGACGATGGCCTTCGCGTGGCCGTAGGCGAGATTGTGCTCGCCGCGCAGCCAGCTGACCTTCTCCTCGAAACGGAACAGGGAGGGGCCTTCTTCGACCGTGCGCAGCCAGTCCGCCACTTCGCGGCCGGTGCACTGGGGGATTCGGGAGAGCAGGTTCCGGTGGGTCTCGGCGGAGAAGACGTGGGACATCGGCGCCTCCGGACGCGTCGAATGATGGTCCTTCATGTCACCGTGCCCGAGTGTTCAAGCGTTGGCAACAGTCGGCGGGCGGCGCATAGTCTCATGGCGTGGATGACGTGACACCTCTTCTGGCCGCCGTGGACACCTTCGCCGACCGGCTGCGGACCCTGCCCCAGTCCCGGCTGAGCCGGGGCGCGGCGGCGGAAGCGCTGGCCCTGGCCCGGGAGCTGGCCGCCTGGACCCAGCGGATCGAGGAGCCGGACGCCCCGGCGGTACGGGAGATGCCGGACGCCGGGATCTTCGCGGTGGCCGATCAAGTGGCGGTGGCCGGCCATGATTTGGCCGAAGCGCTGCTCGCCTCCGGAGGGGTCGCCGAAGGGGTGACCCGGGCCGTGGGACTGATCGAGGAGGCCGCGGGGCGCTGCGGGCTGTGACCGCCGGGCCGCCGGGAGGCGGCGTCCCGGCTACAGCGACGCGATGACGCGGTCGGCCAGGACGTAGACCGTGCCCGACGCGCAGTCGAAGGTCAGGGCGTAGGCGCCGGAGACCCCGGAGCCGCCCAGCAGGACGGGCGCGTCGCCGGCCCGCAGGGCCTCGGCGAGGCGCTCGGCGGTCTCGCGGTGCCCGGGGGTCATGCAGATCGTGGTGCCGTCGGCGAAGACATAGACGTCGAGGGTGCCCAGCGGGCCGGGGCGGACATCCGTGAGCGGCACGCCGTCGTCGGCGAGCTCGGTGAGGCGCTCGACCGTGCGCTCGTGGTCGGTGACGGACGAGGCCATGGGGGTGAAGTCGGGGTGCGAGGGATGGCGGCGGCGGGCCGCCGCCAGCTCGGGGGAGTCCGCGGCCTCCGATTCGAGCGGCTCGAGGTCGGCCAGCGGGTCCAGTCCGGCGAGGTCCAGCCCAGCGACGTCCAGCCCGGCGAGGTCGGCCTGGCGGGGCAGGAACAGGGCGTCGTCGAGGCCGGGCAGGATCACCGGCAGGGAGGGCGCGTCGCCGGCCCCGGCCAGGTCGCGGGCCTCCTGGGCGGCCCAGAACGCCCGGGCCTCGGCCAGCTCGCGCTCCCGCTCCTCGGCGAGCGCGTCGGCGACGGCCGCGCGTATCTCGGAGAGCTCCGCGACGGGGGCGGTACGGGCGGCGGGTACGGCACCGCGCTCGGCGGCGCCGGCCGTGGCCGCGGCCAGTTCCTCGCGCAGGGCGGTGATCTGCCGGCGCAGACCGCGAGTGCTGTGCAGGGCGGCGGCGCCCGCGGCCGTGGCGGCGGCAGCGCCCAGCAGCAGGGCAAGGGACATGGCGCTCACTGACGTACTCCCGGTTGCTTGGATCCCCCGAATTCCTACCTCAGCTTCGCGCATGCTTCTGGAGGTCCACAGTGCAAAACGTCAGTAAACGGACGGGACCAAGGGCCCGGACGTTGTTCCTTCAACCACCCTGACCTGGGGAAACGAATCTCCCCCGGGATGTTGGTCACATCCTGGGGGAGATTCGGTCACGTTCCGGCAAGGTGGCCGAACGTTGCTATTGGCAGATGCCGCTTGCCGATTGGCTCAGCCGCTCGTGCTTTTGGCCGCGCTGGGCTTCGCCTCCGCTCCGGGCAGGTGCCGCCCTCGCCACGCGGTGGAGCCGCACGTCGATCGGGCCGGGCGACCCCTGCCCTCCGCCGCGGCTCAGCTCAGCCGCTCGATCACCATGGCCATGCCCTGGCCGCCGCCCACGCACATCGTCTCCAGGCCGAACTGCTTGTCGTGGAACTGGAGCGAGTTGATGAGCGTGCCGGTGATGCGGGCGCCCGTCATGCCGAAGGGGTGGCCGATGGCGATGGCGCCGCCGTTGACGTTGAGCTTGTCGATGTCGATGCCCAGGTCGCGGTAGGAGGGGATGACCTGCGCGGCGAACGCCTCGTTGATCTCGACCAGGTCGATGTCGCCGATGGTCAGCCCCGCCCGGCGCAGGGCCTGCTCGCTGGCCTCCACCGGGCCGTAGCCCATGATCTCGGGGGAGAGCGCGGAGACGCCCGTCGAGACGATCCGGGCCAGCGGGGTCAGGCCCAGCTCGCGCGCCTTGGTGTCGGACATGATCACCAGGGCGGCGGCGCCGTCGTTGAGCGGGCAGCAGTTGGCCGCCGTGATCAGGCCGTCGGGGCGGAAGGCGGGCTTGAGGCCCGCGACGCCCTCCAGGGTGACGCCCGCGCGCGGGCCGTCGTCCGTCGAGACGACCGTGCCGTCGGGCAGCGTCACCGGGGTGATCTCGCGCTCCCAGAAGCCCTTCTTGATGGCCTCCTCGGCGAGGTTCTGCGAGCGGACGCCGAACTCGTCCATGTCCTCGCGGGTGACGCCCTTGAGGCGGGCCAGGTTCTCGGCGGTCTGGCCCATCGCGATGTACGCGTCCGGGACCAGGCCGTCCTCGCGCGGGTCGTGCCAGCCCTCGCCGCCCTGCTCGGCGCGGGCGGCCGTACGGGCCTCGGCGTCGGCGAAGAGCGGGTTGTGGGTGCCGGGCATGCCGTCGGAGGAGCCGTTGACGGACCGGGAGACCATCTCGACGCCCGCCGAGATGAAGACGTCGCCCTCGCCGGCCTTGATGGCGTGGAGCGCCATCCGGGAGGTCTGGAGGGACGAGGCGCAGTAGCGGGTGATCGTGGTGGCGGGCAGATGGTCCATGCCCATCTGTACGGCCACGATGCGGCCCAGGTTGTGGCCCTGCTCGCCGCCGGGGAGGCCGCAGCCGAGCATCAGGTCGTCGATGTCGCGCGGGTCGAGCCCGGGGACCTTCGCGAGCGCGGCCTGGATGATCGTGGCGGTGAGGTCGTCGGGCCGCAGCTCCTTCAGGGAGCCCTTGAAGGCGCGACCGATGGGGGAGCGGGCGGTAGAGACGATCACGGCTTCGGGCATCACACGGCTCCAGTTGCGCGGGAACGAAGACTCCCCGGAAGTTACCCGCAAGTACGTCCCGGGTCACGGTCTCCGGGCTGTGACGCCGGACTCTTTCCAGTATGGGCGGGCCGTTCCCCGTCCGGAACGGTCTCCGCGCCCGTCGGGAGCCGCCGCCGCTTGCGGTGCTTGAGCAGCGCCCAGCGGCCCCGGGCCGTGACCTCCGTGCCGCCCTCCGCCGCCGCCTCGGCGGCCGCCCGGGCCAGCGGCAGGATGCCCTCGCGGCGCGCCGCGTCGGGCCGCTCCTCTTCCTCCGGCCAGAGCCCCAGCACCGCGCAGAGCGTGGGCAGTACGGCCATGGCCGCGGTCGCGTAACCCTCGGCCGACGGATGGTAGTTGTCGGGCCCGAAGAGCTCCCGGGGGTTGGCCTCGAACTCCGGCCCCAGCAGATCGCCCAGCGAGACCGTCCGGCCGCCCGCCGACAGCACCCCGATCGTCTGCGCCGCCGCCAGCTGCCGGCTCAGCCGCCGGGCCAGCCAGCGCAGCGGCTGGTAGACGGGCTCGATCGTGCCCAGGTCGGGGCAGGTGCCGACCACCACCTCGCACCCGGCCTCCCGCAGTCTGCGTACGGCCTCCGTGAGCAGCCGGACGGAGCGGGTGGCGGGCACCCGGTGGGTGACGTCGTTCGCCCCGATCATGATCACGCAGACGTCCGGGATCCGCTCCGGATCGCAGAGGATCTGGGTGACCTGCCGCTCCAGGTCGTAGGACTGAGCCCCGGACAGCGCCACGTTGCGCAGCTCCACGGGCCGCTCCGCGACCGCCGCGAGCCCCGTGGCCATCAGCGCGCCCGGGGTCTGCCGGGGCCGGTGCACCCCCTGGCCCGCCGCCGTGGAGTCGCCCAGCACGCCCAGCAGCAGCGGCTCCCGCCCCGCCCCGTGGACGAAGGCGGAGCCGTAGCGGCCGTCCGCGTGCGGCGGGGCGCCGCCGGCCCCGCCGACGACCCGCCGGGCCAGCGCCACCTCCGTGATCAGCACCCCGAGCGCCGCCCCGCCGAGCAGGCCGACGCCACCGCCTCCGTATGCCGCAGCGGCCGCGATCCGCCGCGCGGCCCTCGCCCTCAGCATCGACACCGGACAGCCTCCTCAGCGCTCCGAAGCGCTCCGAAAGACGGTTTACAAACGCTTCACAAAAGCTTCATGAATCCGGCGCGCCCTTGCCAGTGCGCGCTATGAGCAGGTTGCCCCGCGCACTCGCCTTCGCAACGCGCCGTTGGAGCGGTCGCACGCGCTCTAGGCTGGCGGTATGGGTACGCGACGACCGCTAGTGCCCCCGACCGCGGAGATCACCGTGCAGTATCACGATTCGTTGATTGAGCTCGTTGGCAACACCCCGCTCGTGAAGCTCAACCATGTGACCGAAGGCATCAAGGCGACCGTGCTCGCCAAGGTGGAGTACTTCAACCCCGGTGGTTCGGTGAAGGACCGCATCGCCGTGCGGATGATCGAGGCGGCCGAGAAGTCCGGCGAACTCAAGCCGGGTGGCACGATCGTGGAGCCCACCTCGGGCAACACGGGCGTGGGTCTCGCGATCGTGGCGCAGCAGAAGGGCTACAAGTGCATCTTCGTCTGCCCTGACAAGGTTTCCCAGGACAAGATCAACGTACTGCGGGCGTACGGGGCAGAGGTCGTCGTCTGCCCGACCGCCGTCGACCCCGAGCACCCGGACTCGTACTACAACGTCTCCGACCGCCTGGTGCGCGAGACGCCCAACGCCTGGAAGCCCGACCAGTACAGCAACCCCAACAACCCGCTCTCGCACTACCACTCCACCGGTCCGGAGCTCTGGGAGCAGACCGAGGGGAAGATCACGCACTTCGTCGCGGGCGTGGGCACGGGCGGCACGATCAGTGGCACCGGCCGGTACCTGAAGGAGGTCAGCGGCGGCAAGGTCAAGGTCATCGGCTCCGACCCCGAGGGCTCGGTCTACAGCGGCGGTTCGGGCCGTCCGTACCTGATCGAGGGCGTCGGTGAGGACTTCTGGCCCACCGCCTACGACGGCACGGTGACCGACGAGATCATCGCGGTCTCCGACAAGGACGCCTTCCAGATGACCCGCCGCCTCGCCAAGGAGGAGGGCCTGCTGGTCGGCGGCTCCTGCGGCATGGCGGTCGTCAGCGCCCTGCGCGCCGCGGAGGGCCTCGGCGAGGACGACGTCGTCGTGGTGCTGCTGCCGGACAGCGGCCGCGGCTACCTGAGCAAGATCTTCAACGACGAGTGGATGGCCGACTACGGCTTCCTGGAGGAGCCCGGCGACGCCGCCCGCGTCGGCGACGTGCTGCGCCGCAAGGACGGCGGCATCCCCTCGCTCGTCCACATGCACCCCGAGGAGACGGTCGGTCAGGCCATCGAGGTGCTGCGCGAGTACGGCGTCTCGCAGATGCCCATCGTCAAGCCCGGCGCCGGTCACCCCGACGTCATGGCCGCCGAGGTCATCGGCTCGGTCGTCGAACGCGACCTGCTGGACGCGCTGTTCGCCCAGCGGGCCTCGCTGACCGACCCCCTGGAGAAGCACATGAGCGCGCCGCTGCCGCAGGTCGGCTCCGGCGAGCCGGTCGGCGACCTGATGAACGTCCTCGGCACGGCGGACGCGGCCATCGTGATCGTCGAGGGCAAGCCGAAGGGTGTCGTCAGCCGGCAGGACCTGCTCGCGTTCCTCGCCGAGGGCGGCAACAGCGGAACGAAGTAAGACCCTTTGAGCCAACTACCGGTCCGTAAAAGGTACGTATGCGTCACGTGCGCGCAGCACGGGCTTAACACGGGACCGGCATAGTGAGGGGCATCGAGGCGGCGGGAACTCCGGAGCGGCTCCCGGACTCCAGTGCCGTCCGGACGCGGCACCGGATCCCGGCACACGGGATCCGGCCCACGTCCTCCGCGGGGACCGCCGTCGTCCCGACCCCGGCCACAGCCGGGGTGCGGCGGCCCCCGCGCCAACTGCTTTTCCGGGCGGTGCGGCGGGCCCCGCCGGGGGCGCCCCGCAAGGGGCGCGGGGCGGTGTCGATGTGCGGCTCCGCCGCGTGGGCGCGATCAGCCCCCACCGGCGCGCGGGCGACCGGATCGCTCAGACGCCCCAGTCCTCGGAAGACCGCTCCCGCTCCGGGGCGGACCGCCGCCGCCAAGACACCCGTGCCTGCGCGACGTTGACCCCCACGATCCCCGCCCAGGTCACCATCAGCCCCGCCAGATGCGCCTGATACGCGGCGATCGCCGACAGCGGCACCGCCAGCACCAGCGACACCGCCGCGAAACCGAAGCGCTCCCCGAAGCTCCCGAGGGCCGGGGCCGCCCCGTCGCCCCCGTGTCGCCCCGCCGCCCCCCGCGCCGCGCCCATCTGCCGCTCGGCGAGATGCCGGCGCACCTGACGGTCCGCCGTGGCGTCCATCCGCCGGTCGATGCGCTCCCCGACCTTCTCCAGGAAGGAGTCGATGAGCTCCGCCTCGTACTCCGGCCCGAGCTCCTTGAGCGTGTGCGCGGTCGCGTCCAGCTCCCGGCGCAGCTCGGGGTCCTTCTTCAGGCCGAGGGCGGGGTCGTCGGCGCGACCGGGGTCCTTCGGGTCATCGGTGTCACGGGCCATCATGGCCATGACGGTACGGTCGGCGAGGGCCCCGCGTCAGTGGGGCCAGCACCCGTATCCGCAGAGGGGATGCCCCCCGGTCCGCCGGGGCCCCGTGGAAGGAGCGATTCCGTGCCCGAACCCCTGCTGTCGTCCCTGGTCGCCCCGGACGCCGCCGACCGCCCGGACGCCCTGACCATCGCGGGACGGACGATGTCACGGGAGGAACTCCTGGGCGCGGCGGGCGCGGTGGCCGCCCGGATCGCCGGGGCCCCGTCGGTGGCCGTACGGGCGGTGGCGGAGCCCGAGACCGTCGTGGCCGTCGTCGGCGGGCTGCTCGCCGGGGTGCCCGTCGTACCGCTGCCGCCGGACGCCGGGTCCGCCGAGCGCGGCCACATCCTGCGCGACTCCGGTGCCGAACTGGTCCTCGGCGAGGACGTCCCCGTGGACATACGCGAACGCGGCACCTGGTCCGCGCCCGAGCCGGACCCGGAGTCGACCGCCCTCGTGCTCTACACCTCCGGCACCACCGGCGCGCCCAAGGGCGCGCTCATCCCGCGCGGTGCCGTCGCGGCGGGCCTGGACGGGCTCGCCGAGGCCTGGAAGTGGACGGCCGAGGACACCCTCGTGCACGGGCTGCCGCTCTTCCACGTGCACGGCCTCGTGCTGGGCGTGCTGGGTGCCCTGCGCACCGGCTGCCGGCTGGTCCACACCGGCCGCCCCACGCCGGAGGCGTACGCGGCGGCGGGCGGCAGCCTCTACTTCGGCGTGCCGACGGTCTGGTCGCGGGTGGTGCGCGAGCACACCGCCGCCCGCGCCCTCTCCGGCGCCCGGCTGCTGGTCTCGGGCAGCGCCGCCCTGCCCGCGCCCGTCTTCCGCGACCTGGAGGCGCTCACCGGGCAACGGCCCGTCGAGCGCTACGGCATGACGGAGACCCTGATCACCGTCTCCGCCCGCGCGGACGGCGAGCGCCGCCCCGGCTCGGTGGGCCTGCCGCTGCCGGGCGTGCGCACCCGCGTGGTGGAGACCGGTGAGGAGGGCGGCATCGGGGAGCTGGAGGTGTCCGGCCCGACGCTCTTCGCCGGCTACCTGGGCCGCCCGGAGGCGACGGCGGCCGCGTACACGGCCGACGGCTGGTTCCGCACGGGCGACATCGCCGCGATCGAGGCGGACGGCACCCACCGCATCGTGGGCCGGGCCTCCACCGACCTGATCAAGTCCGGTGGCTACCGTGTCGGCGCCGGCGAGGTCGAGAACGCCCTCCTGGACCACCCGGCGGTCAGTGAGGCGGCGGTCGTCGGCCTGCCGCACGACGACCTGGGGCAGGAGATCGTCGCCTATGTGGTGGCCGACGGGATCGGCGAGCGCGAGCTGATCGACTTCGTGGCGGGCCATCTCTCCGTCCACAAGCGGCCGCGCCGGATCCGCTTCATGGACGCGTTGCCGCGCAACGCGATGGGCAAGCCGCAGAAGAAGCTGCTGCCTCCGCTGTGAGGCGCGGTCCCGGTGCCGTACCCTGCATAATTTCATGCAGGGTACGGGCCGGATGAATGACTGACTGACCGAGGAGGGCCCATGAGCGAGACCGGGGGCGAGCCGGAAGCCACCGCGCGGCTGCAGAAGCTCTTCGAAGGGCACCGGCTGACGCCCACGCAGCGTCGCATCGCCCACTGCATGGTGCGCCGCGCGGCCGACGCGCCGTTCCTCTCCAGCGTGGAGCTCGCCGAGCTCGCGGGCGTCAGCCAGCCGTCGGTGACCCGCTTCGCGGTCGCCCTCGGCTTCGACGGCTACCCCGCGCTCCGCCGCCATCTGCGCGACGTCGTCCCCGCGGCCGAGGCGCCCGCCGAGGACTCGTACAACGAGTACCAGCAGGCCGTGCAGGCCGAGATCGACAACCTCCGCCACCTCGCCTCCCTGCTCGCCGACCCGGCCCCCGTCGCCCGGGCCGGCCGACTGCTGGCCGCCTCCCGTCCGCTGCCGGTCCTCGGCCTGCGGGCCGCGACCGCCCAGGCGGCGGGGTTCGCCTACTTCGCGCGCAAGGTCCACCCCGATGTGCGGTTGCTGGACGAGGGCGGCACGCTGCTCGTCGACCGCATCGACGCGGCGGTGCGGGCCGGGGCGAGCGCCCTGCTGTGCTTCGCGCTGCCGCGGCATCCGCGCGAGGTGGTGGAGGCGCTGGAGTACGCGCGGGGGGCCGGCCTGACGGTCGTCACCGTCGCGGACTCCACCTTCGCCCCGGTGGCGCGCCACAGCGACATCCTGCTGCCTGCCGCCGTCGGCACGGGGCTCGCCTTCGACACGGCGTGCGCGCCGATGCTGCTGGGGCGGGTGCTGCTGGAGGCGATGTGCGATGCGCTGCCGGACGCGCAGGCGCGGTTGGAGGAGTTCGACGCGAAGGCCGCTGCCCGGGGCTTGTTCGTGGAGTGAGGGGCCCCGACCCCGCCCTTCCGCCGTTTCCCGGGGCGTTGCCCCCGGACCCCGGAGCGGCTGAATTCAGCCCGTCCGGCGCCTGAGGACACCGCGCGGAGCGCGGTCTGGGGGTCTGGGGGTCTGGGGGTCTGGGGGTCTGGGGGCGGAGCCCCCGGTTACGGGAAGGGGCGGGATCGGGGACTCCTCACCGCGCCCTAGCGCGCGATGCGCATTTCCGGGAAGCGCCCCGACGGCCCGTCCAGCAGCCCGTCGTCCCGCCCCCGCAGAAAGCGGTCGAGGAACGACGCCACATACGCCCGCGTAGCCGCGACCGCCCGCTCCCCCCGCACCGACCCCACATCCCCCCGCACCGTCCCCCACGGCACCACCCCCCGCCGCGCCAGTTGCGGCAGCAGCGCCGCCGCGTCCGTATAGGCGCCGTGCTCCGACCCGGTGAGCGTCACGTCACCCCGCCACTCGCCGCCGCGCGAGTGCTGCCACAGCGCCTTCCATGACGGCTGGCGCCGGTACTCGCCGGAATCCGCCGCGTCCGTGCCCATCAGCAGGAACGGCCGGTCGACCCCGTCGCGGGACGCCGAGCTCATGCCCCCGGGCCCGGGGAACTCCATCGTCCCGTCCATGTTCACCGCGGCCCGGATACGCCGGTCGTCATGCATCGCCTGGACGGCCGTGAAGCCGCCCGCCGAGTGGCCCACCATTCCCACGTGCCGCAGGTCCATGGCGGCGGCCAGGCCATGCGGCAGGGACAGCCGGTGCTGACGGTCACCGAGTCCACCGAGCCGGTCGAGGACGAAGCGGGTGTCGTCGACGCGCGCCTTCATGGCCTTGCGCAGCACCTTCCCCGGGTCCGTGCCGCGCTTCGCGGCGAGGCCGGGGAGCACGGAGGGCGCGAGGCGGCCGCCGGGGAGGGCGACCTCGGAGGAGTCGTAGGTGTGGTCGACCGTGACGACCACGTAGCCGCGCGAGGCCAGGTCCTCCACGAGCGACGTGTTCCAGGTCCGGGGGTCGCCCAGGCCCGCCGAGTACAGCACGACCGGCCGTACGCCCGTCCCGCGCGCGGCGGGAGCGTCCACGCGCGCGTGGGTGGCGGTGGCCGCCCAGTCCACGGCCCCGGCCGGTACGCGGTAGCCGAGGTGGCCGGAGCCGCCCGGCGAGCCGAAGTGGGCGGCGGCGCGCCGTTCCATGTGGGGCGCGGTGCGCGGAGCGGTCCGCCAGCCCGCGTGGGCCGCCGGGTACCAGAGGCCGATCATGACCTCGCGGTGGCCGCGCCCCGGGTGCCAGGGGTCCTCGCGGGAGGTGTCGACCAGGTGGCGGGTGGTGGTGCCGACGGGGAACGGGCCGGTGGGCTCGGGCAGCCGGACGTGGGCGCGGGACACGGTCGTGGTGACCGGGCCGTTCGCGTCACCGGCCGCCGCGCGGGCGTGCGGGGCGAAGGCCCCGAGCAGACCGGTCAGGGCCAGCGCACCCGCTGCCACCAGCGCCCGTCGCCGCAGGGCCCGCTCGTTCACCGGCATGTTTCGGCTCCTCCCACTGCTCCGTCGGTAGGACGACCATAAGGACCGATGATGCGTCGACACGACATACGACGGGGCCAACTCGCCTGTACTACCCGGGTATGACCCCAGTGGGCTACGGGCTCGCGCGGTTCTCAGCTCGCACTCAGAATCGTCGGCTAGCGTGCGGCCCGCGGTGATGGCCGTCAGGGGTGACGAGAAGAGCGACGAGGAGGTCCGACGTGGGGCGCGGAGCGTATGCGCTGGCTCGTGTGGCCGTGATCGTGAGGGCGCCGGCGCGCCCGCTGTGGTGGCTCGGGCTGCTGAGCGCGGGCGCCGGTGCCGCGATGCCGTGGCTGGTACCGGGGCTGGTGCCGGGGCTCACCGGACGCGTGCTCGGGCTGGCGGTGGGTGGTGTCCTGTTCGTCGTGGCCGGTGCCGTGGCCTTCCTGGCGCGGCGCGGCCGGTACACGGAGCTGGCGGGCGGCGCGACGCGCGCGGGCCGGGCCGTGTTCCTCCAGGACCGGGCCGTGACGGCGCGGAACTGGCGGCGGGCCCGGCGCTGGTGGCTGGCGGGCGCGTTCGCCGCCGCCACGGCCTCCTCGCTCGCCGCGCCGTCGGCGGCCGGCCTGGCGATGGCGGGCGCGGGCGCCGGGCTGTGGGCGAAGGCCCTGTGGCTGGGCGGCCTGGAGCGCCGGAGCGAGTCGCTGCTGTGGGTGCGTACGGAGCGGGCGCAGGGCAGCCCCGTCGCGGCGCCCGTGAGCGGCTGGTTCACCACCGGTCTCGTCGCCGGTGACGCCCTGCCCGGCGGGGCCCGGCGGCGCGGGCGTCCGGCCACGGGCGGGGCGGTGGTCAGCGCAGCGCGGTGAGCCCCACCGCGTGGGCGCCGCCGCTCTCGGCGACGAGCTCGTCGAGGGACTGCGGCGGCCGTACGGGCACGAAGCGCACACCAGGGGCCTCCTCGGCCCCGGTCGGCTGTTGGTGCTCCGCGTAGCCGTAAACCCCCGGGCGGGGGAGCGTGTTGTACGCGAAGTGGTTCGAGAAGTAGTACGCGCCGGTGTCGAGCAGCGCGACATGGTCCCCGGCCTCCAGCCGGGGCAGCGAACGCCCGGTCGCGACCAGGTCCCCGGCGAAACAGCACGGCCCGGCCACGTCCTGCGTCTCGGGCGCCCCGTCCTTCGGCCGTCCCCACGCGTCGTACACCGCCACGCGCAGCGGCCACGCCTCCGGCGCGAACACCGTGCGGACGGCCACCTGCGCGCCCGCGTGCGTCACCGCGATCCGGCGGCCGCCCGCCGACTTGGCGTACTCCACCCGGGCCAGCACCATCCCGCTCTTGGCCAGCAGCGACCGCCCGAACTCGGTCACCAGGCCGTAGCGCCCGTCGAACAGCCCGGGGACGGCCTCGGCGAGCAGTCGCGCGTACGCGGCGTGGGTGGGTGTGACGTCGTCGGAGGCGAAGTTGACGGGCAGACCGCCACCGATGTCCACGGACCGGATCCGCCGGGCGCCGACGCGCTCGTTGACCTCCTCGGCCAGTTCGTACACCGCCCGGATGCCGGAAGCCATCAGCTCCAGGGGGCAGCCCTGCGAGCCGACGTGGGCGTGGATGCGGGTGAGCCACGGCCGCTCGGCGCAGGCGCGTACCAGCCACTCGCGCGCCCCCTCGTCGCGCAGCGGGATCCCGAACTTCGACGTCGGCGTGGCGGTGCTGAGCGCATCGATGCTGCCGCCGCCGACCTGGGGGTTCACGCGCAGGCCAAGGGGCGGTGGGGGAGACGCGGTGTCGGTCAGGAGGCCGTCCAGCCGGGCCAGCTCCTCCCGGCTGTCGGCGTTGACGGCGACGCCGAGCGCCAGCGCCTCGCGCAGCTCGGCGGGGGTCTTGGCGGGGGAGTCCAGCACGGTCCGCCCGGGCGGCACGCCCGCCGCGCGGGCCAGCGCGAGCTCCCCGGGGCTCGCCGCCTCGGCGCCCAGCCCCTCGTCGGCGAGCAGCCGCAGTACGGGCACCAGGGGCGCGGCCTTGACGGCGAAGGTGTGCAGAACGTCCGCCCCGGGGGCGCTGACCTGCGCGAACGCTTTGTGGAGCGCGGCGGCGGCCGCTCTGATCCCCGGGGCGTCCAGCAGGCCCACGACGGGCCGGTCCGCCGAGACGACCCCCTGCCGGACGGCCGCCAGCACGGCCGCGTCCCGCCGCCGCGCGGCGCTCTCCACGTGACCCATACGCCTACTCCACCACCGAGGGAGGCCGACGGCCACGGTGCGACCGCCGATGAGGTCGACCGGCGAACCTGTTGACTAGAGGTATTCAGATGCTCAGACTGTGCAGTGTTCTATTCAGAACGCGATGGAGAGAGCCAGGGAGGCAGCGCCCATGTCAGGACCGCGACCCGTGCGAGCACCGCGAGGCACCGAGCTGAGCACCCGGGGCTGGCAGCAGGAAGCCGCGCTGCGGATGCTCCAGAACAACCTCGACCCCGAGGTCGCCGAGCACCCCGACAAGCTCGTCGTCTACGGCGGCACGGGCAAGGCGGCCCGCGACTGGCGCTCCTTCGACGCGATGGTCCGCACCCTCCAGACGCTCAAGCAGGACGAGACCATGCTCGTCCAGTCCGGCCGCCCCGTCGGCGTGATGCAGACGCACGAGTGGGCGCCGCGCGTCCTCATCGCCAACTCCAACCTCGTCGGCGACTGGGCGAACTGGGAGGAGTTCCGCCGCCTGGAGGCCCTCGGCCTGACCATGTACGGGCAGATGACGGCCGGTTCGTGGATCTACATCGGCACGCAGGGCATCCTCCAGGGCACGTACGAGACCTTCTCCGCCGTCGCCGCGAAGAAGTTCAACGGCACGCTCGCCGGGACGATCACCCTGACCGCCGGCCTCGGCGGCATGGGCGGCGCCCAGCCGCTCGCCGTCACCATGAACGACGGCGTCGCGATCTGTATCGACTGCGACCCGCGCGCCATCGAGCGCCGCATCGAGCACCGCTACCTGGACGTCAAGGCCGACTCCCTCGACCACGCCCTCCAGCTGGCCGTCGAGGCGCGCGACGCCCGCCGCCCGCTGTCCATCGGCGTCCTGGGCAACGCCGCCGAGCTCGTACCGCAGCTCCTCGCGATGAACGCGCCCATCGACATCGTGACGGACCAGACGAGCGCCCACGACCCGCTCGCGTACCTGCCCGTCGGCGTCTCCTTCGACGAGATGGCCACCTACGCCGCCGAGAAGCCCGCCGACTTCACCACCCGGGCGCGCGAATCGATGGCACGCCACGTCGAGGCCATGGTCGGCTTCCAGGACGCGGGCGCCGAGGTCTTCGACTACGGCAACTCCATCCGGGGCGAGGCCCAGCTCGCGGGCTACACCCGCGCCTTCGACTTCCCCGGCTTCGTCCCGGCGTACATCCGCCCGCTCTTCTGCGAGGGCAAGGGCCCCTTCCGCTGGGCGGCGCTGTCGGGCGACCCCAAGGACATCGCGGCCACCGACCGCGCGATCCTCGACCTCTTCCCCGAGAACGAGTCCCTGGCCCGCTGGATCAAGATGGCCGGCGAGCGCGTCCACTTCCAGGGCCTCCCGGCCCGCATCTGCTGGCTCGGCTACGGCGAGCGCGACCGCGCGGGCGAGCGCTTCAACGACATGGTCGCGAGCGGCGAGCTCTCCGCGCCCATCGTCATCGGCCGCGACCACCTCGACTGCGGCTCCGTCGCCTCGCCCTACCGCGAGACGGAGGCCATGCTCGACGGCTCCGACGCGATCGCGGACTGGCCCCTCCTCAACGCCATGGTCAACGTCGCCTCGGGCGCCTCCTGGGTCTCCCTCCACCACGGCGGCGGCGTCGGCATGGGCCGCTCCATCCACGCGGGCCAGGTCACGGTCGCCGACGGCACGGCGCTCGCGGGCGAGAAGATCCGCCGCGTTCTGACGAACGACCCGGGCATGGGCGTCATCCGCCACGTCGACGCGGGTTACGACGAGGCTGACGCCGTCGCCGAGGCGCGTGGGGTGCGCATCCCGATGCGGGAGGGCGAGTGACCGCCGCTGCGGGCAATCGTCCCGCAGGGCGGGACGGGTGGGCGCAGCCCGACCACCGGGCCGCACCCGAAGCGGGTACCCCCGGTGCGGGGAACGTGCCGTCGCCGGGTGCGGGGGTCGTGCCCACCCGTTCCGCCCCGGCGGAACGACTGCCCACGACCTCGTCGTTCCACGAGATGTGGCGCGACCTGCGCCCCATCGGCCGGAACCCCGAAAGCGGCGGCTACCGCCGCTACGCCTGGACGGGCGCCGACGCCGACTGCCGCTCGTGGTTCCAGGCGCAAGCCGAAACCCGCGGGCTGACCTACGAGGTCGACCGCAACGGCAACCAGTGGGCCTGGCTCGGCGACCCCACCGCCGGTGACGCCGTCGTCACCGGCTCCCACCTGGACTCCGTCCCCGACGGCGGCGCCTTCGACGGCCCCCTCGGCGTCGTGTCGTCCTTCGCCGCGATCGACGAGCTCCGCACCCGCGGCGCCGAGCCCACCCGCCCCCTCGCCGTCGTCAACTTCGGCGACGAGGAGGGCGCCCGCTTCGGCCTGGCCTGCGTCGGCTCGCGCCTGACCGCAGGTCAGCTCACCCGCGACAAGGCCCACGCCCTCCTGGACGGCGAAGGCGTCTCCCTGGCCCGGGCCATGGAGCGCGCCGGATACGACCCCGAGGCCATCGGCCCCGACCCCGACCGCCTCGCCCGCATCGGCGCCTTCGTCGAGCTCCACGTCGAGCAGGGCCGCGCCCTGGTCGAAACGGACCACCCCGTGGGCGTCGCCTCCGCGATCTGGCCGCACGGCCGCTGGCGGTTCGACTTCCACGGCGAGGCCAACCACGCCGGCACCACCCGCCTCGACGACCGCCGCGACCCGATGCTGACGTACGCCAACACCGTGCTCGCGGCCCGCAAGAAGGCCCGGCTCGCCGGTGCCCTGGCGACCTTCGGGAAGGTCGGCGTCGAGCCGAACGGCGTGAACGCCATCGCCTCCCTCGTCCGCGGCTGGCTGGACTCCCGCGCCGCCGACGAGGAGACGCTGGCCGCCGTCGTCGCGGAGATCGAGCAGGCGGCGGTCGAGCGCGGCGTCCGCGACGGCGTGGAGGTCCGGGTGACCCGGGAGTCCTTCACCCCCGTCGTGGAGTTCGCCCACGACCTGCGCGACGAGCTCGCCAAGCTCCTGGGCGACGCGCCCGTGCTGCCCACGGGCGCCGGGCACGACGCCGGTATTTTGTCCGGCGTCATCCCCACGGCCATGCTGTTCGTGCGGAACCCCACCGGCGTCTCCCACTCGCCCGCCGAGACGGCGACCGAGGACGACTGCGTGGCCGGAGTGACCGCACTCGCCGACGTACTGGAGGGCCTGGCGTGCAGGTGACCTACTGGGCCGAGCACGCGTGGCTCGGCGACCGTGTCGAGCCCGGTGTGGCCATCGAGGTGACGGACGGCCGGATCACGGCCGTCCGCACCGAGGTCCCCTCCCCGCCCCCGGGCGCGACGACCCTGCGCGGCCTGACCCTCCCGGGCCTGGCCAACGCCCACTCCCACGCCTTCCACCGCGCCCTGCGCGGCCGTACCCAGGTGGGCAGCGGCACCTTCTGGACGTGGCGCGACGTGATGTACGGCGTGGCCGACCGGCTCACCCCGGACTCGTACTTCGCCCTCGCCCGCGCCACGTACGCCGAGATGGCCCTCGCCGGCATCACCTGCGTCGGGGAGTTCCACTACCTCCACCACAGCCCCGGCGGCGCGCCCTACGCCGACCCCAACGCCATGGGCGAGGCCCTGATCGCGGCCGCCGCCGAAGCCGGCATCCGCATCACCCTCCTCGACACCGCCTACCTCTCCTCGGGCTTCGGTGAGGCCCCGAACCACCACCAGACGCGCTTCTCCGACGGCACGGCCGACGCCTGGGCCGAGCGCGCCGCCGCCCTCAAGCCCGCCGGCCACGCCCGGATCGGCGCGGCCGTGCACTCGGTACGTGCCGTGCCCGCCGACCAGCTGACGACCGTGGCCCGCTGGGCCGACGAACGCGAGGCCCCCCTCCACGTCCACCTGTCCGAGCAGACCGCCGAGAACGAGGCCTGCCTCGCGGCGCACGGCCGCACCCCCACGCGGCTGCTCGCCGACCACGGCGTGCTCGGCCCGCGCACCTCCGCCGTGCACGCCACGCACCTCACCGACGAGGACATCGCCCTCCTCGGCGGCGCGACGTCGACGATCTGCATGTGCCCGACCACCGAACGGGACCTCGCCGACGGCATCGGCCCCGCCGTCCGGCTCCAGCGGGCGGGCAGCCCGTTGTCCCTGGGCAGCGACAGCCACGCCGTCATCGACCTCCTCGAAGAGGCCCGCGCCATGGAGCTCGACGAACGGCTGCGCACCCGCACCCGGGGCCACTGGACCGCCGCCGCGCTGCTGCGCGCCGCCACCGAGGACGGGCACGCCTCCCTGGGCTGGGCGGACGCGGGCCGCATCGAGCCGGGCGCCCTCGCCGACCTCACGACGGTCGCGCTGGACTCCGTCCGTACCGCGGGGCCGGCTCCGCGCCACGGTGCCGAGACGGCCGTATTCGCCGCGACGGGCGCGGACATCCGCCATACGGTCGTGGGCGGCCGGCACGTCGTACGCGACGGGGTCCACCAGCTCGTACCGGACGTGCCGCGGGCACTGGCCGACTCCATCGCCGCCCTGAGCGGCTGACGCCGAGGACCGGAGCAAGCATGAGCACGGCAATCATCAACATCAGCAGTCTGGTCACCAACGACCCCTCTCTCGGCGAAGGCCCCCTCGGTCTGGTCCAGGACGCGGCGGTCGTCATCGACGGCGACCGCGTCGCGTGGATCGGTGAGTCCAGCAAAGCACCCGCCACTGACAACGCCGTCGACGCCGGGGGCCGGGCCGTCGTCCCGGGCTTCGTGGACTCCCACTCCCACCTGGTCTTCGCGGGCGACCGGACCGCCGAGTTCAACGCGCGGATGTCCGGGCGGAGCTACAGCGCGGGCGGCATCCGCACGACGGTGGCGGCGACGCGCGCGGCGAGTGACGAGGCGCTGGAGGCCAATCTCCTGCGCTACCTCGGCGAGGCCCTCCGCCAGGGCACGACCACCTTCGAGACCAAGTCCGGCTACGGCCTGACCACCCACGACGAGGCCCGCGCCCTGCGGATCGCCGCCGCCCACACCGACGAGGTCACCTACCTCGGCGCGCACATCGTGGCGCCGGAGTTCGCCGACGACCCCGACGGCTACGTCGCCCTCGTCACCGGCGAGATGCTCGACGCGTGCGCCCCGCACGCCCGCTGGGTCGACGTGTTCTGCGAGAAGGGCGCCTTCGACGGCGACCAGGCCCGCGCGATCCTGGAGGCAGGCAAGCGCCACGGACTCGTCCCGCGCGTCCACGCCAACCAGCTCGGCCACGGCCCCGGCGTCCAGCTGGCGGTCGAGGTCGGCGCCGCCTCCGCCGACCACTGCACCCACCTCACCGACACGGACGTCGACGCGCTGGCCCAGGGCTCCACGGTGGCCACCCTGCTGCCCGGCGCCGAGTTCTCCACCCGCGCCCAGTGGCCCGACGCGCGCCGCCTCCTCGACGCGGGCGTCACGGTCGCCCTGTCCACGGACTGCAACCCCGGCTCGTCCTTCACCAGTTCCATGCCGTTCTGCGTGGCCCTGGCCGTGCGCGACATGGGAATGACGCCCGACGAGGCCGTCTGGTCCGCCACGGCGGGCGGGGCGGCGGCCCTCCGCCGCACGGACATCGGCCGCCTCACCCCGGGCGCCCGCGCCGACCTGGCGCTCCTGGACGCCCCCTCGCACGTCCACCTCGCCTACCGGCCCGGCGTGCCGCTCGTCTCGGCCGTCTGGCGGCGCGGGGTGCGCGAGCTCTGAGGTCCGGGTCAGGTCAGGGAGGTCTCAGGGCGGGGTCAGGGCGGGGCCAGGGTCTTCCCGGAAGCCGTTGACGGGTCCCGGCCGGAAGTATCGACGTCATGAAGAACACGACATGGCGACAGGCGGCCTTCACGACGGGCCCGCTGTGCATGACGGCCTACGGCCTCATCCGGCTGACGGACCCCGGCCACGGCCCGGGCCCGGCCTGGTCGCTCGGTCATCTGGCCCTGCTGGCGGGCGTCCTGCTGTTCGGCCAGGTGATGCTGGGCCTGCGTCGCACGGCGGCGACGGGCCGGGGCCGGGCGAGCCGGGCGTTCGCCGGCGCCGGCGCGACCCTGGGCCTGCTGGGCGTGGCGGCCGTGACGGCACAGACGGTCATCGACCTGCTGGTCGGATACGCGTCGGTGGACCGCGCGACGATGGACGTCCTCTTCGAGCGGATCCACAGCTGGCCGGGCGTGACACCCGCCGTCTACACCGTCGGCCCGCTGCTCTTCTACGTCGGACTGCTGCTGCTCGTGGCCCAGTTGGCGGCCCTGCGCGCGATAGCCGCCTGGCGGCCGCTCGCCATCGTCGCCGGGGTGGCGGTCACGGCGGTCGGCGGCCTGGACCTGATGCCCCTGAGTGGCCTGCTTTTCCTCCTGGCCCTCGCCCCGCTGGGCAAGAACGCCGCCGCCGCTCGGCCCGTCCTCTCCAGCGTCACGAGCGGAATATCCCGCCCGGCGGTATGAGAACCGTCGGCAAATGGATGGCCCACACTTCAGGCGGCCCGCTCTGCCACCTGGCGGCAGTCCCGGCAACGGCCGGGCTCGGCGGCGCGGAAGACGCGTTCGCAGCCGCCGCAGGTCTGGAACGGCAGGGGCGCCGTGGGCCGCGCCCGGCCCGGTGGTGGTGCCTCCGGGGTCCGTACGGGCAGGGCGGGTGGCAGCCAGTTCCTCAGGCGGTAGCCCAGCAGCCGGGCGGGCCAGGAGATGGTGCCCATGGGGAGGCCGCCCGTCAGGGTGAGAGCGATCCGGACGGGGCCGATCCCCCGGTCGAGCCATGTGCGCACGGCGGGGGAGAGCCGTCGGACGTCCGTCTCCGAGAGCCACAGCCGTGGGTCGCGGCGGCGCAGCCCGGCGAGCAGGTCTGCGGCGGGCCGGTCGACGGGCGGTAAGGGGGTCGGCTCCGTCGGCTCCTCGCGCCGGGCGGGCTTCGGGGCAGCAGGCCGCCGCTTCACCAGGTCGACCTTGGGCGGGGGCGGGGCCGGAGGCGGCTCGGTGCCGGGCCGCTCGTACCAGCTCGTATGGGTCACCATCCGGCCCGTCGCCGTCCGTTCGGGCTTCCGCTCCAGATAGCCGGCGGTTTCCAGCTCTCTCAAGGCCCGGGCGATGGTGATTTCGCCTTCCCTGAAGCGGCGGGTGAGGTCCTTGATGCCGACGGCCGCGCCGTCCGGCAGCGACTGGATGTAGACGCCGAGGCCGATCGCGACAGCGGACAGATCCGGGTGCTGGGCGAGGTGGTTGCCGACGACGGTGAAGTTCGTGTCGTGGTGGTGCCGGATGTGGACCACTCCAGCTCGCGGAGCGTCGGTGCGCGCGGAGGGGTGCGCGCTAGACTGCGCTTCAGTCATTGGGAAGGGTTCGTCTTCCTGGATGATCAGGCCCTCGATCGGGATGCCAGTCCCGGCCGGGGGCCGTCGTCTGTCTGGAGCTTGCTGGAGCTTGCTGGAGCTTGCGCGGTGAACGTACCGCGCCGCCGCCCACAACTTCCACCGTGTCACCTGATGGGGTGACGTGTCGGGTTGGTAGGGGTTGGTTCTTACCTCAAGTCCTTTAAAAGGATGTCCAGCCGGACCGGTTCGCGGCTCTCCGCGTCCCGGGTGTCTCGTTCACGCGTGCGCCTCGCGCTGGTGCAGTCCCATGAGCGTGGCGGCACGGGCCGTCTCCTCGGCGTCGCCCCGAGCGGTCGCCTCTCGCCGGGCGCGCTTGATCGTGTCGCATCCGGTACAGCGTCCCTGCTTGCCGCCGGGCGTCATCGGCCGTAGTGCCGACGGCGTCGCCTCCCATTCACGGCCGCCACCCAGGGGGCGCAGGAAGACGCGTTCCCGTGTCGCCGCCATCACCTCACCCACGCGGTCCCGTTGCGTGTCCATTGCCAGAGAGCCCACTGCCATGGTGTCCATGACGCGATGGTCCTGCCGGTGATCAGGACGTTGGAACCTCCAGCGAAACCCACTTTAGGACGTCCCGGAGGCGGTACAACGTCCCTGGGGAAGTTCGGGCAGGGGGTGCGGACGTGCGGAACGAGCGGTTGTGCGTGGCCATGAACGCTGGAGGATGGACATACGCGAGCCTCGCCGAGAAAGCGGAGGTGGACCCGAAGTCCGTCGAGCGGTGGGTCAACTTGGGGCGTACACCACGTCGGGCGACGGCTTTCGCTGCGGCTGAGCTGCTGAGGGAAGACGTCTATGCGCTCTGGCCGGCGTTGCGCCAGGTGCGAGCGGCACGGACTCTGAGTCCCGAGCTGGTGGCGTTGTACGGCCGTCGAGCGGATCTGCCCGTGTCGTCGGTCGTGGATCTCTTCGCCCAAGCGCGAGCACGAATCGACGTGCTCGTGTACGCGGCTGTCTTCCTGCACGAGGCGTATCCACCTCTCAACGATCTCCTTCGCCGGAGAGCCGCCGACGGGTGCGCCATCCGGATCGCCGTCGGCGATCCGGACGATCGCAGCGTCCAACAGCGTGGCAGGGAGGAGAAGTTCGGGCATGGCATCGAGTCGCGCTGTCGCCTCGCGCTCATGCACTACCGGCCTCTGATCGGCACGGCCGGGATTGAGGTGCGCACTCACAGGACCACGCTTTACAACAGCCTGTACCGTGCTGACGACCAGGTCTTGGTGAACGCCCACGTCTGGGGTGCCAACGCGTACGCCGCTCCTGTGTGGCACCTGCGGCGCACGGGCGACGGCGGGATGTTCGATACCTACGCCGAGAGCTTCGGTGCCGTCTGGGCGACGGCGACGCCCGTAGAGGAAGGCTGAAGAATGGCCCGGACCGAGTACTACGACGACCCAAGCGCGCCCGAGCCGAACAGCCTGGTGGTGGCTGCCTCAGCCGTCGTCACGGACGACGCCGGGCGCATCCTCTTGCAGCGGCGCAGCGACAACGGGCTGTGGGCGCTGCCCGGAGGCGGGATGGACATGACCGACTCGTTGCCCGGTGCGGCGGTGCGGGAGGTCAAGGAGGAGACGGGGCTCGACGTCGAGATCACGGGTCTGGTCGGTACGTACACCGACCCCCGTCATGTCATCGCCTACAGCGACGGGGAAGTGCGTCGTCAGTTCAACGTCTGCTTCAGGGCACGCGTCGTCGGCGGCGCGCTCGCCGTCTCGGACGAGTCCACGGAGGTCCGGTTCGTTCCTCCGGATGAGCTGGGTGCGCTGCCGATGCACCACACCCAGCGGCTCCGCCTGGGGCACTTCCTGGAAGGGCGCGAGCGGCCCTACCTCGGCTGACCCAGCCGCGCTCCCGTCAGGACACCCGCTGGAGCAGCCACGCGTTCGGCGTGAAGGACGAGTTGATGAAGGCCACGCAGCCGCCGCTGTAGTAGGTCTGGACCCTGGTCCAGCCCTTCGGCGGGAACGCCGTGGCGCAGGCGTTGACCTGGGTGCCGACGGGGAGGCCGTCGAGCTGCTTCATCATCTTGATGTTGGGGCCGGCGGTCGCGCGGCACGAGGCGCTGGTGCCCCAGTTGACGTCGACCCAGCCGTCCGGGGTCATCGTGTCGGCGCACACCGTGCGGGTCTCGCCCGGCGCCGCCTGGGCCGGGCTCGCCGCGACGGAGGCGAAGAGCGTCGCGCCGAGAAGGGCCAGACCCGCGGTGCGGAGTCGTCTCATGAGGGTCTCCCGACCGTCGAAAATTCGCCGATGAGTGATCGGCGTCGATGACGGACATTCAATGGCTTATGTGAAGCCTTTGAGGAGAACGTTTTCGGCCACGAAAAACCACCGTGAAGCGCCGCTGTGCCGCATGGGACGAGTCGTCCCATGCGGCACGGACACATGACGGTCGTGGCGGTCGTGGCGGTCGCGGCGCGCGGCCACGCGTCATTCCTCGGTCAGCAGCCCCCGCCGCAGCCGCACCAGCGTGCGTGACAGCAGCCGGGAGACGTGCATCTGGGAGATGCCCAGTTCCTCGCCGATCTCCGACTGCGTCAGGTTCGACACGAACCGCAGGGAGAGGATGTGGCGGTCGCGGTACGGCAGTTCGGCGATGAGGGGCTTGAGCGACGCGATGAACTCGATGCCCTCCAGGCCGTGGTCCTCGTAGCCGATGCGGTCCGACAGGGAGCCCTCCGGCTCGTCCTCGTCGGCCTGGGCGTCCAGCGAGCTCGCGGTGTACGCGTTGCTCGCGGCCATGCCCTCGACGACCTCGTCCTCCGTCAGGCCCAGCCGCTCGGCGAGCTCGGCGACGGTCGGGGCGCGGTCCAGCTGCTGGGCGAGCTCGTCGCCGGCCTTGGCCAGGTCGAGGCGGAGCTCCTGGAGTCGCCGGGGAACCCGGACGGACCAGCTGGTGTCGCGGAAGAAGCGCTTGATCTCGCCGATGATCGTCGGCATCGCGAAGGTGGGGAACTCCACGCCGCGGGTCAGCTCGAACCGGTCGATCGCCTTGATCAGACCGATGGTGCCGACCTGGATGATGTCCTCCATCGGTTCGCTGCGGGTGCGGAACCGGGAGGCCGCGAACTTCACCAGGGCCAGATTCAGCTCGACCAGTGTGTTGCGGACGTACGCGTAGTCGTGGGTGCCCTCTTCGAGCGACGCGAGACGGGCGAAGAGCGTCTTGGACAGGGCCCGCGCGTCGACCGCGTCCACCTCGTCGTACGGGGGGATCTCCGGGAGCCCGGCGAGTCCGGGGGTATCGGGGGTGTCGGGGGCGTCGCGCTCGGGCAGGGTTGCCGACGAGGCCGTCGCGAGGCCCTCGTACGAGGCGCACGAGGTGCCGGGACGTTGTTCGTCGAGCCGGGGTGACATGGTCTCCTCCATCATTCTCGGCATATGGCTGCCGAAGCCGTGACCCTTTTGCTGCGGTTTGCGGCGCCTCCAAAGCCGTCCGTGGCGAATGTGTCCCTACTAGCCCTACCGGTCTTCACCACTCCCTGGCAAGTATGGTTTGTCCCATTCTGTCAGTGTTTGGCGGAACTTCGGCTTCCGGAGCTGCGTAAGGAAGGCGTAGTGTTTCGGCAGCGGAGCGCGAGCACACCACGAGCGCATGAAGGGGAGCGGGAGCGCATGGATCGCGGGATGGTCGGCAATCCGAGCAGGGGCCGACTGCAAGTGGAGGTCCGGCGCGAGGGCGCGAGCTCGGTCGTCTCGCCCGCGGGTGAGCTCGATCACCACACGGCCGGATTGCTGCGCGAGTCCCTGGAGGGCTGTGTACGCGACGGCGACGCCCGCGTCGTCGTCGACTGCTCGCGGCTCGACTTCTGCGACTCGACCGGCCTGAACGTCCTCCTCGGCGCCCGGCTCAAGGCCGAGGCCGCCGGAGGCGCCGTCCACCTGGCCGCGATGACCCCCGTCGTCGCCCGGGTGTTCGAGATCACGGGAGCCGGGGCCGTCTTCACCCTGCACGACACGCTCGACTCGGCGCTCGCCGACTGAGCCGAGCCGGGAATCCCCGTTGCCTGTGTCACAGGCGCCGCGTCGAATCCGTGGGTGTTCTCACGGTCCGGCCGGGCAGGAGACAGCTGAATCCATTGAAGATGTTTGTGTTCGTATCGGTGAATCGGTGAGGTGAAGCGCTGATGAGCACCACCCGGGCGTGCCCGCCGCCGGACGGCCCCGGCCCGGAGGCGGGGGACGCCGCCTCGGCCGGCTCACCGGCCCCGGCGGAAGCGGCCCGCAGGCTGCGCCTCGTCGGGGTCGGTGGCGCCGTACCGCTCTCCCGTGACTTCACCCGTCAGGCGCTCTACGACTGGGGCTGGCTCCCCGCGGCCTCCGCCGACCACCGGGCCGCCGCCGAGGACGTCCTGCTGGTCGTCTCCGAGCTGGTCACCAACGCCTGCCTGCACGCCGACGGCCCCGAGCAACTGTGCGTCAGCCGTACGGGCAAAGTGCTCCGGCTGGAGGTCAGCGACCTCGGCACCGGCACCCCGGCCCCCCGGACCCCGCACCGCGCGGGCCGCCCCGGCGGCCACGGCATGTTCATCGTCCAGCGGCTCTGCCTCGACTGGGGGGTCGTCCGGCGCTCCGACGGCGTCGGCAAGACTGTCTGGGCGGAGCTGGCCGGACCGTCCTGAGGCCGGACCGCCGTAAGGCCGGACCCTCGTGAGGACCGCGGCAAAGGCCCAAACGGGCTGTTCCTTGTCTTCCCTCTCCACCGTCCCGGGCGTACCTTCGGCGTCCGATCTGATGTGCCGTCAGCAATTCTCGGCGGCGGCACCGGACGAGAGGGGAACCCCAGGTGTACCGCACCTTACGCAACCCCATGCGCCGCGCCGGCGCGCTCGCGGTCTCGGCGGCTCTGACCGGCGGCGCGTTCCTGCTGGTCGCGCCGGACGCGCGGGCCGAGGTCGTCGACGTCAACTACCAGTGCAAGACACCGATCGGGGACCGCAGCGCGGTCTCGCCCATCGACATCAAGGCCACGGCGAGCGGTGACGCCTACAAGCTCACCATGACCTTCCAGAAGGGCGTCTCCTCCAGCCCCATCGAGCTCGGCAAGGGCGCGATGAAGCCGAGTGCCGTGATCAAGGTGGGCGGCGCGGACAGCGGCACGGTCGACGTCTCCGGCCCCGCCAACGACCAGCCGATACCGCCCAACACCCCCATCAAGATCAGCGACTTGTCGGGGACGTACACCCCCAAGAAGGGCGGTCAGGTCACCTTCACGGCCTCCGTCCTCACCATCTCCGCCCTGGGCACCACGACCACCTGCACCCCCACCAACAACCCCAAGCCCTCGCTCACCCTTGAGGTCAAGGACCCGGGCGGGACGACGGGCGGGGCCACGGCCGGCGGCTCCACGAGCGGTTCGACTGGCGGTTCGACGAGTGGATCGACGAGCGGGTCCACGGGCGGTTCGACGAGTGGGTCCACGGCTGGGTCCACGAGCGGATCGTCGGCCGGGTCGACCGGCGGGTCGAGCAGCGGCTCCACGGCCGGTACGACCGGCGGGTCCACCGGCTCGACCACCAGCGGTACGACCGGCGGTTCGACCGGCGGCACGGGCACCACCGGCGGCGGTCAGCTCCCGCAGACCGGGCCCTCCGATTCCGCCGTCGCCCTCGCCACCCTCGGCGGCACCGTGCTCCTCACCGGCCTCGCCGGCACCCTCTGGCTCACCCGGAGGCGCCGCAGCGCCGGCTGAACCCCCTCACCCCCACGCCCAGGGAGCCGCCGATGCCGCCGATGCCGCGGACGTCGCCGATGCCGTCGCCACCGACCCCCAAGAACTCCCGGGCCCGGGCCGCCGCGCTGCTCTGCGCCGCCTCGGTGCTCGCCGTGCCCACGCCCACCGCCCCGGCTCCGACTGCCCCGGCCCCGACCGACAGCCGGCCGTCCTGGACGGCGGCGCCCGCCCCCGGCGGCAGGAAGGCGCCGACGGCGGAGGACCGGTCGTCCTTCTACCTCGAAGGCGCCTCCGGCTCGGTCCTGGAGGACAAGCTGACGGTCGTCAACCCCGGCGACCGGCGTCTGACGGTCGAGCTGAGCGGCAGCGACCCGTGGATCTCCCTCGCCGCCGGGCGCGTGAGCGTGCCGCCCCGCACCCGCGCGGACGTCCCCCTCACCGTGACCGTCCCGGCCGGTACGGCACCCGGCGACCGCTCCGCCGCCGTGACCGCCTCCGGGGACGGCCGGCGGGTCCGGGTGCCCATGGCCGTACGGGTCGCGGGGACCGCCTTCGCCGCGCTCTCGGTGGAGCACGTGCGGGTCAGCGGCACGGGCCGGGACACGGTGATCCACTACGCCCTGGTCAACCGGGGCAACACCACCCTCGCTCCCCGGCTGACCATCCGGGCGGAGGGCCTCTTCGGGCAGGTCCTGCGCCGCGAGGCGGCCGGAGTCCCCGCCGCCCTGGCGCCCGGCGAGAGCGTACGGCTGGCGGAGCGGTGGCCGGAGGCCCCGCGTCTGGACCGGGTGGCGGTGCGCGTCAGCGCCACCACCCCGGACGGCACCCGGGCCGCCGCGTCCGGCGCGTACACGCCCCTGCCCTGGCTCGCCCCGGTCCTCGCCGGGGCGGCCGTGCTCGTGGCGGCCGGGGCGGCCGTACGCCTCGTACGGCGCCGACGGGCGGCCCGCTCGTGAGCCGCCCGCCGGGAGGGCGCCGCAGCGCCCTGGAGGGCGCCTGGAGGCGAAGAGCAGCGCTCCTGGCACTGTCCGCGCTCCTCACGCTGCTCCCGCTCCTCGCCTTCCCCGCGCCCCCGGTCCTCGCCGACGGCGCCCCCCAGGCCGCCGTGGACCGCTCCGAGGTCCCCCGGGACGGCCGGGTCACCGTGACCGGCAGGGGCTGGCCGGCCGGCGCGCTGCTCACCCTGCTCGTCTGCGGGCAGAACATGATCGGCGGCACCAACGCCTGTGCCAACGCCGACGGTCGCGCAGTCACCACCGGCGCCGACGGCTCCTTCCGCAAGGACGTGCCCGTCCCCGCGCCGCCCAAGCCCTGCCCCTGTGTCGTCCATGTGGCGGCCGTCACCGGCGACTCCTCCGCGACGGACGTCCCGCTGGTCATCACCGGGCACCCGGTCGCACCCCTGCCGGAGCAGAGCGGCGGGGAGCGGCTCAGCGTGCTAGACGCCCGGCTGGAGGGGGCCGGCGGGCTGCTGACGTGGTTCGGCGCCCCGCCCGTCCGCAGGCTCGTCGTCACCGTCGCCAACCTCGGCTCCACCCCCGCCAAGAACCCCGCCTTCCGGCTCGGCACCTCGCGCGGGGTGCTCGCCCCCGTCTGGGAGGACCACCCCTGGCGCGGCACGGTGGCCCCCGGGCACAAGGAGCGGGTGACGCTGGACGTGGAGCTGGCGGCGGGCGCGTACGGCGACTACCTCGTCTCGCTCGAGTACGGCGGCAAGGTGCTCGTCGAGCAGCCGTGGGACGTGAGCCGGCCCTGGGGGGTGACGCTCTTCTGGACCCTGCTGGGCGTGGTCGTCCCGCTGGCGGTCTTCCGCGCGGGCATGGCGGTCGTGGACCACGTCCGTCCCCGTCCGCCCGCCACCACGGCCGTCATGGCCGGTGCGGCGGCCCGCGAGGGCCCGCTCCCGTGGTTCACCCCGGAGGCCGACCCCAGGGGGCCGGGCCCCGGCGCTCCCCCCGGCTGACGGACGGCGGAACGGGGGACGCGAAAGCCCCCGGCACGTTCCCGTGCCGGGGGCTTTCGCATGTCCGTCAATGGACCGGCGTCAGTGGACGTCACCCATCAGGGCGATGATCCGCTTGCGGTACATCCACACCGCGCCACCCGCGAGGGTGCAGAGCGCGGCCTGGAACACGATCGTGCCGGTGCCGTTCATGTCCACACCGGCGATGGAGAGCAGGCCCGTCGTGCAGTCACCGGCGGTGACGGCGAGGAACCACACGCCCAGCATCTGGCTCGCGTACTTCTTCGGCGCCATCTTCGTGGTGAGCGACAGACCCACCGGGGAGAGGCACAGCTCACCCATGGTCTGGATCATGTAGATCATCAGCAGCCAGGCCGGGCTGACCTTGGTGCCGTCGCTCGCCATGCCCATCGGGACGGCGAAGACGAAGAACGAGGCGCCGATGAGCACCATCGCCATGGAGAACTTCACCGTGGTGCTGGGCTCGCTGTTACGGCGGGCCAGGAACACCCACAGCCAGGCGAAGACCGGGGCGAGCGCCATGACCCACAGCGGGTTGACCGACTGGAACCAGGTCGACGGGAAGCTGAAGCCGAAAACGCTGTCGGCGGTCTTCTTCTCGGCGAAGGTCGACATCGTCGAACCGGCCTGGTCGAAGATCATCCAGAAGGCCGCGGCGGCGACGAAGAACCAGATGTAGCCGCTGACCTTGGTCTGCTCGGAGTCCGTCAGGTCCTTGTCGCGCTTGATGCGCGCCAGGACGGTGATCGGGATGATCAGGCCCAGCAGGGTGATCGGGACCAGGGCCCAGTTGAGGGTGAAGACGCCGGCGCCGCCCACGATGCCGTAGAAGACCACCGCGACACCCAGCCAGATGGCGGCCTTGGTGAGGGTCTTCTTGCGCTCCTCGGCCGACAGCGGCGTCGGGACGACGCTGCTCTTCGGGTCCAGGTGGCGGGTGCCCCAGAGGAAGATCAGCAGGCCGATCGCCATACCGGCGGCGGCGATGCCGAAGCCCAGGTGCCAGTTGACTTCCTGGCCGATGGTGCCGATGACCAGCGGCGCGAAGAAGGCGCCCAGGTTGATGCCGATGTAGAACAGCGTGAAGCCGCCGTCCCGGCGCGGGTCCGTGGGGCCGTCGTAGAGGTGGCCCACCATCGTGGAGATGTTGGACTTCAGCAGACCGGAGCCGATCGCCACCAGCGCGAGACCGGCGAAGAAGGTCGGCTTGCCGGGAACGGCCAGGAGCAGGTGGCCCGCCATGATGGTGCCGGCCGCGATGGTGACCGTCTTGCGGGGACCCCATACGCGGTCGCCGAACCAGCCACCGGGCATGGCGAGCAGGTACACCATGGCCACGTAGATGGAGTAGATCGCCACCGCGCTGGCCTCGGGCATATGGAGACCGCCGCCCTGGCTGCCGGGCTTGGCGTCGGGGCCGCCGGCGATCAGGTAGACGACGAGCAGGGCCCGCATGCCGTAGTAGGAGAAGCGCTCCCACATTTCGGTCAAGAAGAGCGGGGCCAGGCCGAAGGGGTGGCCGAAGAAGGTCATGCCGCGCGAGGTCGGAGAGGTCTTCTCCTGCTCCGCCGCGTCCTTCGTCAGGCTGGACGCCATGGTCATTCCTAGGGTGCTCGGGACGCGCGGTGGTCCGGAGGACGCGCGCCCGGGTGAGGGGTTGGCCGGCACCGGCTACTGACGCCGTCCCCCCACTCCCCTGGGGTGCGGCTCCTCGCTGGGAGGAGTCGCGGGACGGCCGTATGCCGGGATCCACGCCCCCCGCGCATCTTCGCGCGGCGGACCCGGCCGACAGGTCAAACACTGTGGAACAAGGCTGGAGCACCAGCCCTGCGCACAACAGAGACCTTCGGCTCGTCGGATGTCCCGAAGGTCCCTCGGTAGTGCTACAGATGTCGGGTCACCATACGTCACACCCCGCCCGGCCATGGAAGGTGTTGAGACATGGATCACAGTCGATTCCGGAACCGAATCCTTCCTTTCGATGGTGGTAGCACTTTCGGTGAAGTGTTGCCGTAGGTAGCACTCGGCCCGCCGCTGACGTGCGCCCGCGCGGACTACCATCAGCCCATGACCCGAGTACTGCTCGCCGAGGATGACGCCTCCATCTCGGAGCCGCTCGCGCGCGCCCTGCGCCGCGAAGGGTACGAGGTGGAGGTGCGCGAAGACGGTCCCACGGCCCTGGACGCCGGCCTGCAAGGAGGGGTGGACCTGCTCGTCCTCGACCTCGGGCTGCCCGGCATGGACGGCCTCGAGGTCTGCCGCAGACTGCGCAACGAGGGGCACGGCTTCCCCGTGCTCGTGCTCACCGCCCGCGCCGACGAGGTGGACACCGTGGTCGGGCTGGACGCCGGCGCCGACGACTACGTCACCAAGCCCTTCCGCCTGGCCGAACTGCTGGCGCGGGTCCGGGCGCTGCTGCGCCGCGGCACCGTCGAGGCCCACCAGCAGCCGCCCGCCACGCACGGCGTGCGGATCGACGTCGAGTCGCACCGCGCCTGGATGGGCGACGAGGAACTCCAGCTCACCGCGAAGGAGTTCGACCTGCTGCGGGTCCTGGTACGGGACGCCGGCCGGGTCGTCACCCGTGACCAGCTGATGCGCGAGGTCTGGGACACCACTTGGTGGTCCTCCACCAAGACCCTGGACATGCACATCTCCTGGCTGCGCAAGAAGCTCGGCGACGACGCCGCCAACCCGCGCTACATCGCCACCGTGCGCGGTGTCGGTTTCCGCTTCGAGAAGAGCTGACCGAGAGTCTCAAGCCGCCCCGGGACCGCCACCTGCCGGGCCTGATCTGATCCACCCCCGCCCGGAGGACACCGTGCGCCGCCGACTGATCAACTCCACGCTCGCCGTCGTGCTCGTCGTGATCGCGGTCTTCGGGATCTCGCTGGTCATCGTCGAGACCCGGACGATCGAGAACAGCGCGCAGGAGAGCGTGCAGTCCGAGGCCGTCCGGCTGGTGGCGATCGTCGACAGCCGGCTCGCCGGGCACGAGCGCGTGGAGTCGGAGGTGCTGAGCGATCAGATCACCCCCAACCGGTACGCCCGGGTCGACATCCCCGGCCGGCAGCCGATCGAGATCGGCAGCCGGCCCGAGGGCGGCGTCATCACCACGACGCTGAAGGGCGAGCAGGGTGAGACGGTGCGGGTCGAGGAGTCCCGCAGCACGGTCAGCCGGGAGATCGGCCGCACCCTGCTGGTGATCCTCGCGGTGGCCCTGCTGGCGGTGATCGCCGCCGTGTTCCTGGCCGTACGCCAGGCCAACCGGCTCACCGCCCCGCTCATCGACCTCGCCGAGACCGCCGAACGGCTGGGCTCCGGCGACCCCCGCCCCCGGCACCGCCGCTACAGCGTCCCCGAGCTCGACCGGGTCGCCGATGTCCTGGACGCGAGCGCCGAACGGATCGCGCGCATGCTCACGGCGGAGCGGCGGCTGGCCGCCGACGCCTCGCACCAGCTGCGGACGCCGCTGACCGCGCTGTCGATGCGGCTGGAGGAGATCACGCTCACCGACGACCCGGAGACGGTCAAGGAGGAGGCGATGATCGCCCTCACCCAGGTGGAGCGGCTCACCGACGTCGTCCAGCGGCTGCTGACGAACTCCCGCGACCCGCAGACCGGGTCCGCGGTCACCTTCGACCTCGACGAGGTCATCAAGCAGCAGATCGAGGAGTGGCGGCCCGCCGCCCGCGCCACGGGCCGGGCCGTGGTCCGCTCCGGCAAGCAGGGGCTGCGCGCGGTGGGCACGCCGGGCGCGGTCTCCCAGGTGCTGGCGACGCTGATCGAGAACTCCCTGATGCACGGGGACGGCACCGTCGCCCTGCGCACCCGGGTCACCGGCAACCAGGCGGTCGTGGAGGTCTCCGACGAGGGGCCGGGCGTGCCGGCCGATCTGGGCTCGCGGGTCTTCGAGCGGACGGTCAGCGGCCGTAACTCCACGGGCCTGGGCCTGGCCGTCGCCCGCGATCTCGCGGAGGCGGACGGCGGCCGGCTGGAGCTCCTCCAGCAGCAGCCGCCGGTTTTCGCGCTCTTCCTGAGCCGCGAAGCGGATCAAATGGACTAGAGGGGCCTGAGCCGCGTGGGGGCACCTCCCGGACGGAGTCCGGGGGAGGACCAAGACGACTGAACTAGTTCGCGGCTCTGACCCGCTCCTGCTCGGGCGCCTCCGCCAGGAACGATTCGGCGGCCTGGACGGCGTCGCGGGCGGGCATCGCGCGGAACACCCAGGAGCGGTACGACCAGAAGCGGAAGACCGTGCCGATGCCGAGGCCGACGACGTTCTTGGCGATGTTGTCGGCGAGCGGGCTGGTCAGGTCCATGCCGTAGTGGGAGAAGGCGAGTATGCCGTTCTCGATCACCAGGCCGACGCCGCTGAAGAGCAGGAACAGGGTGAGCTCACGGCTGCGCCGGTTCTTGTCCGTGTCGCGGTAGGTCCAGTAGCGGTTGCCGACGTAGTTCGCGGCGATCGCCACGGCCGTGGCGATGACGCCCGAGCGCACGACGGCCAGCCCGAAGCCGTGGACGCAGATGTTGAAGACGATGAAGTTGACCACGAATCCGACGGCGCCCACGGCGCCGAATTTCGCGATTTCGCGGGCCAGCCGCTCCAGCCGGGAACGCACTGTGCGCCGTTGAGTCATGGTCTTCATGCTAACGAGCCCGCGGAGGAGCCCGTCCGGAGAGTCGGTGAACGAACGGCGAACGCCCGGTTTTGCCGCTTTGATTCCGCCTCCGTGCCGTCCCCATGCCGTCCCCATGCCGTCCCCATGACACCGGAACGACAGCCTCCGAGCTTGGAGGATCCTCCAGGAGGGGTCGGAGTGGTTCGTACGTACGGATACTCTGGGGGAGTGACGTTCCCGGTAGTCGGCATGGTCGGTGGCGGTCAGCTCGCCCGTATGACCCACGAGGCGGGCATCCCCCTCGGCATCAGGTTCAAGCTGCTCAGCGATACCCCTCAGGACTCGGCGGCCCAGGTGGTGAGCGAAGTCGTCATCGGCGACTACCGCGACCTGGACACCCTTCGTGCGTTCGCACAAGGCTGCGATGTGATCACCTTCGATCACGAGCATGTTCCGACCGAGCACCTCCGGGCCCTGGAAGCGGACGGCATCCCCGTCCGCCCGGGGCCCGACGCTTTGGTGCACGCCCAGGACAAGGGTGTGATGCGCGCCAAGCTCGACGCGATCGGGGTGCCGTGCCCCCGGCACCGCCTCGTGGCGGACCCCGCCGACGTCGAGCGCTTCGCCGCCGAAGGCGAGGGCTTCCCCGTCGTCCTCAAGACCGTGCGCGGCGGCTACGACGGCAAGGGCGTCTGGGTCGTCCGCGACGCCAAGGAAGCGGCGGAGCCCTTCCGGGCGGGCGTGCCCGTGCTCGCCGAGGAGAAGGTCGACTTCGTCCGCGAGCTCGCGGCCAACGTGGTCCGCTCCCCGCACGGCCAGGCCGTCTCCTACCCCGTCGTGGAGTCCGTACAGGTCGACGGCGTCTGCGACACGGTCATCGCCCCCGCGCCCGGCCTGTCCGACGAGCTCTCCGCGCACGCCCAGGAGCTCGCCCTGCGCATCGCCAAGGAACTGGGCGTGGTCGGCCACCTCGCCGTGGAGCTCTTCGAGACCGGCGACGGCCGGGTGCTCGTCAACGAGCTCGCGATGCGCCCCCACAACTCCGGCCACTGGACCCAGGACGGCGCGATCACCTCGCAGTTCGCCAACCACGTCCGGGCCGTACTGGACCTGCCGCTCGGCGACCCGCGCCCCCGCGCCAAGTGGACCGTGATGGCCAATGTTCTCGGCGGCGACTATCCGGACATGTATTACGCGTACCTGCATTGCATGGCGCGCGACCCCGGCCTGAAGATCCATATGTATGGCAAGGACGTGAAGCCCGGCCGCAAGGTCGGACACGTCAACACCTACGGCGACGACCTGGCGGACGTGCGCGAGCGCGCCGCGCACGCCGCCGGATACCTGCGAGGAACGATCACGGAATGAGTTCTCCCGGCTCCCCCCTCATCGGCATCGTCATGGGCTCGGACTCCGACTGGCCCGTCATGGAAGCCGCCGCCAAGGCCCTGGACGAGTTCGAGATCCCCTACGAGGTCGACGTCGTCTCCGCGCACCGGATGCCGCGCGAGATGATCGAGTACGGGGAGCTGGCCGCCGGCCGCGGCCTCAAGGCGATCATCGCGGGCGCGGGCGGCGCGGCCCACCTGCCCGGCATGCTCGCCTCGGTCACCCCGCTGCCGGTGATCGGCGTGCCCGTGCCGCTGAAGTACCTCGACGGCATGGACTCGCTCCTCTCCATCGTCCAGATGCCCGCCGGCGTCCCCGTCGCCACCGTCTCCGTCGCGGGCGCCCGCAACGCCGGCCTGCTGGCCGTCCGGATGCTCGCCGCCCACGACGAGAAGCTGCTGGAGCGGATGCGCCGCTTCCAGGACGAGCTCAACGACCAGGCCACCGAGAAGGGCAAGCGCCTGCGCGCCAAGGTCGGGGGCGCCACCGGCTTCGGATTCGGGAAGTGAGCACCGTGGACGAACTGATCCGCGCCCGCGAGCTGCTCGCCGCGCACCCCGTCGTCGACGGCCACAACGACCTCCCCTGGGCCCTGCGCCAGCAGGTCCGCTACGACCTCGACCAGCGCGACATCGCCACCGACCAGAGCGCCGCCGGGCTCCACACCGACCTGCCCCGGATGCGCGCGGGCGGCGTCGGCGCGCAGTTCTGGTCGGTGTACGTGCGCACGGACATGGCCGGCGACGAGGCGGTCAGCGCCACGCTGGAACAGATCGACGTCGTACGGCAGCTCGTCGACCGCCACCCCGGCGAGCTGCGGCTCGCCCTGACGGCCGACGACATGGAGGCCGCCCGCGCCGAGGGGCGCATCGCCTCGCTGATGGGCGCCGAGGGCGGACACAGCATCAACTGCTCGCTGGCCACCCTGCGCGCCCTCCACCGCCTCGGCGTCCGCTACATGACGCTCACTCACAACGACAACATCCCGTGGGCGGACTCGGCGACCGACGAGCCGGCGGCGGGCGGACTGACGCGCTTCGGCGAGGAGGTCGTCCGCGAGATGAACCGCCTCGGCATGCTCGTCGACCTCTCGCACGTCTCGGCCGGCACGATGAGGGACGCCCTGCGGGTCAGCGAGGCGCCGGTGATCTTCTCGCACTCCTCGGCCCGCGCGGTCTGCGACCACCCCCGCAACATCCCGGACGACGTCCTCGGCGCGCTCGCCGCGAACGGCGGCGTGGCCATGGCCACGTTCGTCCCGAAGTTCGTCCTGCCGGAGGCCGTCGCCTGGACCCGGTCCGCCGACGAGAACATGCGCGCCCACGGCTTCCACCACCTCGACACCACCGCCGAGGGCATGGCCGTCCACCACGCCTTCGAGGCGGAGCACCCGCGCCCGGTGGCCACGGCCGCGACGGTCGCCGACCACCTCGACCACATGCGCGAGGTCGCCGGCGTCGACCACATCGGCATCGGCGGCGACTTCGACGGCACGGCCTTCACCCCGGCCGACCTCGCCGACGTCTCCGGCTACCCGAACCTGATCGCGGAACTCCTGCGCCGGGGCTGGTCCGAGGCGGACCTGGCCAAGCTGACGTGGCAGAACGCGACGCGCGTCCTGCGCGACGCGGAAGCGGTCGCGCGGGAGGTCTCCGCGAAGCGGGGGCCGTCGATCGCGACGATCGACCAGCTGGACGGCTGAGGACGGGGGCCCGGGGGGGCTCCGCCCCCCCGGAAAAGAACTACGCCTTCGGGCGGCCCAGCGCCCGGAACGTCCAGCCCTCCGAACGCCAGCGCGCGGCGTCCAGCGCGTTGCGGCCGTCGATCACGTGGCGCTCCGCCACCACGGCGCCGACCACCGCCGGGTCGAGCTGCCGGTACTCGCCCCACTCCGTGAGGTGGAGCACCACGTGCGCACCCCGGCAGGCCTCCAGGGCGCTGTCGGCGTAGGCGAGCGTCGGGAAGAGGCGGCGGGCGTTGTCCATGCCCTTGGGGTCGTGGACCGTCACCTGGCCGCCCTGGAGGTGGATCTGGCCGGCGACGTTGAGCGCGGGGGAGTCCCGGACGTCGTCCGAGTCCGGCTTGAACGTGGCTCCCAGCACCGCGACGCGGCGGCCCAGGAAGCCGCCGCCCACGGCCTCCCGCGCCAGCTCGACCATGTGGGAGCGGCGGCGCATGTTGATGGAGTCGACCTCGCGGAGGAAGGTCAGGGCCTGGTCGGCGCCCAGCTCGCCCGCGCGGGCCATGAAGGCGCGGATGTCCTTCGGCAGGCAGCCGCCACCGAAACCGACGCCCGCGCGCAGGAACTTCTTGCCGATGCGGTCGTCGTGCCCGATGGCCTCCGCCAGCTTCACGACGTCGCCGTCGGCGGCCTCGCAGACCTCGGCCATGGCGTTGATGAAGGAGATCTTCGTGGCGAGGAAGGAGTTGGCGGCGGTCTTCACCAGCTCGGCGGTCGGGTAGTCGGCGACCACGAAGGGCGTGCCCTCGCCGACCGGCGTCGCGTAGACCTCGCGGAGCAGCTTCTCGCCGCGCTCGCCCGCGACGCCGACGACGATGCGGTCGGGGTGGAGGGTGTCCTGGACGGCGAAGCCCTCGCGCAGGAACTCCGGGTTCCAGGCGAGCTCCACGTCCTTGCCGGCCGGGGCCAGCTCCGTGAGCAGCTCCGCGAGCCGGCCCGCGCTGCCGACCGGCACGGTCGACTTGCCGACGACCAGCACGGGACGGCGCAGGTGCGCGGCGAGCGAGGTGAAGGCGCTGTCGACGTAGGACATGTCGCAGGCGTACTCACCGTGCTTCTGCGGGGTGTTCACACAGACGAAGTGGACGTCGCCGAACTCGCCGACCTCCTCCCAGGAGGTCGTGAAGCGCAGCCGTCCGGTCGAGCCCTCGATGCCGGCGACGTGCTTGCGCAGCAGCTCCTCCAGCCCCGGCTCGTACATCGGGACCTCGCCGCGCGCGAGCGTCTCGATCTTCTCGGGGACCACGTCGAGACCCAGCACCTCGAAGCCCAGCTCGGCCATGGCCGCGGCGTGGGTGGCGCCGAGGTAGCCGGTGCCGATCACGGTGATCCTGAGGGCCATGCGGTGCTCCATTGCTGTGCGGTGCTGACGGCCGGCCCGCGTGCGGGCCGACGGCCTGATTGCGTTGCCCGAGCATAGTCGGGGCCCGCCCGGGAAGGATCTCGGGGAGATCACGGGTTGTCGGCAAGCTCACGTGGTCCTCCTCCGAAGTGCGCCCCTAGAATCGGGGTTACTAATCAGTAGCTAACTCTCTGGGGAGTACGCCTTGGCGGGAAACAAGGACTTCGACCTGTACCGGCCGGCTGAGGAGCACGAGGAGCTCCGCAAGGTCGTGCGCTCGCTCGCCGAGGCGAAGATCGCGCCGTTCGCCGCCGAGGTGGATGAGGAGGGCCGCTTCCCGCAGGAGGCGCTCGACGCCCTGGTCGCCGCCGATCTGCACGCCGTCCACGTGCCGGAGGAGTTCGGCGGCACGGGCGCGGACGCCCTCGCGACCGTCATCGTGATCGAGGAGGTCGCCCGCGTCTGCGCCTCGTCCTCGCTCATCCCCGCGGTCAACAAGCTCGGTTCGCTCCCGGTGGCCCTCTCCGGCTCGCAGGAGCTCAAGAAGCAGTACCTGAGCCCGCTCGCCAAGGGCGACGCGATGTTCTCCTACTGCCTGAGCGAGCCCGACGCGGGCTCGGACGCGGCCGGCATGAAGACCCGCGCCGTGCGCGACGGCGACTACTGGGTGCTCAACGGCGTCAAGCGCTGGATCACCAACGCGGGCGTCTCCGAGTACTACACGGTCATGGCCGTCACCGACCCCGAGAAGCGCTCGAAGGGCATCAGCGCCTTCGTCGTGGAGAAGGGCGACGAGGGCGTCTCCTTCGGCGCCCCGGAGAAGAAGCTCGGCATCAAGGGCTCCCCGACCCGCGAGGTCTACCTGGACAACGTCCGCATCCCCGCGGACCGCATGATCGGCGCCGAGGGCACCGGCTTCGCCACGGCGATGAAGACCCTCGACCACACCCGCGTCACCATCGCCGCCCAGGCGCTGGGCATCGCCCAGGGCGCCCTCGACTACGCCAAGGGCTACGTCCGCGAGCGCAAGCAGTTCGGCAAGCCGATCGCCGACTTCCAGGGCGTCCAGTTCATGCTGGCCGACATGGCGATGAAGCTGGAGGCCGCCCGTCAGCTGACCTACGCGGCCGCCGCCAAGTCCGAGCGCCTCGACGCCGACCTCACCTTCTTCGGCGCCGCCGCCAAGTGCTACGCCTCCGACGCCGCCATGGAGATCACCACGGACGCCGTCCAGCTCCTCGGCGGCTACGGCTACACCCGTGACTACCCGGTCGAGCGCATGATGCGCGACGCCAAGATCACGCAGATTTATGAAGGCACGAACCAGGTGCAGCGGATCGTCATGGCCCGCAACCTCCCGTAACGCGCCGCGCGTCGGCAGCGCGCGAACGGCCCCCCGGCGACGGTCCGCCGGGGGGCCGTTCGCCGTTGCTCCGGTGGCGGGCCGCAGCCCCGCGGGTGAAGGTGGTCGCGGGGGTGCCCGTACTGCCAGGGAGGCGCGCGTCATGCCCGAGGTAACGAAGCCCTATGTGCCCGGGACGCCCTGCTGGGCCGATCTCGTGGTCCCCGACCAGCGGGAGGCACTCGACTTCTACCGCGATCTCTTCGGCTGGCAGGGGGAGCCCGGGCCGCCCGAGACCGGTGGGTACGCGGTCTGCACGCTGCGCGGCAAGCCCGTGGTGGGGATCATGACGTCGATGGCGCAGGAGGGCGGCTCCAAGCCGCCGCCCGCGTGGACGACGTATCTGGCCGTCGCCGACGCCGACGCCGCCATGCAGAAGATCAAGGACTCCGGTGGCATCCCGCTGATGGACCCGATGGATGTGCTGACGCTCGGGCGGATGGCCGTCGTGGCCGACACCACGGGCGCGGTCTTCGGGATCTGGCAGGCCAAGGAGTTCTCCGGCTCGCAGATCGTCAACGAGCCGGGCGCGGTGGTGTGGAACGAGCTCAACACCGCGGACAAGGACGCGGCCGGCGCCTTCTACTCGGCCGCCCTGGGCCTTTCGGCCGAGCCCTTCGAGGAGATGCCCGCCTATCTCTCCCTCAAGGCGAAGGGCCGGGTGGTCGGCGGGATGCAGGGCCTGGAGAACTCCCCGCCCGGATCGCCCTCCCACTGGCTGACGTACTTCTCCGTCGACTCCACCGACAGCACGGTCGACGCGCTGGTCAGGGCCGGCGGCAATGTGCTCGTGCCGCCGTTCGACATGGTGGCCGGCCGGATGGCCGTCCTCCAGGACCCGCAGGGCGCCGTCTTCGCCGTGATCGACGCGACGGGGCCGTCGCCCGACGAGGCCTGACGGCCGCCGCCGCCCGCACTTGCCGTCGTCGTCACTTCGGGGCGACGGCGGTGACCTTGTCGTCGTTCTTCAGCTGGTCGAAGAGCTGCTTGGCCTTGACCTTGTCCCACGCCACGGCCTCGCCGTCACTGCGCGTGGGCAGGTTGGGGTTGCCGATGGGCACGGTCAGCTGCTGTCCGTCGCCGCCCGTGACGCCCTTCATCGCCCAGAACATCGACGACAGGTCCCACAGCCCCATGTCCTTGTCGACGACGAGGGTGTCCAGCCCGGAACCGATCACGGGGTAGAGCCGGAAGGGGTTGAGGACCGTCGAGGGCGAGGCGGCCTGCTTGGCGAGGGTGTTCAGGAACTTCTGCTGGTTGCGCATCCGGCCCAGGTCCTGGTCGGCCTCCTGGTGCCGCTGGCGGACGAAGGCCAGCGACTGCGCGCCGTTCAGCGTCTGGCAGCCCGCCTTGAAGTCCGCGCCCGAGTCCGGGTCCTTGACCGGCTTGTCGAGGCACATGTCCACGCCGCCCAGCGCGTCCACGAGATTGCGGAAGCCGCCGAAGCCGATCTCCGCGTAGTGGTCGATGCGCAGCCCGGTGTTGTACTCGACGGTCCGGACGAGCAGCTCGGCGCCGCCGTCGGAGTAGGCGCGGTTGAGCTTGTGGGCGGACTGGGCGTACTGCTTGCCGGACGTCGCGCCGGTGAAGGCGGGGATCGTGACGTAGGAGTCGCGCGGCAGGCTCAGCATCGTGGTGCCGTTGTCGCCCGTGTGGAGGATCATCATCGAGTCGGTGCGCTTGCCGTCCGCCGACCCGGTGTGGAGGTCCTTCTTGTCCTGGTCGGACAGGCCCTCGCGGCTGTCGGAGCCGACGATCAGGTAGTTCGTGCCCGAGCCCGCCGCCGGGCGGTCGGCGACCTTGTCGAGGTCCACCTCGCGGCGCAGCTTGCCGTCGGCCCAGAAGTACGTGCTCACGGAGACGACCAGGGCCGTGGCGACCAGCGCGATCGCCCCGATCTTGATCCGCTTGCGCCAGTCGGGGGCGTCGGCCCGTGCGCCCGGGCCGCCCGCGCCGCCGCCGGGGTTCCCCCGGCCGGTGCCGCCGCGGCCGCCGCCGCTCCCGTGCCCGTAGACCTGTCCGGCGCTGTAGCCGTCGGAGGGGGCGGGGGCGTCATAGCCCTGTGGCGGGCGGTACTGCTGGGGCGGGACCTGCCGGGGCGGCGCGGGACGCCGTACGTGCGGCATCGCGCGGGCGCCCTCGGGCTCGGTACCGGTGCTGCCGCGCCCGTACCGCTCCTCGGGCGCGTCGTTCCGCCGATCGGGCCAGTCATTCATGCAACCGAGTGTGCCTGCCGCGCGGGCCCGGCCACAGGGCGTGTGGGAAACCGGAGCGGTCCTGTTGCAGAGCTGATGCCAATCCGGGTCTCCGGCGGGGTGTCCGGCGGTCCCCGCATACTGGTGGACATGACCAATCAGGACCGGGGCCCGGATCCGGAGATATCCGGCAAGCCGAATTCGGCTTCCCGTACGACGCTCTCCCACATCATGACCGGCAATGACACCAATCTGCTGGGCACCGTCCACGGCGGCGTGATCATGAAGCTGGTGGACGACGTGGCCGGCGCGGTCGCCGGGCGGCACTCCGGCGGGCCCGCGGTCACCGCCTCCATGGACGAGATGGCCTTCCTGGAGCCGGTCCGCGTCGGCGACCTGGTTCATGTGAAGGCGCAGGTGAACTGGACCGGCCGGTCCTCCATGGAGGTCGGCGTGCGGGTGCTGGCCGAGCGGTGGAACGAGTCCAAGCCGGCCGTCCAGGTCGGCAGCGCCTATCTCGTCTTCGCGGCCGTCGACGCCGACGGCAAGCCCCGGCCCGTGCCGCAGGTGATCCCCGAGACCGAGCGGGACCGGCGGCGCTACCAGGAGGCGCAGATCCGGCGGACGCACCGGCTCGCCCGGCGCCGCGCGATCATGGAGCTCCGGCAGAACCGGGCCGCCGAAGGCATCGAGGACTGAGCAAGGGCTGATCGAGGACCGGCCGAGGACCGATCAGGGCCGGTCGAGGGCCGGGTTCAGGTCTGCTCCGGGCAGACCGCCTGGTCGCCGGTGACCACCGGGATCCGGTCCGGCCGGTCGGGCTCCTTGGCCCGGACCGGCCGGACGTCGGTGAAGTCCGTGCCGAGGAGCACCTTCATCAGCGGCCCCTGGCCGGCCACCGGCCGTAGCTCGGCGCCCGGCAGGGCGGTGGCGAGCGAGCGGGCCGAGCGGTCCCAGCGCGGGTCGTAGGTGATCGTCGTGTGCCCGACCGCGGGCGGCGGGGCGTCGAGGGGCAGACCGGTGGTGAGGAATCCGGTGGCCCGCAGCGCCTGGTCGGCGCCCCGGGCCAGCCCCGGGCGGCCGCTGGCGTTGAGGACCTGGACCCGGATCCGCTCGGGGGCGACGTCGACGGCCGCGGCGTGGGGCTGATTGCCCTCGGCGGGCGGCTTGGCGTCCTGGGTGCGGTGCGGGGAGCCCGCGCCGGCGCCCACGGGCCGGTCCTCGCGCAGGGCCTGGAAGAGCTTGCCGGCCGCCGCGTCGTCCCAGCGCACGGTCGAGCCGACGTTCGGCACGGGGTAGTCCGCCACGGCGATCGGCACGGACATGAACTCGGTGGAGGCGGGGCTCAGATTCCGCATCGCCCTGCCGAGGTCCACGAGCTCGTCGGTGCCGAAGCCCCGGTCGGCGCGGACCGAGCCGACCACGGAGGAGGCGACCTCCTGGAACTTCACCGGGTTCAGCAGCACCCCGCCGTCGGCGGCCTTGTGCATCAGCGAGGCGAGGAACCGCTGCTGCCGCTGCATCCGGCCCAGGTCGGCGGCCCCGTCGAGATGGCGGGAGCGCACGTACTGGAGGGCCTGGCCGCCGTCGAGGTTGCTGGTGCCGGCGGGCAGGTCGAGCCCGGAGTAGGCGTCCCTGAGCGGCCGTACGGTGCACACCCGTACCCCGCCCACCGCGTCGACGGTCCGCATGAAGCTGGTGAAGTCGACCTCCATGTAGTGATCGACGTGCAGCCCGGTCAGCCGTTCCACGGAGCGCACGGTCAGCCCGGGGCCGCCCTCGGCGTAGGCGGCGTTGAGCTTCTGCGGATGGGCCGGGCGCACCCGGCCGAACTCGTCCGTGCGCTCGGGGATCTCGGTGTAGGTGTCGCGCGGCAGGCCGACGACGGTGGCCCGTTCGCGGTCGGCGGAGAGGTGCACCAGCAGGATCGTGTCGGTGCAGTGACAGGCGGTGCCGCCCAGGCGGTAGCGCCTGCGCTCGTCCTCGGTGATCCGGTCGCGGCCGTCGGTGCCGACGAGCAGGACGTTCATGCCCCGGCCGCCGTCCGGCCGGTTGGACAGGCCCTTGAAGGCGTCGACCCGGCCGATCCCGCCGGAGAGCCCGGAGACCACCGCGTGCCCGATGCCGCTCGTGCCCAGCACGGCCACCGCGGCGATCGTGGCCAGCCGCATCCCCCAGCGCGGGGGGCGCGGGGTGCGGTGGCGGGCGTTGGCCGGGCGGGGGGCGGAGGAGCGGGCCGGTGCGGTCACTGGGGGACCTCCGCGGGGATCGGGCGGCGAGCCGGGGACGGGTGGGGACGGGTGTGACGCTTCCCTCGCCATGCGGACACAACGTAGGCCCATACGATGATCTGCCTGCGGCCCCACGCCGTCCGCGCCCGCTCCGCCACCCGGGCGGGGCGGAACCACGTCCCCCATTGGCGGTAACGTGGCCGACGTTTCCGTCGTCCGCCGGGTGGTGATCCCGACCCCCGTACCCCCGAGGAACCATGCGCGATCAGCAGCTGCCAGCCGTTTCCGTGATCATGCCGGTGCTCAATGAAGAGCGGCATCTGCGCACCTCCGTGCGGCACATCCTGGAGCAGGAGTATGCCGGTGAGCTGGAGGTGGTCATCGCCCTCGGTCCGTCCACGGACCGTACGGACGAGATCGCCGCGGAGCTCGTCGCGGAGGACTCCCGGGTCCATACGGTGCCGAATCCCACGGGCCGCACCCCCGCCGCGCTCAATGCCGCGATCAAGGCATCACGTCACCCGATCGTGGTACGCGTCGACGGGCACGGCATGCTCTCGCCGGACTACATCGCCACCGCCGTGCGGCTCCTGGACGAGACCGGCGCGCAGAACGTCGGCGGCATCATGCACGCCGAGGGCGAGAACGACTGGGAGATGGCTGTCGCCGCCGCCATGACCTCGAAGATCGGGGTGGGCAACGCGGCCTTCCACACCGGTGGCCGGGCCGCCCCCGCCGAGACCGTCTACCTGGGCGTCTTCCGGCGCGAGGAGCTGGAGCGGCAGGGCGGCTACAACGAGGAGTTCATCCGCGCCCAGGACTGGGAGCTGAACTTCCGGATCCGTGAGGCGGGCGGGCTGATCTGGTTCTCCCCGGAGCTCAAGGTCTCCTACCGGCCCCGCCCGAACGTCCGGGCGCTGGCCAAGCAGTACAAGAACTACGGCCGCTGGCGCCATGTCGTGGCCCGCTACCACCAGGGCTCGATCAACCTGCGCTACCTGGCGGCCCCGGCCGCCGTGTGCGCCATCGCGGCGGGCGTCGTGGTGGGCGCGACCGTCAGTCCCTGGGGCCTGGTCGTGCCGGCCGGCTACCTCGCGGCGATCACGGCGGGCTCCGTCCCGGCGGGCAAGGGCCTCCCGGCCGGCGCGCGGCTGCGGATCCCTCTCGCGCTGGCGACGATGCACATGTCGTGGGGCTACGGCTTCCTCACCAGCCCGCGCTCCCTGGCCAAGAAGGTCATCGCCAGCCGTCGCGTCTGACGGGGGCGGGGGGCCGAGAGGCTTCGAGGGGGCGAAGCCCCCTCGAACACCCGCCTAGAACCGGTTGGCCGTGTTCACCTTCATGCAGGCCGACCGGTCGTCCCCGTTGAGCGGGTCCGAGCTCTCGGGCGCCTTGTTCTCGCCCGTCGGCTTGCCGGAGGGTGCGGTCGACGGCGTCCCCGACGCGTCGGGCGTCGTGGCCGGGTCGGCCGCCGCCGCGTCCGCCCTGGCGGCCGCGTCCGCCGGATACGCCGTCCCCGTACGCCAGTCCCCGCCCACGACCAGCGTGATCTGCCGGACCTCGGGGGAGTGCCGCACCGCCGAGTCCGGCAGCCCGAGCGCCTTGGCCACGGCGAGGGCGTCGGCGCGCTGCCCGGCCCTCGGATAGGTGATCGTGGTGTCCGCCTGCGCCCGCGGCGTGGAGTCGGCGGTCGCCTTGGCGAAGCCCTGCTTGACCAGGAACGCGGCGATGTCCGAGCCCCGTCCGGTGGCCGGCGGCTCCACCGCGGTGCCGGTGCCGTTGAAGACGGTGAGCGCGATGTCGTTCTTGCGGGCGGGCGGGGCGGTGGGCGCCGAGGCCTTGTCGTCCTTCTTCTTGTCCTTGCCGTCCAGGGCGATGTCGTTGCGCACGAGCGAGAAGAGCTTGTCGGCGTCGCCCGGCTTGGGTATCACATGCGCGTCCGGGTCCTGGGGGTCGGAGACCCAGGGCATCGTGGTCATGGTGATCCGGCCGGACGGCACCCGCTTGATGTCGTCGGCGAGGTCGTAGAGCTCCTTCACCGAGCCGAGGTCCTTGTCGACGGTGAGGGCCTTGGTGGCGGCCTCGGCCAGATCCGTGAGCTGGCCCGGGTCGCTGAGCTTGGTGCCGGACTTCAGCTGCCGGACCATCGCGTTCATGTACATGTGCTGCGCGTGGGTGCGGCCGATGTCGCTGCCGTCCTCGAAGCCGTGCCGGGTGCGCAGCCACTGGAGGGCCTGCTTGCCCTTGATGGTGTGGCTGCCCTTGGTCAGCTGGAGGCCGGACTTGTCGTCGCGCACATTGGCGTCCACGCACACCGGGACGCCGCCGACCGCGTCGGCCATGTTCACCACACCGGCGAAGTCGATCATCATGAAGTGGTCGACGGGGATGCCCGTGAGCTCCTCCCAGGCGGCGACCGTGCAGCCCGGGCCGCCGTTGGCCAGGCTGGTGTTGATGATCTGACGGTCGGTCGATCTGTAGACCTTGCCGCTGTCGGGGTCGGTGCACTTGGGGATCGTCACCCGGGTGTCGCGGGGGACGCTGATCACCGACATGTTGCTGCGGTCCGCCGAGACGTGGACCAGCATCTGGACGTCGGCGAGCGCCGGACGGTCGGCGTCGTCGCGGGCGCCGCCGAGCTCCTGGTTCTCCTTGCTGCCCCGGCTGTCGGAGCCCAGGAGGAGGATGTTCAGCGGGCGCTGGCCGGCCGCGTTGGCGGCGCTGCGGTCGAGCTGCTTGTCGCCGAGATTGAGCTTGTTCTTGCGGATGTTGTTGTTGAGGTGCTGGTAGTAGAAGTACCCGGCCCCGGACACCCCGAGGACGGTGACCGCGACACCGAGCGCGGTCCAGCGGGCTATTCGGCCGATGCGGCGCCGGGGGGCGCCGCCGGCCGTGTCGCCCGTGTCCGCGCCGGAGTCCTTCGCGGAGCCCCCGGAGCCCTTGGCCTTCGCGGCTTTCGGCGTGCTCTGCTCCGGGACGCCCTTCTTCGGAGAGCTCTTCTCCTCGGACCCCTCGGGGGAGTCCTGCTCGGGCGTGGTCTCCCGGGCGTCGCGGGACTTCTCTCCCCGCACGCCGCTGCTCTGCCGCATCGGGCCTCCCCTGGCTGGTGTCCGGCCCGATGGGCAGGCGTGTCGTACCTAATGAGTATTACTGCGTTATGAGATGCGAAAGCCCATTGTCAGGGTTCACTTGGCGCAGATGTTCTCATCGTCGGCTTCGACTTTCTGAATCCCCTCGGGTGCTGTCTTCGGGGCGGACACCGGGATGCCCACGCCCTTGAAGTCCGCGCCGAGGGTGAGCGTCATCTCGGCGGTGGGGGACGCGTCGGCCGTCGTCTGCTTCAGGGCGTCGACGGGGAGGCCCATGTCCTCCGCGAGGCGGCGCGCCTGGTCGGCCTGGTTGGGGGCGAACTGCAGCAGGGTTTTATCCTTTTTGCCCCCGGCGGCATTGCCGCCGTTGGTGGTGTGCGACATGCCCTTGCCGTTCTGCATCCAGGCGACGGTCTCCTGGGCGGCGCCCATCCGGCCACTGCCGTTGAACACCTTGACCCGGACCTTCGCGGGCTCGGCCTTCGGGCCCTGGAGCAGCGCCGCCTGCTTGGCGTCGGCCTGCTCCTGTGCCTTCTTCTCCTTCTCCTTCGCCTCGGTGAGGGAGACGTCCTGGCGGACCATGGCGAACAGCGGCTCCGCCTTGGCCTTGTTCAGGATCACCGTCTTCTTGATCTTGCCGTCCGCGGGGTTGTCGTCGACGGGGACGGTCGCGAAGGTGACGTTCTTCAGATTGACCTTCCTGAGCTCCTTGGCCAGGCTCGTCAGCTTGCTGATGGAGCCTATGCCCGTGTCGACGGTGAGCGAGTTGGTCGCGGCGTCGCTGAGTTCGTAGAGCTTCTTGGGGTTGGTCAGGGTGTCGCCGGACTTCATCTTCCGGAGCATCGAGCTCAGGAACTGCTGCTGGAGCTCGATCCGGCTGAGGTCGCCGCCGAAGCCCACGGAGTGCCGGGTCCGGACGAAGGCCAGGGCCTGCTCGCCCTCGACGGTGTGCCGCCCCTTGGCCATCTTCAGATGCGAGTCCTTGTCGTTGATGTCCTTGGCCACGCACACGTCGACGCCGCCGACCGCCGAGGAGAGCTCCTTGACGGCGTTGAAGTCGGCCATCATGAAGTGGCTGACCTTCAGGCCCGTCAGCTGCTCGACCGTCCGCCAGGTGCAGCCCGGGTCGCGGTCCTCCTGGCCCAGGCTCTCGTTGAAGCGCACGCCCTTGGAGCCGGGGATGGTCTTCGTGGAGCCGTTCTTCTGCTTGGTGGGGCAGTCCGGGATGTCCGTGATCATGTCGCGCGGGATGGACAGCGCGGTGGCGTTCGTCCGGTCCTCGGAGACGTGGAAGAGCAAGGTGGTGTCGGCGTGGCCGACGCTGCCGTCGTCGCCGTAGCCGGTGTTGCCCTTGCCGGAGCGTTTGTCCGTGCCGATGACCAGGATGTTGAGCGGGCCCTTGGTGATCACCCCGTTGTTGATACCGACGTCGATCTTGTCGATGTTGTCGTTGAGGTGCTGGTAGAGCAGATACCCGCCGACCGAGCAGACCACCAGCACCACGCCGACCGTGCCGCCGGTCCACATCAGGATCTTCTTCTTCCTGGCGGCCTTCTTCTTCGGCTTGGGGCGGCGGCGCCCGGTGGTCGTCGCCTTGGCCGCGGTGCCCCGGCGGCCACCGCCTCCCGTGCCGCGCTGGCCCGGTACGGTGCGGCCGCCACCGGGCTTCGGCCTGCCGGAGGCGGGCGGTCTGGGCGAGGTGCGGGGTGCCGCGGGACCCGCCTTCGCGGCGGAAGCTTCACGGGGCGCCGGCGCGGGCCCCCCGGCTTGATCGAGACGCAGCTCGTAGCTGCCCGTCTCGGGGTCGAACACCCACTGGTCGGCGGGGTCGATACCGCCCGCCCGCCCACGGCCTTGCGCGTCCACGGTCGCCTGAATCCTCCGTCGGTGCCACGCGGCGCCTACCCCCCTCGAGGCGCTCGGAGCGTCGTCTGTGCAATGCGCGGTCAACCCGGCGGTGCGCACCGGGTCGCTCACACTATCCGCCCAGTTCAGCGTCCAGCGACGCCCGTGACAAATTGCACTCCCCTACAACTGGGCAATCTGCCCAATCCCTTCGCGGAGAGGGATGCCGAGACGAACACGGAGACGAAAAACCGGTCGGGTCGTTTGACGGTTTTATCGCGTTTGTGGCGTTGAGTGGCGATCAGCCGCACAACCCGCGCGCCGCCGTGGTGCCCTGATAGGTCGGCGGGGCGGTGGAAACCGGCGAGGGTGCCGTGGTCGCGGGGGGCGCCTGAGGCATTTGGGACGCCATGGGGGCCGCCGACGAGGGGACGGGCACGGTCCGCGGGGCGGGCGTGGCCGGCGCCTGCGGGGGCGGTGCCACCGGTCCGGCGGGCGGCGCGGCCGACGCGGGGGGTGCGGGCGGCGCCTCGCCGCCCTCGCCCGTCCCGGTGCCTTCGCCCCCGTCCGGCCCCGGATCCCGCCCGCTTCTGCCCCGGCCGTGGCGGTCGTCACCCGGCTTGTCGTCGGCCGGGCGCACCCGCGCGTTCACCGACACCGGCCGGTCCAGCCGCAACTGACGGAACAACTGGTCCGCGTCGGGCTGGACGAGCTCGTCGCGCGCGCTGTTGAACGCGTACGGCCGCCGAGGGACCGTCAGGAACTGCACCCGCTCGGTGGGGATGTCCCGTACGGTGCGTACCAGGTCGTAGAGCTTCCTGAGCGAGTCCAGCCCCGAGTCCGTGGTCACCGACTTCGTGGCGGCGTCGAGCACCGGGTAGAGGCGGGCCGGGTTGAGCAGCAGGCCCTCGTCCCGCATGTCCCGCACCAGGGCGCCGAGGAACTTCTGCTGCCGCCCCATCCGTTCGGTGTCGCTGCCGTCGCCCAGGCTGTAGCGGGCCCGTACGTAGCCGAGGGCCTGCTCCCCGTCGAGTGTCTGGCGCCCGGCGGGCAGATGGAGCTTGGCCTCGCGGTCGTCCATGGGCTTGTCCAGGCAGAGCTCCACGCCGTCCATGGCGTCCACGAGGTTCTTGAAACCGTTGAAGTCCAGGACGATGTGATGGTCGATCCGGACCTGGGTGATGTTCTCGACCGTGCGGATGGTGCAGGCGGTGCCCGCGAGCTCGTACGCCCAGTTGAACTGCGCGAAGCGCTCGTTGGTGTACGTGCCGTCGCGCTTGCGGCAGCTGGGGATCGTCGCCATCAGGTCGCGGGGGAGGCTGACGGCGGTCGCGCTCTTCCTGTCGGCGGCCAGGTGCAGCAGGATCGTGGTGTCCGAGCGCTGGCTGCCGCTGTCCTCGCCGTACTTGCCGTTGCCGGAGCCGCTGCGGGTGTCGGAGCCGATGATGAGGATGTTCTGGGCGCCCCTCACCAAAGCGCTGGGCCGCTGCTTCTCCCAGCGACGCAGCTCCTCGGCGGTCTCGTCGTCGGTGGTGATGTTGTTGTTGAGCTGCTCGTAGAGCACCCAGCCCAGCCCCGCGACGACGAGCACCAGCACCGCCGCCACCGCCGCCAGCCGGCGCAGCCAGCGCCGTCGGCGGCCCGGCCCCCGGGGCGTCGGCGGCCGGTCGTACGGCTCCCCGGCGAAGGGGCCGCCCGACGGGCCGGACATGCCTGGACGGTTCACGGCTGCGCTGCGTCCCTCCTCCGAGGAGTCGGTGGCGTACGCGCCCCGTGGGGCCCGGCGTCCGGGTGCCGGCCGGGTGCCGGTGCCCGAGGGCACGTACCCCGATCATCGCCCGGACGCCGCGCTCCGGCAGCGTCTACAGGGCCGTCACGGTGACGCGCTCGCTCGCGCGCCGCTGGTCCAGGGCGTCGGCGGACAGCCGGTCGGCGTTGCGGCACAGCACGACGGAGCCGCCCGCCGCGAGCGGCGCGAACAGGCCCGCCGAGAGGCCCTCCCAGGTGTCGTACGCCAGCCCGGACAGCAGCCGTGAGCCGGCGCCGAGGCCGAGCCGGGTGGCGTCGGCGGCCGCCCGCTCGACGAGCTCCGCGCCGGTCAGCTCCAGCCCGTCCACGGCGAGCGCCGGGGCGGCCGCGTCCACGGGGGCGTACGGGGCGAAGCGGTCGCCCTGGCTCGGCACCTCGACGGCGTAGTCGGCGAAGCCCGCGGGGGCCTGGGGGAAACGGCCGCCGAGGGGGCGCAGGGCGAGCGCGATCCGCTCGCCGGAGCAGGCGCGCGCCGTCTCCAGCGTGTCCGGGCCGCTGACGACCAGGTCCGCGGCGGCCGGGTCGCCGCCCACGTCGGCGACCACGCCGACCGAGGAGCAGGCGAGCAGCCAGACGGCCGTCTGCCAGTGGGCGGGCAGCAGGAGCGCGAGACGGTCGCCGGGCTCGGCGGCGAGCTCGCCCTGGAGCAGATTGGCGGTCTTCGCCACCCAATTGGCGAAGGTGGCCACGGACAGTTCCACGCGCTCGCCGGTGGCGTCGTCGTAGAAGGTCACGAGCGGGCGGGCCGGGTCCGCGGCGAGCGCGGAACGCAGCAGGTCGGCGGGGGTGCGATCGGTGGCGTTCATCGGCGCCAGGGTACGCGGCGCACCGGGTGAGGGTCAGTCGGACGGAGGTGTCCCAAGGGGGCGTCGGGGCGCCCGTGGAGCCGACTCGCCGTCAGCGGATCAATGGACAGATTAGTACGTATATGTCCAGGATTTCTGGCATGCGTGGAAATCTCGTCCCCCCGGCCGCCACCCTCTGCGCCGCCGCCCTGACCCTGTCCTTCCTCGCCGCCCCCGCCTCCGCCACGCCCTCCGTGGCGATCCCGCCGCACCCCGCCCTCCCCCGGGCCGCCGCCCCGCCCAGGGTGCCGGGCGCCACGCACTCGCTGCGGCTCGTCCCGCTCGGCCCCCGCCACCGGGCGGTCGCGGGGCACGGCCGGGTGCGCGGGCCCCAGGGGCTGCCCGCCCGGGAGGTCCCGCCGTTCTCCCTGGTCGGCATCGTCTGGGACGACGCCACCACGGAGCTGCGCGGCCGGGCCCAGGTGCGCACCCGTCCCCTCGGGACTCAGCGCTGGTCCGAGTGGCAGGACGTCCAGACCCACGACGACGACCGCCCCGACCTCGACTCTCCCGAGTCCCGCGCCGGCACCCTGCGCGGCTCCACCGCCCCGCTGTGGGTGGGCGCCTCCGACGCCGTCCAGGTCCGGGTCAACCCCGAACCCGCGGCCGGGGGCCGGATCGCCGAGGGCGCCGCCCTGCCCTCCGGGATGCGGGTCGAGCTCGTCGACCCCGGCCACGACCCCGGGTCCACCCGCCCCCGGGGCGGCCGGGGCCGCTCCGCGCCGCCCCCCGCGCCCGGCCCCTCCGACGAGGAGGCCGCCAGCTCGGCCGCCAACTTCCCGCTGGCCCCGCTGGGCGCCACCGAGATCCCCGCCGTCGGCAGGCCCGAGTCGGCGAAGGACGTCGAGGCCACCCACGTCGACGGCACGAACGTGGCCGAGGGGCACCCGATCTCCGACGGCCACGGCGCCGCAGACCCCGAGGCCGAGCCCACGGAAAGACCCCAGCAGGGCGCCCCCGACAACGGCGCCGACAACGGCGACGGCGAGGGGAGCGCCGACGTCACGGACCCCGAGGCCGACCCCGACATCGACGCCGGCCGCTACGTCGGACCGCGCCCGCGCATCGTCACCCGGGCCGGCTGGGGCGCCGACGAGTCGATCCGCGAGAAGGGCTTCGTCTACAACAAGACCGTCCACGCCGCCTTCGTCCACCACACCGCCTCCGGCAACGGCTACGGCTGCGGACAGTCCCCCTCCGTCATCCGCGGTATCTACCGCTACCACGTGGTGAGCAGCGGCTGGCGGGACATCGGCTACAACTTCCTCGTCGACAAGTGCGGCACGGTCTACGAGGGCCGGGGAGGCGGTGTGGCGAAACCCGTCAGAGGTGCCCATACTCTCGGTTTCAATACCAACAGCATGGGCATCGCCGTGCTCGGGACCTTCGGAAGGAGCGATCCGTCCAGCGCCGCGCTCACCGCCGTGGCGACCCTCACCGCGTGGAAGCTCGGCCTCTACGGCGTCAACCCCGCCGGCACCGCGACGCTGGTCTCGGGCGGCGGCAATCTCTTCAAGAAGGGCAGCTCCGTAAGGCTCAGGGCCATCTCCGGACACCGCGACGGATACGCCACCGAATGCCCCGGCGACCAGCTCTACAACCGGCTCGGCACGGCCCGCTCCACGGCCTCCCGCCTCCAGGGACGCTGACCGGGCGCGGCCGGAACCGCACGTTCTGCGTACACTGGCCGCCGATCACGGCCCGGCCCCGGCAGGAAAGCAGAGACGACAAGGTGACTGAAGCGATCCTCCTGGTCGGTGGCAAGGGCACCCGGCTGCGCCCGCTGACGATGCACACGCCCAAGCCCATGGTTCCGGCGGCGGGCGTCCCGTTCCTCACCCACCAGCTGGCCCGGGCCCGGGCGGCGGGCGTCGACCACATCGTGCTCGCCACCTCCTACCTGGCCGAGGTCTTCGAGCCGTACTTCGGCGACGGCTCCGCGCTGGGCCTGCACCTGGAGTACGTCACCGAGGTCGAGCCCCTGGGCACGGGCGGCGCCATCCGCAACGTCGCCCACCGGCTGCGCTCGGCCCCCGACGAGCCGGTCCTGATCTTCAACGGCGACATCCTCACCGGCCTGGACATCGAGGCCCTGGTGGACACCCACCGCACGACCGGCGCGGACGTCTCCCTCCACCTCACCCGGGTCGCGGACCCCCGGGCCTTCGGCCTGGTCCCCACGGACGAAACGGGCCGCGTCCAGGCCTTCCTGGAGAAGCCCCAGACGCCCGAGGAGATCGTCACCGACCAGATCAACGCGGGCGCGTACGTCTTCAACCGCTCGGTCATCGACGAGATCCCCACGGGCCGCCCGGTCTCCGTGGAGCGCGAGACCTTCCCCGGGCTGCTGGCCGCCGGCGCCCACCTCCAGGGCATGGTCGACTCCACGTACTGGCTCGACCTGGGCACCCCACAGGCCTTCGTCCGCGGCTCGGCCGACCTGGTCATGGGCCGCGCCCCGTCCCCGGCGGTCCCCGGTCGCTGCGGCGACCGCCTCGTCCTCGACGGCGCCGAGGTGGCCCAGGACGCCAAGCTCACGGGCGGCACGGTCGTCGGCGCGGGCGCGCGCGTCGAGCCGGGCGCGATGATCGACGGCAGCACCGTCCTGGACGGCGCGGTGATCGAGGCGGGCGCCGTCGTCCGCGACTCCCTCGTCGGCGCCGGGGCGCGCATCGGGGCGCGTACGGTCCTGGACGGCGCCGTCATCGGCGACCGCGCCGAGGTCGGCCCGGACAACGAGCTGCGCGCCGGGGCCCGGATCTGGTGCGAGGCGCGGATCCCCCAGGGGGCGATCCGCTTCTCGTCGGACCAGTAGGGACCCAGTAGCCGGATCAACAGGCCGGCCCGGCGACGTACCCTGGCCGGATGGCCACCCGCACGTGGGCCCCGCCCACCGGCGGCCCCTACGACCTCGGACGCACCCTGGGCGTCCTCGCGCGCGGCCCGGGCGACCCGGCCTACCGCGTGGACGCGGACGGAGCGGTCTGGCGGGCGAGCCGCACCCCCGAGGGGCCCGGCACGCTGCGGCTGACCGCCCGCGCGGGCGAGGTCCGGGCCGAGGCGTGGGGCCCGGGAGCCGGCCGGCTCCTGGACGGCCTCCCCGCCCTCCTGGGCGCCGAGGACGACCCGGCCGCGTTCGTCCCCCGCCACCGGCTGCTCCACGAGTCCCACCGCCGCCACCCCGGCCTCCGGCTCGCCCGCACGGGGCTGGTCCTGGAGTCGCTGATCCCCTCGGTCCTGGAGCAGAAGGTCACCAGCGACGAGGCGTACCGGGCCTGGCGGCTGCTGCTGACCCGGCACGGCGAACCGGCACCGGGCCCTGCGCCCGCCGGCATGAGCGTGATGCCCTCTCCGGCGGCCTGGGCCCTCATCCCCTCCTGGGAGTGGCACCGGGCGGGCGTGGACGCCAAACGCTCGGCGACGATCGTCCGCGCGGCGCGGGCGGCGGCCCGCCTGGAGGAGGCGGCGGCCATGGACGACGCCCGCGCGGCGGCCCGCCTCCAGGCCGTCCCCGGCATCGGCCCCTGGACGGCGGCGGAAACGCTCCAGCGCAGCAACGGGTCGCCGGACGCGGTCACGACGGGGGACCTTCATCTGCCGCGGATCGTGGGCTACGCGCTGGCGGGGTCTCGCGGGGCGGACGATGCGGCGATGCTCGACCTGTTGGCCCCGTACGCGGGTCAACGGCACCGGGCGTGCCGCTTCATCCTGCTGACGGGGGTGACCCCACCCCGCCGGGCACCCCGCTTCGCGGTGCGGGACTTCAGCCGCATGTAACCCGGTTGCGGGCAATCGTCCCGCTGGGAGGTGCCCCCAGCCCACCGGGACGATTGCTCGCAAACCTAGCGGACCGTCACAAACGCCTCCGCATCCCGCGCGGCCCTCGCCGCCGCCGGAACCGCCGGTCGGCCGATGGCGACCGCCCCCATCGGATCCCAGCCCTCGGGGAGGGCGAGAACGTCCCGCACCACGTCAGGACAGAACATCGTCGACGACACCCACGCCGACCCCAGCCGCTCACTCGCCAGCGTGACCAGGAAGTTCTGCACGGCCGCCCCGGCGGCGACCACGAACATCTCGCGTTCGGCGGCGGCCCGCCGCGCGTCCCGGTAGGTGTGGGCGCCGTCGGTCACCAGGCACGGCACCGCCAGGTACGGCGCCTTGCGCAGCACGTCGCCCCGGCGCACGCGCCGGGCGATCCGGTCCTCGGAGAGGCCGTCGGCGCGGAGGTCCGCGATCCACGCGTCCCGCATGGCGTCCAGCAGCCGCGTCCGCGACTCCTCGGACTCCAGCAGCACGAACCGCCACGGCGTCGTGTGGTGCGGGGCCGGTGCGGTGACGGCGGCGGCGACCGCCCGGCGTACCGCGCCCGGGTCCACGGGGTCGTCGGTGAACTCCCGGACGGTCCGCCGCAGCGACACCGCCTCCTTCACGGCCTCCGAGGTCCCCAGCCGGAACATGTCGTCGACGGCGGGCCGCACCAGCCAGCTCGCACCCTCGTACGCGTCGTCCTCGTCGGCTTCGGTGACCACATGCGGCAGCCCGCGCACCACGGCCACCGGCAGGCCCCCGGCCTTGCCCTTGACCAGGTCACCGGCGGCGGCGAGCTCGTCGACCGTCGCCACCACCGTCGCGACCAGCGGATTGCCGTACGCGTCGACGCCGCCGCGCAGGTCGTCGGCGACCCGTACTCCCGCCGCGCCGATCGCGAAGTCCGTGACGCCCTTGCGCCAGGGCCGTCCGGCCGTGTCGGTGACGACGACGCCGACGTCCACGCCGAGCGCCTCGCGCAGGCCCTCGCGGATCCGCCGGGCCGAGGCGTCCGGGTCCTCGGGGAGCAGCAGAATCGTCCCGGCGCGGGTGTTGGAGGCGTCCACGCCGGCGGCGGCCATCACGAGCCCCAGCCGGTTCTCCACGACGCGCAGCGTGCCGCGCCGGGCCACGAGCCGTACGGTCTCGGCGTCGATCGCGGCCTCGCGGTCCTCGGCGGCGAGGATCCGGCCCTCGGCCTTGCTGAGGATCTTCGAGGTGACGACGAGGACGTCGCCGTCGGCGAGCCCGGGCATCCCCTCGCCCAGGGCGGCGCCGGAGATGAGCTTCGCCAGGTCGTCCCCGGGGCGCACCTCGGGGATGCCGGGCAGGGCCCAGACCCGGTACTCGGGGGCCGCGCTCACGCCCGTACCTCCTCGGCCAGGGCCAGCGCCTCGCGGGCCATGGCGGCGGTGGCGTCGACGTCGGTCATCATCAGCGGCACGGCCCGGCAGCGGATCCCGGCCTCCTCGACCTCGGCGACGGCGTCCGCGTCGACGGAGTCGACCAGCCAGCCGTCGAGCAGCCCGGAGCCGTAGTGGCGGGCCACGGCGGCGGCGGTGGACTCGACGCCGACGGCGGCGAGCACCTTGTCGGCCATGCCGCGCACGGGCGCGCCGCCGACGATGGGGGAGAGGCCGATCACGGGGGCCGCGGCGTCCGCGACGGCTTCCCGGACGCCGGGGACGCCCAGGATCGTGCCGACGCTCACCACGGGGTTGGAGGGCGGGAAGAGGACGACGTCCGCCGCCGCGATCGCCTCCAGCACGCCGGGCGCCGGCTTGGCCTGCTCCGCCCCGACCGGGACGATCGCGTGGGCGTCCACCGAGGCCCGCATCCGTACCCAGTACTCCTGGAAGTGCACGGCTTTGCGGGCGCCCGGCCCGCCCTCGGGGTCGTCGATCAGGACGTGGGTCTCGACGCGGTCGTCGCTCATCGGCAGCAGGCGTACGCCCGGCTGCCATCGCGCGCACAGCGCCTCGGTGACGGCGCTCAGCGGGTACCCGGCGGCGAGCATCTGGGTCCGCACGATGTGCGTGGCGAAGTCGCGGTCGCCGAGGCCGAACCACTCCGGTCCCACCCCGTAGGCGGCGAGCTCCTCCTTCACGGCGAAGGTCTCGCCGGCCCGGCCCCAGCCCTGCTCCTCGTGGATGCCGCCGCCGAGCGTGTACATCACGGTGTCGAGGTCCGGGCAGACCTTGAGCCCGAACAAGTGGATGTCGTCGCCGGTGTTGCCGATGACGGTGATGTCCGCGTCGGGGACTGCTGACATGAGGCCACGAAGGAAGCGGGCGCCCCCGATCCCGCCGGCCAGAACCACAATGCGCTGCATGGGCGCAGTCTTTCAGGAGCGCGCCCCCGTATTGAAGGGCGGGCCCGGGCGTCCCGTTCTAGCTCGTCACGACGGCGGACGGCCGTACGGCGGAGGCGCACAGCGGCGGCCGGTGCATCGGCATCTCGGTGAGCCCGGGGTAGTAGACGTGGAGGCTCACGGCCGGTTCGAGGGAGTCGTTGACGACCTCGTGGGCGTACCCGGGCGCGAAGACGCGCTGGGCGCCCGCTCCCAGCGCGCGGCGGGTGCCGTGCGCGGAGAGCTCCGCCAGTTCGCCGCGGAGGACGGTGAACACTCCGGACGACGGGCCGTGGTCGTGCGGCCCGCTGCCCTGGCCGGGCACCCAGCTCAGCAGCCAGACCTCGTAGCCGGGGCCGGTGCGCAGCCGGTGGTACCAGCGGGTGACGGCGTCGTAGCGCACCAGCGGGTCCCAGGAGGCGGTGTCGGCGGCGATGGCGCGGGCCAGGCCGGCGAATTCGGCGACGGTGGCGGGGTGGGCGGCGGGCGGCGGCATCAGGTGGGGGAGGGCGAGCGGGTCGCCGGCGATCTGGACGTCGCTGTTCATGGGGTGTGGATCCTCGGCGCGGGTGCCGGGTACGGCGCTGGAGCGCGCGTACGCACGGCAGGAGCGATCAGAGACAGGGAGAAGCGGGGGCTGCGACACGGCAGCGAGGGTGATCCCGGGTGAGGGAGATCAGCTGGAGCTGGAGGAGCCGGGAACCGGCTTCGGTCGCGTCAACAGCTGGAACAGCGACAGCGCGCCTGCGCAGCACAGCGGGACCCGTAGGCACGGGTCAGGCTGAGGTTCCCCGGGGCGGAGGCCAGGGGGAGGGAGGTCGCTGGCATGTCACCAAGGAGACCGGCTCTTCCGCGCCTCTGTCAACCGGGTGTCCGTTTTGGGGGGATCTTTCACCCGTGTGGTTACTGATTGGAGTGAAGGGTTTGCTTGCCGGTGTGTATGGACACCGGACGGGCGACCGGGGTCGTCAGGATCGGGTGCAACGGGTTCGCCGCAGGTGGCGTCCTTCTCCCCGAGGCCCTCCGAGGCGGGAGGGCCCCCATCCCGGACCGGGTCGGAAGTGGCTTTTGTGGCGACTGGTAGATGTGTCCACTCTTGAGGTGGTTTGGCAACTTTCCGCGCGCCCTTGGTTCCGCAGAGTGAATAAGGGGCTCGATAGCAGATCCCGGCTTGACTGCCCCGGATCGGCGCACTTGTAATTTCACTCGTGTCGTTCTGCCGCACCTGACCACCTGACACGCGGCAGCACACGGGGACGCATTGACAGACGAGGGGCGCACATGACCGAGCTGTTCCAGCAACTGCTGGTCGAGGAGGCGGACGAGGAGCTCGGCTGGCAGGAGCGCGCATTGTGCGCTCAGACCGACCCCGAGTCCTTCTTTCCCGAAAAGGGCGGATCCACGCGCGAGGCGAAGAAGGTCTGTCTCGCCTGTGAAGTCCGTTCCGAGTGCCTTGAATACGCGCTGGCCAACGACGAACGCTTTGGCATCTGGGGCGGTTTGTCCGAGCGCGAGCGCCGCCGCCTCAAGAAGGCCGCGGTCTGAAGACCGCGGTCCAAGAGACCGGCGTCATGACCTGACGGGATGTCCTGTTCGAGGCCGGCCGGTCCACGGCCGGGCAAGAGGGCCGCGGAGCCGTCCGCTCCACCCACTCCCGCACCACGCTCCATACCGCACGGTCCGCCTCTCGCGCCCCGCAAGCGAGAGGCGGACCGCTGTGTTCACAGCCACTAGGGTGGGGGCCCGTCCTAGACGTACCGACGCCCTCCCCGGGTCCGCGCGCCCATGAGAGCGGGCGCTCACACGTCCATCGCAGTCTCCACTGAACCGGGGCCCGCACCTGCCATGTTCGACCCCACCATCCCCGCGCTGCTCGACCCGGCCCTCCCGCCCGCGTTCCCGCACCACGTCGTCACCGCCGTACTCGTCGCCCACGACGGCGCCCGCTGGCTGCCCGACGCCCTCGCCGGGCTGCTCGGCCAGGAACGCCCCGTCCAGCACGTCGTCGCCGCCGACACCGGCAGCGCCGACGACTCCCGCCGGCTCCTCGCCGACGCCCTCGGCGCCGACCACGTCCTCCACCTGGCCCGGCGCGCGGGCTTCGGCACCGCCGTCGACGAGGCCGTCCGTACGGCCCCCGTCCTGACCGCCGACGAGCTGCCCTACCTCCGGCGCTCCAGCGGCTGGGACCCCGCCGGCCGCACCTGGACCGAGGACGCCCCCGGCGTCGACCGCGCCGACCTCGAACCCGTGCAGTGGCTCTGGCTGCTCCACGACGACTGCGCGCCCGAGCCCGCCGCCCTCCACGAACTGCTGCGCGTCGCCGAGGCCGAACCGGACGCGGCCGTCATCGGCCCCAAGCTCCGCAGCTGGTACGACCGCCGCCAGCTCCTTGAGACCGGCGTCTCCATCGCCCGCAGCGGACGCCGCTGGACCGGCCTCGAACGCCGCGAACAGGACCAGGGGCAGCACGACCAGATCCGGTCCGTGCTGTCCGTCTCCACCGCCGGCATGCTCGTCCGCCGCGACGTCTGGCAGGAGCTCGGCGGCTTCGACCCCCGCCTCCCGCTCATGCGCGACGACGTCGACCTGTGCTGGCGGGCCCACGCCGCCGGCCACGGCGTCCTCGTCGCCCCCGACGCCGTCCTGCGCCACGCCGAGGCCGCCTCCCGCGAGCGCCGCCCCGTCGACTGCGCCGGCCGCAAGCCCGCCAACCCCCACCGCGTCGACAAGGCCGGCGCCGTCTACACCCTCCTCGCCAACACCCGTGGCGCGCTCCTGCCGTACGTCATGCTCCGGCTCGTCATCGGCACCCTGCTGCGCGTCCTCGGCTACCTCATCGGCAAGGCGCCAGGGCAGGCCCTCGACGAATTCGCCGGATTCGCCGGTGTCCTCCTGCGCCCGGGGCGCGTCCGCGCGGCGCGCAAACGACGCGGCGAGCCCCGGATCGCACCGGCGGAACTCCGGCCGCTCTTCCCGCCCCCCGGCGCGACCGTCCGCGCCACCCTCGAACAACTCGCGAGCGACGTCGGCGCCCGCACCGACGACACGGCACCCTCCGCCGGACGCCACGGCGGCATCGTCGAGTCCGGCCCCGGCGGGGACGACGCCGACTACCTGGAGATCGAGCAGTTCGCCCGGCTCAGGCGCCTCGCCCGCAAGCCCGCGCCCGTCCTCTTCACGCTCCTGCTCCTCGTCTCCGCCCTCGCCTGCCGCGACCTGTTCGGCGGCGGCGCGCTCTCCGGCGGCGCCCTCCTGCCCGTCCCCGAGCACCTCTCCGACCTCTGGTCCGCCTACACCGACGGCTGGCACCCGGTCGGCGTGGGCAGCACCGAGAACGCGCCCCCCTACCTCGCCGTCCTCGCGACCCTGGCGACGCTCCTGCTCGGCTCCCCCGGCATCGCCCTCACCCTCCTGCTGGTCTGCTCGGTCCCGCTGGCCGGGCTCACCGCCTACTTCGCCGCCCGCCCCCTCATCGACTCCCGTCCGCTGCGCGCCTGGGCGGCCGTCGCCTACGCCTTCCTGCCCGCCACCACCGGCGCCCTCGCCACCGGCCGGCTGGGCACCGCCGTCCTCGCCGTGTTGCTGCCGCTCCTGGCCCGCGCGGCGGTGGAGGCCGCAGGCCTTCGAGGACGCGGTGCGCCGGGCACGCCCCCCACATGGCGCGCCTCCTGGGCGTACGCCCTCCTGCTCACCGTCACCACCGCCTTCACCCCCGTGGTGTGGCCGGTGGCGGTGCTCCTGGGCATCACGGCGCTCGCGCTGAACTGCGTCCGGGGCGGCGCCGGCCGGGCCGCGGCCGTCCACGGCCCCCGGCTCCTCGCCGTGGCCGCCACCCCCGTCCTCGTGCTCGCCCCCTGGTCGCCGGGGCTCCTCACCCACCCCGCCCGCTTCCTCGCCGAGGCCGGACTGGCCTACGGGCACGGCACCGCCGGCCCCCTGCGCCTGCTCACCGCCGACCCCGGCGGGCCCGGCACCCCGGGCGCCCTGCTGTTCGCCGGCGTCGTCCTGGCCGCGCTCGCCGCCCTGCTCCGCGCCGACCGGCGCCCGGCGATCCTGACCGCCTGGACCGTCGCGCTCACCGGAATGCTCTGCGCCGCCCTGTGGGGGCACCTCCCAGCGGTAGCTGGGGGACGCTCGGTCTGGGCCGGGCCGGGCACCCTCCTCTACGGCCTCGCCCTGATCGCCGCGGCCGCCGTGGGCGCCGAGGGCGCGCGGGAGCGCGTCGCGGCGCGCAGCTTCGGCTGGCGCCAGCCGGTCGCCGTCCTCGTCGCGCTGGCCGCCGGGGCCGCCCCCGCCGCGGCCGCCGTCGTCTGGGCGACGCACGGCGCCGCCGGACCGCTGGAACGACGCGACCCGGTGCAGGTGCCCGCGTTCGTGGCCGAGGAGGCCGGCACCCGGGACCAGGCCCGCACCCTGGTCCTCGGCGGGGACACCGGCCGGGTGACGTACACGCTGGTCCGCGGCGACGGCGCCCGGCTGGGCGACGCCGAGCCCCTGGCGGCCGCCGGCCGGGAGCGCGAGCTGGACGCCATGGTGGCCGCGCTCGTCGCGGGCTCCGGCGCCGACCAGGCGGGCCGCCTCGGCGACTACGCCGTCGGCTACGTCCTCGTCCGCGACAGCGCCCCCCGCGCCATGGCCCGCGTCCTCGACGCGACCCCTGGGCTGACCCGGCTCGGCAAGGAGGACCACAGCTCCCTCTGGCGCGTCGACAGCCAGGTCGCCCGCGTCACCATCGTCACCGGAGCGCGACAGCCCGACGGCACCCGTGCCACCGCCCCCGTGCCCGTCGCCGCCGGGCCGGTGACAGCCGGCGCCACCGTCCCGGCCGGGCCGGGCGAACGGGTCCTGCGCCTGGCCGACAAGGCCGCGCCGGGCTGGCGGGCCACGCTGGACGGACGGGCCCTCAAGGCCGTCACCGTCGACGGCTGGGCCCAGGGCTTCGCCCTGCCGGCCCGGGGCGGGAAGCTGTCCGTCACCTACGAGACCCCTGGGGCGCGGACCGCCTGGCTGTGGGCCCAGGGGCTGCTCGCCGCCGTCCTGGTCGTACTCGCCCTGCCGGGCCGCCGCCGCGAGGTCGACGACGACCTGCCGGAGGACGGCGCCGCGGCGGCAGCGCCCGTACCTGCCCAGGCCGGCCCGGGGGAGGGGCGCCGCGCCCGCAGGTTGCGCGCCGCGACGGCCGCGACGGACGGCGACACCACCCGGCCCGCGACCCCCGAGCCCGCTCCGGCACCCGAGGCCGTTTCATACGATCCCTACAACTCGTACGAGCAGCAGCCGGCCGTGGCCGACGCCGATCCGTACGCCGCCGTCCCGCACCAGCAGCAGTACGCGGAGTGGGACCAGGCCCAGGGGCAGGGGGCCTACGGACAGCAGCAGCCGTACCAGGAGAGCGGCTACGCGACCGGTTACGACACCGGGTACGGAACCGGCTACCCGCCCGAGCAGGGTGCCGGTCAGGGTCCCGGCCACGACGGCACCCACCCCGGGCAGGCGCAGTACCCGGCGGACCCCTACGCGGGCGGCGCGCACGACCCGTACGGTTACGGGCACCGGCCCTACGACACGACGTACGGCGGGGGCGAGGGGCCCCACCGTGACGGGAGCCAGCAGCAGTGAACCGCACCACCCTGTCCCTGTTCGCCACGACGGCCGTGCTCGCCGTCGTCGCGGGTGTCGCCGCGCTCAACCCGCCGTCGGGCGACAACGCGGGCACGCGGCCCGCCGGCCGGATGCCCGTGCAGCGCTCGACCCTGCTCTGCCCGGCGCCGACCTCGTCGGACGTGGCGAGCACGACGTACACCGCTTTCACGCCACCCGGGAAGGGCGCAGCGGCGGCCGGGTCCACGGCGGATCTGCTGCCCGCGGCGGGCCCGGCGCGTACGGACGCCAAGAAGGACGATCCCAAGAAGGACGATCCCAAGAAGGACGCTTCGAAGGACGCCGCGAAGGACGACAAGAAGACGGACGGGAAGGCGGACGGGAAAAAGGCCGAAACCGATCCGGGTAAAGCCGTCCTGTCGCTGAAGGAGCCCGGCAAACCCGTCACGGCCACCACGGAGCGCTCCGACGCCCCCGCCCTCCTCGGCTCGGCCACCGGGCCGCTGGCTCCCGGCTGGACCGCGCAGCAGACGACCACCGTCGCCGCGGGCAGCGGCCGCGGGCTGCACGGCGTCTCCTGCGTGCCGCCCGACACCTCCTTCTGGTTCCCGGGCGCGAGCACCGCCAAGGGGCGCCAGGACTACGTCCATGTGTCCAACCCCGACAACTCGGCGGCCGTCGTCGACCTGGAGCTGTACGGCCCCGACGGCCGGATCAAGGCCCCCTCCGGGGAGGGCGTCGCCATCCCGCCCCGCTCCACCGTCCCCGTGCTGCTGTCGTCGCTCACGGACGCGCCCACCGAGAACCTCACCCTCCACGTGGCCGCCCGGTCCGGCCGCGTGGGGGCGGCGGTGCAGGCGTCCGACGACAAGGCCGGCGGCGACTGGCTGGCCCCGGCCGCCGACGTGTCGGCGGGCGCGGTGCTGCCCGGCATCCCGGCCGACGCCACCTCCGTACGTCTCATCGCTTTCGCGCCCGGCTCGGACGACGCCGACGTCACCGTGCGGCTCGCCGGCGCGAGCGGCTCCATCAGCCCGGCCGGACATGAGTCGCTGCACGTCAAGAGCGGCATGACCACGACCGTCGACCTGGGGGACCTCACCAAGGGCGAGGCGGGCTCCCTGCTGCTGACCGGCGCGCACGGCAGCGGCACGGTCGTCGCCGCGCTGCGCGTGACGCGCGGCAAGGACGACAAGCAGGAGACCGCCTTCATCCCCGCCACCGCCGCGATCGAGGCCCGAGGCACCATCGCCGACAACCGCGCCAAGGCGAGCACGCTGTCCCTCGTGGCCCCCTCCCGGGACGCCCAGGTGACGGTGACCACCTCGGCGGGCAGCGAGGGCGGCGCCCCGGTCGGCAAGTCCTACACGGTCAAGGCCGGGACCACCCTCACCGTCGAACCGCCCCGGCCCGCCGACGGCAAGGGCGTGTTCGCGGTGACCGTGGAGAAGGTCTCCGGCGGCCCCGTATACGCCTCGCGCATGCTGGCGCTGCCCAAGGACGGCGTCCCGATGTTCACGATCCAGCCGATTCCGGACGACCGGTCGACCGTGGCGGTCCCCAAGGCCGAGCAGGACCTGTCGATGCTGAACGGCTGACGGGACGGCCCGCCCACAGGCCCCGCCCACAGGCCCCGCCCGCAGGCATGGGCCGATGGGCGGGCTAGTCCTGCCCGTAGCGCGGGTCGACCGACTCGGGCGCGAGCCCGAGCAGCTCCGCCACCTGCTCCACCACGACCTCGTGAACGAGCAGCGCCCGCTCGTCACGCGTTTTGGTACGGATCTCCACCGGACGGCGGTAGACGACGATCCGGTCCGGGTCCTCGCCCCGCGCGGCGACGTACCGCCCGAGGGGCACGGTCTCGCCGTCCAGGAGCGCCTCCAGCGGATCGTCGCCGGGCCCGGTGCCGGGCTCGGCCGGCACCTCGTCGACCAGGAACTCGACGGCCGCCAGCTGCGGCCAGAGCCGCTCCAGCCGCTCCGCCGAGTCTTGGACGAGGTCGACGAAGGCGTCGGCCCTGCTGGCCGACAGCGGCACCTGCGGGGGCGCGATCGGACCGCGCATGCCGCGTCCATGGCGGTCGCGGCGACGTGGCCTGGGCCCGGCGGGACCGGGGGTGTCCCCGGCGGCGGCCGGAGGAGGTACGGGGCTGTCCATCACACCCGAGGGTATCCGCCGGCCGGCCGTATGCGCGGGGTAGCCGCCCATCTCCCGGCATGTCGCCCGATGAGCGTTCCGGCCATGTCTGCGATCAATTGCAGCCACCCGCGGGATCGGCGTTCCCATGCCGAATGACACTATGTGTACCCGCTGGTGACAGTTTTCTTTGTCACCGGATGCCTGTTCCCCCGGTCCCGACGGGGTCGACCAGGCCGTTCGACAACGCTGTCCACGGCGCGAGCCGGGACGACACGGAGGAGTGAGCCGGGGGTGAGTCGTCGCGGCCCGCTCAAGAGTGCGGTACCGTCCAACCTCGTGAGCCCTGTACGTCGCTGTTCGCGCACCGCGTGCGGCCGCCCGGCCGTCGCGACGCTGACGTACGTCTACGCCGATTCGACCGCCGTCCTCGGCCCGCTCGCCACCTACGCCGAGCCCCACTGCTACGACCTGTGCGCCGAGCACTCCGAGCGGCTGACCGCGCCGCGCGGCTGGGACGTCGTCCGTCTCGCCGTCGCCAGCGGCCCCGCCCGCCCCAGCAGTGATGACCTCGAAGCACTCGCCAACGCCGTGCGCGAGGCCGCGCGCCCCCAGGAGCGCCCGGCCGGTCCGGGCGCCCTCCCGGGCGCGGTCGCGCCGACGGGCCGGGGTGCCGACCCGATGGAGGTCGCCCGCCGAGGCCACCTCAGGGTCCTGCGGTCCCCCGACTCCTGACGGCTCGTACGGGCCCCCGCCCTTCGCGCGTGGTCCGGGCCGACGGTGACGACAGGTAGGTTTGGTGTCCCGTACCGGACTCCAGGAGGGGTTGGCTGTGGCTGATCTGTCGCAGATCGTGAAGGCGTACGACGTGCGCGGCGTGGTCCCCGACCAGTGGGACGAGTCCATGGCCGAGCTCTTCGGCGCAGCCTTCGCCCAGGTGACCGGCGCGAGCGCGATCGTCGTCGGCCACGACATGCGCCCCTCCTCCCCGGGCCTGTCCCGTGCCTTCGCCCGCGGCGCCGCCGCGCGCGGCGTGGACGTCACCGAGATCGGCCTCTGCTCGACCGATCAGCTCTACTTCGCCAGCGGACAACTCGACCTGCCCGGCGCGATGTTCACCGCCAGCCACAACCCCGCGCAGTACAACGGCATCAAGCTGTGCCGCGCGGGCGCCGCCCCCGTCGGGCAGGACACCGGCCTCACCGAGATCCGCACCCTCGTCGAGGGCTGGACGGAGACCGGCGCCCCCGAGCCCGCCGCCACCACCGGCACCATCACCTCGCGCGACGTCCTCGACGACTACGCGGCGCACCTGCGCTCGCTGGTGGACCTCAAGGGCGTCCGCCCCCTGAAGGTCGCCGTCGACGCGGGCAACGGCATGGGCGGCCACACCGTCCCGACCGTCCTCGCCGGGCTGCCCGTCGACCTCGTCCCGATGTACTTCGAGCTGGACGGCACCTTCCCCAACCACGAGGCCAACCCGCTCGACCCCAAGAACCTCGTCGACCTCCAGGAGAAGGTCCGCGAGACGGGCGCCGACATCGGCCTGGCCTTCGACGGCGACGCCGACCGCTGCTTCGTCGTCGACGAGCGCGGCGAGCCCGTCTCCCCCTCCGCGATCACCGCCCTGGTCGCCGCCCGCGAGCTGGCCAAGCACCCCGGCGGCACGATCATCCACAACCTGATCACCTCGTGGTCCGTGCCGGAGGTCGTCGCCGAGCACGGCGGCAAGGCCGTCCGCACCCGCGTGGGCCACTCCTTCATCAAGCAGGAGATGGCCCGCACCGGCGCGATCTTCGGCGGCGAGCACTCCGCGCACTACTACTTCCGCGACTTCTGGAACGCCGACACCGGCATGCTGGCCGCGCTCCACGTCCTCGCGGCCCTCGGCGGCCAGGACGGCCCGCTGTCCGGCCTCGTCGAGCAGTACGACCGCTACGCCGCCTCCGGCGAGATCAACAGCACCGTCGCCGACCAGGCCGACCGCGCCGCCGCCGTCCGGGCCGCCTACGAGACCGCCGACGGCGCCACCCTGGACGAGCTCGACGGCCTCACCGTCGCCACGGCCGACTGGTGGTTCAACCTCCGAGCCTCCAACACCGAGCCCCTCCTCCGCCTGAACGTGGAGGCTCGCGACGCGGAAACGGTGACCCGGATCCGGGACGAGGTTTTGTCGATCGTCCGCGCGTGACCGGGGGCCCAGGGGCGGAGCCCCTGGGAAACGGCGAAGGGGCGGGTCAGGGGAAAATCCACCGCCCACGCGACTACGCTGACACCACAGCGCAACAACCCCCGAAGGGAAAACCCATGCCGCTCGAAGCCGGTCTCCTGGAGATCCTCGCCTGCCCGGAGTGCCACGCCTCCCTCCGCGAGGAGACCCCCTCCGAGGACACCCACGAGCTGGTGTGCGAGAGCCAGGGCTGCGGCCTGGCCTACCCCATCCGCGACGGCATCCCCGTCCTGCTCGTGGACGAGGCCCGCCGCCCCGCGTAACAGCGGCGTCCGACGGCGGGCGAGCCCGCGACCCCGTACCCCACGGCGTATCCCACCCCACGGCACACGGAGGCTGAACAACGGTGTTCGACGAGTCCCTCCTCGATGACCCCGACGGCCTCTCCCGAGCCGACCTCCACGGTCTGCTCCGGGGCGCCGCGGAATCCGGCGCCCGGGTCCGTACGGCCGTGCGCGACGTCGCCGAAGCCGGCATCGACGCGCTCCAGCCGGACGGCCGCCCGCGCGCCGTCCTGGTCGCCGGCCCCGGACCGGCGGGCGGTTCCACCGCCGACCTGCTGGCCGCGCTCGCCGGGGACAGCTGCCCCGTCTCCCTGATCCGCCCGGCGGGCGTCGCCCCTGCCCCGGGCGCCCTGCGCTGGACCCTGCCCGGCTGGACGGGCCCGCTCGACCTGCTGCTCGTCGCCAGCCCGGACGGTACGGAACCGGGCCTGGCGCTCCTCCTGGAGCAGGCCTACCGGCGCGGCTGCACCGTCGTGACCGTCTCCCCGGCAGGCTCCCCGCTCGCCGACGCCACCGCCCAGGTGCGCGGCCTCGCCATCCCGCTGACCGTCACCCCGTACGAGGCGGCGATGGCCGGCGGCACCCCCCGGAACGACGACTCCCTGGTCGCCCTGCCCACCGGCCCCGGCACGCTCTGGTCGCTGCTCACCCCGCTCCTCGCCCTGGCCGACCGCATCGGCCTGGCCGAGGCGCCGCCCGCCGCCCTGGAAGCGCTCGCCGACCGGCTCGACCACATCGCCGAGCGCTGCGGCCCGGCCATCGCCACGTACAGCAACCCCGCCAAGACCCTGGCGGCCGAGGTGGCCGACACCCTGCCGCTCATCTGGACCGAGGGCGAGCTCGCCGCCGCGGTCGGCCGCCGGTTCGCGACCGTCCTCGCCGCGCTTGCCGGGCGCCCCGCGCTCGCCGCCGAGCTGCCCGAGGCGCTGACCGCGCACGGCACGCTCCTGGCCGGGGACTTCGCCGCGGGCGCCGATCCCGAGGACTTCTTCCGTGACCGGGTCGAGGAGTCCGAGGCCCTCCACGCCCGGGTGGTCCTGCTCCGGGAGCGCGGACCGGACGTCACCTCACCGGCCGGGGCCGCGCGCGAGCTCGCCCTGCACCGCGACACCCCCGTCAGCGAGCTGGAGGCCGACGAGGACAGCAGCCCGCTGGAGACCGCGGCCGACCTCCTCGCCACCACGGACTTCGCCGCCGTCTACCTCGCGCTCGCGGCCAAACCCGTGACTCGGTGAGCGCGTGCGCCAGTAGGCGCTCCGCAAGCCCGTAAACCAGCAAGTCTCTTTAAGCTCCCCCCTCGCAAGCCCGTAAGTCCGCACGAGAGTCCGCAAGCCCGGTCCCGTACCGACAAGTCAGGAACCGTTCCCATGGACCGCCTTCTCAACACCGTGCGCCCCTACGCCTGGGGCTCCACCACCGCGATCCCCGACCTCCTCGGCACCGCGCCCACCGGAGAGCCCCAGGCCGAACTGTGGATGGGAGCCCACCCCGGCGCCCCCTCCCGCGTCGACCGAGGCACCGGCCCCGTCGCCCTGAACGATGTGATCGCCGCCGACCCGCGCCGCGAGCTCGGTGACGACACCGTGGCGCGCTTCGGCCCCGGCCTGCCCTTCCTGTTCAAGATCCTCGCCGCCGCCGACCCGCTCTCCCTCCAGGTCCACCCCGACCTGGACCAGGCCGAGGCCGGCTACGCCGACGAGGAGGGACGCGGCGTCCCGGCCGACGCCCCGCACCGCAACTACAAGGACGCCAGCCACAAGCCCGAGCTCATCTGCGCCCTCACCCCCTTCGAGGGGCTCTGCGGATTCCGGGCCCCCGACGCCACCGCCGAGCTCCTCTCCGCCCTCGGCGTCGACAGCCTCAAGCCGTACGTCGACCTGCTGCACGCCCACCCGGAGAGCGCGGCCCTGCGCGAGGTCCTCACCGCCGTGCTCAGCGCGGAGCGCGACGCCGTCGCCGGGACCGTGACCGAGGCGGCCGCCGCGGCCGAGCGGCTCGCCGCCGAGGACGGCCCCCACCGCGCGGCCTACGCGGCCTACGCCACCCTCGCCCGGCACTACCCGGGCGACCCCGGGGTCCTCGCCGCGATGCTCCTCAACCACGTCCTCCTCCAGCCCGGCGAGGCCCTCTACCTCGGCGCCGGCGTCCCGCACGCCTACCTCTCCGGCCTGGGCGTGGAGATCATGGCCAACTCCGACAACGTGCTCCGCTGCGGGCTCACCCCCAAGCACGTCGACGTCCCCGAGCTACTGCGCGTGGTCCGCTTCGAAGCCACGCCCCCGGGCGTCCTGCGGCCCGAGGCCGACGTCGACGGCGCGGAGGAGTACGAGACGCCGGTGGAGGAGTTCCGTCTCTCCCGGTACGCGCTCGCCCCCGGCGCGACACCCCACCGGCTCGACGCCCGCACCCCCCAGATCCTGCTGTGCACCGCGGGCCGGGCTCTGCTGCGCGGCGAGGACGGCACGGAACTGGCCCTCGCACGGGGCGAGTCCGCCTTCGTACGGGCGGGGGAGCGGGTCGAGCTCGACGGTAAGGGGTCCGTCTTCCGCGCCACGGTGGGTGCCACGGCCGCCGCCTGACGACGGCTCGGCCGAACGGCTGCGACAATGACCGGCCGTAGCCCGTAAAGGCTGTATCCCATAAAAGATGTGCAAAGCAGCCGCAGGGGCGGAAGGGACAACCCGCGCAGATGAGTGCATCAGGCGGTACCAAGGCCATCGTCGCCGCGCTGGGCGCCAACCTGGCCATCGCGGTGGCCAAGTTCGTGGCGTTCGCCTTCAGCGGCTCGTCGTCGATGCTCGCGGAGGGCGTCCACTCCGTCGCCGACTCCGGCAACCAGGCGCTGCTCCTCCTCGGCGGCAAGAAGGCCCAGAAACAGGCCAGCGAGGAGCACCCCTTCGGGTACGGCCGGGAACGCTACATCTACGGCTTCCTCGTCTCGGTCGTGCTCTTCAGCGTCGGCGGCGTCTTCGCGCTCTACGAGGGCTACGAGAAGATCAAGGAGCCCCACCCGCTGGAGCACTGGTACTGGCCCGTCGGCGTGCTCGTCTTCGCCATCGTGGCCGAGGGGTTCTCCTTCCGCACCGCCATCAAGGAGTCCAACGCCCTGCGCGGCGAGCAGTCCTGGACCTCCTTCATCCGCACGGCCAAGGCGCCCGAGCTGCCCGTGGTCCTGCTGGAGGACTTCGGCGCGCTCGTCGGCCTCGTCCTCGCCCTGGGCGGCGTGGGCCTGACGCTCGCCACGGGCGACAGCGTGTGGGACAGCATCGGCACGCTGTGCATCGGCACCCTGCTCGTCCTGATCGCGCTGGTGCTGGCAGCCGAGACGAAGTCCCTGCTGCTGGGCGAGGCCGCGGGCCCGGACCAGGTGGCACGGATCCGCGAGGCGGCGGTGGACGGCGAGACCGTCACCCGCGTCATCCACATGCGCACCCTCCACCTGGGCCCCGAGGAGCTGCTGGTCGCCGCGAAGATCGCGGTACGGGGCGAGGACACGGCGACCCAGATCGCCCGCGCGATCGACGCGGCGGAAGCCCGCATCCGCGAGGCGGTCCCGATCGCCCGAGTGATCTACCTGGAACCGGACATCTACCTGGAACCGGACATCTACCAATCCAGCCCCTCCGGCGCTTGAGGACCGGGGGTTCGGGGGCGGAGCCCCTGAAAGAAACGGGAAGGGGCGGGATCGGGGACTCTCACCACGGCCCCCGCCCGCCACCGGCCCCTACCGAACCTCGGCCAGCACCCCAAGCACCGCCCCCTCACCCCCCGCATCCAGCAACCGCTCCCGGAACCCCGGATCCAGCAGCTTCCGCGCCAGCAGCGCGAGGATCCGCAGGTGCTCGTCCCCGGCCAGCGCCTCCGGTACGGCGATCATGAAGATCAACCGGGCCTTGGAGCCGTCCAGTGCCCCCCATTCGATCCCCTCGGCGGACCGGGCGAAGCCGACGACCGGTGCCGACACCGCGTCCGTCTTCGCGTGCGGAATGGCGATCTCCTCGCCCAGCCCGGTGGTGCCCAGCTCCTCCCGGGCGAGCGCGGCCGTGACGAGCGCGTCGACGTCCCGGACCTGCCCCGTGCCTGCCAGCAGCTCCGCCAGCTCCCGGATCGCAGCCTCCTTGCGGACCGCCGCGAGCTCCAGCCGCACGGTCTGCCCGGTGAGATAGCCGGACAACACCTCGGGCGCAGCCTCGGTCACGACCGGCGCCGTACCCACGGCCGCACCCACGGCCGCACCCACGGCCGTACCGGCTGTACGGGCCGTCCCGGCCGTACGAGCGACGGGCACCGCAACCGCATCGGCACCGCCACGGGCGACCGCACCCCGCCCCCCACCCCCCAACGCCATCAGCGTCACCGTCGTCAGCGCCGTCACCACCATCCCGACCCCGATCGCGATGAAGAACATCGGCACACCGCTCACCGCCCCCAGCACGGCCACGATGGGCCCGCCGTGCGGCACGCTGTCACCCACCGCCGCGAGCCCCGCGATGGCGCCCGCCACCGCGCCGCCCAGCATGTTCGCGGGAATCACTCGCGCCGGGCGGGCCGCGGCGAAGGGAATCGCTCCCTCGGTGATGCCGAAGAAGCCCATGAAGAGGGCGGCCAGCCCTGTCTCCCGTTCCTGCTCGCTGAACATCCCGCGCCGCAACAGCGTCGCCAGCCCCTGTCCGAGCGGCGGCACGGGGATGGCGGCGGCGCACATGCCCATGATCTCCGGGTTCTTGGACACGAGGCCCGCGCCGAAGAGGAAGGCCGTCTTGTTGACCGGACCGCCCATATCGAAGGCGATCATGAGACCCAGGAGCACGCCGAGCAGCGCCGCGCTCGTCCCCGTCAGACCGCCCAGCCAGTCCGTGAGGTGCTCGAAGACCCAGGCGATGGGCCTGCCGAGGACATAAATGAAGAACAGGCCGAGGACCGAGCTGGCCAGCACCGGGATCACGATGATCGGCATGATCGGCCGGACGAACTTCGGCACCCGGAGCTTCTTGATCCACAGGACCAGGTAGCCGGCCAGGAAGCCCGTCACGATCGCCCCGATGAAGCCCGCGCCGGACTTGGAGTCGTACAGCGCACCCGTGTTGGCGATCCAGCCGCCGATCATGCCCGGCACCAGCGCGGGCCGGTCGGCGATGGCGTAGGCGATATAACCGGACAGGATCGGCACCATCAGCGTGAAACCGATGACACCGATGTCGTTGACGTGCTTCCAGAACGTTCCGTCGGGGATCACCAGCCCGCCGTCCGGCCGGGGGTGCCCGCCCAGCGCCAGTGACACCGCGATCAGCAGCCCGCCGACCACGACGAACGGGATCATGTACGAGACGCCGTTCATCAGCGCCTTGTAGACGGTCCCGCGCCCCGGCCCGAGGACACCCGGCGCGCCCCTGCCCGCGATCGTGCCCGAGACCGTTCCACGGCCCGGTTCGTGGACCGGGGCCTCCAGCACCCGCTCGATCAGCTGCTCCGGGTGGTGGATGCCCTCGGCGACGCCGACGACCAGCAGCCGCTTGCCCACGAACCGGCTGCGGTCGACGTCCTTGTCGGCCGCGATGATGACACCGTCCGCCTGGCTGACATCGTTGTCGGTCAACACGTTCTCGGCACCGATGGAGCCCTGCGTCTCCACCTTGATGTCGTGGCCGAGCGCTTCCGCCGCCTGCGTCAGCTTCTCCGCCGCCATGTACGTGTGGGCGATACCGGTCGGACAGGCGGTCACGGCAAGCAGTTTGAGCCGCTGCCCGTGCCTCGTCGCGGGGGCGGACGGATCCGCTGATGGCGTCACGTGGATCTCCTCACAAATTCATCGTGCCCGCATCCTGCAACACCTGACGGTCCGACGGACAGGCCGTCCGGGGCGAGTCCGGAACCCGGCGCTCGGGGCTGGGGCTCGGCAGGGGCACCGGTGTAGATTCGTGCCAAGAGCCAGACGTCGCTGCTGATGGCAGGTCGGGCGGCCCGCGCGACGGACCGGCCGAGGGAGAGAGGGCCTCCGACGGACTGGGCTGCGGCCGGGGGAGCAGTGTGCGACCGATCGCGCCGCGGACCGTGCTCAGCCGGGTCCGCGCCACGACCGGGCGACGCTGTCCGTCCGCGTGCACAGCCGTACCCACTCCCGCTCGCCCCTCAGGAGGAGCAGCCGTATGACTACCACCACCGGTCAGGACTTCAAGGTCGCCGATCTGTCGCTGGCGGCCTTCGGTCGTAAGGAGATCACCCTCGCCGAGCACGAGATGCCCGGCCTGATGGCGATCCGCAAGGAGTACGCGGAGGCGCAGCCGCTGGCGGGCGCCCGAATCACCGGCTCCCTGCACATGACCGTACAGACCGCCGTCCTCATCGAGACCCTGGTGGCACTGGGCGCACAGGTCCGCTGGGCGTCCTGCAACATCTTCTCCACCCAGGACCACGCGGCCGCCGCCATCGCGGTCGGCCCCGACGGCACCCCGGAGGACCCCCGGGGCATCCCCGTCTTCGCCTGGAAGGGCGAGACTCTCGAGGAGTACTGGTGGTGCACGGAGCAGGCGCTGACCTGGCCGGGCACCCCCACCGGCGGCCCGAACATGATCCTGGACGACGGCGGTGACGCCACCCTCCTCGTCCACAAGGGCGTGGAGTTCGAGAAGGCGGGCGCCGCCCCCGACCCGGCCACGGCCGACAGCGAGGAGTACGCCCAGATCCTCACCCTCCTCAACCGCACCCTCGCGGAGAACCCGCGGAAGTGGACCCAGCTGGCGTCCGAGATCCGCGGTGTCACCGAGGAGACCACGACGGGCGTCCACCGTCTCTACGAGATGCAGCAGGCCGGCACGCTGCTCTTCCCCGCGATCAATGTGAACGACGCGGTGACCAAGTCGAAGTTCGACAACAAGTACGGCTGCCGCCACTCCCTCGTCGACGGCATCAACCGCGCCACCGACGTCCTCATCGGTGGCAAGGTCGCGGTCGTCTGCGGCTACGGCGACGTGGGCAAGGGCTGCGCCGAGTCCCTCCGCGGCCAGGGCGCCCGGGTCGTCATCACGGAGATCGACCCGATCTGCGCCCTCCAGGCCGCCATGGACGGCTTCCAGGTCACCACCCTGGACGAGGTCGTCGAGACCGCCGACATCTTCATCACCACGACCGGCAACAAGGACATCATCATGGCCTCGGACATGGCCAAGATGAAGCACCAGGCCATCGTCGGCAACATCGGCCACTTCGACAACGAGATCGACATGGCCGGCCTCGCCAAGGTCCCCGGCATTGTCAAGGACGAGGTCAAGCCCCAGGTCCACACCTGGACCTTCCCCGACGGCAAGGTCCTCATCGTGCTGTCCGAGGGCCGCCTGCTCAACCTCGGCAACGCGACCGGCCACCCCTCCTTCGTGATGTCGAACTCCTTCGCGGACCAGACCCTGGCCCAGATCGAGCTCTTCACCAAGCCCGAGTCCTACCCGACCGACGTCTACGTCCTGCCCAAGCACCTGGACGAGAAGGTCGCCCGGCTCCACCTCGCCGCCCTCGGCGTCAAGCTCACGACGCTGCGCCCGGAGCAGGCGGCGTACATCGGAGTGAAGGTGGAGGGCCCGTACAAGCCCGACCACTACCGCTACTGACCAGCCCGGCTGGTAGAACAGGCCCCCGCCCCCTCGGCGGGGGCCTGTCCCATTCGCGTCAAGGACCCCACCATGCCCCGCGGCCGTTACTCCCTTTACGACCCCCACGACCACTCCCCCCTCGGTGAAGAGCGCTTCCACTGCGCCCCCGGCCCTTCGGGCTGGCGCTATGTCTCCCAGCTCACCGCCCCGTCCGGCACCCCCACCGGCTCGGTCGACCTCGCCATCGACGACCTGGGCCGCCCCATCCGCCTCCAGCTCCAGAGCTCCGACTGGCAGGTGCGGGGTGCCGCCCTCGACGGAGTCACCTGGGTCCGTACCGACCCGACCGGCGAGCACGCGACCGAGGGCAATGTCCGCGCCCATGCCTTCAGCGGCGCGTCCCCCGCCTTCTACGTGGCCATCTCCCGGATGCTCCGCCTTTCCCCCGGCGGAGAGTCCGCGCGCGTCCGCCTCGTGACCTTCGCACCCCCCGTGCTCGCCCCCCTCACCCTCGACCAGTCGTGGGCCCTGGTCGACAGGACAGCACACGCCACTGACAGTGGCCCGCTCGAAGTGGACGAGTACCAGGTCAGCCACCTGGACACGGGGGAGCAGCACTCCGTCCACATCGCCGGGGACGTGGTCCTCTCGGCGCCGGGCATCGAGCTGGAGGAGCTGGACGGCCCGCCGTCGTCATGGGCACGGCCCTGAGCCTGGTAGTGTTCTCTTCGCCCCACAAGGACCGTTGACACGGGAGGAGTGGGGAGGTAGATTCGAACGGTTGCGACGAACTGGACTGGTTCCTCCGCAACGGGTAGTATCTACCGAGCTTCGGTCAGTGAATTGAATTCACTGGAACTCGAAGCACTCCCCTCCTTATCGGGATCCGAAAAGCCGATGTGAATCGGCCGGAAAGAATCTGATAAAGTCGGGGAAGCCCGGTCCAACAGGGCGCTGGAAACGAAAACCGGCCGGAAACGGAACGGAAAACGGATCTGGTAAGGTTGGAAACACCGAAGGGAAGCCCGGAGGAAAGCCCGAGAGGGTGAGTACAAAGGAAGCGTCCGTTCCTTG